>NZ_JBWKOS010000033.1:0-536 GCF_059416225.1 Sphingomonas sp. GW821-FHT09E03 | reverse complement strand
TGGACTTATCAATCCCGAGAGCAGGCAGGTACGGCTGATACGAGCGCCGGCACGCAAGGCGCGACGATCACTACCAATGGCTCATCCACCTACACGGGCAGCAAGACTAGCTCGACTCAACCAGGCTCATCTGAAAATTGCGTAGCACCGGCGAACGAGGGCTACAGTTCAACGACGAGCTACACGGCATGGGATCCGTCGTCGACCTCTGTACCACGGTCGCGCACCGTCACCACAGTTCAGAACGGTACGCAATATACGGCATCGCGCAACACCAGCACGGGCGTCTGCACGATCACGAAGACTGTATATTCCAACTACACTCAGACCTACTCGCAAACGGTTTCGGCGAACCCCAATGCCGGCAACTCAAATGGCACGAACACGACCTACTACTGGAACTACAAGCCGATCGCCTATTCGCTGGCGGCGCTGAAGGGGGGCACCGCTGCCGGGACAATGGCCGGCGGCAGCTTCACGACCATGCTCGGCAACAACTTCACCAGCAGGACCGTGAATTGGGGCAACAGCAGCCA
>NZ_JBWKOS010000032.1:0-766 GCF_059416225.1 Sphingomonas sp. GW821-FHT09E03 | reverse complement strand
GTTTTGGCTGACGGACGAGCAGATCGAGCGGCTACGGCCGTTCTTTCCCAAGAGCCACGGCAAGCCGCGGGTTGATGACCGGCGGGTGCTGAGCGGCATCGTGTTCGTCAACCGCAACGGCCTGCGCTGGCGCGATGCACCCAGCGCCTACGGGCCCCACAAGACGCTCTACAACCGCTGGAAGCGTTGGGGCGAGGCGGGCGTGTTCACGCGGATGATGGAGGGTCTGGCTGCGGTCGGCGCTGAGCCGAAGACGGTCATGATCGACGCGACCTACCTCAAGGCGCACCGCACGGCATCGAGCCTGCGGCTTAAAAAGGGGATCTCGGCCGCCTGATCGGGCGCACCAAAGGCGGCATGAACACCAAGCTCCATGCCGTCGCCGATGCGAACGGCCGCCCCTTGAGTTTCTTCATGACGGCCGGACAGGTCAGCGACTACACCGGCGCGGCAGCGCTACTGGACGACCTGCCGAAAGCTCAGTGGCTGCTCGGCGATCGGGGCTACGACGCCGATTGGTTCAGGGACGCCCTCCATGCCAAGGGCATCCAGCCCTGCATCCCGGGCCGGCGATCGCGCAACGAGCCGGTCAGATACGACAAGCGCCGCTACCGGCGCCGCAGCCGCATCGAGATCATGTTTGGCCGTCTCAAAGACTGGCGGCGCGTTGCCACCCGCTACGATCGCTGCCCAACGGCCTTCTTCGCTGCCGTCACCCTCGCTGCCACCGTCATCTTCTGGCTGTGATCAACGAGTCCTGACCCTA
>NZ_JBWKOS010000031.1:0-850 GCF_059416225.1 Sphingomonas sp. GW821-FHT09E03 | reverse complement strand
TCCAAAGAGCGGACAGCCGGTCCGCCTCAGCCGCATCACTTAAGGAGCAGATGAACGTCATGCTTCGGTTAATCGCATGAGGTTATTGGCAATCGCTTAACTTGTCGTGTTTTGCCAGGCGCCGCTTGGTCCGACGAGCGAGGCACGGCTTTGGGAAACGTAGCGACCTTCGTGACGTCCCATTCCTAGAGCCTTTAGTCTGGAGGATCGCCGCGGGCCGTCTGTTCGCCCCGAGCCGCATACCGGGCCGCTCTGTTGAGATGCTGGATCTTGAGATCCATGTCAGTCGTCTCGGCGGCTCGTTCAAGCTCCTCTAAGGTCAAATGTTCATAGTCCGGGTGCGGCGTTGGCTCGGTCAAGACACCTCCATTGGCGCGCCGAGGCCAAAGAACCAAGATACGTTGAGCTACAAAAAGAGATGCAACGCAGCAGAATTCGAGCGAGAGGCTATCAAGAGACTACCAGCAAATCCGTTTGCAAAGCGTGTCACGATCTCTGCGCGCGATCCCTGAAGCCAGGGTGACCCCGCAGATTGTCGCATCTGCGAGCATGATGTCGCAGTGTGCCGGCCAACGATCGTATTTACATTTGCCATGCGCCGTTCCTATCGCGTCGCCGGATTGGCCATTTGACCAGATATGAGCTGGCGACCGACAAGCCCAATTTATGTTTAGCTGGCAGTCGCAACGGTTCTGCAACGCTTTGGTCCGATACTGCCATAAAAGGAGAGGCTCCATGCTTCAGATCGTGTATGTCAGCAGCGCGCGCGCCGGGGCTGGTGCAGACCCCAGCACTGTCGCCCGGATCCTTCAATCTTCGAGGGTCAACAACAGCCGCGATGGCGTGACTG
>NZ_JBWKOS010000030.1:0-873 GCF_059416225.1 Sphingomonas sp. GW821-FHT09E03 | reverse complement strand
GAAGCATCACGGATGATGCCAGCGAAGTTGTGACCGCTCTCTATCGAGCCCCACCGCGCCAGCGACAGTTCGATCGGGAACTCGCTACCGTCAGAGCGCTTGGCGGTCAGCTCTACCGTTTTACCAACCAAGGTGGTGGGACCGCCTGCTGCGGCGCGAGCAAAGCCGCGATGATGCGCGCCGGCATGCACCGAGGGTATGATGATATCGAGTGAACGGCCCACCGCGTCTGCAGAGGAATAGCCGAACATCGCTTCGGCAGCTCGGTTCCAAAACGTCACCACTCCCTTGCCATCGACGCAGAGGATCGCATCGGAGGTGACATCCACGACCTGTGTCGCAATCTCGCCGATCTGACGGTAGCGACGCGCCTCAATCAGCCCGAAGACGATGGTGGCAAGATCGGTTAGTGCCTTCAACTGCTCGGGCGCAACGATCTCTCGAGGCTGCCGATCAAGCACGCACAATGTCCCAAGGCACTGACCATCGCCAGTGACGATCGGTGCACCGGCATAGAAGCGATAGCCTTCGGAACCGAGGGTGAGTGGATTGCCGGCACAACGCTGATCCGCATGCGTGTCGAGGATGACGACAGGCGCGGCCTCCTCAAGCGCCAGGGTGCAAAAGGCGTGCTCGCGAGGTACTTCGGTCGCAGGTATGCAGACACGCGACTTGAACCATGCACGTCGATCATCGACGAGGCTCACTGCCGCGCTTTCGCTGCCCAGCGCCAATGCTGCCAGACGCGTGATCTCGTCGAAATCCCGTTGGTCGGGTGTATCGAGGATAGCCATGCTCCAAAGAGCGGACAGCCGGTCCGCCTCAGCCGCATCACTTAAGGAGCAGATGAACGTCATGCTTCGGTTAATCGCA
>NZ_JBWKOS010000029.1:0-1424 GCF_059416225.1 Sphingomonas sp. GW821-FHT09E03 | reverse complement strand
GGCTGGTGCAGACCCCAGCACTGTCGCCCGGATCCTTCAATCTTCGAGGGTCAACAACAGCCGCGATGGCGTGACTGGCGCTCTATACACAGACGGCAAGCGTTTCCTCCAGGCCCTTGAGGGCCCAGAAGAGACGGTGACCAGCACATTTAGTCGGATCAAGGAAGATACGCGCCATCAAGCAGTCGTGACCCTCTCACGCCGCACGGTAGAAGAGAGGGAGTTCGGTGAATGGGCGATGGCACATCGCTTGCCCGGCGAGAACGAGCGACACTTCATGGATCGTGTATCGCGCCTCGTCAAAAACTGCTCCCCTGCAGTGCAGGCCACGTTCGAGAGCTTTGCTGCGATCCGCCGGACGACGTAGCTCTTATTGGTCCTTTGTCGCCAAGGCGGCGACCGTCCTCTACCATCCAGAGCCGTCAAACGGCCAAGTCTGACAACATCACTAAAGCTCGTGTATGCCGCGCCGAATCCACTCCCTGCTTGCCGCCCTTAGCGATGATGTTACCGCCCATGCTCAGCAGGCAGAGTCGATTGCCGGGCGGACCAATCTGTTGGCGCTCAATGCTACCATTGAAGCAGCGCGCGCCGGTGATGCCGGGCGCGGGTTTACGGTCGTGGCTCAGGAGGTGAAGAGCCTCGCGGGGCTCGCACGGGCTTCGGCAGCCGCCTTCAAAGACGAGGTTCTAAACAACCTCCATCATGGCGCCATGATTGCCGATGAGTTGGCAAAGGATATGGAGAGCGGGCGGCTCACCGACCTAGCGCAGTCGATCGCCGATACGCTGGCACGGACACTCTATGATCGCTCGATTGACGTCAGAATGCTCGCCACGGACTACTCGGTCGCCGAGGCACTGCTGCTCAATCATGCGTCTGCTCGCAACGAGGACAAGGCTTTAAGCCGGCTGAGGGCGCTGCTCGCCTGCTCTCCGTATTTCCTCAACGCGTTCGTGGTCGATGCCAACGGCAATGTTGCGGTGTGCGCGCATGACAATGCCGCTGTCAGGAAAGTAAACTTCAAGCAGTACCCACAGTTCCAGCAGGCGCTGCTTGCCCCGCCGCAGGTCGCATGGATGACCGACGAGGTGTGGAAGAACCCTTGGTCGAACGGCCGCAAGGTGCTGGTCTACGTCGCTCCCGTTCGCTACGAGGGGTTAACGGTTGGCGTCTGCTATCTCGAGTTCGACTTCGAAGGCCAGACAAACGCGATCATGAATGTAATCACCAAGACAAAATCAGGCGCCGTTGCTTCTATCGTCGATCCTGCCAACCTGGTGGTGGCCACCACAGGTAACTATGCCTACCACGCCAAACACCCGCACGCGATCAGCGGCAGTGGCTCTAAATTTCTTTGCTCGGATGGCTTGAATGTCGCTCAAGTAGACGTGATCTCCGCCTTCGGAATAAGCGGTCTTAGC
>NZ_JBWKOS010000028.1:0-1826 GCF_059416225.1 Sphingomonas sp. GW821-FHT09E03 | reverse complement strand
GCCGTGCTGTTATGGCGCAGCGCGGTGAGCACGGTATCGACGATGGCGGCGGCATCGAGGCGGGCCTCGGCATATTGCAGCTCGGGCTTGTCCTGATCCTGGAAGGTGTCGGGCAGGCGCAGGGTCCTGAGCTTGAGCCCGCCGTCGATCAGCCCGTCGTCGCTCGCGAGGGTGAGCACATGCGCGCCGAACCCGCCGACCGCATTCTCCTCGATCGTCACCGCGACCTCATGGGTGGTGAGCAGCCGCCGGATCAGCGCCTCGTCCAACGGCTTGGCGAAGCGCAGGTCGGCGACAGTGGTGGAGAGCCCCTTGGCATCGAGCGTGTCGGCGGCCTTCAGCGCCTCGGCGAGCCGGGTGCCGAGGCTGAGGATCGCGACTTTCTTGCCTTCACGCACGATCCGGCCCTTGCCGATCTCGAGCCGCTCCGGCGTCGCGGGCAGCGCCACGCCGGTGCCCTGCCCACGCGGATAGCGCACCGCGATCGGCCCCGAATCGTGCAGCGCGGCGGTGTGGGTCATGTGGACCAGCTCGGCCTCGTCGGCCGCGGCCATCACCACCATGTTGGGCAGGGTGGCGAGATAGGTGACGTCGAAGCTGCCGGCATGGGTGGCGCCGTCGGCGCCGACGAGGCCAGCGCGGTCGATCGCGAAGCGGACGGGCAGGTTCTGGATGCAGACGTCGTGCACCACCTGGTCATAGGCGCGCTGCAGGAAGGTCGAATAGATCGCGCAGAACGGCCGCATGCCCTGCGCCGCGAGGCCGGCGGCGAAGGTGACGGCATGCTGCTCGGCGATGCCGACGTCGAAGAAGCGGTCGGGGTAAGCGGCGGCGAAGGCGTCGAGCCCGGTGCCCGACGGCATCGCCGCGGTGATCGCGCAGATCGTCGGGTCGGTGGCGGCGGCCTCGACCAGCGCTTGCCCGAACACGTTCTGATATTGCGGCGGCCCCGGCGGCGCCTTCGCCTGGGTGCCGGTGATGACGTCGAACTTCTGGACGCCATGATATTTGTCGGCCGAGGCCTCGGCGGGGGCATAGCCCTTGCCCTTCTTGGTCACGACATGGACCAGGATCGGGCCCTCCTCGGCATCGCGGACATTCTCGAGCACCGGCACCAATTGGTCGAGATTGTGGCCGTCGATCGGGCCGACATAGTAGAAGCCCAATTCCTCGAACAAGGTACCGCCCATCGCCAGCCCGCGCGCGAACTCGTCGGTCTTGCGCATCCCCGCCGCGAGCGGCCGCGGCAGCCGCTTGGCGAGCCGCTTGGCAAGGTCGCGGAAGCCGAGAAACTCGCGCGAGGACACGATCCGGCTGAGATAGGCGCTGAGCCCGCCGACCGGCGGCGCGATCGACATGTCATTGTCGTTGAGGATCACCACCAGCCGGTTGCCGGCCGCCGCAGCATTGTTCATCGCCTCGTATGCCATGCCCGCCGACATCGAGCCGTCGCCGATCACGGCGATGCCCTTGCCGGGCGTGCCGGCGATCTGGTTGGCGACCGCAAAGCCCAGCGCCGCCGAGATCGAGGTCGACGAATGCGCCGCGCCGAACGGGTCGTATTCGCTCTCCGAGCGCTTGGTGAAGCCGCTGAGGCCCCCGCCCTGGCGCAGCGTGCGGATCCGGTCACGGCGACCGGTGAGGATCTTGTGCGGATAGCATTGGTGGCCGACGTCCCACACCAGCCGGTCGCGCGGGGTGTCGAACACATAATGCAGCGCCGTGGTCAGCTCGACCACGCCCAGCCCCGAACCGAGATGCCCGCCGGTGCTGCCTACCGCCGAGATCGTCTCGGCACGCAGCTCGTCGGCCAGTTGGCGGAGCTG
>NZ_JBWKOS010000027.1:0-2280 GCF_059416225.1 Sphingomonas sp. GW821-FHT09E03 | reverse complement strand
ACGAACCGGCCTTCGAGGCACTTGTTGCTGTCCTGGACCAGCCAGTGTCCGGCGCAATCCTGTCCGACGTAGATGATCGGCCCGGCTTGGTCAGGCTCCGATACGGATGCCGACAACATGTCAATCGATCCTTCAAGTGAATGCGAGCGGTAGAAGCTCGCGGACGCCGATTTACGGCACGGCGCATAGTGTTGCGAGATCGATCCAGGCATTCCGCATAGTGGCGGCATATAGCGCCCTCGGCTCGTCGCATTTGCCGGTGCCCGAGCAATGCTTGGCGCTACAGCCAGCCGACCTTGCGGAACCTGGCGTAGAGCACGAGGCAGACAAGGCTGATGCCCGCCAACACGGCGGGATAACCGTAGCGCGCATGCAGCTCGGGCATGACGTCGAAATTCATGCCATAGATGCCGGCGACGGCAGTCGGCACCGCAAGGATGGCAGCCCAGGCCGCCAGCTGGCGGGTGATGACGCCGGTACGCTGCTGCTCCATGAGATTGCTGAACTCGAACACCGACGTCAGCACCTCGCGCAGGCCGCTCGTCATCGCCTCGACGCGGCGAACGTGATCGAGCACGTCGCTGAAATAGTGCCGCGCCTCGGCATCCACGCCCGGCAGGTCATGGCGGGCGAGCTTGCGGGCAACCTCCTCCATCGGCACCAGGATGCGGCCGAACCGCATCAGCTCGCGGCGCAGCGTGAAGATCCGCGCGATCTCCGCCCGGCCGAGAAACGCATCGAGCGTGCGCTGCTCCATGGCGGTCACCTCGTCTTCGATGTCCGCAACAACGGGCACATAGCCGTCGACGATGAAGTCGAGCACCGCGTGAAGCACATAGTCGGCGCCCTGGCCGAGCAGGTCGGGCGAGGCCTCGAGCTGTTCGCGCAGCGGTTGGTGCGACCGGGTTGATCCCTGCCGGACGGTGATGATGTGGCTGTGGCCGAGAAAAATTGCTGTCTGCCCGTACACCAGCCCGCCATTATCCATGTGCGCGGTACGGCCGATCACGAACAGCTGGTCGCCATAGACGTCGACCTTGGGCAATTGCCCGTCCTTCAGCGCATCCTCGACGGCGAGCGGATGGAGGCCGTAGAGCCGGTGCAGCAGCTCGACGTCGGCGGCGCAGGGATCGGCAAGCCCGATCCAGACAAATTCGGAGCGATCGGTTGGGCAGTCGACCCGCTCGTCAATAGCGATCTCGCGTACCCGGCGGCCGTGGCGATAGAGATAGGCGGCGACCAGCGGCACCATCAGTCCTCAATGCCGGGCGGCCTGACGGTGTGCCGCTCCGCGTCACGGCTCTGAAGGCCGGGCTGGCCGGATGACCCTGCGATCGGCGTCGCCGCCAGGGCCGCGGCCGACGCAATCGCCCGAGCCGCGAGGAACGATCCGACGTCGTAGCGGCTGTCGAGCGGCGATGGGTCGATCAGCGCGGGCGGCGGCGCCAGCATGTCATCGCGTTTGGCATCGGGGGCAAGCTCAGGTCGCTCGACAAGCCGCGCACCGTGGATCAGCAGCAGGATACCGGCGCAGGCGAGCACGAAGGTCATCAGCCCCGCGGCGAACTCGCCCACCTGCGCCGGGCCATGCTTGGCCTGTTCGTAGATGGCTCGGTGGATCGCCGTGGAGCCGATCGCCGCCGCCAGACCCAGCACTCCGGCGAAGCGGTAGTGCCTGTCAGTCATCGTCGATGTCCTTGCTGCCGGTCCGGCTCTTTACGAGGCTCAGCCGCCCTTCCAGCCGGGCGCGTTGGGGCGGCCGCAGCGGAGAGTCGGTGCCGTCGTTCGTCCGCTTGGCGAACCGGCGATGAAGCAGTTGGCGGTCGAACCGCATCACTGCACCGTCGCTGTCAGGACGGTAACATCGGCACGGGGCCGGCGCGATGATGGCGCATTGCTGCGCCGCCAGCGCGCGCTGACCGCCACCTCGTCGAACAGGTGCTTCCCCCAGATCGTCAGCGCGGCGCCGGCGCTGACGCTCAGGAAGCCGATCGCAGCGAGCGAGAAGAGGGTCAGGCCGGGTGTGGCCATGGCAGGCGGCGGCGTGGCGAACAGCCGCCCGATCGCGGCATAGGCGAGCGCCCACCATGCCAGGCCCAAGACCCGCAACCCTACATCAGCTTTCCACGAACGATGCCAATCCACGCCACAATCCTCTTTGCGGCATGCCAGCTATCCGGCGCGGCGTAGCAATTCGAGATCGATTCTCAGGAAAAGCATAGTGCTGACGTAGTGGCATTCGTCATCTTGCTCTGACCCGCTGCGCTCCATGCACATCCA
>NZ_JBWKOS010000026.1:1472-3018 GCF_059416225.1 Sphingomonas sp. GW821-FHT09E03 | reverse complement strand
ACGGGCAGCGCCAGCGCGAACTCGAGCAGCGCCAGGCCCCGCTCGTCGGATCGCAGGCGAGCGAACATCCGGCGCGGCATCATCATGCGCAGTTCCTTACAGGTGCAGCA
This sequence comes from Sphingomonas sp. GW821-FHT09E03, assembly GCF_059416225.1. Classification (NCBI taxonomy): domain Bacteria; kingdom Pseudomonadati; phylum Pseudomonadota; class Alphaproteobacteria; order Sphingomonadales; family Sphingomonadaceae; genus Sphingomonas; species Sphingomonas sp. GW821-FHT09E03. The sequence continues at coordinate 2,908 of NZ_JBWKOS010000026.1, read as the reverse complement.
GTCTGGTCACTCGCCGGCTGGTTGCGCAACATGGTCGTCGATGTGAGCACGGTTCGGCCCGGACCAAAGACAAAGCTACTGATGATCAGCCGCGGGTAAGAGGCCGTCGCGATCAGAACCAGCACGTCACGTGAACTTCCGACGCCTTCCACGCCACTGTCGGCGTCGAAGTGGTTGTTGTTGTTCGCGTCGACGTACGGCTCCTGGTTGTCACAGGTGCCGTTGTGGTTTTTGTCGTCGAACTCTTCCATGCGATAGGCCGCGTCGCGATAGTCGTGGTAATGACGCAGGGCGATGTCGACCTGCGCACCGCGCATCACCGTCTGAACCGCGTCTCGGAGCCGCTGCTGTATCGCGGCGTTTCTGATCGGATTGTTGGCGTCCTCCAGGCTGAAATCGCGCGCGGCCTTCTGCACCTCGCCGTCCAGAACAGATTTGATGTAATAATTGTATGAGGCGTCCAACCCGCCGAACAGCAGCAGGAGGAAGACGGGCGCGAGGATCGCGAACTCCATCAAGCTCGCGCCGCGTCGATCCTTCAACGGCGTGCGCATCAGTGGGTGACCCGCAGCTGCGAGATCTTGGCTGCGATGTCGGCAAAGGTCTGGTTGAGTTCCGCCGTGTTGTTAGCCTGATAGGCCCGGTTGGGCGATGCGCAGTCGGTGAGTAGCGAGGTAAGGCTGGTGCCGAAGGCGATCACCCAGACGGTGATGTTCTTCTGGTCCTTCGCCAAGGTGCACAAGCGCCGCAACCGATCTTCGACAATATTATCTTGTGCCGAGTTGGTCGGCAGCGCTCCCGCGTCCGTCCGGCGTCGATCGAGCGCTGCCAGCCCGTAAGCATCATAATCGGCGATGTTCGTCTCGGTATCGCCATCGGTCATGAAGATCAGGTTGCGAGTGATCGATGCGCCATTGGCCGCCGCCGCGTTTTCGCTTGCGAACAGGCCTTGTGCCGACATCAGGCGCAGGCCCCACAGCATGCCAATATCGTGATAGGTCCGTCCACGCGGGACTAACCCGTTGAGGTAGGTTGTGAGATTGTTTTGTTCCGTCGTGGTGCGGATCGTGGCGAGCTTGCGCGCCACGGAAGGGCAGGCAGCAAAATCCGATTTATTGGACGCGAGGGCAATGTAGTTGCTGGACGAGTGCGTGACCTCGTTAATCTGCCAACCGGTAATTGGATTGGTCCCGCCAGGATAGTAGTTGGTGACCGAACGTGCCCAGACGAGCTCCGGCAAGAACGGTCGCCACTGCGTCTCGGGGCGGGTGGGATCGGGAACGAGATCGACATCGAGGTCGTAGGCTGACCCAATTTCGCCGGGCCGCAGCGTCTTGCGCTCCTCGATGCAAGCGCCTTGGCTGCTGTTGCCCCAATTCACGGTCCTGCTGGTGAAGTTGTTGCCGAGCATGGTCGTGAAGCTGCCGCCGGCCATT
>NZ_JBWKOS010000026.1:0-1375 GCF_059416225.1 Sphingomonas sp. GW821-FHT09E03 | reverse complement strand
CGTTGGTAGTGATCGTCGCGCCTTGCGTGCCGGCGCTCGTATCAGCCGTACCTGCCTGCTCTCGGGATTGATAAGTCCATGTGTCCACCATCCACTCGGGCTTGAGCAGCAGACCAACGTTCACCGTGGACGAGTAGGGTACGAAACCATAGCGGACCTGAGCGCCACTTGCCTGCGCGTTGTTCAGGGTGTTGTAGAAGGACGTCACCGACTGGCGCAGCGCCTGGATCTTCGAAACCGTGTCGCCAGGATTTGTCTCGGCCATCGACAACGTGGTATCGAGCACGAACATGATGTCGCTGTTAGGCAATTGCAGCTGCGCTTCACACACGGCCGACAGCGGGATTGTGCGCTTGCCGAAGATCCCCATGATCACGGTCGGCACCGTGACATCTGCCGCGCCATGGACGACCATGTCGGTGCCGACGTTGTAGCGCATGCTGAGACCGGTGGTGCCGTAGCGGCCCGGCGTAAAGTTGAGGTTGAAGTACTGATCGGCAGCGGCCCGGGCCGCGGCGTCGAAGATCTGCCCTGTCATGCTGCGCCTGCCGCCCAACACCGCGGCGTCGCAGGCATGCTGCAGCCTCGACTTCACTAGATAAGCACGGCTGGCATCGACGGCGCTTCCCACCATCCCCATCAGAGGCAGCAGCGCAATGGCGAAAAGCATCAGCGTGTTGCCGCGCCGATCACGTCTGATGCGTGCCAGGATACCAGAACGTCGCTGCACCGTGGCCCACCTCTTGCCTCTGCCACGATGCCGTTACGGCATAATGCTTAATAAGTCCGAAACGTAACAATCCTGTGACTGGGTGTATTCCCGCGACCTATTCAGATACTTCGCTCAATTTGGTTGTGTTGGCAGGCCTGGTCCCTAGTAGCCTGCAGCTTCAAAGTCGGCTGCTTTGCTCCAGCCGGGTGCGCTTCACCGAATATGCTTCCATGAGTTCACGCCCCGTCGGCGAGAGAGTAAGAAGCTGGATCCGGCGATCGGTCAACGCACCTTGTCGATCCACCAGCCCTTTCTGCACTAGTTCCTCCAAGTGGCGCATAGCCGTGGTCCGCGGCGCGCTGGTCGCAGCGCACGCATCGGAGACAGTCACTGCCTGGCGCCTGCTAAACAGGAACATGAGCAGATCCCAAGTTGCATTCAGGGTTAGCAGCGATCCGAAATGGGAGTTGGTGAGTCTGCGCGATGCCATCTCTGCAACCACCCAACGCGGAGGTTGTCGATCGTCGTGATCACTGGCCAAGGTTATCTCACATGAATTGCTTGTGGCGCCCAGAGGTAGCTCGGCGCTCATGATCCAGCAATGCAGCCAGTGCCCACTACCAACAGTTCGGCTTGTACTCCGGGCGAATTGCACCTGACCCA
>NZ_JBWKOS010000025.1:0-3044 GCF_059416225.1 Sphingomonas sp. GW821-FHT09E03 | reverse complement strand
CTAAATTTCTTTGCTCGGATGGCTTGAATGTCGCTCAAGTAGACGTGATCTCCGCCTTCGGAATAAGCGGTCTTAGCTTTAGATGTATCATTGAGGAGCATGTTGCCACCGAGCAGGACATCGCGACGGCCGTTCGTCGCGGAGCCGACAAGAAGGTTACCGGAAGCACTTGGTGAGCGCGCGTTAGCCGAGCTTTTAAGCTAGCTGCCAGCGGACGCTTGAGTTGCGCGGCCTCAGCGCCCCCAGTGCCATCTCGTCGCAGGCACCTTTGCCCGTCACCGGTTACCGCCAGCAGGCGGAGGTCGTCGTTGGATACTGCGCGGCCGCTTGAGAGCGGATGTCGGCTTTTCACAACTGGCAGCCGCTGTCCTCCAGAACGACCAGCTGGATGACCGTCGGCTTGAGTTCGGAGGCGCGTCAATGCGGACCTTCCGCTATTAGACAGAAAAGGCGATCGCCCCCTCCTCACCTGACCAAACGGCTGTTTACGCCGATCACCACCCGAAAGCGGCCGGGCGGCTCACCCCCACCGGCAGGCGTCCGAGCCCCCTACTTTGCCACATGAACGAAAGGGCACAAACCCAGGCGGCTGCTCTAAAGCGGACGAGCCGCTTTCCACCAGATCCGTCAGGTTCTGGCAGGGAACTAACTCCTAGCGGGCGGAGATGCAGCTTTCGCAGGTAGATCTGGCGAGGCAGCCATGCACACGCGCCGCAGCACAGATTAGACACCTGTCGGCGCAGGCGCCACGGCGCTGTGACCCCAAATAGCGCGCTGAGCCCCCCGCCTCGCCCGCGGGCTTTTTGGGTGGCTTTTGATGCAAGCGGCAGATCTGATGCGCTTGGCGGAAAAGCTAGGCTTTACGGCGAGAGGTGCCGCGCACCGCCGCATGCAGATTGATGCAGCTGGCGGTGGTTTATGGGGGGAGGCTTCAACAAAGTGCCGAGTCGCACCAAGACCGCGAGGTCAGCCGTAAGATGCAAGCGCAATCGAGCAGCTTGAGCGAGACGTAATCTTGTAGAGAGCCTTTCTACAAGATCAGCTTGTGGACCTGCGGACGGTGACCAGCGCAATCCTGGCCACGTCCTCCACCACGGGTCGGCTTCTTAAAGCCAGATCTCGGGGCTGAGGCAGCATGGTCCACCCGGCGCCGCACAGCGCCCAAAGCCGACGAGACACAGATGAACGACACCGACAATGGTGGCGGCCGAGACGTTCCGCCCGCCCAAATACGCAGCGCGCCAGGCAGCACTGTGCCGCCAAACCTGCGCTCAGCGCGGCTGGATCAGCAAGCCGCCAACGATACCTATCTCGACTTCATGCTATTTGTGAGGGCATTTGCACGAGCAAACGCCGTCAGGGACCTTCGGGAGCGCAGCGCCGCCAATGACAACACGAGCAGCAATATACGCCCGCTATAGCAGCGACCGGCAGTCGGAGACGTCGGCGGAGGACCAGGCGCGGCTGTGCCGTAGCCGGGTCAGCCAGGAAGGCTGGGAGCTAATCGACGTCTTTGCCGACCTTGCCATCTCGGGCACGACGCGCAACCGGCCGGGGCTGGACGCGCTGATGAGCCGGACGGGCGAGTTCGACATCCTGGTGGCAGAATCGCTCGACCGGTTGAGCCGTGACCAAGAAGACATCGCCGGCCTCTACAAGCGGCTGCGCTTTGCAGGCATCCGCATCGTCACGCTGTCGGAAGGCGAGATCTCGGAACTTCACATCGGCCTCAAGGGTACGATGGGCGCGCTGTTCCTGAAGGAGCTGGGTGAGAAGACCCGACGCGGTCAGATCGGCCGAGTCGCGCAAGGCCGTATCCCCGGCGGGCTCAGCTACGGCTACAAGCGGGTGGTGGCGCTTGGCACCGACGGCGAACCCGAGCGGGGCCTGCGCGACATCGACGAGGCCGAGGCAAGCGTCGTCCGGCGCATCTTTGCGGAATATGTGGCAGGCCGCAGCCCACGCGCCATCGCCGAGACGCTGAACACCGAAGGTGTCCCCTCCCCATCAGGCAAGCTGTGGCGCGCCAACACCATCAACGGCAACCGCGAGCGCGGCAACGGCATTCTCCACAATGAGCTGTATGCCGGCATCATCAGCTACAACCGACAAAGCTTCGTGCGCGATCCCGCCAGCCGCAAGCGGGTTGCCCGGCCCAATCCGCGCGACCAGTGGGTGACCCAGCAAGTGCCCGCGTTGCGGGTCGTCGACGAGCACAGCTGGACCGCAGCACAGCAGCGGCTCGAGCAGGGGCAAGCGCTGTCGCCTGCCCGGCAACGACGGCCAAAGCGGCTACTGAGCGGTCTGGTGAGATGCGGCAGCTGTGGCGGCAATTTCACCATTATCGGCCGTGACCGCTGGGGATGCAGCACCGCCCGTGAAACCGGCACCTGCAGCAACACCAGAAGCATCGTCGATACGCAGCTTGAGACACGTATCCTCAGCGCATTGCGCGAGCGCATGCTCGAACCAGATGCGGTCGCAGCCTATGTTGAAGAATATCGCCAGGCCTTTAGCGCTCAGCAGAAGGACCGGCACAAAGTCCGCCGCGGGCTGGAGAAGCGTGAAGCCGAGGCGACACGCCGGATCAGCCGGCTGACGCTGGCTATTGCCGACGGCGCTAAAGACTTTGCCGAGATCCGCGGCGTGCTCGAAGAGCAGATCGCCGCCCGCGAGCGCTGCCGACGCGACCTGGCCGACCTCGACGCCGAGCCGACGCTGGCGCTGATGCCCAATCTGGCGGAGAGCTACCGGCGCAGCGTGGTCCAGCTCGGCGCCGCGCTACGCGGCGCTGCGATCGAGCAGGAGCAGGCACGTCAGGCGTTGCGGGCGCTCATCGAGCACATCGTCGCCTCTCCTGCCCCGGACAAGCGCGGTGTCGCGCTGGAGGTACGTGGCCGGTTTGCGCAGATGATTGATCTTGCCAACGAAAAAAGCGCCCCGCGAGGGACGCCTGATTGTATGATAAAGATGGTTGCGGGGACAGGATTTGAACCTGTGACCTTCAGGTTATGAGCCTGACGAGCTACCGGGCTGCTCCACCC
>NZ_JBWKOS010000024.1:0-3844 GCF_059416225.1 Sphingomonas sp. GW821-FHT09E03 | reverse complement strand
GATCGGGAATGGATCGGACCGGGGGACAGATCAAAGTCGGTGAAACGGGGATCGTCGGACCGCAACGTGAAGCCCCATTGGTAGCGGATCGAACCCACCTGAGCCTCCCCGGGCGCCGGCCAACCGGTACGAACTACATACGCGCCTCCTGCGGCTTCGACGGTCATCTTGGTCGCTGAAATGACGACCGCGTCGGCTGGTGCTGCCGGAACGGGGCAAGCAGGAGCCAGGGCGGCAGCGAACAAAACGATGACGGGGAGCATAGCAAATCTACCTAATCGGGCTTGTGCGTAAGCCGGCGCGGGCGCCGCGGAGCGCTCGCATTTTGGTCCATGGCGGCTGCGATGAGTTCTTCGGTGGAGAAGCCCTCGAACGGTTTGAGATCCGCTGGGCGGGTAATGGAGGCTACGAAGCGGGCGACCAATTCGGCAAGCTCGGGTTCGGAGCGGGCAGCGTTCAGGAGGGCGCCGCCCAGAATGATCTTACGGCGGGTATCGGCGCGTCTGGAGTGATCAACAGCCAGACGTTTGAGGCGTTGAGACAGGGCTTGGGCGCGTTCGATTTTGCGCTCCACAAGTTCGACTTCACGGAGCAGCTTGGCGAGTTTGGGATCGGCGGTTGGGGGCTGTGCCATGGTGGATCCTTGCCAAAATATGCTCCGGGTGTAGACAGAGCGTATGACGGAAGGAAGTAGAGAAAGCGCAAAGATGCAAACTCTGCGAGTTTGCCGCCCTTTGGGGGCGTTTGCGGCAGGGTGGTCCCTGCACCCCAGCGGCCCGTCAGGCCGCACAGGGCTTCGCGCCCCGTACCCCGGCAAGGGGGCTGCGCTGCCCCCCTGCACCCCTCGCGGTAGTCGTCGTTTGTCATGACCACCGTGACCGCCATGCCCCATGTCCGCACCAGCCCGGTGCAGCGCAGCCGGGGCGACAGTGCGGTAGCCGCTGCCGCCTATCGGCACGGTGAGCGGTTCACCGACGAGCGCACCGGAGAGATCCATGACTTCCGGGCGCGAGGCGGCGTCGAGGATGGGTTTATCGTCACGCCGGAGGGGGCAGAATGGGCCCAGGACCGCTCGGTGCTGTGGAATGCCGCTGAGCATTTCGAACGCCGCAGCAATTCACAGACGGCGCGCGAGTATATCGTCGGTTTACCCCATGAGCTGAACAAGGAAGAGCGGCGTGAGGTCGCCGAGCAGTTCGCCCGCGAGCTCGTCCAGCGCTACCGGGTCGCGGTCGACGTGGCCTTGCACACGCCAAGCCCGGACGGCGATCAGCGCAACTGGCACATGCACGTGCTGACGACGACGCGGACGGTCGACGTCGACGGGTTCGGGCAGAAAACCCGTGAGTTGGACGACCAGAAGCAGGGCCCCAAGGAGATACTGGCGCTGCGCGAACGGCTTGCCCAGATCCAGAACGATGCGCTGGAACTGGCGCAGGTCGAACGGCGCGTCGATCACCGGAGCCATGCCGAGCGGGGCATCGCACAAGAACCGCAGAAGGAACATTTCGGGCGTGAGATCACGGCCGAGCGCCGTGCCGTTGCGCAGGAGATGGCGCAGATCCGTGACGAGCTGCAGGCGATGGGGATCGGCGCGGGGGCGCCGCGGAGCGACGATCCGCGCATGCAGGCGCGCGACGCGGCCAGCGCGATCGACAACTGGGTGGAGCAGGCTCGCGTGCTGGCGCAGCAAATGCGCGAGCAGGTCCGCCAACAGGTCGAGCGCGCCGCTCAAGTGGCGCGTGAGGTGGTGCAGGGCATTGGCCAGAAAGTCGGGCAGGTGCTCGGCAGCGTTCAGGAGCGCTTCGAGCGGATCAATCGCGAGCGTGAGAGCGAGGGACCTTCACAGCCCGGCAGGGAGGCTCCGTCAGACAGATACAGGCGCATTGAGCAGGAAAGGGCGGCCCAGCCGCCAGATACGCCCCTGACGGCCTTTGAGCGGCTCGCACGGGCCGAGCGGGTCGGTCAGGCTGGCGAGCCGCAGCGCGTGGTCGGAGAAAGGAGCGATCTGCCGGCGCGGGGTGAAAAGCCAAGCGTGGGGCCAGGCGACCTACCGAGGCCGCGTGGGCAGCGTGAATAATCATCGGCGCGGGCGAGGCGGCACCCACAGATAGGTCGGCAGCACGGAGTCCACTTCGGCGAATTTGACGACGCCGCACCGGGTGGGGAGGTTCTGGATCTCGCTGGGCAGGAACAGCTCGCGTTTGACGTATTGCTCCGACGTCGAGGTATTTTGCGTGACCTTACCGGCGCTGCGCGACCGCGAGGTGGCATAGCGCACCTCACGATATTCGGTCATGCCGAGGTCGTCCGATATGCGTCTGGCGAGGCCGGCGCTGCTGCAACGGAAATAGACCTTGTTCGAGAAGGTGCTGAAGATCGTATCGGCGTCGTAGACGCCGTAGGTCGATTTCAGCTGGGCATCGTCCTGGATGATGCCGACCCCGCAAATGTCATATTTACGCAGGCGCGCGCCGAGCTTCGACAGATTGGGGATGAGCCCCATCGAGTTCAGCTCGTCGATGATGATCCAGGTGCGGTGCCCGCCGGGCTTGCCTCCTGCATCACGCCGCTCGGTTGCGGCGTTGATCATGATATCGATCCAGCTTGCGATCGCGGGCTGGCAGACTGCCGCTTCCAGATCGGTGTAAGGCAGCCAGAGCCAGCGGCGTTCATCGCTGGCATTCATATAGCTGCGGACCGAAAAGTCGCCGTCAGGTCCGCGTTTCCAGGCCGACAGGCTTTCATTGATGTTGTTGCGCACGCTGTTGAGATATTCCTCGCCGCCTTCGCCGAGCGCGATGGCGGCAGGGGTGCCTTCGAGCAGATCGAGCAACTGGTCGGTCGACCAGACCGTGGCGATCTCGAGCAGCTTACGGTTGTCCGCTGCGCTTCCAACCGCCTCGCACAGCGAGGTCATGAAATCCTGGGCCTTGCGCTGCCAGGTGCCGGCCGGGCCGTTCTGGGCCGAGATCATCGATTTGATCAGCGAGCCCCATTCGGTCTCATTCCGAACCTCGTTGCGCAGCGACCAACCGACCGATTGTGGGTCGACGGGTGACAGGATCAGATCGTCAGGGTGGCGAAAGCCAGGGCTCAGGTCATAGCCGGCGTCGACGCAGATCACGCGGTCGCCCCGGCGCCTGAGATCGGTGAGCAGTTCGCGCAGCGCCACGGTCTTGCCGGTTCCAGGCGAGGCGGCGATGAGGGTGTGCAGGGTTTCGCTCGAATAGGGCATTGGGATGCCTGCCATCCGTACCAGGCCCGCATCGACGCCGGCCGCGGCGATCTTCATGACCGCAGCATCACCGCGCGCGGTTGCCCGCGAGATCTGGCGGGGTTGGACCTTGGCGTCCTTGCGCACGGCCCTGATATGGCGGCCTGAAGGCCCGCGCAGGCGTAAGCCGATGCTGCTCGCGATTGCCGCGAGTTTGCCGTGCGATGTCTCTATTTCCCGGCCAACGAGTGCCCGAACGAACCGGGCGGCGTCCTCGCGCTCGACGAGCTTCGAGCCGCGCTCGTGATGGCGCTCAGTGCGGGTGGCGGGTTGGGCGGCGCGAACTACCGCCACGACCAGGCTGAAGGCGACCGCTACGCCGGCCAGCGCGCTGGCAGCGAGGCGAGGTACCAGGGCATGGGTGATGTCGTATCCACGCCACCACAAGGCTGCCTGCGACCAGAAGAGGTGCGCATAGCCGAGCCAGCCGTCGGCCTTGGCGTAATTGAACCAGGCGAGGGTCGAGGCAAAGGGGTTCTGCTGTGTGGTCCACCACCAGGGTGGCACTGGGTTCGCCGGCGCATAACCGAGCCGGGATATGCCGCAGACCAGCGGAAAGATGAGGGT
>NZ_JBWKOS010000023.1:0-5959 GCF_059416225.1 Sphingomonas sp. GW821-FHT09E03 | reverse complement strand
TTTTGTCGGCTCTTTGACATTGTAGGTAAGATGAAGGGACATGTGGGCGGCGGCTCCGGGTCTTGGCGGCATTCAGGCGTCAGGTACTCGGTTAAAGCCAAGCCTGTTCACGGTTCTCACTGGAGCGCGAGCTTTGGTGGGTGCTCATATGTCCTAATACATATCCACTAGTATATGTTTAGTGCAGGAACAGGCTCCTGATATGCCTGGTTGTTCCCTGGAATTCCACTGGGGAGTGGCTGGAGACATAAACTTGAGAGTTTGATCATGGCTCAGAACGAACGCTGGCGGCATGCCTAACACATGCAAGTCGAACGATGCTTTCGGGCATAGTGGCGCACGGGTGCGTAACGCGTGGGAATCTGCCCTTGGGTTCGGAATAACAGTTGGAAACGACTGCTAATACCGGATGATGACGTTAAGTCCAAAGATTTATCGCCCAGGGATGAGCCCGCGTAGGATTAGCTAGTTGGTGAGGTAAAGGCTCACCAAGGCGACGATCCTTAGCTGGTCTGAGAGGATGATCAGCCACACTGGGACTGAGACACGGCCCAGACTCCTACGGGAGGCAGCAGTGGGGAATATTGGACAATGGGCGAAAGCCTGATCCAGCAATGCCGCGTGAGTGATGAAGGCCTTAGGGTTGTAAAGCTCTTTTACCCGGGATGATAATGACAGTACCGGGAGAATAAGCTCCGGCTAACTCCGTGCCAGCAGCCGCGGTAATACGGAGGGAGCTAGCGTTGTTCGGAATTACTGGGCGTAAAGCGCACGTAGGCGGCTTTGTAAGTTAGAGGTGAAAGCCTGGAGCTCAACTCCAGAATTGCCTTTAAGACTGCATCGCTTGAATCCAGGAGAGGTGAGTGGAATTCCGAGTGTAGAGGTGAAATTCGTAGATATTCGGAAGAACACCAGTGGCGAAGGCGGCTCACTGGACTGGTATTGACGCTGAGGTGCGAAAGCGTGGGGAGCAAACAGGATTAGATACCCTGGTAGTCCACGCCGTAAACGATGATAACTAGCTGTCCGGGGACTTGGTCTTTGGGTGGCGCAGCTAACGCATTAAGTTATCCGCCTGGGGAGTACGGCCGCAAGGTTAAAACTCAAATGAATTGACGGGGGCCTGCACAAGCGGTGGAGCATGTGGTTTAATTCGAAGCAACGCGCAGAACCTTACCAGCGTTTGACATGTCCGGACGATTTCCAGAGATGGATCTCTTCCCTTCGGGGACTGGAACACAGGTGCTGCATGGCTGTCGTCAGCTCGTGTCGTGAGATGTTGGGTTAAGTCCCGCAACGAGCGCAACCCTCGCCTTTAGTTACCATCATTTAGTTGGGGACTCTAAAGGAACCGCCGGTGATAAGCCGGAGGAAGGTGGGGATGACGTCAAGTCCTCATGGCCCTTACGCGCTGGGCTACACACGTGCTACAATGGCGGTGACAGTGGGCAGCAATCCCGCAAGGGTGAGCTAATCTCCAAAAGCCGTCTCAGTTCGGATTGTTCTCTGCAACTCGAGAGCATGAAGGCGGAATCGCTAGTAATCGCGGATCAGCATGCCGCGGTGAATACGTTCCCAGGCCTTGTACACACCGCCCGTCACACCATGGGAGTTGGATTCACCCGAAGGCGTTGCGCTAACTCGTAAGAGAGGCAGGCGACCACGGTGGGTTTAGCGACTGGGGTGAAGTCGTAACAAGGTAGCCGTAGGGGAACCTGCGGCTGGATCACCTCCTTTCTAAGGATTTTGGCAGAAAGCGCCTGACACCTTGCGTGTTGGGAAGAGCTTCTTCCGCTCCAAAGAACATTTGCCGCCGTCCTCATGTCCCTTCATCACTGGAAAAGCGCAGTCAGCGAGACGAAATAGCAAGGCTATTTTGTACGCTGACAAGCTCGGCCAGCGCGGCGAAGCGCGCCGTGGGTCCCATCAAAGTATTACTTTGATGAAGGCCCCATAAGGCGCAGCTTTGCAGCGACTGACGGGTGCGTGAGCACGGGTTCGGGCCGGTAGCTCAGGTGGTTAGAGCGCACGCCTGATAAGCGTGAGGTCGTAAGTTCAACTCTTACTCGGCCCACCACTGCTTTATGGGGCCTTAGCTCAGCTGGGAGAGCGGTTGCTTTGCAAGCATCAGGTCATCGGTTCGATCCCGATAGGCTCCACCAAGCCGCTGGCGCGGAGACGATTTAGCCCTGCTAAATCGCACGGCGTCAAGGCCGGCCAGCGCAGACTAGCGCGCCATAAGGCGCAGCTTGGCTGCGACTGACGGCACGCGGGTTGGCAAGCGACACGCTCTCAAGATTTTCCAGGGATGAAGACACCAGTTCCGCTGCAGTGATGCAGCGGTTTTCGGAGTGCTGAGGCACTCCTCTTTGACATTGTGAATGGGTTCTTAAAATCGATGCCGTGATGGTGTTGGTTTGGACAAGCAAGGCGGCAACCGCGAGGTTGTGCGGCCGGGCCTCCAGGCTGACGTCAATCACTTAATGGATTGCGAGAGAGGCGGTAAGCGCAAGCTTGCTGACCGACACGCATATCCGACAATCTGGCTGAGATTATTATTATCCACATCAGCTGAGCCGCTCGGCGGCACGCTTCATGCGTGTCGACGTTCGGCCAGATCAAAACCATGCTTCGCTGCTCTTGCCGAGTTTCGTGTCGGCCTCCGGGCTGATCCAGCGTTGTCATTGGTGGTGTGGACTCTCAAGCGTGAGGTAAGGGCAATTCGTGGATGCCTTGGCACATACAGGCGATGAAGGACGTGGCACGCTGCGATAAGCTGCGGTGAGGTGTGAGCAACCTTTGACCCGCAGATTTCCGAATGGGGAAACCCACCTATCCGATTAACCCTAGCTGAGCCGCTCGGCGGCACGCTTCATGCGTGTCGACTAGTGGCTCTGTGAGGGTTAGTTGGAAACAGGTATCACTTAGCTGAATAAAATAGGCTTCGTGAAGCGAACCCGGTGAACTGAAACATCTCAGTAGCTGGAGGAAAAGACATCAACCGAGATTCCGTTAGTAGTGGCGAGCGAACGCGGACCAGGCCAGTGCCTGAATTTCAACTAGCAGAAGCTTCTGGAAAGTAGCGCCATAGCGGGTGACAGCCCCGTATGCGAAAGTGAGAATTCAGGACTCGAGTAGGGCGGGACACGTGTAATCCTGTCTGAACATAGGGGGACCACCCTCTAAGCCTAAATACTCGTATGTGACCGATAGCGAACTAGTACCGTGAGGGAAAGGTGAAAAGCACCCCGATGAGGGGAGTGAAACAGTACCTGAAACGGATTGCCTACAAGCAGTTGGAGGGGTTTTAAGCCCTGACAGCGTACCTCTTGCATAATGGGTCTGTGACTTAATGTTTCAAGCAAGCTTAAGCCGTTAGGTGTAGGCGCAGCGAAAGCGAGTCTGAATAGGGCGACATAGTTTGAAGTATTAGACCCGAAACCCGGCGATCTAGGCATGACCAGGATGAAGGTGCGGTAACACGCACTGGAGGTCCGAACCGATTAACGTTGAAAAGTTACCGGATGAGTTGTGTTTAGGGGTGAAAGGCCAATCAAGCCGGGAAATAGCTGGTTCTCCGCGAAAACTATTGAGGTAGTGCCTCGGATGGACACCCTAGGGGGTAGAGCACTGGATGGTTGCGGGGGTCGCGAGATCTACCAACACTAACCAAACTCCGAATACCTAGGAGTGATATCCGGGAGACAGACGGCGGGTGCTAAGGTCCGTCGTCAAAAGGGAAACAGCCCTGACCTACAGCTAAGGTCCCCAAGTCGTGTCTAAGTGGGAAAGCATGTGGAAATCCCAAAACAACCAGGAGGTTGGCTTAGAAGCAGCCATCCTTTAAAGAAAGCGTAACAGCTCACTGGTCTAAACAAGGGTTTCTGCGGCGAAGATGTAACGGGGCTCAAGACACGCACCGAAGCTTAGGGTGTGGATTTATCCACGCGGTAGCGGAGCGTTCCGTACGCCTGTGAAGCGATCTGGTAATGGGTCGTGGAGGTATCGGAAGTGCGAATGCAGACATGAGTAGCGATAAAGAGGGTGAGATGCCCTCTCGCCGAAAGACCAAGGGTTCCTGCGCAAGGCTAATCCGCGCAGGGTGAGCCGGCCCCTAAGACGAGCCCGAAGGGGGTAGTCGATGGGAACCACGTTAATATTCGTGGGCCTGGTGGTGTGTGACGGATCACGTGTGTTGTTCAGCCTTATCGGATTGGCTGGGCTTCGAAGTGGTTCCAGGAAATAGCCCCACCGTATAGACCGTACCCGAAACCGACACAGGTGGTCAGGTAGAGTATACCAAGGCGCTTGAGAGAAGTGTCCTGAAGGAACTCGGCAAATTGCCTCCGTACCTTCGGAAGAAGGAGGCCCTCATCGTGCGCAAGCATATTGAGGGGGCACAGGCCAGGGGGTAGCGACTGTTTAGCAAAAACACAGGGCTCTGCTAAGTCGGCTTCAAGACGACGTATAGGGCCTGACGCCTGCCCGGTGCCTGAAGGTTAAGTGGAGGGGTGCAAGCTCTGAAATGAAGCCCAGGTAAACGGCGGCCGTAACTATAACGGTCCTAAGGTAGCGAAATTCCTTGTCGGGTAAGTTCCGACCTGCACGAATGGCGTAACGACTTCCCCACTGTCTCCAGGACATGCTCAGCGAAATTGAATTCTCCGTGAAGATGCGGAGTACCCGCGGTTAGACGGAAAGACCCCGTGCACCTTTACTGCAGCTTCAGAGTGGCATTAGGAAAGAACTGTGTAGCATAGGTGGGAGGCTTTGAAGCGTTGGCGCCAGCTGACGTGGAGCCATAGGTGAAATACCACCCTGTTGTTTTCTGATGTCTAACCTCGTTCCGTAAGCCGGAACAGGGACCCTCTGTGGCGGGTAGTTTGACTGGGGCGGTCGCCTCCTAAAGAGTAACGGAGGCGCGCGATGGTGGGCTCAGGCCGGTTGGAAACCGGCTGTTAGAGTGCAATGGCATAAGCCCGCCTGACTGCGAGACTGACAAGTCGAGCAGAGACGAAAGTCGGTCATAGTGATCCGGTGGTCCCTCGTGGAAGGGCCATCGCTCAACGGATAAAAGGTACGCCGGGGATAACAGGCTGATAACCCCCAAGAGCTCATATCGACGGGGTTGTTTGGCACCTCGATGTCGGCTCATCACATCCTGGGGCTGGAGCAGGTCCCAAGGGTTTGGCTGTTCGCCAATTAAAGTGGTACGTGAGCTGGGTTCAGAACGTCGCGAGACAGTTTGGTCCCTATCTGCCGTGGGCGTCGAAATTTGAGAGGAGTTGACCCTAGTACGAGAGGACCGGGTTGAACGTACCTCTGGTGTACCTGTCGTCGTGCCAACGGCGCAGCAGGGTAGCTATGTACGGACGGGATAACCGCTGAAAGCATCTAAGCGGGAAGCCTCCCTCGAGATAAGATTTCACAGGACGGTCGGAGACCACGACCTTGATAGATCGGATGTGGAAGTGGAGTAATCCATGGAGCTAACCGATACTAATTGTCCTATTCGCGCTTGAGAGTCTCACACCATCAATGACAATGCTGGGTCTACCCAGCATGCGTCAGACCATGGACGTGTGGATGATAAAGCTCGACGCCAGATAAAACATATACTCTTCAAATTAAGTGCACGACATCGATTTTAAAACCATCACATACGCTCGCGCAGCGCACCGGCTCCATTGCTTGGTGGCTATAGCGTCGGTGCCCCACCCGATCCCATCCCGAACTCGGCCGTGAAACCCGACTGCGCCAATGGTACTATCGCTCAAGCGATGGAAGAGTAGGTCGTCGCCAGGCATTGAAGCCGGTGCGCCGCACAACACGTACATGATGAACCCATTCACAATGCTCACCCTCGTTCCCAACGGAACCGTCGCGGGGTGGAGCAGCCCGGTAGCTCGTCAGGCTCATAACCTGAAGGTCACAGGTTCAAATCCTGTCCCCGCAACCA
>NZ_JBWKOS010000022.1:0-8385 GCF_059416225.1 Sphingomonas sp. GW821-FHT09E03 | reverse complement strand
CAACGGCCTTCTTCGCTGCCGTCACCCTCGCTGCCACCGTCATCTTCTGGCTGTGATCAACGAGTCCTGACCCTAGGGGATCAGCGTTTACAGGCGAGTCGTCTAGGCGCTTTCCCAAACCGTGTTCCCGAATGTGAAGATCGGCAGCCTCACGGCGCTCGGTCGGCAGCTTTTGTCAGATCCGGACGTTCACGTCGCCACCGGGAACGGCGGTATCTGGTCGGGAGCGGCCGCCGCAGGGACGACCCAAAACCTGCCGCTCAGCTGTTTCCCCTCACTCCCCTAAAGCAGCCGCTCGTTCAACTCGGCTGTGCTGCCGTCCACGGACAGTCTGAGCTGCCCGGTGAGCGGATTAGGGCGGCGTAATCAGCCGCTCTCGGATTGCGGGTCGCCGTCCGAGCGGCGGTAAATCTCGAGCGGCACCTCGGGCGATGCCATGAGGTATAGCCGCCATACGAGCGAAGACACCGCCCCCGGCAAGGCGTCGATCGCCGCGACCAGCGCGGGCTGGTGAGGTTCGGCATCGTGGAAGATGAAGCTATCCCCATCGGCAAGCTCGATGATGAGCAACGTGGTGTCGCCCACATACCCGGCGCTGCTTACCGCTAAAATCCGCTGAACCGCACCCCATGCAACGCGCCGCTCACCCGTGCTGCCATCAAGGATCAGGCCGTCGACTGCCACCCTGCTCGACGCCGCTTCGGACTGACGCGCCGGCGAACGTCGGCGCTTCTCGGCGGAGAACCACGACCATGGCGCCCTGCGCCTGCCGATCACCGAGAGCCCTCACCAGACCGGGCCGCCCAGTCAGCGAGCCGCTCCGTCGGTATTCGGGCGTCCGGGACCAGGAACCGGATGACACGCTCATCAGCCGTCAACCCGAGCACCTTACGCTGCCCTGCCGCGAGCCCAGGCGGCAGATACGAACCGGGCACGCGCAGCGTCATACGAGCGCGCGAGCCATCAAGCGCTTCAACATCGACCTTGCGCGCATCGGGAAAGCCGCCGGGCAGGGAGGGCGACCGTCCAATGCCGAGCAGCCCGCCATTGTCTCGCATTATACTGGTTACCTTGATTGGCACGAACCGCACGGGCTGCCGCCCGGCAGCGCCCTCCCAAATCAGCACGAGCGGTGCGGTTCCGAACATCCGAGCGGGCCTTCCTATCAGGTGACCTACGAGAACTAACAGGGCCAGCAGCGCTATCACGCCCATAGACCATCGCCCTCCCGACCCGATCATGAAACCCGCTCGTGCGCCGGCTGATCCCGGCCTTCGCGGCCCGCGACGGCGATCCCCCAAGGCGGCGGCTCGTCCGGCTCCCTCAGCGCCGCGAGAACAAGGCGGTCATCGAAAGCGTGCGGCAATGGGGCCAAAACTCCTATACCTTCCTTCCTGGTTGAACGATCTTCAATGCGGATGAACATGCCAATACGATGTCGAGACATAGCATTGCCTTCGCGGCGCGACTGGTTGCTTCAATCGGGAAGTCTGGTCGCAATCCTTGGAGCATCCGGGTGCATCATGAGCAAGTCGTCAGACAGCCTGATCGCCGCGGTGTATGATCGCGACGCGCGGCGGGTCCGCGAACTGATCGCGTCGGGCGCCAACCTGGAGGAGCGCAAGTCGGATAGGTCAACGCCATTGTTGCTCGCCGCCGAAACCGATCAGTTCGAGATTGCGGAGATCCTGATCGATGCGGGAGCCGACATCTGGGCGACCAGCGAGTTCGGGGACAGCGTCGGTTGGGCAGCCGAGAAGAGCCCGATCGTGCGTGGCGCCCAGAGCGATGCACGGCACCGTGTACTTGGCAAGCTGCGCGCCCGGGGATTTCCGTTCCCGGCCGAGTATCGGAGCATTGTCTTCCGGCATGTTCAAGCAGGCGAGTGGCCGCCCAAGGCAGCGGCAGGGATGCGGTAGCTCGCAGCCACATGCCCTTCGCATCAGAGGGCATCACGTCCGGTTGCAATGGAGCGTAGACCGCGCTGTCCGGCAGGGTAAGCCGGCGAGATCCTGGATGCGAGGTCCAGCTTGCGGCGCCGCTCCGCAAAGACCCAAGAACCGGCCACTCAGAGCATCCTGTTCGCTCCCCGTTCCCCGCCGTTCGTTCATGTCGATGCATCGCCCTACGCCCGCCCGCAGAAATCCGCCGCCTAGCCACGCTTAAACAAGGCGCGCTCAAGTCGCACTGCTCTCTATCAGCGTTGCCATCCGATGGACGACGCGGCGGAGCACCGTCGGCGGCATTGATGGAACAGGTTTCGGTTTCGAGCCATCCGCGACCTCTTCGAGGATCAACGTCTGACTAGGGCAGGCGCGGCGTTTACTTGCTTTGAAAAAGTAGGCGGTTCGGACGTCGACGGGACTAAGTGCGTCCTTGAGCCAAAACGAACGCCAGCACATCCGCCCATTGCGCATCGGTTTGCTGACGGGTGGAGCCGAGACCATGACCGGCGTCGAAGTCCACACGCAGCAGCACCGAACCTCCGGTTGACGCATGCTGCAGTCGGGCAGCGAACTTTGCCGGGTGCCAAGGAGCGACACGCGGATCGGTCATCCCTGTCATCGCCAGCACCGCGGGGTAGCGTACGCCGTCCTTGATCCTCTGATAGGCGTCCATCGCCACCAAGCCGCGATACTCGGACTCGTTCGAGGGATCACCGAACTCGGGGAAGTTTGGGGCGCTGTTCTGCTCCACCCCGGCGCGGGAGGTGTTCGTCCAGCCGACGTTGTCGATCGCAGCAGCGAAGAGATCGGGTCGCTCCACCAGCGCATTGCCGACGGCGATCCCGCCCGCGGATGTCCCCATGATCGTCAGGCGCACCGGAGACGTCCATCCAGCCTTCACGACAGCCTCGCAGCCGTCGATGAAGTCGCGCCACGTGTTCGGCTTGTTGGCCTTCTGGCCAGCGCGCCACCAGGGCGAGCCATACTCACCGCCACCTCGCGCATGCACCTCGAACATGACGCCCCCTCGCTCGAGAAACGCGATCGAGCGCGGGGAGAACAAAGGCGACGCGGAGATGCCGTAGCTCGAGTAGCACTGTCCCAACGCCGGAGCAGAGCCGTCGCGTTTTAGTCCGCGTTTGGCGATGATCGACACCGGCACCTTGGTACCGTCCCGTGCTGTCGCGATCAGGCGCGTCGACTCGTAAGGCGCGGTAGAGAAGCTCGGGCGCGGGCTCAGACCTGTGTCGACCAAGCTTCCACCCGGCTGCGAGCGATAGATGGCGAACGGCTCGACCCAGCCTGCCATGCGGACGTCCACACCATCCTGATCCGTCGACCCGAAGAGCGCGTAGATGCCCGCGTCGTAGGGCATCTTGATATCAGTAACGCTGCCCTCTGGGGCGAGACGATGGAGCGTCATTGGCCCGCCGTTCTGGCGCGCGAAGTAGACCCCGTCCCTTGTGGCGACAAGTCCGGCGTCCGCCGTCTCGATCGGCGTCTTGGCCTCCGCGACGACGATCTCCGCTCTCGCAAGGTCAGGCGCCAACGCCGAGGTGCGAAGGATGCGCCCCAACGGAGCCCCCTTCTCCGACACGAGGTAGACGTCTCGTTCTCGCAGCGCGAAGCCGGTGACCTGATCCTCCAGCCGCGCGATCGCGCGCCACTGTGCGCGTCCGGTTACCGCCTCGGCGAGCGGTGCCGCGAGCAGCGCGTTCTCGCGTCGTACGCCGCCGTACGGCAGGAGAAGCGCCATGTCGGATCCGGGCGTCGTGACGACGAAGGGGAAGTCGATCGGCAGCAGCTTGTAGCCGTCCAGCGTGTCACCCCCGCCTGCGATCCGCACGTCCTGCCGCGGATCGCTGCCCACTCGATGGAGCCAGGCAACCGTATTGAGCAGATAATCGGGCGAGCCGCGCACGGCTCCCTCGCGGCCGCGCGTGTAGAAGAAGCCAGATCCGTCGGGTAGCCACTGCGGACTTGCGAAGCGAGCGCGCTCCATGCTCTCCGGGAAGTGCGTTCCGTCGGCCACGCGCATCACGCGGGCCACGGACTCCTCCGATCCCGCCGGGGACAAGCCGTAGGCGACCAGCCCGCCATCGTCGGAAGCACGCCACCAGTCGAGGCTCATGTGCGCGCCGTCGGCCCCTGCCGTCGCCTCCGGATCGACGAGCAGTCTCTTCTCTGCGCCGATCGGATCGACGACGTAGAGCTTGGGTACGCTCGCGCCACTCGGTCGAAACTCCACGAACGTGGCGCTGCCCGCTCGTTGAACGCGCGAGGCGACCGGCAGCTCGCCGGTCAGCTCGCCGATCCGACGCAGCAGCGCGTCGTGCCCGGGCAGCGCATTGAGGAAGCGCCGTGCGTACGCACCCTGCGCGCGCATCCAAGGATCCCAGTCCGGGTCCTTCGGGTCCTCCATCCACCGATAAGGATCGCGCAGCGTATAACCCAAACGCGTGTCGACGGCGTCCACCTGCTTTGCTGAAGGCGGCTTGGCCGTCTGCCCGAATGCACCATGCGAGAGTGACAGCAGCGACGTCACAGACGCAGACAGTAGGAAATCGCGACGATCCATATGCAGCCCCCGCTACATGTCGGCGCGGCGGTGACGTCGTGAGCCGACAATCTACCTTGATCACGTCAATGCTGACACATTGCTTCACTTTAGTCGATGGACTTAATGAGACGCGGGTAGGAACAGGCAAAAAAAGCTCGCGACACTCGGACAAGAGAAGCCGCCTTCCTGAAGCCAGAGCAAAGCACGAGACAAGGCCATCAACGTTTCTTCGTCGGTCTATGCTCTGAGACGACCCACTTTGAGACGCCCATGGGCCCTTCCCCGCCCCCCCCACTTCAGACGCTCGTTCATCTGCGCGCTACCACGCCTTTCGGATTGAATTGTCGGTGACGTAGTCGGAAGTGGAGGCGGCTTGCGACAGCTCCAGAAATATAGCTGCGCCATGGCGCCATGGCAGTGGATCCGCGATTGGACGTCCTCACACGTGGTGTAGCACCTCAATGACGAGGATCAGCCCACTGAGAATTCGGAACATTCGTCGGTGTGACACTGCAGCCACGTTCAGGGCATCTTGGACAATGTTGCAGGGTTGTAATATCCGCGAAACGAGGCTGGCTGAGCTATGAGCATGCTTCGCTCCGCAGACACGACTCAGACCTCCGATCATATGGCTCCTGACACCCGCCTCCTTATTGTCGATGACGACCCAGGCATCCGCGAGCTCACCGCGGCCTTCCTGTGCTCGCACGGCTACGCCGTCGACACGGCCGCTGATGGAGTTGGAATGCGTGCGGCACTCGCTCGAGCATCCTATGCGCTCGTGGTGTTGGACGTGATGATGCCCGGCGAGGACGGCCTTACCATTCTTCGGTCGATGGATCGCGCCACGTCGCCGGCCGTGATCATTCACTCAGTCATCGGCGAAGATGTAGATCGGATCGTGGGCCTTGAAATGGGTGCCGACGATTATCTTGCCAAACCTGCGAACCCACGCGAGCTGTTGGCGCGAATACGGTCTGTCCTGCGGCGTAATCAGGGAGCCCCGTCCCTGATGCGCGAGGCGCTGCCGCTGCGCCCCTTCAAGCGGTTTGCCGGATGGAGGCTTGACCCGGTCGGAAGGCAGCTGTTCGATCCGGAAGGTGTCGTGATCAACCTGTCGGATGGTGAGTTTCGATTGTTGATGACGCTGGTGGATCATCCCCGCCGCGTTCTTACCCGGGACTTTCTGCTCGATCACTCCCGTGGGCCAAACTCCGAGCACTTCGATCGAGCGATCGACGTCCAGATTAGCCGCCTCCGTCGCAAGCTGAGCCGCGACGACGCGCCTGGAGCAGATGATTTCATCCGTACCGTGCGCAACGAAGGCTACATGCTCATGGCCGATGTCGAGGACCGCTAGCCAAGGGCGAGTCCGATCGGCTCGCTCAATTGCGCAACTGATCTTTGCGCTGGTGATCGCTTCGGTCCTAGTTGCAACGTCTATCTTTTTCGTAGTAACCTTCAGCGGCCCGCCGCCCAGAGATGCGCCCCAAAGCCTGGCTGCAATCGCCACGATCCTCAAAAGCGGCAGATTGCCGGGAGACGGAGGGGCAGGCATGCGGCTGAGCGTTACGCCTTCTCGCCCGGTGCCAGGCCCGGGCCAGCATGCTGATCTCAAGGTAACTGTCGATCTCGCGCGGGAGCTTGGGTCGCAAGCCGACGATGTCCTTGCCTTTCTCGGCAGGCGGGCACCGGGGCCTGTTGATGCGATTATGGGCGCCTATACCTTCGGATGGCACGTCAATGGTCAGTGGCGGCGGCTCGACTCGGCCGAGCCTCCGCTGTTTAGGCGCTGGCACTGGGTGACGCTGGCTTCGATGCTGGCGGCCATCCTGATGCTCGCGATACCAGCATGGTGGCTTGCCAATGCAATCTCTCGGCCATTGCGACAGCTTGCTGGAGCAGCAGACCAGGCACGTGCTGGCGCTACGCTAACAGCGCTTCCGGAGTCGGGATCGCGGGAGGTGCTTGAGCTGTCGCGCGCGGTGGGCACCATGCACGCGCGGCTTGCAGGGCATGCCGAAGGCCGAACCACGATGCTCGCGGCGATCGCACATGACCTCGGCACACCCTTATCGCGCATAGCTTTCTGGATCGAGCAATTGCCTGAGCCTGCGCGGATCCGCGCCGTAGCTGACATCGACGAGATGCGGGGAATGATCCGAGCGGCGCTTGCCTTTGCACGCGACGACACCGGCGCCCACGAGCAGACACGGCTTGAACTCGGCAGCCTGCTCGACAGCCTCGTGGAGGACGTGCAGGTAGCCGGAGCGCCTGTATCGCTCGAGCCCGGGCCCCGCGCGATCGTCCGCGGTGATTCAGGCGCTTTGCGCCGGTTGTTCGGCAATTTGATCGACAACGCGCTGCGGTACGGGAGTTCAGCGGTGATCGGATGGACCGTGGGCAACGGCGTCGTAGAGGTGACCGTTGACGACGCTGGCGCAGGGATCGACCCAGGGACGGTGGAGCGACTGTTCGAGCCCTTCGTGCGGGGCGATCCGTCGCGTAATCGCTCCACGGGAGGAACCGGCCTTGGTCTAGCAATCGTCCGATCCATCGCCGTCCGGCATGGTGGCGGCGCGACGCTTGAGAATGGTCCGACAGGTGTACGCGCACGGGTGACGCTGCCGCTCGCGACCTAGGTCGCGGATCGAAATTGCCGATGCCCTGCAACAAACTGCAATATTGCTACGGGAGGCGACATACGGGGGCGAGGAACGCCCCTCATCATGCTTTCACTCACCAGGGAAGCGGATGTTATGAGCCACCAGCACGATCAAGAAGGCGACCACGGACACAGTCTCGCCGAGGACATCAAGATCATGGAGGCGATGGTTGCCCGTAGACGGGCGCTGAAGTGGTTCGCCGGCGCCGGCACGGCTGCCCTGGTCGCTGGCTGCGGCGGCTCTGGTTCGGACGCCTCGAGCACCGTCGACGTTACCACCGGCAGTACCGCAACACCGACGCCAACACCGACTGCTACGGCAACTCCGACGCCAACGCCAACGTCTACCTCGACCAGCAGCGCCTGCATCGCCGACCCGACGGAAACTTCGGGGCCTTATCCGGCTGACGGCACCAACACGTCGAGCGGTTCGACCTCCAACGTCCTTACCGTCAGCGGCATTGTTCGCAGCGACATTCGGCCGAGCTTCATCTCCACCACCACGGTCGCGACCGGAGTGCAGGTGACGCTCACGCTAACCGTTGTGAACGTCAATGCGAGCTGCGCCCCGCTGGCAAACTATGCAGTTTACCTCTGGCATTGTGACCGCAACGGCAACTATTCGCTCTATAGCGGCGCAACCGCCGAGAGCTACCTTCGCGGCGTGCAGGTCACTGATGCGAATGGACAGGTAACATTCACCACCATCTTCCCGGCATGTTACTCTGGGCGCTGGCCGCATATGCACTTTGAGGTGTTTTCGAGCCTCAGCAACGCCTTGGGGGGCAGGTATGCCGTGCTCACCTCGCAACTGGCGATGCCCTTGACTTGGTGCTCGACGATCTTCGCCGAAACCAGCCTCTATCCTTCGAGCAAGACCAACTTCGCTCAGGTCAGCTTGAGCAACGACAACGTGTTCGGTGATAACACAACCGCGCAGCTAACCCAGCAGACGCCGACGATCACTGGATCTGCAGCCGCGGGGCTTGTCGCCACGGCCACTATCGGAATCGCTACCTGATCATTTAGTGGGTGAGGTCAGCCTGCGCGAGTGTCTCGGAGCTGGCTGACTTTACATCAATCTGCGATCTTGTGGGCACGGTGCACCTTTCTGCATAGCAGCGCCTAGAGCTGAGAGACCCATACTCGGACATCCAGAGCCAGTTAGCCGCTGCTCAAAACTAGCCGTTCATTCATGTTTGCCGACAGTCAAA
>NZ_JBWKOS010000021.1:0-12887 GCF_059416225.1 Sphingomonas sp. GW821-FHT09E03 | reverse complement strand
CGCGGGGTGGAGCAGCCCGGTAGCTCGTCAGGCTCATAACCTGAAGGTCACAGGTTCAAATCCTGTCCCCGCAACCATCTTGATTTGTAACGCCTCGGCAGCCATCGGCTCCGGGGCCTTTTTGCGTTCGTCGCACGCGCATAGCGACAGCATCGACGCCAGTTCGCCACGCAGATCGATCGCAAGCTTTCCATCCTCTGGTGTCAGCACCACCGCCTCGATGACAGCGCGAAGGCGCTCGAAGGCTTGCGCCTTCAACGTTTCGTCCTCGAATGCGGCGGTGAGCTGTCCGATCTTGTCACGATACACACGGCTGAGGTCGGGGCGAAGCAGATCAAACTCGGTGGACGCCGGCTGCGCTGTCTCCTGCTCAGCAAGTAGGATCCTGCGCCGCTCCGTCCATATCTTCATGTCGTCGACGAACATGACGGCGTCGACGCCCTTCAGGATAGCCGCCTTAGCAAGGCCGATCTGCCGGTCGAGGTTCGCCAGCTCGACCTCACGCTCCGGACGGGAGCTGCTCTTGTCGGCCGCCAAGCGCTGGGTCTCGGTCTCATACTCCGTCAGGAATGCGGCGACGACATCATCACGGAGCATTTCCGTCGTGAGACCGGCAAGCACGCGCGTGTCCAGTTCATCCTGTCGAATTGTCAGCCGGTTGTCGCACCAAGTAGGCCCCTTCTTAGCGGACCCCTGGCAGCCGAACCGGCTTTTTCCTGATTTGGCGTAGCTGGCGCCGCAGCTGCCGCAGGTCATCTTGCCGGTCAGGAGATATTTGGGACGCTGTTGCGCGAAGAAGGGCAGGGTGGGTCCCGCCCGCAACTTCGACGGCCGAGCCAGCGTTGCCTGTCGCGCCTTCGTCCGCTCCCATAGCTCTGCCGACACAATGCGGAGTTCAGGCGCCTCGACGATGCCGGCTCTCTTGTCCTCTGGGTTGACGAAGGCATGGCGTTTGCCGGTGTCAGGGTTCTTACGATAGGTCTGCTTCCCGTAGGGACGCAAGCCGACGTAGAGCGGGTTGTTGAGGATGCCGGTGCCTCTCGCGGCATTGCCGGTCAGCGTATTCGGCGTCCAGGCTGCCGGTTTGGCAAGCGACTGCCCGCTGACCTTGCCGCTGCGTGGCGATGGTGTGCCTTCGGCGTTCAGCCGCCGCGTAATGGCGATGGGCGACAGGCCCGCGGCATAGTCCTCGAAGATGCGCACCACTATCGCCGCCTCGGCTGGGACGATCTGCTGCAAGCCGCGAATACGTTCACCATTGCCGTCATGCTCGACACGCTTTTCATAGCCGTAAGCAGAGCCTCCCGGATTTTTGCCGAGCGCGTGGCGGCGGACCAGCGCATCGCGCGTTTTTTCGCTGGTGGCGCTCAACTGTTCGGCGTTGATGGTACCCATCATGCCGATGTGGAGCGGAGTCACTTCGCCTTCCTTGCGCGTGGCCAGCGTGATACCGCGGAACCTGAGCCGCTCGTACAGCATCGCGATATCTGCC
This sequence comes from Sphingomonas sp. GW821-FHT09E03, assembly GCF_059416225.1. Taxonomy (NCBI): domain Bacteria; kingdom Pseudomonadati; phylum Pseudomonadota; class Alphaproteobacteria; order Sphingomonadales; family Sphingomonadaceae; genus Sphingomonas; species Sphingomonas sp. GW821-FHT09E03. The sequence continues at coordinate 11,395 of NZ_JBWKOS010000021.1, read as the reverse complement.
TGGCTGCGCGACAGCCGGTCCATCGCGTCCGCATAGACGATGTCGATACCGCCCGCCGCCACCGCGGCCAGCAACGCCTTCATGCCGGGGCGGTGCAGCGTCGCCGCCGACTCCGCCACGTCGGTAAAGCACGCCACTTCGTGCCAGCTCTGGCGTGCGATTTCCTGGCGGCACATCATCAGTTGCGTCTCGATCGACTGCACGTCCTGCTTGTCTGTCGAGAAACGCGCATAGATCACGCAGCGCATTACTTTTCCTCCATTTGTGCGTTCTGCATCTGAGGTGAAGGTCGTTATCATGGTTGCGCCCCCTTCTCGGTCGCGACCCCATCTTGCAGTGCTCGCTGCTGCCGTGCCAGGTCACGCGCCAGCAAACGCGCAAGTTCCAGCGCGAGATCGTGGAGCGGAGAGGGCGGCTTGGACGACATCCAAACCAGTTGGGAATTGCCGCGGCCGTCTGGCGCGACCCTCCCACACGGTTAGCATGGGAATAAGGGAGAGACGCCAGCACTCCTCCCGCTCATGATGAACAAGAACCAAGGCGATTGAATTACAAGCGGAACGGCTGGCACCGATCCACGGGCCCTGGCTTTCGAGCGCCGAACGATAGTGCGGTAGAGCGTGAGCTGCCGGAGGGTGAAGCCGACCAGTGGAGTGACGTACCCTGGGTGCATTCCCAGCCCTATTTTCACCGCCCACTAGAGGGGCAGCAGCCCACCAGCCAGCGCTCAAAAAGCGCATGTAGATAGTTGGTCAGCCCGATGAACTAGAGGGCCGGAGCGGCTTAGATCCGGCTTGCCTGCCGAACATCGATCACGCCCGATGTGTCAGAGGCTAATGCCGCGCTTTGTCATTTCGGCTCCGGCAATCTCCTTGAGCGGCGTAGCGGGGCCGCCTTCGAAGATATCGGCAAAGTCGAGCAGATCGTCGTTGTTCAAGGCTGCTATGGATGCCTCAATTCGTGCGAGGCGCAATAAAGTGCGGGCATCGCTATCAGCGATCCTCTTCATACGTGTCTTGAGCATCTGCGCCACTTATCAGGAAGGGGGCTGTGTAGGAATGTCTGGTTCCGGTGGAAAGGGGAATGGCCGCTTTTTGGCGCCGGTCCCGCGCAGTGGACGTTCGTTCACTGAGCAAGCGGCGGCCGCTTCGCGCCTCATTTCGGTCGTTTAGCCGCCTTTGCTTCGCTCCCGAAAGCGGCCGTTCATTCCTCCGACTGGGCGGCTTCGGGCTCGTCGTCCTCGCCGAGCACGAGATCGATGAGCGCAGGGGTCTCCGGGCCCTCCAGCATCTCTACGTCACGGAGCTTTCGGCTCACCGCTCGCGTGCGTTTGCCGGCCTCGTCGACCGTCTTGCGCGCCGTATCGAGCTGCTTGCCGAGCTTCTCCCAAACCTGGCCATACTTGGCGAACTCGGCCTTCGCCGCGCCCAGCACCTGCCAGACCTCGCTCGAGCGCTTCTCGATCGCGAGTGTTCGGAAGCCCATTTGAAGGCTGCTCAGCAGAGCGGCAAGCGTCGTCGGACCCTGAATCATGACGCGATGCTTGGTCTGCATCTCGCTGGCGAGGCCCGGGCGGCGGATAACCTCGGCGAACAGACCCTCGGTTGGCAGATACATGATCGCGAAATCCGTCGAGTGCGGCGGATGGACATACTTCTCGCAGATCGTCTTCGCCTGAAGCCGGATGGCCCGCTCGAGCGCCGACGCCGCCTTCTCGACGTCTTCGGCCATCCCGGCGTCCTGCGCGACCAGGAGCCGGTCGTAGTCTTCGTGCGGAAACTTGGCGTCGATCGGTAGCCACAGCGGCTCATCCTCGCCGGCGCGCCCTGGTAAGCGCACCGCGTATTCGACGATCTCGCCCGAGTCCGGTCGAACGCGGACGTTGGTCGCGAACTGGTCCTTCGTCAGCATGTCCTCCAGAAGCATACCGAGCTGGACCTCGCCCCAGCCGCCGCGCGACTTTACGTTGCTGAGCACACGCTTCAGATCGCCCACACCGGTCGCGAGATTCTGCATCTCGCCCAAACCCTTGTGGACCTGCTCAAGCCGCTCGCTCACCAGCTGGAAGGATTCGCCGAGCCGCTTCTCGAGTGTGCCCTGCAGCTTTTCTTCGACGGTCTCGCGCATCTTCTCAAGCTTGTCGGCATTGTCGGTGCGCAGCGTGTCGAGGCTGCCCGCCACGGTCTCGCGCAGCGCCTCCTGACGCTTGTCGTTGCTTTCCGTCAGCGCGACGATCCTGGTCTGAACCGCCTCCAGCGCGGCACGCTGCTCGTCGCGGCCTTCGCGCTGCGAGGCGATGAGCCGGTCGGACAGGCTCCGGACACCGTCGCTCGTCTCCTTGAGACGCTCGGCCTGCGACGCGGCGAAGCCCTCGGCATTCTTCCGCACCGCATCCTCGAGCTTCGTCCGGCCGTCCGCCGCCTCTCTGCGCATCTGTACGAGCTGGTCGGTCTGGCCCTTGCCGAACTCGCCGAACCTCGTCTCGACGGCGGCGAACCGCTTCTCCAGCGCCTCGGTCTGCGACCCGAAGGCCGTGCGTAGCTCGGTACGGCCCTCCGTGGCTTCGGTGCGCATCGCCGTCAGCTGATCGGTCTGCGCCTTGCGGGCCTCGCCTAGTCGGACGTCCATCGCCACGAAGCGGCCGTCCAGCGCCTCGGTCTGCGAGCCGAAGGCGGCCCGCAGCTCTTCGCGGCCAGTCCGTGCTTCCTCGCGAAAGGCCGCAGGCAGCGCACTGGCGATCTGCTCGAGCACCGCGATGCGCGTGACGAACTCCTCGGGTATCGACGCCGGGCGGCTGACCTTCTTGAGGATGAAGAGGCAAATTATCACGACGATTAGCGCCAGGCCGACTGCCGCGTAGACTGCTAACTGCATTTCCTTCTCCTAAACCGTGAACGCCGCCTGGATGACGCCTCGTCAACTCTGCTTCCGAGCCGCCCGTCAGGCCACCCAACGGATCATCAGAACCCGCGTCTCGCACGTGGAACGCGTCGCGAAGAATGCCCGCGCCACCGGAAAGCCGATCAGCTGCCCGTACACGTCGACGATGTACCGGAGTTCATCGTTCTGCCCTTTGCCCATTAGTTTCTCTATTCCTGATACCGGCACAACAGGGCGCGTAGACGTTAAAAGCTGTCACCCCCGAACTCGCGGAGCAGGCAAAGCGCGTATGAGCTGTATCTCCTCGATCGTCGCAAGGCCGCACGCGCAAAGTGCTGGCTATCGCATACAGCTACCTTTTCGGCATCGACCAACGATGGATGCCTCCGCCGCCGCGAACGGTGGGGTCAGCTATGCTTTCGTTGTTTTGAAAATCACTGCCTCGGATCCTTCCCGCATGACCACGCTGCGATGCTGCAAGCAGGTCAGATCGAGATTGCACACCGTTGGCCGCATGCCATCGACGGTCATCCTGACGATCTGCGCAATCACCATTGCGGCCGCCACCATACCCACGAATGGAGCGCCGACGGCGACCTGCGCCAGCTTGGTCAACCCGCACTGGTCGAGCGTCCCCCGATCGCTGAGGTCGCGATAGGCAGAGGGCAGACTGTCGAGGTCCGTGTTCACAGCCGCTTCCCCCCGATCGGCCCATACCTCCGCCGCGCTGACCGGCGCGGGGAAGCTGTGGGTGCGGATCAACCGGAAATCGGCCGAACCGTCGCCCAGCCCCGCCTCGAAAACGGTCGCGAAACCCGCTCCCTCAAGGATTGCGCGCGCCTGTGGATTGTCCACTCCGCACAGCCCCAGCGCCGGCTCGTCGTGGGCAACCCTGAGGTCCTGCCCGAAACGCCTCTCGATCAGCATGCTCCTGAAGCCGCGGGCTCTTGCCCAGTCAGCGCAGACGCGGGTCTTCATCTCGCCCTCGTCGGCAGCAGTGGTCAGCACCGAGGTGCTCTCGGTCGAGGCGCCGGCAAAATCGACGTCCTGGAGAAACAGTCGAATTTCTTCGGGATTCGGGTATGGCAGGAGGCCGATCGCCCACAGGAATGCCTGTCCCAGGTGGCCAAGGCCGATCAACCAGAAGTCGGCGGGTAGGACGTCAGGCACGGAACCATCGGACATCGCCGAGCGCCAATCGGCGGCGGGATCCCAGAGGGACAGTCCGACGGCGCGGTTCCCGGCCATGATGTCGCCGTCCATGTGGGCGAAGGCCTCTGCCACACCGAGAGCGCCTGCTAGCGCTCCCGAGAGAGCGAACTCCGTAGCTTCGTCGAGTGGCGTGGCCGACGCCGGCACGATGCCGCCGCGCCAACCGCTGAAGGTCGTCCGGACAGCAAAGCCGTCTGCCGGGTCGAGGGCCGTTCCGATGGCGATGACGGGTGCGCCCTCTGGCGCCTCCTGCACGATCTGGCCGTTGAGATGGCGGACAGCGTCAGCGAGCGTTTCCGCAGGCGCGATGCGCACGGCCAGCGGCTCCTGCAGGGCGCCCGAGACCGTGACGCCGCCCAGGAAAGTCCTTCGTCCGCAGTTGAGCGCGGTGAGCAGCGCGGCCTGATGCGTCGGGCTTCGGGATGCGCGCTCGCCGATGACGATGTGCAGCCGGAAAGCCCGGAGCCGATCCATCGCCTCTTCGACCGTCGCCGCGACGCCGCTGTCCACGAACAGCTTGGCTGAGCGGTTCAGTCCTTCGATCAGATCGTCCATGTCACCCTCCCGTGATGCTCAGCGTCGGCCGCAGAAGTGAAGGTCGGAGGCGGTTCCAGTTGAACCGCCCAAGGTATCGATAGAGTCCCACCTCGCGGAGCCGAAGCGGCGTCGCCGCGAAATTCGGCAGGATCATCGCGATATGGCCGGGTTCCGCGATGATCGGGTGCTTGCGATCGGAGTCGCTTTGACCCGCTTCACCGCCGTGGGTGTGGACGTCTGCGACGACGATCTCGCCCCGTTCGCGGCACACGGCCCACAGATCCGCCATGCAGCCGCCATCAATGACGATGATGCCGGTGTCGAAGGCGGCCGGATCGATCTCGTCGTAGAACACGATCGAAGTGACCCGCCTCGGTCCATCCCCGGGCCCGAGGAGGAAGGCGCCGCTTTCGCGCTCGTAGCGACCGCGATCCTGGAGCCCGACCAGCAGCTCGCGCCAGAGGCCGGATGGGATCGCGAGATCAGGCCGCCGACCGAAGAGTCGGGTGATGAGAGCTAGAGGAGAGAAGCTCATGGATGATCTCCAGATAATGAATGATCCCCACGGCCGGCCTCCACAGAAGCTCGGGATGGGAGTTGTTCCAGTAGTCGTGCCCCGGCAGCGCCAATCGGTCGCAAGGCAGGTAGAGCGCATTCGGGTTCCAGCCCGGGTTGAACACCGCCGCGACGCGCCCCACGCCTTTGGGCCACCCTGCGGGCGAGAGCGGCTGGCCGGTGGCAGCATCGCATGGCCGGGCGTTCGGCAGCTGAGCCGGATATCCGTCTAGCTGGAAGCGGAAGGCCCAGTCCGTCCCGTCCCGCGCCGTCACCGCGATGTCGGCGATCGGCCACTGGATGCGAAGGATGCGCCACCGCCCCCCGAGGACCGCCAGCTGGAAATCGGGGCGTTCCGCGTGTTCGCGGAACGCCCTCTCGGCCGCGGTGACCGGCGCGTCCATCAGCCCTGGACCAGCTGCTTACGGACGAGGTCGAAGCTCACCTCGCGAGCTCCGTGGGCCAGCGAGCCCAGGTGCTTGTCGAGGGCGGGCTTCTCACGGGTGCCGCTGATCTGGAGCACGTGCTCCTCGGCCTCCTCCTTGCCGAGGCCCGCCTTCTCAACAGCCCAGCGCGTCACCTTCGCGATGGTGGCGGAAGGCGGGAAGCGATGGTGGAAGGTGTCGGCCTTATAGTGGACCTTGACCTCGATCTCGCGTGCCCGGTGGGCATGAAAGACCGGCCGGTCGTGCCCATGGAGCAGGTGATGATGCTCCATCGGCTCATCGTGATCCTCGTTGAAGATCAGGAGCTCGGCGACATCGATGCCCCGGCGCTCGAGGTCCTTGAGTAGATCGGCGACGATGGCGGCTTCGCCGAAGTCGAAGCGCGCGAGCGGTTCGGTCTCGATGGCGACGAAGATGATGGTGGACATATGGGACGGTTCCTTGTGTTTGGACGGCACATCGCCATCCTCTGGGAACCGGATCGGTCGCGAAGGCCGAAAGCGGAAACAGGCCTCACAAGAATTTTCGCAGGCGGCTTCCCCGCCTATTCAGTTGGCCGGCTCGCCCGGCACCGCGCACACGAAGAGATACGGACAGCGCGGACATCCAAAGTCGCTTCTGATTGGCTCGAACATGCCGGCCCGGATGTCGGCGACCGCCTCGTCGCAGTCACCGATGCGCTTTCCGAATTTCGCGGCGGTCTGATCGATGAGCGCGACGCTCCCGTCCTGAAGGTAGTGGTTCTCGACCCGGGCGCCCGCACCGAACGTCTCGCGGACCGCCTTTAGCATCAGTGTGGCCGACAGGCGATCCGGATCCGACTTGGACAAGCGGCCCGATCGGATCGTCTTGAGGACGGTCGTAGCGCCATCGGTCTCGATGCGGTCGACGCGGATGACGATGGCCTCCCCGCCCACGCGCGTGGACATGTCTCCTCCTTTGAGGCGGTCCCCCCTCGCGGACCGGTGGAGCCTGTCCAGCATGCCGACGGTCAGCCTGCGGTAGGCTCCCCCGAATGGGTGCTCGTCGAGTCCGCTGACGGACCAGGCATCATCGAAGATCGCTTGGGCTCGGACCTCGTCGTAGGTTTCGCCTTCGGGAAGCTCTCGGATGTAGGCGAGCACCTTCTGCAGGCAGCCATGTGCATCAAGATAGGCTCCGACCCGGCTTCGGCTCGTCAGGCCGAGCACTCGGGAGTAGAAGAAGCGTCTCGGACAGCGCGCGTAGCTTTCGATGTCGGCGGCGCTCAGCCCGCTGGGCGCGCATGGTGACGCGATGGGCGAATAGGTCGCCACCGGCTTGACGCGCGGCACGCCGGAGAGGCAGTTCGCGACTGCGACGGGGACGCGGTCGAGGAATTTTGACGGGCTGGAGTTCCTGCCGTTTCTGGTCGCTGGTCTGTACAGCCGGAGATGCGACTTGGCGCGCGACATCCCGACGAAGAGGATGCACTCCTCCTCGGCCTCGTGTGCGTCCTGCTCCTCGCCGTCGATGAGTCCGACCGGCGGCGGGCAGGCCGGCGGACGATTCGCAGCGGGAATGGCGCCAGCGTAGAGCCCCGGCATGTGCACGGCCTCGAACTCGAGCCCCTTGGAGGCGTGCACCGTCATCAGCCTTACCCCGTCGAGACCCTCGAGCTCAGCGGGAAGCTGGCGGAGATCGCGTTCGTCGGCCAGTAGGATCATGTGACGCACCCGATCCAGCGCTCGGCGGATCGGGCCGCCCTTGCCGGAGTACGGCATCTGGCGGAGCGCATCGAGCAGCTGGCGTACTGCCACCCGCCGCATGTCATCCGAAGGCGACTGGCCGGAGAGCACGGTACGAAAGTAGTCGCTTTTGTCGAACAGGTAGCGTCCGAGAGCCAGCCAGGGCGTCGTCCCGCGCGTCATGCCCTGGATGTGGTCGCCGAGCAGGCGGAGACCTTCACGACCTTTCGGCGAGAGACCGTTCGTTCCCTCGAGCTTCTGCAGCAGGTCGGAAACCCGCTGCTCGGTCGCCTTGGCGGTCTGGATGACCGCGAGAGCATCTTCGAGTGGCACGCCGTATTCGGGCAGACCCGCCGCACGGACCAACCCCGGCCCGACGTCCTCCGCGACGATGGAGAGGACGCACAGCAGATCCTTGATCTCGGAACGCTCGAAGAGTGGGCCGAGATAAAGGACGGGGATGCCGCGGGCATCGAGTTCGTCGGCGATCTTAGCCAGGGCCCCATTGCTCCGCGCGAGCACGGTCTGATACGCCAAGGGGACGCCGGAACTCTCCAGTTCTCGGATGGACCCCGCCAGCTTGTCCATCTCGCTGTCGCCGTCCGGCGCTACGAAGATCGCGGGCGGACGGCCGTTCGGCCCCCGGGTCGCGCTGAGCGCGGAGCCACCGGCAAAGGCGCTGACCTTCATCGTGCCGCCGAAGCTGGTGTAGAGCCGGACGATCTCATCGCTCGAGCGGTAGTTCTCTTCAAGACCGTCCCGCAATCCAGACGGGTAGTCGGTCTCGAAGCGCGCGATGTTGGCCGCCGAGGCGCCGCGGAATCGATAGATGGACTGGCGGGCGTCGCCGACGACCCAGAGGTTCCGACCATCCCCCACAATCTCCCGCACGAGCATGGCGCTAGCCCGGTTAACGTCTTGGTATTCATCGATGTGGACGTGCGTGAACCTCGCCCTCATCGCGTCGCGGAAGTCATGGTCCTCACGCATGAGCAGCGTGGGCCGCATGATAAGATCGCCGTAGTCGACGGCCCCGTCGGTAGTCAGAGTCTCCTGGTAATGCCTGTAGACGAGCGCCACCTCTCTCGCCTTCTCCGCGGCGAGAAGGTCGTCGTCGGTTTTCGCCGCGACGCGCATCGCCTCCGCGAGACGGCCGTATTCCTGCCAGGTGCAGAGCTCGTCCTTCGCCCTGGCGATTGCACGCAGGATGTCGCGAAGCGCCAGTGCTGGCTCCATCAGGTTCAGGTAATGCGCCACGTCCAGCGCCGGCAGAGCCTCCTCCAGCATCGCGACGCCCTCGCTGGGCCCCACGACGGGCGGGTCCTCGGATACCCCGAACAAGGCGTGGTGCCGTCGGATCGTGTCGAGTCCGAAGGCGTGGAACGTCCCGGTCCACACGTTGACGGCCTTGGGGCCGGCCGCCTTCTGCACCCGTTCGGCAAGCTCCAGCGCCGCCCTGTTCGAGAAGGTCAGCGCGAGGATACCGCTCGCCGGCACGTTCTCGTCGAGCAGCGAGACGATCCTGGCCGTGAGGGTCTTGGTCTTGCCCGTCCCTGGCCCCGCTCGCAGGAGGAACGGTTCGCCTCGGTGGTTGACCGCCCTGGACTGTGACTCGTTGCACCCGGGGCCTGGGCCCACGTTGTCGGTTGCTCCGACGGGAAGATCCGGCAACAGAAGGCCGTCCGCTAGCTGCTGGAGGACAATCTCGTAGCGGAGTCGCAGACTGCGCGAGATGTCTGAGGCCGTGCCGCCGTCAACGAACATTCTTCTCGCGAGTGGCCTCGGAAGGAGAAGTTCCCGTGCGAAGGCGTTCGCCTGGGTCTCTCGCCTCTCCTTAATCCCGTAGGTCTCGATCCGCTGCGTCGGATCCCCGCCGTTCCTTTCCGCGCGGGGATGGTACCCCGGGGAGGGGCCATCATGGATCTCGTAGTGGCCGATCTCGTGGGCGAGGACCTCGGCGAAGTTCTCATCCGAGAGGTCGTTCCGAATGACGATGGTCTTGAATTCGCGATCGAGTTGGCCGTGGCCTCCCTCGAGATCCGGATGATCCGGATTCCTCCGCGTCACCTTCAGGCTTCGGAACGTGGCCACCATCTGCGCAGCGTACGTGCCGGTCACGGTATCGGCTACGCCGGCCGCCTCGCGGAGTTCGCGCGCCTGCGATCGGATGATGGCAAACTGGTCCATCTAGGGCTCCAGCGAGTTGAGCCAGAACCTCTTGTCGTCATCGCTCAGTTCGGAATCCCGCACGACGTCGACGAAGCGCATCTTGCCGACGACCCGCCGTCCACCAGGCGCGAAGAAATCGGCATAAGCAGCCCTGTCGATCGTCGTGAGCGACGACCAGATCGCCTGCTGCGGGACCTCCAGCTCCGCACCGAACCATCCGATGAGCTTCGCCGGAATCGACATTTCATCGACCTTGCCTCGGACGATCTGCCGCAGGATGTCGATGTCGATCCTGCACTTGGTGGAGACCTCCCCCAGTAGGTCTGCGGAAAGACCTTCGAACGGCTTCGCGTCTGTCGATGCCGCAGCAGCCCAGAAGCGTTCCAGCACCAGGTGATGCTCTCTCGCCGTACGGGTGACCTCGAGGTTATCGTCCGACAAATCGCTCCCGTCGGATGCGAACCACTCGGCGGCGAACGCGAGAATGTCATCGCGCGCGTCGGGATGCGCGTCGGCGATCTCGCGCACGCGAGCACCACTGGCTCCGCCTTCGAGCTCATCGTGAACGCCGGCCAGGATTTCATCTAGGTCGAAAGTGGTGGGAGGATTGTTGCTCATCATTTCACGCTCTCCCGCGCGCTGCTTCGCGCGCGCTTTAATTCTCCGCGAGCCTTCGCCCGCACGCTTTCCATCAAGTAGCGGACGTTGCGGGAGGAGCAGCCGATCAGGTGTGCCGCCTCCTTTTCTGTCATGCCCATCTGTTCGACGTAGACGACCGCGAGCTTCTCGTTGTGGTTCAACATTTCCTGAATCTCCAGGAGTTCCGCCCGGACCTCTGCCAGCGGTCGCTCCGATCCGGCGTGATGCCTCCCGAGGAAATCGGCGGCCTCCTCGCCCGTCATGTCGCTCTCCGAACCTACGAGGGATTCCTGCGCGACCTCAAATCCGGTCTGCCGGCGGACCTTGCTTATCGCCGTGAGGAACAGGCGTTCCGCACCTATCCTGAAGCCGAACTCAAAGATGTCCATGCGATCATCGTGGAACCATTCGGCGACCTTGGTGGCAACCTCCGCCTGCACAATCTCCCGCTGCGTCTCGGTCATCCACGACATAAGCCGGTCGCCGGAGCGCTCCAGACGGGAGTAGAATGCGACGACCAGCCCGTCATAGGCTGGGTTGCTCCTGTTCGGCCGGAAGTTGCGCATCAGATATACGAGCGTCTGCGGGCGCAGCCGGCCCAAGCTCGCAAGTGCGAAGGCGTCGTGGAGAGGAAGCTCGAGAGTCGCCTCGATCTCCTCGGTCACCGCCTTCGGGCGGACGTACGGAGCGCCCGTCTTGCGATCAATACGCGTGAGCGGCACGATGGCGCTCTTGGAGTTCGGCTCGGTCATCATCGGCTCACTGATCTGTAAGCGGTGTGGAAAGCGGAAACAGAGCCGAGAAAAAAGTTCGTTGCGGCTGGCGACGCCTTAGCCGCTAGGCACGTGCAAGGAAATCCAAGACATTCCGCTCGTCGGTCCAGCCGACCTTAGTGCTGGCCGCCGCTCAACCGCTTACTTTGTCGAGTATACGCCTTTGGGGAGGCCGGCAGCCAAGTGAATGGACGGCAGCGTCTTTGGCCCCCCTTCAAACGATTTCGATTGGTCGACAGTGGTCGGAGCGATCAGTCCTTCAAACGGCGGCTAATCCTAGGCGGCTGCCCAAAACCGGTCAGACCGCTACCGGCCCAGTTTCGGTCATCGGTTACCGCGTGAACCAACGGCCGCTTTCAGGAAGCGTATGAGCACCCCTGAGCGGCCGAAACTGGGTCTTGTGGATGTGCATGGAGCGCAGCGGGTCAGAGCAAGATGACGAATGCCACTACGTCAGCACTATGCTTTTCCTGAGAAT
>NZ_JBWKOS010000020.1:0-25096 GCF_059416225.1 Sphingomonas sp. GW821-FHT09E03 | reverse complement strand
ATTCTCAGGAAAAGCATAGTGCTGACGTAGTGGCATTCGTCATCTTGCTCTGACCCGCTGCGCTCCATGCACATCCAATGGACCCAGAAGCCGACATTCGCAGCGAGGCAGACGCTGCCCGAAAGCCGCCGTTCGTTCACGTTAGGCGTCGTAACCGCCGAGCCCCTGACGGTCAGCACCGATCATCCAGATAGGCTGCCAGTTCCTCGGCCGTCCCGTTCGGAAAGGATTGCCGCAAGTAATCCAAAAATGCCGACACCCTGGCGTTGAGCAGGCGTCGCGAGGGGTAGAGCGCCCATAGCGCGACGCGCGAGGCCGGGACACTACCCCACGCAATCAGACGCCCTCCTGCGATGTCCCGGCTGGCCAGCGAGAGGGGCAGGCGCGCCACGCCGGCACCAAGGCGCGTCGCATCCCGAATCATGATCAGCGAGGATGATCGGAGCACCGGATCGATCGCGATTGCGCGTTGCCCTTCGGCGGTGTCGATCATCCAGCTCCTCTCGACGTCGCGGTCACGCACCACGGCAGGAAAGATGCCGCCTGCCAGCGGCAGCAGGTCAGGTGCAGCAACGACGACCAGTCGGTCGTGAAGAAAGGGTCGGCCTACCAGCGTATCGTCCGCTGCCGGGTTTACCCGGATGACCAGATCATAGCCTTCCTCGATCATGTCGACCGTACGGTCGTCGGTTGTGACCTCCAGTCGGACGTCGGGATAGCGATGCGCGAACCCGGCCGCCAGCCGGCCCATCGCGGTCTGCGAGAAGAGAAGCGGCGCGCTGATCCTGAGGCGTCCACGCACCGCTGCGCTGCCCGATGCGATCTCGATTGTCGTCTCCTCAAGCTCCGCGAGCAGAGCGCCTGCCCTGTCGGCGAGCGCCCGCCCCTCCTCCGTCAACTTGAGGTCACGCTGGCCGCGCTCGAACAGGCGCAGGTCGAGCGCGGCTTCCAGCTCCGCCACGCGGCGCGACAGCGTCGCCTTTGGCCTGCGCGCGGCGCGTGCGGCTTTGCCGAAGCCACCATGGCGGGCGACGAGCGTGAAATCGGCAAGCGCGAGCAGGTCCATATCGTTCCACCCATGAGACGGCGTGTCCAGATTGCGCGTCTATTTGCCTAAAGATGGATCACGCATCTTACTCGGGTCAGCAAGACCCAAGGAGAAGCCATATGACCATCCTCGTAATCGGCGCCACCGGACGCGTCGGCCGCCACGTCGTTGAGCAGCTCGTCGCCCGCGACGCCTCTGTCCGTGTCCTCACTCGTGACCCTGCCAAGGCGGCGTTTCCGGCTGGCGTCGATGTTGCCAAGGGCGATCTGCTCGATATCAACGCCCTGCGCGCGGCCTTTGTCGGCGTAAGGACGCTGTTCCTGCTCAATGCGGTGACCGGTGACGAATTTGCCCAAGCGATCATCACGCTCAACGTCGCGCGAGAGGCCGGTGTCGATCGCGTCGTCTATCTTTCGGTGTTCGACGCCGACCGCGCCGTCAACGTACCCCATTTCGCGGTGAAATCGGGTGCCGAGCGGATGCTCGAGGTGATGAACTTCGGCGCCACCATCCTCCGCCCGACCTATTTCATCGACAATGAGGCGATGGTGAAGGACGTGATCCTTCAGCACGGTGTCTATCCGATGCCGATCGGCGGCAAGGGCGTGGCCATGGTCGATGCACGCGACATTGCCGAAGTCGCCGCGATCGAGCTGATCCGGCGTGACCGCGCACCCGGCAAGCTTGCGATCGAGACGATCAACGTGGTCGGTCCGGAGACCCTGACCGGCGAGGACGTGGCAGCGATATGGTCCGACATCCTCGGCCGCCCCGTCGGTTATGGCGGCGACGATCCCAGCGGCTTCGAACAGAATATGGCGACGTTCATGCCACGCTGGATGGCCTATGAGATGCGGCTGATGGCCGAGCGCTACGTCAGCGACGGGATGATCCCGGAGGCCGGCGACCGCGAGCGTCTGGCGAGCCTGCTCGGCCGGCCCCTGCACGGCTATCGCGAGACGGCAGTCCGCCTCGCTTCGGCCTGAGGCCCGGCGGCCGGCGGGGTGGGGCACCCGCCGGCCGCCGAATCCGCGCGTCAGGCCGCGTCCGCCATCCAGGCGATCGCATCTGCGCCGGCGGGTATCTTGAGCGGTGCGGACGGGTTGGTCGCGGCCTCGAACACGGCAGCTGCAACGTCCTGGGCATGGGTGACCGGCCCCGTATCTTCCTGAAACTGCTTCATCATACCGTCGATCATCGGCTTATAGTCGGGATCGTCGAAACCGCGCAGGTGTGGCCGCGCAGTCGCGCCGAACTGCGTCGTCGGAGAACGGCCGGGCAGCACGATATGGACGCGTACGCCGAACGGCTGCATCTCGACCGCCAGGCTTTCGGTGAGCGCATTCACCGCGGTCTTGCTGGCACGATAGGTACTGACCAGCGGCAGCGGCTTCAGCGTGACGGTCGAGGTCACGTTGATGATCACGCCGGAACGCCGCTCGCGGAAAGCCGGCAGGAACGCCTGCATCATCGCAAGCGTGCCGAGCGTATTGGTCTCGAAGAGTTGGCGCGCCGTCTCGAACTCGATGAGTTGGATTGGCACCGCGGCGCCAAAACCGGCATTGTTGACCAGCACGTCGACCGGCCCCGCCTGCGCGATCGCGCTGGCGATGCTGTCGCGGTCCGTGACGTCGAGCGGCAGGATGGTGAGCCGGTCAGACGAAGGCAGCAGGCCGGGGTCAGGCGTGCGCATCGTTGCGACGACGCTCCAGCCGTGGTCGAGGAACAGTTTTGCGGTTTCGAGACCAAATCCCGAGGAACAGCCGGTAATGAGGACGCTGGGCATGTCTTGCTCCGTTGACGAGTGGGGGAGCGCCGAAGATGGTTTCCCGGATCAAGACTGGCTATGGTCGAAAATCCCGACTTCATTGGCGATCGTCCTGATATGACCATTGATCCGCTTGCCGAGATCGTGACCCTGCTACGGCCCTCCGCGAGCTTCTCGAAACTGGTCGAATATGCCGGTCGTTGGCGCATCCGCCGCGACGTCGAGGGCAAACCCGTCTATTTCGCCGTGCTGGAAGGCGAATGCCGAGTGGTGAACGCCGGCCAAGCCTCGATCGTCGTGCGGGCCGGCGACTTCGTGCTGCTGCCCGCTACTGGCGATCGGGCCATAGACGGCATTGAGAGCATGGACCCACCGCCGGACGGCGCCGTGATGACCCCGACAGAGATCGGCGAGGGCCGGTTCCGCATCGGACAGGTGGATCAGCCCGCCAATCTGCGCATGCAGGTCGGCATCTGCAGTTTCGCGTCACCGGACGCCGCTCTGCTCGTGTCGCTGCTGCCGGCGATGGTGGTGGCACGCGGCGAGCCGCGGCTGGCCACGTTGATGGATCTGGTCGGGGACGAGACCCGTAAGGCAAGGTCCGGGCGCGAATTGGTGCTGGAACGCCTGCTCGAGGTCCTCCTGATCGAGGCGTTGCGCTGCGGCTCCGGTCCCGCCGCCATGCCGAGCCTCGCCCGGGGCATGTCCGACGAACGATTGGTTGCGGCGTTGCGAGCCATGCATGCGCGCCCTGCGCATCCGTGGACGGTCTCCGACTTGGCGGCCGAAGCGGCCATGTCGCGCTCCGCCTTTTTCGCACGCTTCACCAGCACGATCGGCATACCGCCGATCGAGTATCTGCTCACCTGGCGGATGGCGTTGGCGAAGCGCCTGTTGCGGACACGCGACCTCGCGATCGGTCAGATCGCTGCCCAAGTCGGCTATGGATCGGCCAGCACGTTCAGCACAGCCTTCACCCGGCACGTCGGCATGCCGCCCATGCGCTTTACGCGAGTGTCGGACACGGCCCAATAACGAATGAGTGGCACAGCCCTGTGGGGCGAACGACCCAGTTGCAGACGCTCAGTGAGAAGAGGCTCTTCGCTGAAAGCAGACGTTGGTTCATCCCTATATAGCCCGTCAGCGGTGATCACACCTCGCGTTGATGAGCGCCTCCAGTTCGCACTTAAGATCGCCCGAACCGCTCTCGACCGCCGACGATTGTCCGTAGCGCGCTTGCCTGCTTCAACGATTCGTAGGGCGCAGTCAGCAAATTCGTGTCGAGCACGGTGAGATCAGCCAGGTAGCCAGCCTTGATCCGCCCGACCTTGCCGTCCTGGAACCCGGCGAAGGCGTTGTTGACGGTATAAGCGGTAAGCGCCTGTTCGACCGTCGTCTTCTGGGTGGGCAGCCAGCCGGCAGGATTCTTGCCGTCGATTGTCTCGCGCGTGACTGCGGCGTAGATGCCCTCGAGCGCGTCGAGCGGTCCGACCGGCCAATCCGAGCCGAAGGTGACGGTGGCGCCGCTGTCGATCAGCGAGCGGAAGGCATAGGTGCCGCGTAGCCGTGCCTCGCCGATCCGTTCAACCGCCCAACGGCCATCGTCGATCGCGTGATAGGGCTGTACAGAGGCGATCACTTGCTGCCGCGCAAACCGCGGAATGGCTGCGGCCGAAAGATGCTGAGCATGCTCGATCCGGAAGCGACGGTCGCGTGCGCCATTGGCTGCCGCCACTCTCGCGTAGAGATCGAGCACGTCGTCGTTGGCAAGGTCGCCGATGGCATGAGTGGTGACGTGCAGACCCGCCCGATCCGAGCCCGAGATGAAGGCCGCAAGATCGGCGAGGCTCGTTACGCGTACGCCATGCTGGTCGTGGGCGTCGGTGTAGGCGTCGCGGAACACGGCGGTGCGTGAGCCGAGAGAGCCATCTGCGAGCGCCTTGACGGCACCCCAACGCACCCAATCGTCGCCGCGACCCTCGCTGCGCACGATCGCCGCCATCTTTTCCCAATCGCGGATCGGCACGAAGCAATAGAAGCGCAGGTCGGTCTCGCCCTTGGCGCGAAGGCCGCGGGCGGCCTCGTAGGTGGTCCAATCGAACGGCTCGGGCGTGTGGACCTGGGTAAAGCCGTGGCGAAGCGCATGCGCGATGCCTTCGCGCATCGTCGCCTGGCGCTCGGCAGCGGTCGGCACCGGGAAGACGCGCTCGGCCAGCGTCTTGGCATTGTCCTTGAGGATGCCGGTCGGCTCGCCGCGGGCGTCGCGCCCGATCACCCCGCCCGGGACGTCGGGCGTGTCGCGGGTGATCCCCGCCGCCTTCAGCGCAGCGCTGTTGAGCAGGTACATGTGCAGATCGGTCCGCGGCACTGCCACGGGCGTGTCGCCGGTTGCCGCGTCGATCCACGCCCGCGTCGGCAGCGAGCCGCCGAGCCGCTGCTCGTCCCAGCTGCCCCCAAGGATCCACTTGCCGGGTCTGGCGCGGGCGGCCGCGCCCAGCCGGCCGGCGAAATCGGCAATCGAGGTCGCGGACAGCAGGTCGGGTTGCGACAGTGTCGCCGACCCTATCAGAAAGTGCGTGTGATTGTCGATAAAGCCAGGCGTGACGAACGCCCCCTTGAGATCGACGACCCGGGTGCGCGGGCCGGTGACCGCCCTGACCGGCCCTGCCCCGACCGCGACGATCCGATCGCCAACGGTGGCGACGGCATCGCTCATCCGCTGTGCGGCATCACCGGTCCAGATCGTCGCATTGACATAAGCGACATCGGCGACCCGCTCGATCGCGAGCGCCCGGCCGGCAGCTGCCCAGGCGAGACCGCCTGCCACGATGGTACGCCGATCGATCACTGCCGTTCTCCTGCCATTGGCGACAGCATGGCAGAGCCACCGGCAGGATGGACCCACCAATTTTACGAACCGCGGGGAGCCAAGCTGGACCTTGCCGATTTTGCGTGTTGGCGCTTGCGGCTGGGCCAAAGCTGGCGACACTGGCCGCCATGGGGACCAGCAGCATCAGTCGCAGCAACAGCCTGTGGCGATCAGCCACGTGAGCGCGAACTTCGACGCCTTCCACTCCGACGATGTCCGCGACCTGCTTGCGGAATATCCGCTCGCCTGGCTGACCGTCGACGGCGACACACCGCCCAGCCAGCTGCCGCTGCTCGGCGAATATGACCCGTCGGGACGGCTTACCCACCTGCTCGGCCATATGGCGCGACGCAACCCGCTCCACGCGCGCCTCATGACGGCGCCAACGGCACGGATCCTCGTCAACGGACCGCAGGCCTATGTCTCGCCCGATCATGCCGGCTGCCGGAACTGGGGCCCCACCTGGAACTATGCCCAGCTCGTGATCGCCGCCGAGATCACCTTTGTTTCCGCGGAGACCGACCAGGCGCTTGCCGCCCTGACGACGGCGATGGAAGGGGACGCCTGGTCCGCCATCGAGCTCGGGCCGCGCTACACGGGCATGGCTGCTGCCGTGATCGCGTTCCGCGCTCGGGTGACCGGGCTGACCGGGCGGTTCAAGCTCGGTCAGGACGAGACTCCCGAGACACTCCAGTCAATCCTGGCGCGGCATCCGGACCCCGCGTTGGTCCGATGGATGCGACGGTTTGCGAGCCCCGCACCTCGCTGACCTGGCCCTCGGCCAAGCCTGCTGGTTTGCCTCGGCGCGCTGGCCCCGTATGATCGATCGTTGTTGATCGGGATCACGGGCCAATGCTGCGACCATGGAAGATGACGCTGAGGCCAATCGATGCTGCCTCGCGCACCCCGCTCTACCTCCAGATCGCCCGGGCGATCATCCATGAGATCGAGCGCGACAGACTGTCTGCGGGGACGTTCCTGCCGAGCAGCCGCGAGCTGGCGACGGTGTTGGGAGTAAACCGCAAGACGGTGGTGCTCGCCTATGAGGATCTGATCGCACAGGGCTGGCTTACCTCCGAGGGCACGAGGGGGACGGTGGTCGCGGCGCGGCTTGCCGAGGTGCGCAAGCCTGCATCACCGCCGCCGCTACCGAACGGCGCGGCCGAGCCGGAGTATCGGTTTCGTGCACCGCCGGCACGCCCCCTGGCGCTGCCCCAGGGCAAGGGGCTGAAGCTCGACGAGGGTGCACCGGACGGGCGGCTGTTTCCGGTCGATATCTTGTCGCGCGCCTATCGGTCCGCCATGCAGCGGGCGAGCCGTGAAAACCGGCTGCAATATCGCGACCCGCGGGGGTCGCCGCGGTTGCGCGAGGCGGTTGCGGCGATGCTGCGCGGCGAGCGCGGGCTGACGGTAACCGCCGACGACATCTGCATCACCCGCGGCAGCCAGAACGGCATCTATCTTGCCGCGCGCACGCTGCTCTCCCCCGGCGACACCGTGCTGGTCGAGGCGCTGACCTATGAGCCCGCGGTCGCCGCTTTCATCGATCTTGGCGCCAAGGTGGTGCCGATCGCGCTCGACGAGGATGGCGCCGATGTCGATGCGATCGAACGCGCCTGCCGCCAGCACCGGGTTCGGGCGATCTTCCTCACCCCGCATCACCAGTTTCCGACCACAGTGGCGCTGCGCCCCGAACGACGGCTGCGCGTGCTCGGGCTGGCGCGCCAGTTCGGCTTTGCGGTGATCGAGGATGATTACGATCATGAATTCCACTTTCAGTCGCAGCCACTGCTGCCGATGGCGAGCTATGCGCCGGGGCGAGTGATCTACGTCGGCTCATTGTCAAAGCTGCTGCTGCCGGCGTTGCGGATCGGCTATATTGCCGCGCCGAGCGCCTTTATCAAAGCGGTCGCGCACGGCGTGTCCGTCACCGACGGGATGGGCAACACGCTGACCGAGGACGCCGCGGCCGAGCTCATCGTCGAAGGCGAATTGCGGCGCCACGCCCGCCGCGCGACCCAGATCTACGCCACGCGCCGGACCGCCTTCGATGCCGCGTTGCAGGCGGCGTTTGGCGCGGCGGTCGACTATCGGGTGCCCGACGGTGGCCTTGCCTTCTGGGTCCAGTTCGCCGAGCGCGCGATGCTCGAGCGGATCGAGGCCGGCGCCCCCGCGCAAGGCCTGCGGCTCGCGACATCAGCCTCCTTCGTCACCACCGACGATGCGCCGCGCGGGCTGCGCCTCGGCTTTGCCAGCCTGACCGAGCCCGAGGCGGTGCGGGCGTTGGGCCTGCTCGCCGCGGCAGGCGGGCTGGGCCATGCCGATGGTCCCGCCGGATCGGCGTTGGTCCCCTCGGCATCATAGGACTGGATGTTTGTGCGGCACCAATTTGGCCGAACGTTGCACCTTCACGACAAGAGCCGCGACGATCGGAAAGATCGCAGAGGGCCGCAGGAAGGTTCGGGCAGGTTGTTGCGGTCGGCACCACGGGTGCCGCCCGCCTGACACGGGGACGGGCTATGATGAATCGTTATTTGGGTACGAGTGCGCTGGCGGGCGCGCTGGCGCTGGCGGCTCCGGCCTGGGCGCAGGATGCAACCAACACCTCGCCGGATGCGCCGGTGAGCACGCGATCAGTGACGAGCAGCGCCGACGACATCATCGTCACCGCCACCAAGCGCGACGAGAGCCTGCGCGAGATCGCCATGCCGATCAGCGCCGTCACCGGCGATCAGCTCGCCAAGGCCAATGCCAATAGCCTGGGCGACTATGTCAACCGGCTGCCCGGCGTCGTCTTCAACGATTACCAGCCCGGCATCTCCGAGGTGGTGATCCGCGGCATTGCCGCCACTACCTATCACGAGCAGGGCCAGACCACCGTCGGTTACTACCTCAACGACATCCCGCTGGTGGAGCCGGGCTTCCCGATCGGCATTCCCGATATCGACACCTTCGATCTCGATCGCGTCGAGGTGCTGCGCGGGCCGCAGGGCACGCTGTTCGGCTCGTCGACACTCGGCGGCCTGGTAAACTATGTCGTCAAGACCGCCGACCCGACCGGCTTCCACGCCGCCGCCGAGGGGCTGGTCGGCTATACCAAGAACGCCGACGGCACGCCGAACACCGCAGCCAAGCTGATGGTCAACGTGCCGATCATCAAGGACAAGCTCGCGGTGCGCGTGATGGCGCTGCAGCGCTACGATGCGGGCTTCCTCGACAATCCCGTGACCGGCGAGAATGGCGTCAACGACTTCCGCACGCGCGGGCTGCGCGGCTCAATCGTGTTCACGCCGACCGACGGTACCAAGATCACCTATCTGTCCACCTATCAGGACACCAAGCTCTACGATCAGACCTATCTGACCTCGGTAAGCGACCTCACCCGCGCCGCACAGCGCAAGGAGCCACAGGAAACCAGCTTCTTCCTCAATTCGCTGCGGCTGGATCAGCAGATCGGCGACTTCGCCAACTTCACCATGTTCGGCTCGGTCGACAAGAAGACCAACCAGACGCTGTTTTCCGACCCTTACGGCTATGTCACCGGCGTCACCACCGGGCCGGATACCGCCTATGACATCACCAACGCGCACGCCAACATCAAGCAGGTCGAGGCACGGCTAGCCTCGGCCGGCGACGGGCCGTTTCGCTGGCTGATCGGCACCAGCTACATGCGCGCCACCAAATACAGCTACGATCAATTGTGGGAGCCCGGCGCGGAAGCGATCGTCGGCTCGGTGCTCGCCCCCAACGACCGGATCTACGGCTATCTTACCAACTCGCTAAACGAGGATTTCGGCGTGTTCGGCGAAGTCTCGTGGAAGCCGGTCCCTGCGCTCGAGCTGACCGCCGGCGGCCGCTATTACAACACCCGCGCCAAGGCGAGCATCCTCAACCAGGCAAGCTTCCTCGCCGGCAGCGCCACCGACATCACCAGCGAGATCGACCAAAAGGAAGACGGGTTCACGCCCAAGGCAACGATCGCGCTGCGCCCGACCCGCGACTTCATGTTCTACATGACCTATTCGCAGGGCTATCGCGTCGGCGGCGCCAACCCCAATGCCGGTCTGCTGCCGGGCATCCAGCCGGCCTATTCGAGCGACACGGTCGACAATTACGAGGCGGGCACCAAATTCGGGCTGTTCGGCAATCGCGTGTTGATCGACGCCTCGGTGTTCACGATCGACTGGAAGGACATCCAGGCGCGGTTGTTCGGCCCGGCGCCAAGCTACTTCTCCTACGTGTCCAACGCCGGCAGCGCCAACATCACCGGTGTCGAATTCTCCGGCAGCGTCAAGCTCACCCGCAACCTCGCCTTCAGCTCCAACGCCACCTATGAGGATGCCAAGCTGACCTCGGTGCTGCCGACCTCGGCCGACGGCACCGGCTATGCCTCGGGCACCCCCCTGCCCGGCGCGTCACGCTGGACGGTGGCGAACAACCTCACGCTCGACTTCCCCGAGATGAAGGCCGCGCCGACCTTCGAGATCGCGCATCGCTATATCTCCAAGGCGCCGGTCGCGTTCGGCAACGACAACACCCGCGGCGGTTTCAGCCAGTTCGATGCCCGCGCATCGATCACGGTGATGCAGGAGGTTCGGCTGCTCGCCTTTGCCAACAACGTGTTCGACAAGCGCGGAATCCTCAATGCGCCGTTCACGGCGCAGACAGCGCCGGCCTATTCGGTGACCCGGCCGCGCACCATCGGCCTGCGCGTGGACGTCGGCTTCTGATGAAAGGACGGTCGTTGAAAGGCTTGCTGCTCACCGGCGCCATGCTCCTGCTTGCCGCCGCGGCGCCGATCCAGGGTGCTGCGGGGGCCGAGGCGGGGCCGCCCGCCAACGCCAGCCAGGGCGGGCCGATCGCACCCGCCGACATCATGGAGCTGCGCGACATGCGCAACGCCGAGATATCGCCGGATGGCCGCACCATCCTGTTCGCCGTGCAGACCCAGATGGCGACCTTCGGACCGGAGCATGCCACCATCTGGTCTGTGCCGAGCGACGGCAGCACGCCCGCCCGGCGCTTCATCGTCAGCGCCGGCACCGACGATACGCCGCGCTGGTCGCCGGACGGCCGGCAGATCGCCTTTCTGTCCAACCGCAAGAACCCGCTGGCGGCCGGCGCGGACACCGGCTTCGAGTTCAAGGCCGATACCGCCGCCGGCCCCGGCGCACCCACCGATGGCGTGCCGCCGGTGGCTGCCAATGCCGGCGACGCGGCCGGCGAGCCATCGAGGCAGTTGTGGCTGATGCCGCGCGACGGCGGTGAGGCGGTGCCGCTGACCGCATTGCCTAACGACATCGCCGATTTCGAATGGTCGCCGGACGGTACCCGGATCGCTTTCCTCAGCGCCGACCCGGAGACGCCGGCCGAAAAGGCTGACCGCGCCGCCAAGCGCGACTGGGTGGAGATGGATCATCCGCGCCACGTCACCCGGCTGTGGATCCTCGACCTTGCAAGCCATGTCGCCAAACGGGTGTCGCCGGCCACCGTCAGCGTCAGCGCGGTGAGTTGGGCGCCCGATGGCAAGCAGATGGCGGTGCGCGTCACCGACACGGCGGCGATCAACGACTATTTCTATCATTCGCGCATCGCCCTGTTCGATCCCGCCACCGGCGCGGTTGGCCGCACCTTGATCGAGCATGCCGCCGCCGGCCCGCGCTGGTCGCCCGATGGCAAGGCGATTCTCGGCGAGGTGATCCGCACCCCCGGCTTCATCAGCGCGGGGATCCGCGTCTACGATCTGGCCGCCGACCGGCTGGTGACGCTGGCGGACGATCATCCGGGCCTGTTCACCCAACCGCGCTGGTCCGCCGATGGCCGATCGGTGCTGGCCTTGTCGTTCGAGCAGACGCGCTCCAAGTTGGTCAGCATCTCGCGTCGCGACGGCCGGGTGGTGCCGATCGTCGCGCTCGGCGGCGAGGCCGCGGACTTCACCATGAGCCGCGACGGCCGCCGCTATGCCGCGGCCCTGTCCAGCCCCGATCGGCCCGCGGATGTGTGGACGATGGAGGGTGGCCGCGCCCGCGTGGTGACCAACATCAACCCCCAGGTCGCCGCCTGGAAGCTTGGCACCGTTCGCCAGCTGTCGTGGAAGAACAGCCGCGACGGCCAGACTGTCTATGGCGTGCTGGTAACCCCGCCGGGCTATGTTGCGGGCACGCCGATCAAGACGGTGGTGCAGATCCATGGCGGCCCCGAATGGGCCTGGTGGTCGGGCTGGCTCGGCAGCTGGCACGAATGGGCGCAGATGCTCGCCACCCATGGCTATGCCGTGCTGCTGCCCAACCCACGTGGCTCGGACGGCCAGGGCACCGCCTTCGCGCGCGCGGTCGGCAACGACTGGGGCGGGATGGACTATCAGGACGTACTCGACGGAGTCGACGCGCTGGTCGCGCAGAAGATCGCCGATCCGGCGCGGCTCGGGATCGGCGGGTGGAGCTATGGCGGGTTCATGTCGGCCTGGGCGGTGACCCATGGCGACCGGTTCAAGGCCGCGATCGTCGGCGCCGGGCCGACCGACATGACCGCGATGGCGCGGATCACCGACACGCCCGATTTCACCACCGGCTATTTTGGCGAACCCTCGGCGCACCTCGCCGATCTCGATCGCACCTCGTCGGTTCGCCACCTCGATGCGGTCAACACCCCGGTGCTGGTGCTCCACGGCGAGCAGGACACCCGCGTGCCCGTGACCTTGGGTCTGGAATTCTACCGCGGGCTCAAGCTGCTCGGCAAGCCTGCCGAGATGATTCGCTACCCTCGCGAGCCGCACTGGTTCCATGAGTCCGAGCACCAAGCGGATGTCCAGCGACGCGTGTTGGCGTGGTTTGATGCGAAATTGTGAGCCGCAAGGAGCCGCCACCATTCGACCGGCTCATCTCGATTGCTGACGACCCACAAGCGGTCATACAGATCGCGCCATCGGCTCCCCGACACCTGCCGGTCGTTCATGCTGGTTGAACGGCTGCTTTTAAAATTAACCGCGGATCGACTGAACCGCCAACCGTGGGCGTCAGCTGCCGATCTGCCGTGGGATACATGAGAGCCATACGTTGCTAGTTCGGCAACGGACCCGAGGGACTCCTCTCCGCGTGGCAGCGGCCGCAAAAGCTCAGTGGGACGGCCACTTCCAATAAGTTGTACCCGATGCATCTTGCGACGAGTTCACCCGTCCGTCGGGGGGCGCTGACGCTGCTCCGACGCGAAGGATTGATCATGAGCAAGCTGATTACGAGCATTGAGGGTGCAATCAACACCGCCGTAGGCAAGGCCAAAGAAAACGTACACAACTCGGCTCTTCATGAAAAAGGCAAAAACCAGAGAGAGCAAGGCGAAAAGCAGCAGGAACAAGCTCGCGAAACAGTCGGTGGCAAAGACACATCGAACCCATCAGAGGGCTGATCAGCTCATCAGCGCTTAAACCACTTTCAACCTTCGCCGCGTGCCCCATTCCTCTCCCGAAGCAGAGCCTTTGCCGAGCATACTCGGACCGTCTGGTCTCTTCGATCCCGCTCGGAGCACTGCGGCCAAGGGTGTTACCATGAGAAAGCCGCGAGTGGCTGAAACGGTTCGGTCGCTGAGCGTTGAGCTTTTCAGAAGGAGCCACCATGCCATTCGACCTTCCATACGTAGCCTCGTCCGCCCGTTATGATGGCGCCATGCCCTATCGCCGCAGCGGCCGAAGTGGGCTGAGGCTGCCGGCGATCAGCCTGGGCCTTTGGCAAAACTTTGGCGGCAACGATGTGTTTGAGACAGGGCGGGCGATCCTGCGCCGGGCGTTCGACCGCGGCGTGACCCACTTCGATCTGGCCAACAACTATGGCCCGCCTTACGGATCTGCCGAGGAAAATTTCGGCCGCGTGCTCGCCGCCGATCTTCTTCCACATCGTGACGAAATCATCATCTCGACCAAAGCTGGCTGGGACATGTGGCCGGGGCCATACGGCGACGTCGGGTCTTCAAGGAAATATCTGATTGCAAGTTGCGACCAGAGCCTCAAGCGACTGGGTCTCGACTACGTCGATATCTTCTATTCGCACCGTGTAGATCCAGAGACCCCTCTCGAGGAGACGATGGGCGCGCTGGTTCAACTTCATCGCCAGGGGAAAGCGCTCTACATCGGCATCTCCTCCTACGAGCCTGGGCTGACACGCCGCGCGGCTGAGATTCTAGCCGAAGAGAAGGTGCCGCTGTTCATCCACCAGCCGAGCTACTCGATCCTCAATCGTTGGATTGAACAGGAGTTGCTCGCCACGCTCGAGGAGCTCGGCACCGGCTGCATCGCTTTCTCGCCGCTTGCGCAGGGCATGCTGACCAACAAGTATCTTCATGGCGTCCCGCAGGATGCGCGAGCCAACCGCGCCGGGTCGCTGTCGCAGACCATGCTCACGGATCAGAACCTCGCCGCGATTCAGGCATTGAACAACATTGCACTAGAGCGCGGGCAGACGCTGGCACAGATGGCGATCGCGTGGGTCCTGCGCGACCCGCGGGTTACGTCGGCGCTGATCGGCGCGCGCACGGTAGAACAACTCGATGACTCTCTCGACTCGGTAAAGATGCTGAACTTTGCCGCGGACGAACTCGCGGCGATCGACAAGGCAGCCGAAGACGGGGGCATCAATCTATGGGCCGAGTCGTCGGACATTGCTGTGCTGCCCGCCGCGCAGGGAGTGTCTGTGTAACGCTGTTCACACATCGCCAAGCCGCGCATTCAAGATCACAGGTTGGTGCTCCGTGATGATACTAACGGGCCGAAGGACTGCCGCGCGCCGCGCTGACTTCCTAATCTGCGCCGTTCGTTCATCTCGATCTTTGACCGCCACGCGGGATGGCGTTGATTGCTTGATAGGCCCTGACTCCAGCAGAAGTCGCTGATCAGCGACGGATGCTGGCGCAGCGTATAGGCCAGGTTGGGCGGCATGAGCGGTCGCAGGCCCACCGGCCATCAGGTCGTCCGGCAGCTGTGCAACAAGCGGTGTTCCCTTTCGTTGCCTCGCTGCCCGTTGATGAAGATCGGCGGCTCGACATGAGGATAAGTTATGACTGACACCGCCCTGAACGCCGGCAACGGCGGCGAGACGCATCAAACCGCCGATGCCGATCATCCCGTTCTCACCACTAATCACGGCACCCCGGTCAGCGACAACCAGAACCAGCTCAAGGCAGGCGCCCGCGGCCCCGTGCTACTGGAAGACGAGGTCTACCGTGAAAAGATCAACCACTTCGATCACGAGCGTATCCCCGAGCGGATCGTTCATGCCCGCGGCTCGGCCGCGCATGGCTACTTCGAATGCACCGAGAGCCTAGCCGACATCACCATCGCCGACCTGTTCCAGAAGAAGGGACAGCGGACCGAGGTGTTTACCCGGTTCTCCACGGTAGCCGGTGGCGCCGGATCGATTGACACACCGCGCGATGTGCGCGGCTTCGCGGTCAAGTTCTACACGCGGGAAGGCAATTGGGATCTTGTCGGCAACAATATCCCTGTCTTCTTCATCCAGGACGCGATCAAATTCCCGGATCTGATCCACGCCGCCAAGATGGAAGCCGATCGCGGCTACCCGCAGGCGGCCACGGCGCACGACACTTTCTGGGACTTCATCTCGCTAATGCCTGAGTCCACCCACATGATTATGTGGGCAATGTCGGATCGTACGTTGCCGCGAACGTTCGCCAACATGGAAGGGTTCGGCGTCCACACCTTCCGCTTCATCAATGCCGAGGGAAAATCAACGTTCGTCAAGTTCCACTGGAAGCCAAAGGCCGGCCTTGCGTCGACAATCTGGGACGAGACAGTGAAGCTCGCCGGCGCCGACCCCGACTTCCAGCGCCGCGACCTGTTTGAGCGCATTGCACGCGGTGACTACCCGGAGTGGGAATTAGGTCTGCAGCTGTTCGACGAGGAGTTCGCAAACAGTCAGCCCTACGACGTCCTGGATGCCACCAAGATCATTCCAGAGGAGGTGCTGCCCGTTCGCATCGTCGGCAAAATGGTGCTCGATCGCTATCCCGACAACTTCTTCGCTGAGACCGAACAGGCAGCGTTCGTGCCGAGCCACGTCGTACCGGGGATCGGCTTTTCCAACGATCCGCTACTGCAGGGTCGGCTGTTCAGCTATACCGATACACAGCTGTCGCGGCTCGGCAGCGTCAATTTTCACCAGCTGCCAATCAACTCGGCCAAGGGACGCGCCGAGACGGCAGGCTGTCCATTCCTGAACCAGCAGCGCGACGGCCACATGCAGATGCAGGTGCCCAAGGGCCGCGCCAATTACGAACCCAACAGCCTTGCCAAGGCCGGCGAACCCGCCGGTGCGCGTGAGACGCCGGATGGCTACAAAACCTTTCCTTCAGAGGAGCAGGGTCAAAAGCTACGGATCCGGCCGGAAAGCTTCGCCGACCATTACAGCCAGGCGCGACTGTTTTTCCGGTCCATGGATCCTGCAGAACAGGCGCATATTGCCTCTGCGCTAGTGTTTGAACTTAGCAAGGTATCGCTGGAACACGTTCGTCTCGCCATGGTCGCGAACTTGCGAAACGTCGATGAGGATCTCGCCACGCGCGTTGCTGGCGGCTTGGCCATGGATTTGCCGGCCGCGTCGCCTACTGCCGCGCCTGTCCTCGACATGGACCTCTCGCCTGCGCTGCGCATCATCCGCGGGCCGCTTGAAAAGCACACGCTAGAGGGCCGCACGGTTGGCATCCTTATCGCCGACGGCACCGACGCCGGCGCGCTCAACGCTCTCACTAGCGCAATTGCCGCGGCCAAAGGACAGACCAAGCTCATTGCGCCCAAGATTGGCAAGGTGCCTCTGTCCGACGGCTCCGCGGTTGCCGCCGACGCACAGCTGTTTGGCCAGCCCTCGCCGACCGTCGATGCCTGCGCAATTGTACTTTCGGCTGAGGCGACCGCCAAGCTCGTTAAGGAGGGTGCAGCTGTGCAATGGGTGATGGACGGTTTCGGTCATCTCAAGGCGATCGGCGCCAACCCCGAGGCAAAGCCGCTACTCGACAAGGCGGGCGTTGAACCCGACGAGGGTGTGACTGATCTCGCTGGCTTCGTTGAGGCTGCGAAGAAGCGCTACTGGGATCGCGAGCCGAACGTTCGCACGCTGGCGTAAACATGACTTAAGGCTGGCTGCTTTCCGCTCAGCAGCCAGCCTAGTTTCCTTGGCCTTAGCAGCACCCTCAGCGGGCTAGCGCGCGTTCCTATTTTGCTGAATAGGTGCGATTTTTGGGATGTGTCCTAGTACGGACTGGCACCGGCACATGGCCGTTTGCGAAGGGGTTGTTCTTGTCGGATCTGAACGAAAGCAATGGCCGATCTGGGCGAAGCGTAGCGGACGACGAGCGGATCGCCAACGAAGTCGCCGGGATCGATCCGCACACCGATCCCTTCGTCGCGGCGGTGCACGCGACGCGCATGCCGATGATCATCACGAATCCCCGCCTGCCCGACAATCCGG
This sequence comes from Sphingomonas sp. GW821-FHT09E03, assembly GCF_059416225.1. Lineage (NCBI taxonomy): Bacteria > Pseudomonadati > Pseudomonadota > Alphaproteobacteria > Sphingomonadales > Sphingomonadaceae > Sphingomonas > Sphingomonas sp. GW821-FHT09E03. Next base: position 7,940 of record NZ_JBWKOS010000020.1, on the reverse strand, counting down.
TGGTGTTCGCCAACAACTCCTTTTGCCGGCTGACGGGCTATGATCGCGAGGAGATTGTCGGGCGGAACTGTCGCTTTCTGCAGGGCCCCGAGACCGACCCTGCGACGCGCCAGGCGCTGCACGACGCGGTTAAGAACGTCATCCCGATCGAGACCGATATCCGCAACTACCGCAAGAACGGTGAGCCGTTCTGGAACCGACTGCTGATGGCGCCGGTATTCGATGCCGACCAGAACCTCGCTTACTTCTTTGCAAGCCAGGTTGATGTAACGCTCGAGCGCGAGCGCCTGAGCGGGTTGGAGCGCGACAACGCCGCGCTGATGGCAGAGGTGACGAGCCGCCTGCGTGACCAGCAGGAGCGCGAGCGCGAACTGGCGCTGGCGCTGCGCGCGGGCGGGTTCGGCACCTGGAGCTTCGAGCTCGCCAGCAAGACGCTCACTGCTTCTCAGGAATGCAAGGCGTTGTTCGGGCGCGATCCCGAGCTACCCTTCACCTACGATGACCGGATTGCCGCGATCCATCCCAACGACCGCCAACGCGCCATCGCAGGCATGGAGGAGGCAGGTGGCCTACGGCGCGAGCACAACGAGGAGTATCGCGTCTTCTGGCCCGACGGCTCGATGCACTGGCTGTCGTCGCGCGGACAGCCCTTCTTTGATCCCGACGGTCAGCCGGTGCGCGTCGCTGGCGTGTCGATGGACATCACCGACGCGAAGCGCGCCGAGTTGAAGCGGCACGCGCTGGCGCGCCTGAGCGACCTGTTCCGCGACCTGGATCACAGCGCCGACATCTCCTACGTCGCCGCGCAGGTGATCGGCGAGACGCTCGGGGTGCGGCGCGCCGGCTATGGCGTTGTAGACCCCATTGCCGAGACGGTGACGATCGAACGCGACTGGTATCCGCCTGACGGCTCATCGATCGCCGGCACGCTGCAGTTCCGCGACTACGGCTCCTACATCGAGGACATGAAGCGCGGCGAGACAGTCATCATCGAGGATGCTCGACTCGACTCACGGACCGCCGCTTCGACCTCAACGCTCGAGGCGATCGAGGCGAGGTCGTTCATCAACATGCCGCTGACCGAGCAGGGCAAGTTCGTCGCCGTCATCTTCTTCAACGATGCGGTACCCCGCCGCTGGCTCGACGACGAGCTCGACTTCGTCCGGGAAGTGGCCGAACGGACCCGGGCGGCGAGCGAGCGGCGACGGGCCGAACGCGAGCTGGCCGAACTTGCCGCCTCGCTGGAGCAACAGGTCACCGAGCGCACGGCGGAGCTTGTCGTCGCCGAGGATGCGCTGCGGCAAAGCCAGAAGATGGAGGCGGTCGGGCAACTGACTGGTGGTCTCGCCCACGACTTCAACAACCTGCTCACCGGGATTAGCGGCAGCCTGGAGATGATCCAGCTGCGCCTGGCGGAAGGCCGCGAAGCCGACGTGAACCGCTACGTCGACGCTGCCCAAGGCGCCTCGCGCCGGGCGGCCGCGCTGACCCACCGTCTGCTCGCTTTCAGCCGAAGACAGACGCTCGATCCACGACCGACCGACGCCAATGCCCTGATCGGCGGCATGGAGGAGCTGATCCGCCGGACGGTGGGTCCATCCGTGGTCGTCGAGACTTCGCTGGCATCCGACCTGAGCTCGACTCTGGTCGATCCCAGCCAGCTGGAGAACGCCCTGCTGAACCTATGCATTAACGCGCGCGACGCGATGCCGGACGGCGGCCGGATCATGATTGAGACACGCGATCGATTGGTAGATGCTCGCTCAGGGCGCGAACGCGATCTCGAACCCGGCGCGTATGTGTGCTTGGCGGTCAGCGACACCGGCTCCGGCATGACTCCGGCGGTGGTCGCCAAGGCGTTCGAGCCCTTCTTCACGACGAAGCCGATCGGCAGCGGGACGGGACTGGGTCTCTCGATGATCTACGGCTTCGCGCGGCAGTCGGGCGGGCAGGTGCGCATCCACTCGGTTTCGGGGGAAGGTACGACGGTGACGATCTACCTGCCGCGGACCGCCCACGCCGGCGAAGCCGATGTCGAGCCCCCGCCCCTGGCGGATGCGCCGCGAGCGCAAGGAGGGGAAACGGTGTTGGTCGTCGACGACGAGGAGTCGATCCGCATGCTCGTCGTCGAGACGCTCGGCGACCTCGGCTATGCCGCGCTCGAGGCCTCGGATGGGCCTTCGGCCATGAAGGCGATGGCCGATCCCGCCATCGATCTGCTGGTCACCGATGTCGGTCTGCCGGGGATGAATGGTCGCCAGCTCGCCGACGCCGCGCGATCGTCCCGTCCCGACCTGAAGGTGCTATTCATCACCGGCTATGCCGAGCATGCCGTGCTGAACCACGGGCATTTGGAGCCTGGGATGCAAGTCATCACCAAGCCCTTCACCATGGAAGCGCTCGCCTCTCGCATCCGGGAAATGCTCGCACCGTGATCCATGATCGGCTTATCCTTTAGTGGTGCGCACTATGTTAGAAGTGGTCACTCGTTCAGCTTCGCTTTGCGAAACAATTGTCTCAGTTGAAGCGACTAGGTGGCTTTTGCGGGCGACGCCGACATGATCCAGCAACCGGCACGCAGCTGCAGCGACGCCCCTCAGATTCGAGACCTCTCTGAGACCCGAATTTGCCGTAGGTCACCAGGCTGACGTTCAATCCATGACCCCAGGAGCCGTGATCAAAACGCAGCGCGAATGCTGTGCTCTGGCGTCTGGCGCATCACCATTATTAGGCGTGCACATTTGCCCTTCGGCCCTGCCATGCCGACGCTGCGGTCAAAGACGATTGAGCAGCCTGTCTCAAGGCACTAATCAGAAGCATAAACCTGCGTTAGAGCCTGCATGTCCGCTTTTTATCCTACTCATCGTCTCGCCGAATTTGGCGACCTTTCACCAGCCGAACTGGATGTGATCAATGCGCTGGGAAAAGAGGCGAAGGTTTACCCACGCGGGGCGGTCATCAGCCGAGAGGGCGCCCCTTCAGAGAGCTACTACAGGCTTTTGGACGGCTGGGCAGGCGCTGCGATCGGCCATGCCAACGGTAGTCGGCAGATCCTGAAGGTTCACCTGCCGGGGGACGCAATGGGGACCCCGAGCATGAGCCTAACTCATACGGCAGAGACGCTCTTCGCGATCACCCCAGTGGTAGCGTCCGAGATACCCTATGAGCGTTTTGGCGACATGCTCAGTCAGCACCCCCGTCTTGCGGCGCACTTTCTGCTGAGCGTGCAGCGTGAGCGTGTTGCCCTGATGGATCGACTAGCCTCTCTTGGTAGGACATCGGCCCAGTCACGTCTTGCAGCCTTTATCCTCGACCTGAGCGAGCGCCTCGATCTGATTGGAAAAGTCCATGACGGATCGTTTGAGATGATGCTGACCCAGGAGCAAATTGGCGATGCTGTTGGACTGACACCTATCCATGTGAACCGTATGTTGCGGGAGCTCCACGACCGAAAGATCGTGGTCCGTGACCGTCAGCACTATACGATCACGACGCTGACTAAATTGCGAGAACTGGCTGATCAGCCAATGCGCACGCTGAATCGAAACGCTAAATGGCTTCCGCAGCGATCAGCGGGGATAGATAACTAAGGCGGCAGCGACGTCGTGATCAATCATGCCGTGCTCCCGCCTAAGTCGAACTTCCCAAAATAATTTTGTAATTATGCGTTTGGAGACACAGCCCAGGCACGTGAAAACGCTCTAGTCAGAGAGTCGAAGGTGAATGGCTTGAGCAGGATCGCTGTCGCATGATCGCACGGCTCGCATGCGTCCGGCTGGGTAGTGATTAAGATAGTGTTGTCAGTCTAACGCGAACCGTTCTCTACACAGTGCACATCGTTCTTTGAGCGCGACAGCCTAGCTCGCGAGGATCTGCCACTCCGCCAGGGCGGCGGAGCGTCATTCCTTGTAGGTCTGTCGGTCGGTGAAATGACGCTCCAGGCTGAAGTGGTTGTGGATGTTGGCGTGAACGGAGGCGAACTTCTGCAGCGTCTTCATCTGCCTGAACCTGAGCATCGCCCGCTCTCGTCGTCGAAACGGCAGGTGCGAGTTCTCGACCCGGTTGTCGGCCCAGCGGCCCACCTCCTGCTTCTCTTCGTTGCCGAGAGCCTTGATCGCCGCGCGGTAGGAGCGCAAGCGATCAGTGGTAGCTTCGGACGAGCCGTGTCGCTTGAGCGCCTTCTTCATGAAGGTCAGCGCCGCCTTCTTGTCACGGGTCTTGGTAATGTAGGTTTCGAGGATCTCTCCCTCATGATCAACCGCTCGCCAGAGGTAGACCATCTCGCCTTTGAGCGTCACGTACATCTCGTCGAGGTGTCATCGCCAATGCCGAAAGCCCCGCATCCGCAACACTCGCTGGCGGCGGATGTCCCGGTTGAACATCGGCCCGAACCTGTTCCACCACATCCGCACCGTCTCATGGCAGATGTCGATTCCGCGCTCGAACAGCAGGTCCTCCACGTTCCGCAGGCTGAGCGGAAAGCGCACGTACATCAGCAGCGCCAGCCAGATCACCTCAGGTGACGAGTTGAAGTGGCGGAACGGGCTCGGCGGCAGCGCTCTGGATTTGCGGCTCATCATCGCCCGCTAGCCGCCCCATGTCCCATCTGCCACGTTGCTCTGACCACACCCCTGCGATCCACAATCACCGCCGGGCCTGTGTTCCGGTCAGAAAGGCGCGTTCGTAAACGCCCGTTAACTTCCTTTCGATAATCGGGCTCTTAGCTTGGGAGCCATGATGCGTATCGTTTCCCGACTGCGGCAGCTTCGACACTCAGATGAGAAGATCGACAGGCATGTCCGCGCCGTGCTCGTGACCTCGCTGTATGCATCGCCCAAATCGCTCGTCATCGGAGCGGTGACGAGCAGTAGCATTGCGGTAGTCGTGGCAAGGTCCAGCGAGGATGTATGGCTGAGAGCTTGCGCCTGTCTGATTGCCATCGTCGCCGCGATCAGGATCCTCGTTGTGCTCCGGCCCAGAGCCGCAGAAGTTGAGCTGGATGAACGGCGTGCGCCGGGTGCGGGCCCGTGGGAGCTTTACTATCGCCTAGGAGCCTTCACCTATTCGGCTCTGCTCGGGCTGTTTGGACTCCTTACGCTGTCTCGCACCGACAACGGAGTTCTTCAACTCCTGGCGGTCACCACGGCGATCGGTTACGCGGCTGGCATCGCGGGCCGGAATGCCGGCCGCCCCGTCATAGCGCTGTCGCAGCTGTGCCTTGCCTCTTTGCCGCTTGCGGCCGGGCTGTTGATCTCCGCCAATCCTTTGAAGGTATCGCTAGCGGTAGTGATCCTGCTGTTCGTTTATGCGATGATGGACATCACGCTGCAGACCTATGAGATGATTCTAAGGGCCACGGTGGCGGCGGACGAGAAGGCGGCACTTGCCGTTCTCAATGCTCGGCTCGCCCGCCGTGACGATCTTACCGGAGTGGCTAACCGCACCGCGTTTCGCGAGCAGTTCGAAGATCGCCTTTCGCAGGGACGGGGTACAGGAAGCCTCCTGTCCATTCATTGGCTGGATCTGGATCGCTTCAAGGAGGTGAACGACTCGTTCGGGCATCTCGCCGGCAACGCACTGCTGGTCGGTGTATCCTCGCGCCTGGACGACGAGTTTGGCAACTCGGGCATCGTCGCGCGGCTCGGCGGTGACGAGTTTGCCGTTGTGAGAGTGATCAACACCGACGCAGACGTAACTGGCGTTGCCCAGCGCATTCTTGCCTTAGTGTCGCAGCCTGTGGAGTTCCGCGGCCGGCGGCTTCACGTCAGCGCATCCGTCGGAATCGCCGTAGCATCGATTGACGGTGCCGATGCGGACACGCTGCTGAAGAATGCGGATCTTGCCCTCTATCGTGCTAAGGAGGAGGGGAGGAACACGTTCTGCCTCTACCAGCCGGACATGGATGAGAAGATCGAACGGCAGCGCGAGCTGGCGGCCGAGCTGCACGGGGCTCTCGAACGAGGCGAGTTCAGCCTGGTCTTCCAGCCCATCTTCGATCTGCGCACCGAGGAGGTGATGTCCTGCGAGGCTCTGCTGCGCTGGACCAATCGTCGATTCGGCGCGGTTTCTCCTGACGAGTTCATCCCCATTGCCGAAGAGGCCGGTCTGATCGTCGAGATCGGAGGCTGGGTGCTGCGTGAGGCCTGCCGGACCGCACGTCATTGGCCGTCCTCGATTCAGCTGGCAGTCAATCTCTCGCCCATCCAGCTGCAATCGACCAATTTGCTGGCGGTGATCGTCAACGCTCTCGGCGCGAGCGGCCTGCAGGCAGACCGCCTCGAACTGGAAGTCACCGAGTCCGTCCTACTTCACGATTTAGACACGTCGCTCAGCGTCTTGAACGCGATCAACCGTATGGGTGTGGCAACCACACTCGACGATTTTGGCACGGGCTATTCGTCGCTGAGTTATCTTACCAAGTTTCCGTTCCAAAAGCTCAAGATCGACCGCTCGTTCATTCAGGATCTCGAGACTCATCCCGCTCACGCGGCCATCGTCCAGACCGTCGTCGAGCTGGCAACGACCCTGGGCATGAAGACGGTAGCTGAAGGCATCGAGACGCCGGCGCAGCTGGAACAGCTTCGACGCACCCGCTGCACTGCAGGACAGGGTTTTCTGCTAGCACGCCCGATGCCGGCAAGCATGGTAGCGGCCATGCTTGCCGACGAGTGGCAGGAGCGGTTGGCTCAGCCTTCGGGCTGATGCCGCTCCTGCGCTTTGCCAAGCAGGCGCGTTTGGGCGGACACGAGCCGCCGCATCAGCTTTAGATCGGCCTCGCTGAGGCGAAGCGCCGCGTCGGCCCATAGATCGACCACCGCCTCCAGCTCCGCGAGCGTCAGCGGATTGACCGCTCTTGAGGCCTCGTAGATCGCGCAGTGGCCGCTGTGCCGGCGCTTGTTCTGCCTGATGTACTCCTCGACCACGCGCCTGCCGTCGCCCGGCTCCGCGAGGGCATGCACGATGCCGAGATCGTACATTTCCTCGGCGGAGTAGTTCCGACCGCTAAGGATCATCTGCTCGGCCCGGGCCGAACCGACCCGTCGCGACAGGAAGCAATGCGCACCCATGCCTGGAAAGAGGCCGAAGACGGTTTCGGGCAATCCAAAGCTACTTCCTCGCTCGGCCACGACGACGTTGAACGAGAGCAGCGCCTCAAAACCGCCGCCCAAGGCGTCTCCTTGCACGAGACCGATCGTGATGATCGGCAAGCCGAGCCCGAGCATGTTCCGGTGGAGGATCTGCACGCACGCCCGGCCGTATTGTATAAGGGCACCCCGGTCGCCGTTTTGAATGTGCTGAGCGAACAGGTCGAGATCTCCGCCTAACGAGAACACGCTTGGGAACCGCGAACCGAGCACAAGATAGCGGATGGGTAGAAGGCCCTCCGTGCTGGCTCGAAGAATGTCTCTCTGCCAATCATGAAACTCGGCGAGCAGGCCGGGGTTGAAGCTGGGCCGGTTAGTCGGAACCATGTAGGTCCACAGCGTTTCCAACAGTGGCTCATATGTAGACTCGAGTTGCTTCTGCTCAAAAAGCCTTAATTGATCCTGATCGGCGGTGACGGAGTGGTGCTCGATTTCTGATCGGGGGCCGCTTGGTTTGGATATGTTCGCCTTTGTGGCGAGGATCGGGGGATACGCGATAGTCACGTGACTGTTCCTTCGTTGCCAGCAGCTCTGAGCTGCTGGACCAAGGTAGTCGTTCGACCGCCATTCGCGTGCTCGAGGATCGTCAAAGCAGCGTGTGCTCCGGGATCTTCACGGAGACGGCGATATCGGGCCGCGTAGATGCCCTTATCAGATATATGAACCTACGACCGCTTATGCCGCCTTGGCGCTCGAAAAGCAGCCGTGCCGCTTTCCACCAAACCTAGCTTCGCGATCAGCAAAGCTCAGCCGATCACAACCCGCCGGGCGGCCGAGCGCTGCATGTATCGAGCG
>NZ_JBWKOS010000019.1:0-31402 GCF_059416225.1 Sphingomonas sp. GW821-FHT09E03 | reverse complement strand
CACCACCAGGGTGGCACTGGGTTCGCCGGCGCATAACCGAGCCGGGATATGCCGCAGACCAGCGGAAAGATGAGGGTCGGGGTGCCAAACAGCGCGATGAGCGCGAAGCAGGCCACGCCGATCTTGGATGCCCTGGTCATCGTTGCTCCGTCCTGCTTGCCCAGATTTTGCGATCAGCGCGCTCTCACCCGAGCTGGTGTATCGGCGTCAGCAATTTCCTGATCCCTGCGCACGGCATCATTGATGGCAGCGACAAAGTCGGGAGGAAGATTATCGACATCCGCGAAGCTCCAGGACGGGCTACCCCCCCTAAGATCGACAAGATTTATTGAGACGGTTTTTCCATCGAACGGCATCGTGTGACAATCAAACCAATCTATCGCGTCGAATTTTTCTGTCGGATAGAAGCGCTTCCACATTTCCGCGCTTAGATCTTCAATCATATTCGTCGGAGATGTTCCCCCGAAGGGGATATGAACCAAAGCAAACAGGATTCGATTGTCGTAGCGGCCGTGTATGGCGTGGCACCGACTTGGAATATTCCAGGCGCCGTCATAATATACGACTGTCGGGTCGTCCGTTGGGTGCAGCCGAGATTGATGGGCTTCGCGCTCGACCTCACGTGCTATCTTAGCCTCGTTGTTTTCGAATGCCTCGTCGCCGAGCGGTCGATGCAAGCTATCTCCATCTCGTGGTCTGTAACCGGGTTGGGCAAAATCCGGATGGAGAGTCACTCCGACATGGTCGACGAGCTTTCCTAAAAGCTCTCGCTCTAGCAACCACTCCTCCAATTTTGAGGAGACGGCGGACTTCAACACCAATTTCAGCTCATCCGCTTCATTGGGGGTCATCTCCACCCACGTCTCATAGGAGCCGTAAACTCGGCCTCCCGCGGGACGCATATGCCAATGGGGGCCGAGGAATGGCAGGTCGATTTCGCAGGAGAAATTCGTGCCGGAGAAAACATATGCTGGAGCCCGGCGGCTACGAAGCCAACCGCTGACCGTAAGCCGATAGTCATCCCCGCGCGAGCTGGGATCAGCGAGCTTTTCGAATATCTTCTTTAGGAATGGCGCATGGCGTTTCGGCATCCAGATGCTGAAATTCTCCATGCCTCCCAGGCGTTCTCGCTGAGCGGCACGCCACGCCTTCATCCGGTCTCCAAGTGACATCAGGCTCTCTCCCTTAGGTCGCAGACTGATGCAACAGTTACAAACCGTCAATCAACATGTTACGCTTTGTTCGGCACTCTATCGGATGCCGATCACGCGTTGCGGTGAGACGCGATCACAAACGCGATGCGAGCCGCCAACGGAAGCTATCGCTTCAGGCATCTCCTCCGCCCATAGACAGTGCCGCAACGCTTTCAGCGAGCATCACAACCGCTCGAGACCGTTGAAAAAGGCCTACTTTCCTCTCGGTTGATCCTGCTGATCGGCTCGTGCTCCAGAGTTGCTCCCAACCCGCAGTGGGCTACGAGCATGGGATCAACCAAGGAGTAAGGACGGCATGAACATCGGTGAGTTGGCGAAGGGCGTAGCTGTTATAACGGGAACGAACGAGGTTGACGTGAAGAAGGCGGTCGGCAGGACGTTGGCAGCCAAGTTTTCGTGCCGCTCGAGAGGCTGGAACGGCAGAAACTACGACCTTGCGGTGCAGTAGATTGCCCGGCTGCACATGCGCTTTGAATGGCGTTAACCACGCTCGCTGCTATTAAGCCTCGCATTTAACCGGCAAAGCTCAGCCAGCATGGCATGCAGCTTGAAATCAATCCTCGACGTATCCCTTCTAGGGTTTGGGCTCCTCTTTCCTTTGGCAAGCGAAGATAGATGTTAATTGTCCACTGCCGTCTCGGAGATATTGATCCGGATGAGCGGTTTTCGATGGGTGCCACCAACGCTCCTTGTGCCTATAGTTCGTTGCAGCGAACCACTCAGGTTCGACAGATTGCGGGGGGACAATGGCTTCAAGAACTCACAGCGCCTTCATAGCATATCCCGGCATGCCCGCCGATCTTGCTGCGCCAATAACGCAGGCAGCGACTACCCTCAACCAGACTCATGGCGGCATAATAGCTTGGCCCTCAATGCCGACCTTCGGTGCTAATATTCCCGACGAAGTTAGATCACAAATTGATGCTGCTACCCACTTCTACGCCGACGTGACGCGTCCCAACCTAAACGTCTACTATGAAATTGGCTATGCAATCGGTCATGGTAAGACCTTTGCACCCATCGTTAATACCTCTTTCGCCAATGCGACAGATTCAACACGAAGTCTTGGGCTTTTTGCTAACATTGGCTATGAAACTTATGAAAACAGCGAGCAGCTCTCAAGAATAATCTTAGATACACCTCAGAACAGACTGTTAGACTTGTATTCGAGCGATATTAACTACTCGCAGCCTGTATATCTAGTCGATACACTTCGAAAGACCGACTTCAGAAACGCGGTCGTATCATCAATCAAGCAATCCCGCTCTCACTATCGCAGCTTCGATCCTCTTGAAAATTCACGAATTTCGGTTGTCCAACTTATCGCAGAGGTTAGCAGTTCGTCCGGCGTAGTTATCCCTTTCCTAGCAGTCACGTAGATGATGCCGAGCGGCATAACCTTCGCGGCGCCTTGGTTGCGGGGCTAGCCGTCGGCCTAGGTAGGCACGTGTTGCTTATCACGGATCAACGGGACGAAAACGGGCCGGCCGACTACAATGATAACATAGTTGTAGCTGTAGACCGCAATCGGATTTCTGATCAGGTTTCCGCCTTCTGCTCAGAGGCGATCATAAGCGCCCAAGAGATCCCTACAATTAGTCGCCGGAATGACAGGTCAATACTCCAAAACCTTTCCTTGGGTTCGTCCGCGGCTGAAAACGAGTTTAGAGATCTTAACTCTTATTTTGTAGAAACGTCCGAGTACCTGCGCGCAGCAAGGGGCGAGGTAAACGTTATAACTGGTCGAAAGGGTTCAGGAAAATCCGCAATTTTCTTCCAGGTGAGGGATGCGGGCAGAAATCGAAAGTCGAGCTTGAACGTCGATTTGAAGCCGGAATCGCACCAACTCAGCACATTCCGCGAGCAGATTATATCTACCGCTGGCGCGGGCGTTTTCGAACATACAATAGCGGCGTTCTGGTATTTCGTAACCCTTTCAGAGACGTTGCTTCATATTTATCGGCGACTAGAAGCCACTTCCCGCTTTGACGGTCGAGTGCTAGGTCAGATGCGCGCGATTGAGGAAGTCTTTCTCGAATATAGTATTCTTGAGCCGGGTGACTTCACGACCCGCCTCGCCCGGCTAACCACAATTATTGCCCGCGAGCTTAAGGATGCCGCCCGTGGAAGCAAACCCGTGTCGGTAAACCAAGTAACAAACCTTGTATTTAGAAGTGGCATTAGCAAAATCCGCGACCTAATCATCGAACATACCTCAGGAAAGTCAGCTATTAAATTCCTATTTGATGGCATAGATAAGGGATGGCCCGCAACTGGGGTTCAGAAAGACGATATTACTATCGTCCGTCTACTTATCGAGGCTTTAGATAAAGTCAGGAATGACTTTTCGACAAAAGGCCGCGTGTTCCAGTCAATTGTGTTCATTAGACATGACATCTACGACTTGGTTATGGACCAAACTCCAGACCGAGGTAAGTCGGGCCAAGTGTCAATTGACTGGACAGATAGGGCCAAACTCGCGCTGGTGATCTATCGAAGACTGCAAGAAGGTCTTAATGACAAACGTTCCTCGATGACAGAGTTGTGGCATCGCGTGTTCCCGCGAACGGTCGGTTCACAAGAAAGCTTCGAGTACTTTGTTGATCACTGCTTAATGAGGCCGCGCTTTCTCATTGATTTGATCGAAGGCGCAATTGCAAACGCAATCAACAGAGGGCGTCGGGAGGTACTCGAAGACGACTGCGTTGACTCAGTCCGTCAGCACTCCTTATCTCTCGTTGACGACTTTGGGTTCGAAATGAGGGATGTGTCGGGTATATCTAGCGATATACTCTACAGCCTCATCGGATCTGAGGAACGCGAGAAGCGTAGTAGGCTCCTTGAACGATTCAGGAGCGCTGGATATTCGCCTGAAGTTGCGGAGTCGGCGCTGAGTCTTATGATGTGGTACGGCCTTCTCGGCATTGACGACGGCGGGGGATCGTCGCGCTTCATCTACGACTACCGGTACAATATGAAGAGGATGCAAGCTGAGGTGCAAATGCGGGGAGAAGACTTCCCACTCACCATCAATCCGGCTCTGCATGTCGGGTTAGTAAGTTAAGCCGGTTGGGAGGTGAGCTCGACGAGCTCACCTCACGAATTTCAGTTGAGCATAGCTGCCTCCTAATTAGCATCTAAATTAGCCGTCAGGCTGATGTTTCGTGTCGTGCAACGTTCATGCCAGTCAGGTCCCCCGAGAGAGGCATCGTTGGAGAGGGCTCGGAAAGGGCGGAATATGCTATTCCACGGCTAGCAACGCTAAATGTTGGCGATTTGAGTTTGCGCCGGCGCCACACGAGCGCGGCAGATGACTACTAGCTGGGCTCACACTCTTCCGAGGACTGCGGATGGCCGTTCCCCGGATGATCGACTGACACGATAGCCGAACAAACGGCTGAAGTCAGGATGCGGGCAGTGCGTTCCGGATGTCTGTCTATGGGGTTCCGCGGCTGAAGTGTAGTGCCGTTAACTGTTGTGTCGGGTTGGAGGTGCGGCCCATACAGATCCATAAAGGCTGGCAGGGTGTTCCCGCGCCTAGGTGCGTTCATTCGGGTTCTTCCACGAAGGGCAAAGGTGTAGTTTACCTTCGAAGCATTCTCTCCTTGGCTCCGACGACGACTCCGCATCAATGCCGGGGAAGCCCAAACCCAGGCTGCCGCCGCAGTTCTGCAAGTTCGATGCTCACTAGTTCCTCTGGCAGTTCGAATCCGTTGAAGCGTTCATATAGGGGTGTAAGGATCTCTTCGATCACGACATCGAGTTCGGCGTCGATCTTGTCGACATCGGTCAGTACCTCAAGGTCGACACGCGTGCTGCGCGCGCGGTAGCGTCCGTCTGACCCAAGCCTACCCCTGGGCTTCGCCCAGCTCAGCAGCTCGCGGCCTTCCAAGCCCGAATAGCTCGCCCGGAAATGGACGGTAGTCTCGCCACTCCCGTGCAGCGCGCGGGCGAGATTGGCGGCGTGGATCAGCACCTCGGCAGTCCGCCAGATCGGTAGCGTGATGTCGAAGATCGTGCCGGGCTCAAGATTGTCGGGTCCGTCCTCCTGGAACCCGCGGTGAAGATATGCAAATCCGTCCTTGCGCACTCGCCAGAAGTCGCTGTGAGCGGGATCGTTGAAGAAGCGGTCGGCGTCGGGCAAGCCTAGCCAGCATTCTACCTGACCGTCCTCGACCGTCGGCCGGATCGCCTGGCGCGTGGGTACCCAGAATGGCGACCAGCCCGAGGTTACCGGCAGGCTGGAGAGCAGGTCTCGCAGCTGCTTCGGCGATCCCACTGGAGCGACTCCGCCGAGCGCATAGGCCTGCTCGCTGAACCCGAGCGGTTGCCGCGATGCGTGGTCGTCGGGCAGCGGAGCGACGAGCTCCTCCCAGCGGCGGCGCGCATTATATACGAAGCTCTCCAGGGCGTCGGCATCGCCGGCATGCACGAACATGCCGAGCACTTGGAGGATCGCGACGATCCCGGCGAAGCGCAGGGTTGTGTCGCCCTGCTCAAACGAATTTACGGTCGGAGCGCTGACGCCGGCGAGCTCGGCAAGCGTTCGCTGCGAGAGGCCCTCGCGCTTGCGGCGGCGCACCGCCTCGTCGACTACGGCGCGCCAATCGATTGGCCACTCGGTCATCCGAGAATCCTTTCGGCATTGGCGGCGACCACGTCCCGGTAGCGGATGCGAAAATCGTCCGGCTGGACATACGCCGGGAAGTCCAGCGTCGCCGTACTGGCGAAGCGCTTTCTCAGCTGGCCAAGGCTAGTTGCCACAACACGCGGCTGCAAGCCGATCGACACGCCGAACGCAGCGATAAGATCGCGGTGCAGCGTGTCAAACGGACGCTTCTCGCCTTCGATCGCGAGTGCGACGATGCTATCGTATTGCGGATAGACGAGCGTGTTAAGCAGGTCATAGGCGGGGCTCAGCCGCAGCCCTTCGGCGCGTTCGAGCAGCGAGAAGTTCTTGAGATGCGCATCGGCGTTGCCGATGACGAGGTTGAAAACGACGAGCCTGAAGAAGCGGCTGAGATCGATCAATGCCCGCGACGAATAGCGCTGTATGACGCTCGCCGCCTCCTCGTAGCTCGAATTATATTTGCCGTCGAACTCGCGGCCGCGGGGGCGCTCGAGGATCTGGGCGAAGTCCTCAAGCCTGAGGCGGACTTGGCCTAGCCGATCAAACCGCTCGACGATCAGCGCGATCCCTTCCTCGCCCCGGACCGTGTCAAGCGCAGCGGCGGTGATCTCGTCCTTTCCAAGCACTTCGCGGGCAAGGACGAGCGACAGATTCTCGTTCTGGACGAGCGTTGGCTGGTCGGCGCGGTTGAACTTTGCAATATGAGTAGCAAGCTGATCGAGCTTCTGTGCGGGCTGGAAGCCTTGCTCGCCGCGATAGACGAGCCACTTTTTTTGCACGCCCGAAAGGGTGCGGCCCGGCGCCGTTGCCGCCTCCTCGACTGGATCGGCATCGGGGAGGGTATGGACGTTGGTTTCCTCCTCTGGGAGGATTCCGACTGCCCCTATACAGTCCGCGCCATAATTCAGCAGCAGGCCGAAATCGTCCTGGGCGGGGGTGCCTCCCGCACGAGCCTGGCGTCCGCGCAGCCAGCCCTCGGGGCCGAGATGCTCGAAAAAGGGGATGAGGCCGCCGCGCCAGAAATGCTCGCGCCTGCCTATTGGCAGCGCGCACGCAATCTCTTGGTCCCAGCCTTCATCATAGACGAAGCGTGTGTCCGGTCCGACCTCCCTGAGCAGACCCGCGCGCCGGCCCTTGAAGGTAACAATGGCACGTCGGTCCGGGATGAGCGGCTCCTATTTAAATCTATGGCTGGCCTATCCTAAGGAAAAAGGTAAAACAAGGTTTATCAATCCTCGACTCATGTGAGTGACTACTTTTAACATTGTCCGTTTAGCGGGCGGGAAATATGTCAAAAGAGGGTCCCGTAGGGAGAGCGGTGCGGTAGCAGCTGACATGGCGTAACCGATGCTCCGCCCGCGCCACGTCGGAGATCGTCATGCCTTCGGTTGGGGAAATGGTTGAGCTGCTGCGCGATAGTCGTCGCAGGTTTTGTGAAAGGGCGTGGCACCCATCCTACTTCGCAGGGCAAAAAGGCCAGCCAAGTGTGCATACCCTGACGGGCAGAGGCCCGGCGGGTTTGATTGCTCACGAGATATGAGCGTAACCCCAGCAAAGCACTGACAATTGATCCGTTTAAGGGGTGGCGACTTGTCACCGCATCCAAGAATATAGCGATGGGCTACCATCGAGCATACTGATCGGCGTGGGCGTGATCCAGTCGGCGCCCCACATGGGATATGGGCCATAGAAGAGGTCGCCGAGTGCGCGTCGGTAGTGAGCGTTCATCCAGCGCCGACGCCGATGCTCCGGACCGTCATGGATCATGTGGCAGCGCTGGCACAATGCCGCCAACTGATGGAGCGCGCTGTCGCTGGGGTCATGGTTGAGGTGAGCGCAGGCCAGCACTACCGGTGTCCAGGCACCGTGGGCCAGGATGTTCTCCGTCGGCTCTCGCACGCGGCGACCCTGCCCGTTGCGCCAGCAATGCCGTTTCCGGTCCCACCATCGTCCGTCCCGGAGGTGAAATATCCTCTGCCCATGGGGGCGCCCGCAATGCTCACAGCAGCCCCCTGCCCGCACGAAGCGCACATGATGCGACAGCTGCGGCCAGTCGATCGGGTACAGAAATACGTGCTCGGGGCGGATCGGCATCAGGCCTTCCCTTCCGAAGCACCAGGTTGCGGAGCGCCCGGCATCACGAAGCCAGCGCCGCGGCGGTCAGCGCCCGATAAAGCGTGGCATGATGGCATTTGAGTAGCTTGGCGGCTTCGCGCACCGATGTGCCTTCGCTTACTAACCATTCGCCAAGCGCGATCTGATCGGGGGTGAGCTTGGGCGGGCGGCCAAAGCGTACCCCCCTCGCCTTCGCCGCTACCCGCCCGCTGCTGGTGCGCTGGTGGATCAGCTCGCGCTCGAACTCGGCGATGCCGGCGAACACGGTCAGCACCATGCGACCTGCTGGTGAGGTCGTATCAGCCCAGGGGTCGGCCAGCGAGCGGAGGCCCGCGCTGGCCTCTTTTAGCTTCTCGGCTATGTCGAGCAGGTCGCGAGTGGAGCGCGCCAGTCGGTCGAGCCGCGTCACCACCACGGTGTCGTTGTCGCGCAGTTGCTCAATCATCTTGGCCAGCTCGGGTCGGTCACGCTTCGCGCCCGACACCTTTTCCTCGAACGTCCGCTTGCATCCGGCCTCCTTCAACGCGGCGCGTTGCAGCCGGAGATCTTGGTCATCGGTGGACACACGTGCGTAGCCGATCAGCATGTCGCAAATATGTACCAAAAAGCTAGAATTTAGCAACCGACTTTTGCGACACCAGCTAACGAGGGAGCACGAGCGCCGAAAGCCTTGTCGCGGAACTTAGCAGTCACACAAGGTTACGCTGCGGCTGGCACGCCAAGCTCGTAGTTGCTTAGTCAAAGGCTTTGGATTATTGAAATGCGATGCGTACCAGACTTGGATTTATGCTTGCTGTATCGGTGTTGGTAACAGCTGTCTCGGGCTGCTCCAAGTCAGCCGAGACCTGTAAAGCTCGTACGGGCGACGGTATTTGCGTGGAGAGCGGTAATGGAGCATCCGCAAAACCCGAACATAAAGATTGAACGTACGGGTCGTATGATGATGGGGCCGCTCGCTGTCCAGCACCCGATGTTTTAGCAACGATCGCTACTTAAATGGCGGTCGCCCGTAGACCCTACATTCTCAGAGCAGTAGGCAACGCCTGAAATGTAATTTGTGTATCGATCGTTTCACGGGCCTTCACAAGGTAAGGCTAATACCAGATCGCAGTCGGGTATCAGCTGGCAGCGGCGATCCCGCGGCTCCGGACGCCCCGGTCAGGTTTTCACCTGCAACCCAAGCCGACACCCGTTCGGAGAGGCGAACGCCGACCTTGCCATCAACTGCAACGGCAGATGGCACATGGATAAGTTCGAGGAAGGTATCAGGGCGGGTGCTGATCTGATCGGTTGCTGACGTGAAGCGCCCTACGACAGAGCCTGACCAGCGACCCTGCGCATAGCTGATGACGAGGTTGGCCTTGTGTCTCGCGGTGGCCTGCTCGGGTAGAAGCGAATATTTGATTGCAGGTGTGGCTGCGGGCAGCGCTTCGTCTGTTTTAGTGAGCGTGTAATTCCCGCGCCACCTAAGCCGATCGGTGACGCTTCCGCTGACCGACAACTCCAGGCCATATGTATCAAAGTCGCCAACGTTAGCGACACGAGTGATCACAAATGGGTTTGCCGATGCGCGAAATTCCAGAACAGGGTCGTCGCCTGGATAGGCAATGGAGTTGATGGTTCGATTGAAAAATGCAGATGCCTGGAGTGCGAATCCCTCCGAAACTCTATTTTCGTAAGATAGCTCTGAACTCCACACTTCGACCGGCTTGATGGTCGGATCCCCTGCCACAATAACCGGCACCGGCACGCCGACAAACTCCACAGGAATATTCATGCCGAACACCACGAGTGATGGCGCTTGGACCGCCCTACCACCATTCAGGCGCAGTGTCTGCTGGCCGTTAGGGTGGTATACTAAGGCAGCGTTGAAGCTTACGGTCGTAAACTCACGATCGAAAGCATCGGGGTCATCCGCAACCACCGGTGCGATCGCCCCCGCTTGACCGAGAGCCAGACGATCAATCCTCCCTGCCAGATTGAACGTAAGCGGGTCGGATAGGCCGATGTCCATCATGGCGTTGGCTGACAAGACTGAATACCGGGTGATGCGTGAAAACGTGACCCCGCTGTTCAAGCTGTTGTTTCGGTATTCAAAACCTACTCGCGCAACATCATCGTTGCCGAGGCGCACCAAAGCAGAGGTTTGGGCGACAAAGGTATGAGCTGAAAGATCGAAGGTTTGCAGCGCGGCAATCGGCGTAGTGCCGCGGTCGTTTGAGCCGACCCCATAACGCGCCTGCAGCCAATTGTTATAGACTTGCGCCGTCAGACTTCCCCACGGCGTGTCTCTATCGACATGGAGGCCAAGGTTCTGAGTTCGGTAGCGCTGTTCACTGCTGATCTGGGTGACCAACAGCTCAAGCTGGCGATTGTAGGCATATCCGCCAGTGACGCCCACCTGTGTCTGACTATCTACACTGACGTCAACCGCCGCTGACACATCGTCACGCAACACATCGTCGGCACGTAGCGGCTGAAACTGATCCGCCGGGACATCGCGCTCGTTCTCGCGCATATGTCCGCCCGACAGCCGGATGCCAACGGCGTCATTGATCGGCAAGCTAAGCGCGCCTGCAACTCTGCCATAGCCACGATTGCCCGCCTCTAAGGACGCAGAAATCCTCCGCTCGGCGAGAGCATCGTTGGTGATGATGTTAACGACACCGCTGGCGGCGTTGAAGCCGAAGAGCGCCCCGGCTGGCCCGCGCACGAGTTCGATCTGCTGGATTTCCTCCAGCTGCACGCCAAGCAGGTTCCAGTCAGTCATGCCATAATGATCGAGATAGACCTGACGGCCGTTTACGAGCACGAGCAGCCGGGGATTATACGTCTGCACGCCGCCCCTGACGGCTACATCGCTCTGTCCCGCTGTCCAGCGGTTGACGTCTATTCCCGCATAGGTCTTCAACAGACCAGGCACGTCCTTAGCCGGGGAGCGGGCTATCTCGTCATGAGTGATGATGATCGTCGATGCAGGCGTTTCAGATTGTCGCTGCGGCTTGCCGGTCACGCTATTGGTGACGGGCTCTCCCATCGTCTGCTGAAGCGCATCATAATCCATGCGCTGTGCTTGAGCCTGTGCAGCAAGGGCCGGCAAACCGGAACAAGCCAGCAGGCGTAGCAGGATGCCAGCACGCATTCTTATATTTCCTTGACGAGCATCAGAAATGCAGAGCCGAACCGAACACCGCTGCGCTTTGCCGCCGCCCTATTGACGGTTATCTGCGTACGCCCGCCACTGCTGATGCCGACGATGCAACGCCCCTGCTCGACACAGTTGGTATCGGCGGTGATGGTGAGAATTGACTGGGAAGCCGACGCTGCGGATACCTCATCTTGGAAAGATCGAAGGCCAGCTGTAACGAACGCAGCTCTTGCGCCGCCTAATTGACCCAAGCTCGTAACAGAGACCTTCCGCACGCGCAGGTTGGCACGGCCAAGCTTCATGCCGCTGGAGAAGGCTCGCTCCATATCAGCTGCTTCAGCTTCGGAACTCGCATTTCCGGGCTGATAGATGATTGCTACTGGTACGATCCCAACCGGAGTCGGCTGAATAAATGAAATGACCCGTGCTGCTACCGGTATGTTGAGGGTTGCAGGTACGGCTGGCGTGACCATTGTCGCGGCCAGGATAGGTCCTGCTAGGAAATATCGCGATTTCACAATTACCCCGAGTCGGTTTCGCAGCAGTCTACGTTGCTGGTCTGACGGAATGGTTAAGCGCTTTTGAACCAGCGCGATTAGACGCTGCTCGCAGGCTTAGGCGGCCAAGACGCGGCGTGCGTTAGATGTCTCTGCAACATCATCGATGCAGACGGGCCTGCCGAAGAAGTACCCTTGGCCTTGGTTGCATCCCTTCTGAGCAAGCAGCGATGCGGTCTTCGCATCCTCGATGCCCTCAGCAGTGACCCTCATTTCAAAGCTCAGGGCCAACGCAATGATCGCTTCAACAAGCTTCTGGCTTTCCTTGCTATCGTGCAGCGTCCGAACGAAGCTTTGGTCGATCTTGATCTTATCAAACTTCAATCGGCGAAGACTCGAGAGGCTCGAATATCCCGTGCCAAAGTCGTCCAAGGCGATCGACATACCTGCACCTCTGAACCTGTTGATCACGAGCTCAGCGGAAACCACATCGTCCATAATGGCGTCTTCAGTGATTTCGATCTCGATACGAGCCGGATCGATCCCCTCGGCGCGTATGATGTCGATAAGGGTCTCAGCAAGCCCTGGCTCCTCCAACTGCATGGGTGAGATGTTGACCGCGAGCCGCAAGTGCGTGGGGATACGCCGTGCGTCGCGACAAGCCTGGCGAAGGATGGCCTTCGTCATCTCCGTGATCTGGCCAGTCGTCTCAGCGAGTTTGATGAAGGCGTCGGGAGCAAGCAGGCCGAGGCGTGGGTGCTGCCAGCGCGCCAGCACCTCAAAGCCGCATAGCTGCTCGTCGGAGAAGCGCACGATTGGCTGATAAAAGGGCATTATTTCGCCTTGGCCGAGTCCAACCCGGAGTTCACCTTCAAGCTGGCGACGCTCTATCCGTTCTTGCTCCATGGAGGGTGCAAAAAGGCACACTCCTCCTTTGCCGTTGCGCTTAGCCTGGTACATAGCAATGTCAGCCGCATGCAATAGAGCGCTGCCTGCAGTACCATCCTCGGGATATCGCGACAGACCAATACTTGCGCTAACTACAATCTTGTTGTCGCGCCACATGACCGGAGCGCGCAGCAGTGCGCTTGCTCTTTCTGCTAACGACATCACCTCCTTAACGCCATCACCAGACAACAGCAGCACAGCAAACTCATCGCCGCCCAACCGTGCCACTACGCCGGCAGGGCCAAATACCTGCTGCAGCCGGCGGGCCACGACCTTAAGTACGCAATCTCCGGCTTCGTGACCGTGCACATCATTGGCTTCCTTGAAGCCATCAAGATCAACCAGCACGATGCTGATCGCTTGACCGAGGTTAGCGGCGTCAGTGACGGCCTGCAGCTCGGTATTGAATACACGACGGTTTACCAACCCCGTTAAAGCGTCAGTTCGAGCAAGATGTAGGGCGTCATTTTCCGCGCTGCTTCGCCGTTTTATCTCTTCAAGGAGCTGCACGCCTCGCCTTGAAGCAAGGGCGAGCCACAGATATGATAGAAGCGCGACGATCAGCACTGCGACCGTGACGAAGGCCACCAGCAATCGGGTGTGCCAAGTTGCGGCATCGGCATGCGACTGCGCATCGCGCATGCCAGCTGCCGCGATACCCTTAACCTCATGCAGAACGTGATCGGCGTTAGAGCGGAAAGGCCTAAGCATCGACACGCTGCTTGCAAAGTCGACCTCCAGCATTGACGAGACGACGCCCACGGCATCGTTATATTTGTCTATCTCCTCCACGACAGCTGCAGCGCGATGCCGGTCACCGACAGGCAGATTTAGCTGAGAGGAACGTAGCTGTGAGCTGATAAGGGTCAGATTATGGCGGATGCCAGCCACACGATTAAGGATGCTTGATGATCCGTCATTGGCTGCTTTATCCACCATCAGCCTGTAAAGATTGCCATCTTCATGGTCAAACCGAGCAGATATCTCACTCAGAGAGACCGCGTTTTGCATATCGCGGGTAACGATGAGGTTGTTCGTGTGTTGGACATAAATCAGCGTTCCAAGGCAAAGCGCCACTACGAACACCAGCAGCATGATGATCGTACGTGGTCCAACAACGACTCTGATCAAGGTAGGTGCAGCTTTGAACAAAGGTATAGCCGGCAAGGTCAGCTACCCGTCTGACACGGTGCAGAGCTTGAGAGCGGCGTGCCTATCAGCCACCTGCGGCACGCATAACGCCTACCGACATCTCGCCCTTCTTTCCGAAGAAGGATGATCTCTGGGAGCGCTATCAATGCGGCGCGGGCAGACGTCGGCGTGGCCATGGTACCGCAGAATTACCGGATGCTGCTTAACCGATTGATAAAGCGCGATGCGGGTCGTGCTGAAACGTGCGTACCAGCTTTAGGTTTATTGGTCTTTTTTAGGATAGAGGGACACCGCGGATGGTCATGTCGCCGACGATGATCTTGGCGGTGCCGGGACCTACGATCGTATTCACCTTGCCAAGCGCGGTCTCGATCGCGTCACCGGGAAAGGTGATCTCGACTACGTGAGAATGGGCGACAGGTGAGCCGTCAGCATCGATCACCATGGGGAAGGGCAGCAACTGGACACGGTAGGCAGGCATATGGGTACGGCTCATTCCACCCTTCTGTAATGAGCCGCGGCGTTGTCAATGTGTCCGGATCGTCACTGACATCTCGGAGCGCACCCACATCGCCGCGGCGGTTCTATCACTTGCCGCTGGCGGTCTCAGCAGCGGCCTCGAAGGCGGACTTGAGCGTGCGCTTGGGCTTAGCAGCTGCGGGTTGCGGTTCCTGCTTTTCGCTCTGATCAGGCTGCGACCCAAACCGATCGAGACTGTTGAAAAACGGCTGCTTGCGAAGGGGCTGGAGGCGTGATTCACTCCTGAAAGGGGTCGGAGGATCACGAACATGATGGGTCGGCAGGTGGCGCAAGGCGCACTGTTCTACGGGTTCCGGCTCGACGAGCATGTGCCTGCCGACCACCTGCTCCGCCGCATCGACGGGCTGCTCGACTTCGGCTTCGTGCGTGAGGCGCTGGCGGCGAGCTATAGCCCGAGCGGGCGCCCCTCGATCGACCCGGAGTTGATGCTGCGGATGCTGCTGGTCGGCTACCTGTTCGGCATCCGCTCGGAACGCCGCCTGTGCGAGGAGGTGCATCTCAACCTCGCCTATCGCTGGTTCTGCCGGCTCGATCTGGCCGACCGGGTGCCCGACCATTCCACTTTCTCCAAGAACCGGCACGGCCGCTTCCGCGCTTGCGACCTGCATCGCCTGCTATTCGAGCAGGTGATCGCGAAGTGCGCTGCGGCCGGGCTGGTGGCTGGGCGCGACGTGGCGGTGGACGGCAGCACGATCATGGCCGACGCCAGCCGCGAGAAGAAGCTGAAGGGAGCCGATGCCGCGGACGAGCTTCGTGCTGGGGAGAGCATATCGCGACCCGTCGCCGAATATCTAGCAGCGCTTGACGCCGCGTTGCCGCCAGATCCCGACGAGCCCGCGCCCGTCAATCCTGCCAGCATCTCGCCGACCGACCCGCAGGCGGCGCTCAGCTGCAAGCACGGGCCGGCGCGGTACGCATACGCCATCAACCCGCTGCTCGACCTTGATACCGACTGCATCCTCGATGTGGAGGCGACGCCAGCGCGCTTTTCGTCCGAGGTTGCGGCAGCTCGGACACTGGTGTCGCGTGCCGGCACGAAGCTGAGCATCGCGCCCGAGAGCCTCTCCGCCGACAAGGCCTATGGCAGTGGCCCGTTGCTCGACTGGCTGCTCAAGCGAAGCATCACGCCCTACATCCCGGTCATTGACCGCAGCCGCCAACGCGACGCCTTCTTCACCCGTGATGCCTTTCGCTATGATCGCGAGGCCGATGCCTATCGCTGCCCGGCGGACAAGCCGCTCGGCTATTGCGGCACCAAACGCGCCAGCCAGGTTCGCGTATACCGAAGCCATGTCGCCGATTGTGCTGGCTGCGAACTGAAGCCCCAATGCACCGTCAGCCGGAAACGCAGCATCACCCGCCTCGTTAGCGAAGATGCCCGCGATACCGTGCGCGCCCTTGCCGGCACCGACGCCTATGTGCACGCGCGGCGTCGAAGACAGCGGATCGAGCGCGTGTTCGGCCACCTGAAACGCAACCTGGGGCTACGAACGCTTAAGCTGCGGGGCCTCGCCGGAGCAGCCGAGGAGTTCACCATGGCTGCCGCGGCATACAATCTTCAACTGTTGGCCCGGCAGGCCGCGCCGGCCTGATACGCGCCGCATCCTCCGGTGCCCGGCGTCGCCAGCTATCCGCCAAGCCAATCCCGCACACGCCTTTTTCAACAGTCTCGATCGGCTTTGCCATCGTACGGCGTGCTTCGCTGTAGCTCTCTGCGACCATCGGATAGTCCGCCTTGAGATTTTAGCGTGCGCGATAGTCCTCTGGCGTCGGGCAGTTGGTGGAGATCCGTTGGCGGCCGAGCCGCTCTCTACCAGCTCGCGACATAGCAACCACCGAAGTAGAAGTGGTAACCTGCTTGTCTGCTAGCACTCAGATCGCCACGCAGCGGCCGGCACGCCGATGCCGGCGGGAGAAGGTGCCTACTTGGCGAAAAATGTGGCTTCCCCTGCCGCCGTTCACAGCTAGCCTCGATCCGAGTAAACAGGGGGAACTATGTCTGAGAATCCTAGCGTGTACCGCCAACGCGCGGCTCAGATGCGCCGAGAAGCCGAGCAAGCGCATCTTGTGGCCGTACGACAGCGTTTCGACACGGCAGCCAGAAGATGGGATCAACTTGCCGAACAAGGTGAGTCACTTGAGCGAGCAAGGGCTTCCGGAAAAAGTCGGTCATAGCTGTCCAGCAGCACGTCTCAAGGCAGGATAGAGCCCCGCCGCTACCAACGGGATTTAGGCGGGTGGGGCAATAATGGACGAAGCTCGCTAGTCATAGCGCGTGTCTCTGGATTGCCTCTCGTAAAGCCGATGGCGGTCACGGCGCCCGCCATCGGCCAAGCATCTCTAGTTTGACGTTTTAACTGAGGTGCTGGTATCACCATTGGTGCTGGTCGACGTCTGCCGCACCGTCTTGTGCGTCACCGTCTTATGACCAACCTTGACGCCGAGAACCTTCTTCGCCCGGTGCGTCTTGCGCTTAGTGGTGTGCTTCACGGTCCGATTGGTGGTGGCAACCCCATCCTTGACGCTGGTGGTGCTGTCGACCTTGGTCTGTGTGGTCGTCTGTGCGTTGGCGGGCGTGACCGCTGCGAGCGCAAGGCTTGCGCAGAACGACAGAGCAAAAATCTTCTTCATATATATTCCTCTTTAGGCCTTTAGCGATCCGAAACGGGGCGGTACCTGCCACCCCGTTCGCCAATTAGATGTCGTCGCCGAGCGCGCCCTTGACGCTGCCCTTAACGTCCTGACCTGTGCCCTTGAGCTTCTGCGCCTCGCCCTCGGCGACCAGCTTGTCATTGTCGGTTGCCTTGCCTAAGGCTTCCTTGACGTTGCCGGCAATCTTGTTGCCCGCGGCGTCGAGCTTGTCGGTGAACTCACCCATGCGACATCTCCTATGCAGTCGGCCCATAATCGAGCGCAATCGTGCGAACACAACATAGGATGGCTGGGGACCGGCTACCACTATGTCCCACCGTCTAGGCCCGCGACGACACGTCAACGCTGATCGGCTACGGCTTTGATCAAGCTCAGGGTTGAGTCATGATCGGTAGGTTGTGGCATGTCTGCCGCTTCATGGTCGACCCAGGAAGGCAGGGGCGGAATATCGCGACGCTGTTCCTCCAGCTGGGCAGGATATAGCATTGATGTCAGCCGCTGCAGCTCGCATCTGCAAATGGCTTGACGATTGGCCGGGGTAGCGACTGCCTGGGGCTAGATACTTTCCTTGCGGTGTGCTGTGGTTACGGCCTCGATCGCTGCGCTATCATGTCCACGTCCCTGCCAATCCGAAATCGGACAGGGCTGCTGTCTACCAAATTGAGCCGATCGGGCGTGCCATTCAGCATTGATGCACAGCCGGTGGGACCTAACCGATCATCATTCCAGGCTGGTACCGTGGTTTGCGCCTGATCAATGCGGGGCGGACCGGCGCCGAAGGAGGATTTTCCTGTGCCGAAGTTCGTCCGCGTTCGACAAGCTCACGCAAACGCGAGCGTCCGCGAGAGACACGGCTTTTGAACGATGCTTCGCTGATCGAGAGGTGATGCGCTCCGTCCCGGATCGACGCCCCCTGGCCCGACAACAAAACGGCTTCGCGCTGTTCCTCGCTGAGTTCGGCAATGGCCCGGACGACCTCGCTCAACGCCACAGCGCCGTCCTGTCCGCCAGTGCTGCCCTCCATCTGGTCAAACGCCTCGTCTGGTAAACTAACCTGGCGCTGCGCCCTTTGCCGATCGGACAGGAAGCGATTGCGCATCACGGTCCGGCTCCAAGCTGCGAAGTTCGTTCCCGGCTGAAAACCATCCCGCGCGGACCAGCACCGGAGCATCGTTTCCTGAGCCAGATCCTCCGCATCGATATCACTCTTTGTTAGCCGGCGAGCGAAGGCGCGCAGCATAGGTGATCTATCGTTCAGCATCGAGGCAAATGCGTCATCGCTGATGGCAGTGAAGGCGATTACAGGCGTGGAGGGCATGACATCGATCCTGGAACAATGGCCAGATCGTAGGGTTAATTAGTTAACCAAACCCTATTTTAGGCTGCTGGACAGGGCCGCCACCTGGTTCACCAAACTTACAGCGCGGCCAAAGCGTGCTTCTATCGCCTACGAGCATGCAGTGCTCCGCGATCGCTTAGATGGCTATCAGACGTTAGAAAATAAGATCTGTAAATCCGGTTTTCTCGCGGTCCGGCTCGATTGTAGTCACGGATCTTTCAAAGAGCTCCCAGCATGCAGGGAGCGCGACATATAGCTTTCCGGTACCGCAAACCGGATACCTCCGAACTGTTGGAAGGCAAAGCTTTGTGGCCGGAAATGTTGAACGGGAGAGCGCTGCTTGATCAAGCTGCATTTCGGATAGGCGAGGCTGTCGCCTGCTTTTGCACCCACTGATCGAACTCATGCCGCTCCATTGGGCGCGCGAAGAAATAGCCCTGCCCCTCGTCACAGCCCATCTCCTTAAGAAGCTCGGCAGCTTCAGCGGTTTCGACACCCTCTGCGACGACGCGGTAGCCAAGGTCGTGAGCAAGGCCGATCATGGAGCGGACCAAGGTCTGCTCACGCGTACCCACTGTCAAATCGCGAATGAACGACTGATCGATCTTTACGACGTCGGCTGGCAGCTTCTGAAGGTAGGCGAGGCTACTGTAGCCGGTACCAAAATCGTCGATGGCGAGGCTCAGACCCGCATCGGAAAGCGCGACAAGCTGAGCAAGAGCTTCGCCGGAATTTTCCATCACCGCGCTTTCTGTCATTTCCAGTTCGATCATCGCCGGGGGAAGGTCGCACTTCGCCAGATGGCGGCAAATACGTTCTGCGAAGTCCAACTCGCCCAAATTAGCGGCCGAAATGTTGATCGAGAGAGCAATGCCACCCCCGGACGAACGCCACTCGCATAATTGTCTGCAGGCTGCTTCCAGTACCCAGGCCGTTGTCGGTTTTGCCAAAGATGTTTGTTCGATGACCGGTATGAACTCAGCCGGTGATACCTCACCGAGAGTAGGGTGGTTCCACCGGAGCAGAACCTCCGCGCTGACACAGCTTCCGGTTGTGAGATTGATCCTAGGCTGGAAGACAATCCGCAACTGCTCTGGGAGCTCGAGAGCAGTGCCGAAGTCATTAATTAGATCAAACCGACGCTTTTGAGCACGGTCCTTGGCACTGGAGTAGATGCTAACACCCGTTTCGGTGCCTCGGGCGTCAGCTGCCGCGTTGTGTGCGGTCCGAAGCACGTCCTGAGGCCGAGTTGCGCCCGTGACAAAGGGGGCGACACCGACGGATGCTGACATGACGTATCGAGAGGTGGATGCCACGCGCAGCTGCCGCAGAACCGAACTCAGCTGCACCACATAGGCGCTTCGATCGGTACCCGGCTCAGCGAGGAAGACGAATTGTGTGGCGGCGACATGATAGGCCTGACGCTTCGGACCCAGGACGCTCCTCAGGGTGCGGGTCGCCTCCTGGACCAGGTCATCGATATAGTCCGCTCCCATGACCCGGATGCCCGTGTTGAGCTGCTCGGCGTGAGCAAGATCCACCAGAACCACCAACCGCTCGCTGCCGGGATCCTCTCTGCCAAGGTCATCCAGATCGTCCAGAAATTGGGTCCGGTTCGGCAAGCCGCTGAGCGGGTCCACCCGCCCGAAGGCGTGCTGGAGCTCGATCTGCGACATCACCATTTGAGCAAGATCGTTGAGGGCGGCCATTTCGGTAGCAGAAGCCGACCGTGGCTCCGTGCCGAGTACGCATAGCGCACCAAGCCCAAAGCCGTCGCGCGTCACCAGAGGCGCTCCTGCATAGAAGCGTACGCCCTGACCAGCGAGGATGCTGGTTCGATAGCATTCGTCAGCCAGGAGATCGGAGATCAGGATTGCTTCGGCGCTTTCGGCAACGCGAGCGCAGGGAGCCTTGTCTCGCGGGATCGACATATGCTCGATCCCGACGCGGGACTTGAACCACTGCCGATCCTGATCGGTGAGCGATACCGCAGCGACGGGAAGGTCAAATATCTGGCTCGCCATCCGCGTGATGCGGTCGAAGCTTTCGCTGGGTGAGGTGTCGAGCAAGTTGAGCTTGTGCAGCGCGTCCAGTCGCGCTTCTTCATGGAGGTTGGCTATCATCAGCCTCTTATACGGCCGACCTAAGCAACCCCTTTAATGAACTGGTAAACCGATATGGGTCTTTCGTGTTGCACATGCACTGTTCCGCCGTGAGATCGTACCGCCGCAAATGCCTACGCGTGCTCCCTTGCTGTCTCTGAGGCCCTCATGACCTCCTCTACTGCCGATGCCGGCATGGCCTTGCCATAGTGCCAACCCTGCACCTCTTCACAGCCTTTCGCCCGCAACCAGCGAGCCTGAACCGGATGCTCTATGCCCTCTGCGACGATCAGCAGCTCGAAGGCACGCCCGAGCGTCAAAAGGCTGTCGACAATGGCTGATTGCTCGGCACCAACAGCAATGTCGGAGATGAAGCCGCGATCGATTTTGAGGCGCGTGAGAGGTAACTCCCGCAGGACGTTGAGCGAGGCACGGCCGGCACCAAAATCATCAAGCGCGATGCCCACCCCAATCTGACGTAGAGCCTTCAGTGTTGCTACGATCGTGCGAGTGTTTTTTCCCGCAAGATCCTCCGTTAGCTCAAGTTCGATCAGCTCTGCGGGGAGAGCGTGCCGCGTCAGCGCTGAGGCAACGTCTTCCACCAACGAGGCGCCGCGCAACTGCGAGGCAAATAGATTGATAGCGATCCGTAGCCGCTGGCCTGATGCATGCCAGCGCGCCGCCTGAGCGACCGCCGTATCAAGGGCCCACCGACCGACGCTCACCGCAAGCGGCATCAGCTCGAGAATGGGAAGAAATTGCGCCGGAGTCAGCAGGCCGTGATCAGGATGGCGCCAACGCAGCAACGCTTCCAGGCCAACGATCCTTTCATCAGCGAGGCGCACCTGCGGCTGGTAAAACAGTTCGAACTCGTTCCGTTCGAACGCCCGACGTAGCTCGTGCTGAAGTCGATGACGATGCTCTACCTGATGGCGTAGATGCGGTTCGTAGAAGGCGATCGACCCGCTTCCGCGTTCCTTCGCACGGTAAAGCGCGAGATCGGCATGGCAAACGAGATCATCAATGCTGGCGCCATGATAGGGCGACAGGGCCACCCCGATACAAGTGTTGAGCCGCAGTTCCTGATCGTGGACAACAAACCCCTCATTAAATGCCGATCGCAGGCGATCTGCCACCGCCCATGCCGCTCTTGGATCGCCGGCGTCGGGCGCTAAAACGACGAACTCGTCGCCGCCGAGGCGTGCCAGCATCTGATCGCCGGTGAGAAGTCCGCTTAATCGATCTCCGATCGCACTGAGCAAGGCATCGCCGGTGGCGTGACCAAAGAGGTCGTTGACGTCCTTGAATCCGTCCAGGTCGAACATCAGGACGGCAAGTGGATGCTGAGCAGCAAGTATTTCCCCAGCTCGCCGGTGAAGCAGCGTGCGATTGGGTAAGCCAGTGAGCGTATCGAAATGCGCTAGCTGAGCGAGCTGCCGCTCTTGCCGACGCGCCTCAAGGCGGTCGATCACCAACTGTCCCAGCCCTTGCAGAAGTTGGCGTTCATGATCGCTGAACATGCGCGGTTTGGAATCGATGATGCAGAGTGTTCCGATCGCATGCCCGGTCGCTAACCGCAGCGGCATACCTGCATAGAAGCGAATGTGCGGCTTGCCGGTGACCAGCGGGTTATCGCTGAACCTGGGGCTCTCCAACGTATCCTCAATTACCAAAGGAGCATTGAGGTCGAGCGCGTGCCGGCAGAAGGTATGCCGAGACGCGATCATGCAGACGTCCAGGCCGATCCGTGCCTTAAAGAGGGTGGCGTCGGCGGTCACCATCGAGATCATAGCACCCGAAACACCAAAGAGCTTTACTGCCAGAGCAACGATGTGATCGAATTGGGCTTCTGGCGTGCAGTCTTCCATATGATAGTCAACGAGAAGCTCACGTCCCGCCTCAAGACTGCCGAGCACCGTTGAGGGTGAAGGGTTAACGTTGAAGCTTTTCATGTGCTGGGATCCCGCGCAGCGGAGCCGGCCGCGCATCACAACCAGCTAGGCCGAGATCATTAATCCGATGTAAAAAGCGGGATAAAACAATCGGATACGTTGCGGTCGCGCAACAACATGGGCTGTGGTTGTGGGCAGTCCTTAACAGGGCATCATGAGGCAGTGAACGATGTGCTATTGGTCGTCAACGGCACCTGCAGATACTTGCCTAAGCATTCGACGAGAGCCACCCCGCAAGGAGGTGGCTCTCGCATCAAGGTTCAGTAGCGCGTTGGGATAGCGTCCGCACCATAGGCAGACCGTTCGCGGGTGACCTGCTCCGCAGTGTAGACCGGTGCATCAGGATCAAAGCTGCTCCAGCCGCTGTTGCGGTAAGCTGCACCACGGTCAGCAATGTCGACCGGATTGTTCGCGTCTAGGATCGACTGCGCTTCGGCAAGGTGGCTATCAGCCACTTTGGCGCTGACCAGCGTTCCGCCGCGACGCACGCCCTCGGAGTAGACGTTCGCCTCATCCTCGCTGTGGCCAGCATTCTTCAGCGCGCCGACAATGCTGCCTGTGGCTGCGCCGCCAGCAGCACCAATGCCGGCCCCGGCTGCCGTTGCCGCAAGCCACCCGGCTGCGACGATCGGACCAAGGCCTGGGATTGCGAGCAGACCAAGGCCTGCAAGCAGGCCGCCAGCTCCGCCCAGCAAGGCGCCGGTCGAGGTGCCGCGGCTAACGTCGCCATCCTCATTGACGCCTTCATGGCCATGCTCGCCATGGACGTTGTTCGCGACGATGCTGATGTCGCCATGAGGTATGCCAAGCGTCTCAAGATCGGCGACGGCCGTCTTGGCGTCGGAGTAGTTGTCGAAAAGGCGGCTGATTGTCGTGGTCATGATAATTCTCCGAATGTCGAGGATCAATGGACGGTGACGTTGCCCTTGTAATCCAAGGCTATGTTGACCTTCTTGCCGTGCTGCATGGCGTTGCCCTGCCACACCCCGTTGCGGTTCTTGGCGAGTTTGCTCACGTTGGTGTAGCCGGCCTTGGCGATACGACCTTGTGCCTGCGACTCGGTAAACGAGTTGCGTCCCTTAGCTGCAACAGCGGTGGTTCGCGCGCTGCTGTCCTTGACTGCCGGGTTATGCGAGTTGCCATGGGTCTGGGCCTGAGCGCCAGAAGCCAGAATTGCCGCAGTCGCGATGGCTAGAACATGGGGCTTCATCATTCACTCTCCTTTGCGAGCCCACCTAACGCACATCGGCGTGGAACGCCCCACGCGGCGGTGTGGAGGCCGCATGTTGAGCGAAGTGCTGCCTTCCCCTGCAGAATACCGCGCCTTTCAAAGCTAAAATTCATAGCGCGTCAGCAGGCCGATGAAGGTTGATGCTGTCGTATAGCTCGAGCAGCGCATTTACCTCGGAGATGACCGTTTCCTGCTCCGCCCGCCACCTCGCGCTTGCGTCAGCTGTAGGCACGCCATCCCTTCCGTCGTGAACAGTGAACCCCTGATCCAGCAGCCACAGTGCATCGCGTGCTCGCGCTCGCTGGCGCCGCAAGTGATACACCCATTGCTCAACAATGCTGGCAGGAACCAGCCTATCGATCTCACCCATTCGCGCCGCTTATCGGCTTGCGCATCGACGGCATACCGCGTCCCGGGTGCTGTATGGCTAAATGAGGTGCTCCGACCCGGCAGCGCAGGTGCTCGACCGAGTAAGCACAAGCTGCGCTTTCAGCCGTTAAAAGCTGGTGATTGGCCAACTTTGTCCCGCTGCTGATTGGTCTTGCGCATACACTAGCGCCAAGCCACCGTGCGCTGCCCGCAACAACAAGGTTGGACATGCTCGATCCCGATATGCGCCTACAATCAGCTGCGGCTGGAGACACAGCGGTCGCCTTTGCCTTGTTCGAGCACATCGCAGCGAGAGACCCTGACGCGGTCGCCAAAAAGAGCGACGCGATTGCTGTCTTTCGCGAATGCATGGAGGCTGTTTCCTGGCGACAGGAGGCATTCTCGCATGAGCCGCGACCGATCCGGCTGGGAGCTGATTAACTTACCTACAGCCAGCCAACGGCAGTGGGCCTTTGCACAACACAGGGGCGCAAGGCTTACAATTCGGACAATGGGCAGTGGGCAGTTGTCTCAATTAAGCTGCTTACGCGTATGCAGCCATCGTACGAAAACCGCGCTTGCAATCTATTCGAGATCGCCTTCGGTAATGACGATGAGGCTGATGGAAGGGCGTTGCTTACCTGCCTCTACGCAGACGTCGATGATCTCGTCGCTGAAGCGCTCGAACAGCTCCAAGGCATCGTCTTCTGGTTCATCGCCACTCAGCTCCTTCAACACGGCGTACTGCACGGCAAAGTCACGATCATCGCCGTCCACTTCTGCGGTGAACTCGACCTGCCGCTCGCGTTCGTTGTCAAGCAGGCTGTCGTGATCGATCGTAAGCAGGCTGGGCATCGGCGAACTCCTTAGTCGCGCATCCACTGCCCGTCGGGCGATGCATGCGCAAGCCAGCTCCGTCGCTGCGCCTCCCCGAGCGGGAGGCAGCATTCAAATAGCAAAGCAAGGATCGGCGATGCTTCACACCACGAGCCGGCGGACGACAAGCGCTCAGCATAAGCGGGATCGGTCGGCCCAGTACCTATCCCAGTAGTACGAGGCTAGTACGGAGGTGCAGGTCTTAGCTTATCGCAAGATGACCCAGCTCCTCGACAGTGATGCCATACGTCTCGCATATGTGCTGCCGGAGCGCGTGTTTCGCTTCCGTCATCTCGTTGTAGGCGGCTTCTTCGCTGACTTCCGCTGACCAATCGACGACATCGCGGCTGGGCACCAAGACGTTCCAGGCAAGGTTGTGTTTCTTGGCAGCGGCACGGACTTGATTCACCAAGGTCCTTGCTGTGAGGCGAAGATCTTCTATCATTACGTAACGCTCTCCCTGGGGCAAGCCGTTCATCGAGGCGGCACACGCATGCGCGCTGACGGTAGGTGACTAGCTGGTGGGCTGAGCGCCTGGAACAGCACCGTTGGCGCGTGCGGCTTGGCCCGGCAGAACGTCGCTGCCTACGACCGGGCCATGCGGCTCTTTTTGCAGCCCGCGCACTGCGATCCAAGCGAACACGGCAATGGCCAGGATGATGAGTAGGAACAGGCATTTGGCGACGCCGCCAGGCCTCTTGTTGTGTCGGCCTACCATGGTTCACCCCCGTCTGATTGGATCGACCTACGACGTCAAAGCTGAACAGGCCATGGTTAAAGCGCTGCGCCACCACGCTGGCGATCAAGACCGATGCCGGACTAAAGACCTAAGGACATAAGTTTTCAGCAATGAGCTCGGGACTGGCTAACTGACAGAAACCATAAACTCGCTATCATACCGCAGTTAGCTGCAGTTGGCCAAAGTACCTCCGCATTGCTGCAATGCCGCTTGGAGTAAGAGCAAGAAAGACGCGACGGCGATCTGTTGTATCAGCGGTGCGATCAATATATCCCTGCTGCTCGCACAATCGGATGTGCCTGACAGCTGTGGCTCTAGGCGCAAAGGTGCTGTTGCAAGCCTTGATTACCGTTATCGTCTCTTCTCGATACTGTGCTATAAAGAGGAATAGCAGGATATCCCAGGTAGGATCCGCCGTGAGGCTGGATAGTTTCGGAAAGGCTTCCGCACGAGCGTGACGTGCATTTTGGACCGCTTCTGCGAGCGCCAGAAGCTCGGCCGGATCGATAGGTCGATCAATCCGCATGTGTTTTTTCATCGTCCCACGTAAAACTACGGCAGTGCGAGGCGCAAGATCGGTGTTGCTCCCACCACCTGCCCGAGCCCACCCAAGGCTGTGTGCCAAGTCAACCTGGCCGCACTATGTTCCTGGTCATTTATCAGCGCCAGAGACCGCCTCACCCCAAACCGAGCGTGCACCAGCATCTTACGGATCTTCAATCCGTAGCTCACCTTCACGCTTATGAACCATGAAGGGATCTAACTTGGCTGAGCCGCGCCATATCGATTACGAGAAGCTGACATTGGCGGAACTAGAGGCTGCAGCAGAGGCGTCAACAGCGGAACAGCGTCGCCTTCATCTAAATCGTGCATCTGAGCTGGCGACAGCTGGCGAGACCGCCCGTCGTACCGAGATTTGCTTCCCTAATTCCAGCGGCGGCCCGAGGTGCCCTCTGCCAGACGCGTTGCAAGAGATACAGCTGGACTAGTTTTGACCATTGCTCGGTGAGTGAGCGCCGCCACGGTGTGTCCGGAAGGGGATCGGCCAACGGACGGTTGCTGGCCGACCTGTCGAGCAACGGCAAACCGCCATAAAACCAGTCTCACATAGCTGGTACGGTATCTTTTGCGTTGAAGGGGCCTTCTACATTACAGATCGGACTATGACGAACACGCTGATCGGCTATGCCCGCTGCTCTACCGATAGACAGGACCTCGCCGCCCAGCAGGACGCGCTGCACAAGCTTAGCGTGGCGGCGGATCGCATCTACACCGACAAGGGCTTCACTGGCACGAACCGGGATCGCCCCGGTCTCGACCAGGCGTTGGCAGCAGTGCGGAGCGGCGACACGCTGGTAGTGCCTAAGCTAGACCGGCTTGCACGCTCCGTGCCTGACGCACGTGCGATCTGTGACAGCCTTACTGCACGTGGTGTGAAGCTGCAGATCGGCGCCAGCGTCCACGATCCGGCTGATCCGGTGGGTAAGCTGTTCTTCAACATCCTTGCTACCTTTGCCGAGTTCGAGGCGGACCTCATCAAGCTCCGAACCCGAGAGGGAATGGCCGTCGCGCGCGCCAAGGGTAAACTGCGTGGCAAAAAGCCCAAGCTGTCGGATCGCCAGCAAAAAGAGCTTCGGCGTATGTACGACATCGGCGACTACTCGATAAGTGACCTTGCCGAGCTGTTCTCCATTTCGCGTCCCACTGTGTACCGGACACTAGCGCGGCAGGCGTTAGCGCCTGTTCCGAAGGCAGCCTAACTTTCAGCCGGCACACCTCATGTCGCTTCCTCCGAATGTTGCAACATCCTATGATGGGCTACCGACACCAACCGCCATAAACCGTACCTATAAAGTCGGTTCTACTACTATAGGTCAAACGCAACGCCAGCGACAATACTGCCATCGCGATGCTGCCCCAATTTTCGGCCTTGGTAACGTGCATCGGCCCACGCAAGTGATATAGTAGCTGGACCGACGTGAACGTCAGAGCCTAACAGCCAGTCGATCTTCGGCGCACCTGTAACTGTGCTGACGCCTGCTTCGCGGCCGATGTGACCGCGAAGAGTAACTGGGATCCATGGCAGCGGCTGTTCGGCTTCCGCAAACAAGTACAGACCATCACCTTTGCCGAGTTCGGATTGAGGAGGCGTGTAGCTAGTACCAAGCTTGATCGTGGCGCCACCTATTTCTCTGGCAGCGCTTGCATAAAGCTCGGCACTGCTAACCCCGTCTGCGCCGGGGTAGAAGTAGGAGATGACTCCTATATCGACGTTGAAGCCCGAGATGGCTCGCCGGTAGCCGCCATAAAGGTCTACCTCGGCATGAGAACCCTCATAAGCGGCGATGCTCGAGCCCCAGGCTCCAGCATAGAACCCCGCTGGACTTGCCACTTCTGCGGATGCCTGAACGGCACCATGCCCTGCGCTCTGAGTAACGCCGCGGAACAGGTAATTGCTCACTACCGAGACAGTGAGGTCAAGCGTCGGCTTGCCTCCTTCCACAATCTTGCCGTCGGGAACCGCCTCAGGATCACGGGTGGGACGAGGACCAGATGCCTGATCAGTTCCTGCAACAGTCGGTACGCTCGGCAGTGCAATAAGATAGACAGCAGGGGCATCCAGCATCAAGCCGCCTCCAGCTGGCTCAAGAAGCTGCCGATATTATCATCCAGTGCCGAGAGAGTAGCCGTGAGATCCATGGCTGCCTCATCCATCTGATCGGCTGCTGCGTGGCTGACAGCGATCGCCGAGCGGGCGTCAGCGACAGCTATGGCCGTCCTGCGGCTTTCGTCAGCAACTGCTTCAATGCTGCCACGGATCAGCGTGACGCCTTCCACCTGGCGATGAACCGCAGCGTTGATTACACCCGAGGCCGTCTCGGTCCGACCAAGTGCGGCAACGATCGTATCGAGCGCAGCTGAAGTCGTGGTAGTTTGGGTGCGGAGTAGTTCAATCTGATCAGTGACTTGCCGGGTGAGTTCAGCTGTATGATTGGCGAGCGCTTTTACCTCATCAGCAACCACAGAAAAGCCTAATCCCGCCGCGCCTGATCGCGCGGCTTCGATCCTCGCATTGAGCGCCAAGAGGTTTGTCTGCTTGGAAAGCTGATCGATGGCACCGACAACCGTTTCTATTTCGCTGAGTGCCTCGGCCAATGCCGTTACGCTGGTACCGACTAGTTGCCCATCATGGCTGGCCTGTTCTACTTCGGCCAGCGCGGCCGCTGTTTCGCGTTCGATATCCCGCCCTGCCTGCGCGAAGGCCAGCGCCTGTGGCACCAGAGCTGTCATGTGCTGCTCTGTCTGTGTTGCGGCCCCAGTCGCGACCAACACCAGATGTTCAAGTCCGCCCGCCTGATCGCGCACCCGTTCGGAGGCAGCCGCCAGCATGCGGCCCTGGTGACGTATATTCTCGATAGCTGGGCCAACACGCTGCTCGAGCTTGGTCTTTGCGTCGGTCAAGGCTGCCTGCCGAGCGGCCTT
The DNA here is from genome assembly GCF_059416225.1 of Sphingomonas sp. GW821-FHT09E03. NCBI lineage: Bacteria > Pseudomonadati > Pseudomonadota > Alphaproteobacteria > Sphingomonadales > Sphingomonadaceae > Sphingomonas > Sphingomonas sp. GW821-FHT09E03. The sequence goes on along the minus strand of NZ_JBWKOS010000019.1, from coordinate 2,415 downwards.
TAGTCGTTCATTCAGGGCGACGTTCTCTCGGCGCACCTCCTCCACTGTCGTTTCCAAGCGCAGACGGGCCGCTTTATCGGCTTGCGCAGCGTCAGCCCGGGCAAGAACGAGATCGTCTAAGGCTCGGCGCGCATCCTTGGCGTCCACTGCCGCTTGGAGGACTGCAGCGCCCGTCTGTTCGATCGCCTGCCGACAGTGCCGTAAAATGCGCACCCCAATTAGGATGAGGATCAACATAATCGTCAGCAACATCGGCAAGCAGACGTTCCGTAGGGCGGTGCCGGGACGCTGAGGTGTCCAGACCATGTAGCCAATCGGTTTCCCATCGAAGCCGACAAGCTCAACACTGCCGTCCCCGGGGTGCGCGAAACGTGCGAATCGCATTCCCGCGAGCCTGCGATCTGCACCAAAGGAAGAGATCTGATCGGGCGTCAGCACGTCGATAAAGAGGAGGTAGGAAGCTGGTCCAGGAGGCAGCTTTACCTTGCCGGGATCAGGAATAATTGCGGCGATACTAAATGCGGCTGGCTGATTGCCGATACGGATCAACCCGCTGCGACGATGATCCTCACCAACTGGTTCAGTCCTTAACTCGGCAATAGCCTTGGTTAGAGACGGCCCCATGAGGGCAAATGGATCCAGGCTGACCTGATGGTCACGGTTGCTGGCGTAGGTTGCTTGATTGCGAGCGTTGATAACAAAGCTGTGCTCATAGCCCTGTGTGTGGAACAGGTACGGACCGATGTTATTACTGGCCCACTCGCTGTCCATAGACAGGACTAGCTTGGCGACCGCATCGTCCCATGTCGCGTAATCGCTCTGATTGCGTCGTATGAAATCAATGCGGTTGAAGACGACAAGCCGCGCTAGCTCTGTCTCCCTCACTGCTTCCTGCGCATCAGATTTGACGGTCAGCCAAATCAGCAGCGAGATCATGATGATGCCAGCAGCGGCCATTGCGGCGCTCAGCGGATACACAAAATGCCGCCGGTAGCTCGGCAATGCCGGATTACCCGTCCTCCACCAGTCGTTTTGAGCCAATCGCATCATTTTGGTTTAGATACGGATGCTTAAGAGCTGGCTAATCGAGTTGGACGGGTTGTTGCCATTTGGCTGATTGTCAGCGTGCTTTGGGAGCATACCGCCGGCGGGAAGCAAAGCGCTGGACATTGCTCGCTTCACTGTCGTTTGCAGCAAACCTCACCGTTGCGCTGCAATACGGCCTTCCTGGGTAACATCCCCCATCGATGATGAGGGAGCGCCTGTGGGTCGCGTACGGCTTCGTCATACCCGTCACGAGCAGGCAGGTCGCAACGATCTTTCCGGTCGCAGTGGGTTACATCGTTGGTTGCTGTTCCCGGCACGTCGATGATCGCAACCGTGGTTGTACGTCGCAAAACTCAACACTTTCGCGACAATCTGCGGCAACCACCCATCTGGCCAGAAGAGCGCCCGGGCAGAGAATGCTTCAGCATGAAGGCGATCAACGGCCGAGCAATTGTTCTTGATGCTGATGTGGCAGCGATATGGCCTATGCGATTTGAACCGTTGCGCAAACCTGGCGGTTGTTGTCGCAGCTAGCGCAGGCTTGTAGCGGCATGGCTGCCCCGCTCCACGCGATAAGCCTCTGCTAGGTTCCCTTGTTCTAGCGATATCTGGTATGAATCCGCCAGGGCTTGCGACCCTACGTACGCGGGCAAAGGATCTTAGATTGTCGAGCAAAACTGTAATCTCAGCCCTCCTAGCCGCAACTCTTTCGAGTTCGGTGGCGACTGCACAGTCTGCTGCACCGGCAGAGCCACACGGCAACAGTCAAGCCGATGCGCGTATCAAGCGGTTGTTCGCGGAAAGTGATGAAGCCTATCTGAAACGTAATCCGCTGGAGGCGGTACTGCGTGGCGATCTACGCTATGCGGATACTTCCTGGACCTACCTTACTGAGGCTTATTATAGGAACGAACAGGCGGCAATCGCTCATGATCTGGCCACATTGGCCACAATAGATCGTACGAAGCTAAGCCCGACTGACCAGATCGCTTATGATGTGTTCAAGAGCCGCAACGAGGTCGACCTTGCAGGTGATGAACCTGTAATTCTTCGAATGCGGCTTGATCTGCCTCTTGATCATATGAACGGCTTTCAAGCCTTCTATCCCGACTTCGCTTCTGGCAAAGGCGGTGCGCCATTTAACACTGTGCTAGACTACGACAACAACCTTAGACGCAATGCTCAATACGCGCTGGTTTTAGATCGTGCCGTCGCGTTGTTTAGAAGGGGCATTTGATGTGAGCGTCGCGATCTGATTCAGGCTCCGCGAGGAGACCGGGATGAGCGACCGGTTTTGGCTGACGGACGAGCAGATCGAGCGGCTACGGCCGTTCTTTCCCAAGAGCCACGGCAAGCCGCGGGTTGATG
>NZ_JBWKOS010000018.1:0-33365 GCF_059416225.1 Sphingomonas sp. GW821-FHT09E03 | reverse complement strand
GCTCATGATCCAGCAATGCAGCCAGTGCCCACTACCAACAGTTCGGCTTGTACTCCGGGCGAATTGCACCTGACCCAATTGCGGACATTGCGCGCGCTCGCTCCCGTATCCAACTTCGGCCATTCATTCACATCAGTAGGGTAGCGCCGTTAATCCGCCGCGCGCAGGGGCCGTTAGGGGGGCGCTGAGCTCTAGCTTTAATGCTCATCGCACGCGCACCACGAGCTTGCCCTTGGCCCCGCCCTTGTCGAGCTGGGCCATCGCATCGTTCATCCGCTCGAACGGAAAGACCCGGTCGACGACGGGTTTGATCGTCCCGTTCTCCAGCAGCGACGTAAGCTTGCCCAGCTGCCCGCCATCGGCATGCATGAACAGAAACTAATAATCGACGCCCGCCCGCTTCGCCTTGCGGCGGATGCCCGCACTCGTCGCGCGCAGCAACAGGCGCAGGACGATGTTCAGCCCCTGCGCCTTTGCGAATGCCGGATCAGGCGGCCCGGAAATCGAGATCAGCTTGCCGCCGGGCTTGAGCACCTTGAGTGACTTCTCCAGCGTTTTGCCGTCCAGGCTGTTGAGCACGACGTCATAACCGGACAGTTCCTGCGAAAAATCCTGCATCTTGTAGTCGATCACGACATCCGCGCCGAGCCTGCGGACGAACTCCGCGTTGGTCGCGCTCGCCGTCGTCGCGACGGTCGCGCCGAGATGCCTCGCAAGCTGGATTGCCAGCGTGCCGACCCCGCCCGAGCCGGCATGGATCAGAACCTTCTGCCCCTTTTTGAGGTTCGCACGCTCGACCAGCACCTGCCAGACGGTCAACCCGACGAGCGGGATCGAAGCAGCTTCCTCCATCGACAGGTTGGCGGGTTTCAGCGCGAGGTCGCCCTGCTTGACGGCGATCCGCTCGGCGAACGTGCCGATATGGCCGTCGCGCGGGCGGGCATAGACCTCGTCGCCCGGTTTGAACCCCCGTACTGCCTGACCAACCGACACTACCGTGCCGGCCAGATCATGCCCCAGCAGGAAGGGAGGCTTGTAGGGCAGGATGGGCTTGAACGCGCCGTCGCGGATTTTCGCGTCAAGCTGGTTGAGGCCGGCCGCGCGGATATCGACCAACACCTCGTCGGCCGCAGGTACAGGCTCGGGCATGTCGCCAAGCCGCAGCTGCTGCTGCTTGCCGTAGCGATCAAGAACATAGGCTTTCATCTGCCCTCTCCTCAGGCGTCGGCCAGTGTCGGATAGTCGGTGTACCCCTTCGCACCGCCACCGTAGAGGGTGGACGGGTCGAGCTGATTGAGCTCTGCCCCCGACTTCAGCCGCTCGACGAAATCGGGATTGGCGATGAAGCCGCGCCCAAAGGCGAACAGGTCCGCCTTGCCTGCCGCCAGCTGCTCCTCGGCGAGTGCCTTGTCGAAGCCGTTGTTGGCGAGGAAGGTACCGCCGAACTTACGACGCAGCGCGCCATAGTCGAACGGCTTGGCATCGCGCGGCCCACCGGTCGCACCCTCGACGACGTGGAGATAGGCGATCTTCATCGCGCCCAGCCGCTCCGCGGCATGGTCGAACTGCGGCTGCTCGTCGTCCGCCGGCACGATGCCGCTCGCAGGCGAGACGGGCGACAGGCGCACGCCGGTCCGGTTCGCGCCGATCTCACCCGCGACGGCGGCCGTCACCTCGAGCAGCAGACGCGCACGGTTCTCGATCGAACCGCCATAGGCATCGGTTCGCACGTTCGCTGTCTCACGCAGGAATTCGTCGAGCAGATACCCATTGGCGCCATGCACCTCGACTCCGTCGAAGCCTGCCTCGATCGCGTTCGCGGCCGCCTGGCGGAAGCTGTCGACGATGCCGGGCAGTTCGTCCAGTTCGAGCGCGCGCGGCTCTGACACGTCGGCGAAGGCGTTGTTGACGAAGGTCTTGGCCTCGGCGCGGATCGCCGACGGGGCGACCGGCGCCGTGCCGCCGTGTAGATCGACATGGCTGACGCGCCCGACATGCCAGAGCTGGACGAAGATGTGACCGCCCTTCGCATGGACTGCGTCGGTCACCGTGCGCCATGCAGCAATTTGCTCGGGCGTGTAGAGGCCAGGCGTGTCCTGATACCCCTGCGCCTGCGCCGACACCTGCGTCGCCTCGGTGATGATGAGGCCGGCGGACGCGCGCTGTGCATAATATTCCGCCGCATGCTCGCTCGGCAGGAGGCCGGGCGCGGCGCGGTTGCGGGTCAGCGGCGCCATGACGATACGATTGGGCAGCGTCAGCGGGCCGAGTTGGTAGGGGGAGAACAGATCGCTCATCGTTGGTCCTTGTCGCAAAAAGAGGTCAGGCCGCGGTGTAGCGCGGCGCGGGGTGGACCGAGCCGAAGTGCGGCAGCATCGCCTGACGCGCCTGATCGAACGCGTCCCACAGGGTGCCGTCGTGGAGCGGTGGGATGGTGACGCCTTCGCGGCGGTCGAAGCCGACAAGCGCGGCGTCGACCAGCTCGTTCACGTCCATCATCGGCGGAAGGCTCGCCTCATCGGCGCCGGCACGGCCCCACAGCTCCGTGCGGGTTGCCGCCGGCAGCACCGCCTGGACGTAAACCCCCTTGGGTCCGAGTTCGAGCGACAAACCCTGCGACAGGAAGAGGACAAAGGCCTTGGTCGCGCCATAGACGCTCATGCCGAACTCGGGGGCAAGGCCAACAACCGAACCGATGTTGACGATCGCGCCCTCGCCAACCTGCGCCAGCCGTGGAGCGATTGCGCTGGCGAGGCGGACGACCGAGGTGGTGTTGAGCGCGACCAGCCGATCCACGGCGTCGGTCGATTGATCGACGAACGTGCCGTTCAACCCCGCGCCGGCGTTGTTGATGAGGATGCCAATTTTAGCGTCGTCGCGCAGTCGCGTCTCGACGGTCGCCAACTGTGCGGTGTCGGTCAGATCGGCGGGCAGCACGTCGACTGCGACGCCACGTTCCGACGACAGCTTCGTCGCCAGGGCGTTCAGCCGCGCCTCGTCGCGGGCCACCAGTACGAGATCGTGGCCGCGCCTGGCGAAACGATCAGCATAGGTGGCACCGATCCCGGTCGAGGCGCCGGAGATGAGAATGGTCGGTTTAGTCATCCTGTTGCCCTTTGCGGCTAAAGCATTATATTCATGACAGTCGTCACGATAAGCGTTTATGTGATGGCCGTCATAAATATGTCAACGGGGTGATCGGAGATTTTCGCATGAGGGTCAGTCGCGACCAGATGGCGACGAACAGGGTACGCATCCTCACCGAAGCAAGCCGGCTGTTCCGGGAGCGAGGCTTCGATGCGGTGACCGTGTCGGAGGTGATGAAGGCTGCCGGGCAGACCCATGGCGGCTTCTACAGCCACTTCGCGTCCAAGGACGATCTGGTTGCCCAGACCATCGCATTCGCGCTCGACGGCGAGGGTGAGACGATGCCTGATCTGCAACGCTGGATCGATGTCTATCTGTCGCCGCTGCACCGCGATCATGCGGGCGAAGGATGCCCGACCGCCAGCCTGGCCGGGCTGATGCGCCAGCAGACGAAGGAAGCGCGCGTCGCGATGGCCAAGGGCCTGGACGCACAGATCGACCGGTTTGCGCGCTCCTTGCCCGCAGGCGATCCGGCGTCACGCCGACGCGCTGCAATCGGGCGTTGGTCGGCAATGGTGGGTGCCCTCGTCATGGCACGCGCGGTTGACGATCAGGCGCTGGCCGACGAGCTGCTGAGCAGCACGCGGGCGTGGATCGGGGTCGCAGGCGATGCTGCCGACAGCGACATATCAGGCGAACCCAGCCGATGGACGTGACGCCGGGCCGTGCGGATTGTGAGCGGCCACGACCAGCTTGCGGCGCTGATGGCACGGCTTCGGCCCGGCCTGTCGCTAACGGCGCATGTCAATCTCGATAAGAAGCAGGAGAGCAAACGATGAGCGAAATGATGCCCGAGGCAGACGGTCTGGCGCAGGTCAAAGCGCTGCTCGCCACCGGCCGCCAACCATCGATGGGCGAGACGCTGGGCGTGTCCCTCGTCGAGGTCGATCGCGGCCGGTCGGTGTTCGAGGGGCGGCCCGACGCGAGCGTCCTCAACCCGATGGGAGGCGTGCACGGCGGCTACGCCGCTGCAATGCTCGATAGCGCCTGTGGCATCGCCGCGCATTCGAGCCTGAAGGCCGGGCAAGCCTATACAACGCTGGAACTCAAGATATCCTACGTCCGGGGGCTGACCAAGGAGAGCGGGCTATGTCGCGCGGAGGGACGCGTCGTCTCAGTCGGTCGGCGCGTCGCATTCGCCGAAGCCACTCTCCACGACGAGCGTGGTCGCTTGTGCGCTACGGCTACATCCACGCTGCTGGTGTTCGAGGCCCAGCCGTCACCCTGACGTATCGGACAGCCGGTCCGCGATAAGGGCGGTGACCACGGTCTGGACGACATGTACCGTCCAGCGTTCAGCTGCCTTACGTGGTCCCGCCTCTATCTCGCCATCGGTGATCCCGAGGGCGGGGGCGATCGCGCCCATGTTTATCGCATAAAGGGCCGTGCCATAGCTGGCCGCCAGCAGCGGTGCCGGAATATCCGGAGCCAATTTCCGGACGGTCGGCCACGCAGCCGCGAAGGCAGCCGAGGCAGCCAGATGGTTGGCGAACTCGACGATACTTGTCCCGGCATCGCCAATCACGGCGCGACTTCCCGCTACGTCGTCAATCCAGTCTACGGCGTCGCGATCGAGCGTCTTACCGAATACGCTAGTCTTGCGGGCCACCGTCATCAGCGCGGTGGTGGCAACACCGGCCACGAGGCCACCGATGATGGCGGCGGGACGCGTGCGCATCAATTAAGTCCTATCCGCAAGGTAGCCGTCTCGGGCGTGAGACGATTGATCACCGAGTAGTTGATCGCAGTCCACCATTCGGACCCCTCCCCGGTCAAGGCCGTCTCCGACGCCTCGATGGCGGCATGATCGTCATGGACCAGATAATCCTCGACGTCATTCATGCAGGCGAAGGACAGTACCGATACCGCGTCGATCTTCACGCCTTCGGGGTCCTCCTGCGTCGAGCCGATATTGTGAAGCTGCGCGTAGCGGCGGACGAGGTCGCGCGTGGCGCCCTGCGCCAGCACCAGGTCCGCATGTTCGCCGAGGAGACGGTGCTGAAAATCGTCGCGCGTGATGTCGGGGCGGCGGACGTGGATCTTAACGAGGCTCACGGGATCGCGGTGACGCTCGCTTGGGATCAGGATGTGCTCGCGCGCGATCTCGCGCGTCACCATGCGAAACGCCGTCTGCTCATCGGCGATGATGCGCTCCGCGAACTTCTCCTGGCCGAGCACACGCTCGATGTCGTCCTCCTCGGCATAGGCAATATAGGCGAAGCCGTCCCATTTGGGTCGACCGTAATCGGGCACCCGCTTCTCCGGATCGGATGGCAGCCGCCCGTTCTCGTCCACCATCGCGCGGTATGGCGGGCGGAAGAACGACGACGGTCCGGACGCCACGCGGTGCACCTGATCGTAGCGCAGCACCCGCGCCGACGAGCTGCCCGGCTCATCCCAGGCGAATTTGGGACCATGGACCTTGCGCCAATATTCATCCCAATGCTCGAAGGCGATGTTGCGATCGTCCTCGATCGCCAGTGCGCCGGGCCGCCAGTTTGGATGCCTGACCTCATGCCCGTGCCGGTTGCGAGCGGACCCCTCATCCTGTGGACGTTCGCTACGCGGCGTCGCGTCGACGCGGCTGACAAAGGTGGGCGTGACGATCAGCGGCCGCCCGGTCGGACGCCTGGTTTCCCCGAGCGGTGGGCGGTGCTGGTTGTCCGTACGGTCGAAGTCGATCGGCATGGTGGCTCCGCAATCAGCTGGACGGCGTGCCGTCAGAACGCGGACTGAATGCATCGCGGGTGGGTTGGTATCCCGCAGAGCCGAGCCGCCGCCTCCCGATGATGTCGACGACCGCCAAGCAGGCGATGCGGATCGTAACCGGATCCTTCAATGTCCCCTTCGCGAGAGAAGCTGACAGCAAGCCCTGATCTACTGCTTATCGATTGGGATGGTGAAACGGGAAGAGCCGACCGGCGGCTTTTGAACGCGCAGATGCCGTGACGTCCGCGGCCGTCGCGCTGACCGCTAAGCCTGCCTATAAGACAGACGAGGTAAGCGGGAACATCATCATGGATCAAAAGCGACTCCGTGGCTCCTGCCTCTGCGGCTTGGTCACGTATGAGGTGCCGGATGCATTCGAGTACTCACTGATATGTCATTGCTCGCAATGCAGAAGGGCAACTGGTGCCTCCTCCAAGCCGTTCGCTGGCATTCCAATGACCGAGCTGACAATCCACAATCGAAACGCCATAAGACCTTATGGTGATGAGAACGGTTTCGATGCACGATGTGAGCGATGCGGTTCTCTTCTGTTTTCAAGCGTGCGCGATGGAGCCTACGCACACGTAACTTTGGGCACCTTGCTGGATGATCCGTCGATTCGTCCGAGCGCGCACATATTTGCTGATTCGAAAGCTTCATGGGAAACGCTCTTTGACAAGCTTCCTCAATTCTCTGAATTGCCCAATTGAAGGCAGGCCAGCTCGTCGAAATTAGGCCCGAGTCGAAGCTGAACAATTGACCGATTTCATGCATAGGCGCGCCGCTACCGAGCGGTGGGCTTTGGGGAGCACGTCACGCTGGAAGCAAGACCAAGCCTCCTCACCACTTTCCCGCAAATGGAACGGCGGGAGGGGACGACCAAGGCCGTTGCATCTGCGATCAAAAGTTAGGAGCGCGATTGCCTTTTGAAACTCCACTGGCGAGCGTTTTCGAGAAGAACCGCACCACCTCTTCATCAAAGCGCTGGTGAAAGGCGATCCGGTCGAAGCTTGGCGCGCTCCGGCAAAGCTGTGGCATGGAGGCCGAGTCGGCGCACGGCGCCAGGAAGTCGAAATGGCCAGCAGCCGGGACGGAGTGGAACTCCGGCTGCCGTGGCAGTGCGGCCTTTACCGCGTCCGCATAGAACGGTGCCGGAAGGATATGATCGTCGTCGGCCCGCCAGAGCTGCACGGGCATGGTGACATCGGCCAAGCCTGCCCGATCGAACGTAAATCCCAGCGCGGGGGCGGCCACGACAATCGCCTTGATGCGCGGGTCGCGAAGGCTGGGCCAAGGCGCCGGTGACGGTCGCGGCTGTGTCTTCAGCAGCGTGCAATCGTAGAAGGTCGGCTGCTGCCGACAATGATCGGCAAGCGAGGCGAGGTCGGGTCGCCCGCCAGCAGCGGCAAGAACCGTGAACCCGCCGGCCGAGAAACCGAAGGCCCCAATCCGATCGGGGTCGATCGCCGCGCGCCCCGGCCATGCCTGCAACATGTACGAGATGGTGGCGCTGAGCGCGGCCGGGCGGCCTTCGATGCGGGTTGCCCGGCTGTTGTCCCGCCAGTTGTCGCCGGGGTGGGTCAGCGCCGCGACGATGAAGCCGGCGCGGGCCAGCGCGACCGCTGTATCGACGTGCCCGGCGAAGTCGCCCCCGGTCCCGTGCGAGATGACAATCAGCGGGTGCCGTTTGTCCGGCACGGGCGCGCCAGGCACCACGTTCTGCCCGTAGAGACCAAGGCGCTGGTGGACCGGCGTGCCGGACGCGGGATACCAGACGCCCACCTCGGTTCCATCCGCCGTGACCTCATGCTCGAAGCCAGCTTGATGGGTCTGGGCTTGGACTGCTGGCGCAGCGATCATGAGGAATAGGGCGGAAAGAGCAAGGCGCAGCGGCATGACGGACTCCATGGTGATGCGGAGCCTGATGATCGAAGCCACACACCTTCCGGAAGCCGAGTATTCGCCAACGGGCGAACGGGTTCGCGGATCGGCAAACGGGCTTCGCTCGTCATCGTGCTCGCGGTAGAAGGAGAGGTGATCAGCTCCGCTTTCTCTCTCACCGCCACCCGTTGGACGACCCTGCCTCCGGTGCGTTGGATCGGGCTGACCGTCGTCGCGGGCGTGCTGCTAGCGGTCCTGGGGCCGTTCGGCAGCTACATAAACGGCGGCCCCGCGCGACTTCTGAGCTACTGGATAGGCGCCATGCTGCTCGGGCTGGTGCTGTACGGATCGGCATACAGGCTGGTCAGCCTGAGGCTGACGCGCGGCTCGCGCCGATGGTGGCTGGCGCTGGCCGGAGCAACGCTGCTTGCCAGCGTTCCCGAGGCGCTGGCGACGCGAGCGGCGGCATTCCGCCTTTGGCCCGAATTGGCGAAGCTGCACCTGTCGCTGCCGCTATGGTTCGCGCAGACGACGACGATCGGGCTGGTAGCGATGGGCTGCGTCGGCCTCGTTGTCCGCCGCTCGGCAACCATGCCGGACGATTTGGCTGCGCCGTCCGCTCCGGTCGAACCGGCGGTGATGCCGCTGGGCGGCGACGTGCTGGCGCTGCAAATGGAGGATCACTACGTTCGCGTGCATCGTCCCGCCAGTACCGAGCTGATCCTGATGTCCCTCGGCCGTGCGATCGAGGCCATGCAGGCGGAGGGATTGCGGACGCATCGATCATGGTGGGTTGCGAGCCATGCTGTATCGGCCGTCGAAGGCAACACCCGATCCATGCGCCTTCGGCTAACGAACGGCGTGGTCGCGCCTGTGGCCCGCTCTGCCGTCATCCACCTCAAAGCTGCCGGATGGTTCGTTGACGCTAAAAGCAGCGTCGCCCCCCGCGCAGCGACATGACCGCTGCACGATAGCCAGCCCTCCTTTCACAATGGGATCGAGTATCGGGAACGGGCAACCGTTCCCAAAAACTGTCTGAAACCCTGAAATGAGAAACCGGCAGGGTAGTAATTGGCCGCTCGATCGTCACCCGGTATGATCTGACAATGGCATCCCCACAGCCTGATCCTTCGACCAACCACACCCGCAAAGCCTTGCTCGCCTCGTTGTCCGCTCACTGCGTCATCGATGCCCGTGGAGGGCTTGACGGCAATGTGCCCCCGATGGTGTCGGCGTTCGTCACCCGCGAGCGCGAGTGCATCGCCAGCTTCCGCCCCACTACGGCGGGGTTGGTCGTCGTCATCGAGGGGAGTAAACAGGTGGCTTGGGGCGGCGAGCGCAGGACGTGCGCTGCCGGCGATACCTTGTTCCTACCTGCGGACGCGGTGCTGGATGTCGTCAACGATCCTGACCCTGCCACCGGCATCTACCGTGCCCTGTATCTGCAATTCTCACGCCCCATGATGATCGAGGCGGCGAGACGGTGGCCCGAGTTCGCGGCTCGCGAACCCGGTCACGGTATCGCGTCCGTGCCACTGGACGACGCCCTTGCATCCGCCCTTGTCCATGTCGCGGAAGGGCTGCACCGTTGCTCCACACGGATGAACGCTCACCGGCTTCTCGGCGTCGTCGGCCATTTGGCGGAACGTGGCATCATCCGCTTCGCGCCCAAATATGTCGAGCGATCCGTTGTGGAGGCGGTCTGCCTCCTGGTCCGGCATCGCCTCGACCAGTCGTGGTCGGCCGGAGCGGTCGCGACGGCGCTCGGCATGTCGGAAGCGACCTTGCGGCGACGGTTGGCGGCGGAAGGCCGGTCGCTCCGAACGGTGATGCTTGGCGAGCGCATGGAAGCGGCCCGGCTACTTCTGGGCGAGCGAACAGCCGACGTGGCGCAGGCGATGGCGGCGACGGGCTATGTTTCCCGCTCGCATTTCAGCCGACATTATCAGACCGCGCACGGCGCGCTGCCTTCGCACACTCGGCGCCGACAATCGGAACCGGCTCAAAAGTGAGCGTTTCGGGCGCTGGCGTCATCGGCGCTGCGCTACCGTGCCTCCGTCTAACAGGAGGACGATGTGCGGTTCTGGCTCGGAGTAATGATTTGCCTCGGTGCGATGGTTGCGCCGGTATCGGCCGTGACAACGGAGGGCGTGCTGGCCGTCGCGATCGACGGTCTCGCTTCCGACCGGCGGCTGCCCGCTCGCGCCGCCTTCTGCGCGGCGGACGGAGCTGACGCGCGGACATTCGACACCAGCCCGGCGGTACGTTGGAGCAAAGGTCCTAACGCGACCCGCTCCTACGTACTGCTGATGGTCGATCCCGACGTGCCGGCGGACCTCACGCTGATCGAACGCCCTGGCGTCAATATCGCGGCCGACGCACCTCGGCAGACCATCTATCACTGGGTGCTGGCCGACATACCACCTGCAACCCGCTCGTTCGCTGAAGGCGCGGATGGGCGCGGCTTGGTCCCGCACGGAAAGCCGATCGGCAAAGGTCCGGCCGGCGTTCGCGGCGCGAACGGCTATACGAAGTTCCTGCGCGATATGCCCGCGATGGCAGGCATCTACGGCGGCTATGACGGGCCGTGCCCGCCCAGGAACGATGATCGCACGCATCGCTATATCGTCACTGTCTATGCGCTCGACGTGCCGACGATCGGCCTTGCCGGAGCATTCGACGGGCGAGCGGTAGAGGCGGCCATAGCCAGCCACATTCTCGCGCGTGGCTCCGCTACCGCCTTGTATAGCCGCCGGCCCGAATAGGAACCGGGAAGTGCCTGACTTCCTATGGATACCGGCGACGATCGCCGCGTCGATCTTTCAGGTCTGCCGCAATGCCCTGCAACGGGGCGTGATGACCTCATCGGGGCCGTGGGGCGCGACCCTCGTGCGCTTCATGTTCGGCCTGCCATTCTCGCTGGCCTTCGTCGCCGTTGCGCTCCTGCTCACGCCTCACCTTGATCCTCAATGGACGGGGGCGTTTTGGCTTTCGGCGGTCGTCGGGGCGGTAAGCCAGATACTGGCGACCGCCGCCCTGTTGAGCGCGATGCATCGTTCGGGCTTCGCGGTCGGTACGGCCCTCCAGCAAAGCTCGCTGCCGCTGGCGGCGCTGCTCGGGCTGGTCATCTATGGGGACCAGATCAGCGGGATCGCCTGGCTGGGCGTGGCAATTACCACGACTGGGCTGGCGATGCTGAGCTGGCCGTCTCCCCGGCAAATACGCGCTTCGCTTGCCGGAGCCACGTTCGGGCTCATCTCCGGTCTGTTCTTCGGCTTTTCGCTCAATGCGTTCCGCCACGCGGCACTTGCCCTGGACAACGGCCACCCGGTGTTCGCCGCGATCGTCAGCGTCGCCGTCGTTCAAGCGCTGCAAACGCTGGCGCTGATCGTCTTCCTGTCATGGCGGGATCGAGCGGCACTACGGGAGGTGCTGCGCCGCTGGCGACCATCGTTGGCGGCCGGCCTGTGCGGTGCCTGCGCGTCTGCCGGCTGGTTTATTGCGCTCGCCCTGTCACCGGCAGCGCCCGTTCGCGCCCTCGGTATTATTGAGGCCCCGATCGCTGCAATTGCCGGCCATAGATTGTTCCGAGAAGCACTGAGCACCCGACAAATAGTAGCTGGCACCGCGATCGTCATCGGCGTGCTGCTTACCACCCTGTTGTAATCGAGCCTTCCCGAAAAGGAGATCGAATTTTGGGAAAGCCTCTACGGCACAGCCGCGAGGCTCCGAGCGCGTTCTATGTCCTTTGGTCGCCCGAAAGCGGCGAGTATGGCCTGTAGCTCCGCCCTGTCGGGAACGAAGACAACCACGTCATCAAGTTCGATGGGTTGCCTCGTCAAAGGCTGAACCGGCAGCCACGCCTCGCCTGACCAGAGGGAGAAGTCTGCCATGAACTCCACTGGTAGTGGCGTTGTGCCGGTCCAAGTGCCGAAGATTTTCGACCGAAATGCAGCGTGCGTCGATCCCTGACGAAGATGGATGCCGATCATCGGCAGAATGCGTTGCGCATCGGCAATACTCAACAACACGTCCACGTCAGCTACATGGCCTAGATCAGCCCCGTGCAGGGCGACGGCTGCGCTCGCGATAATCCACCAAGGATCACTCGCCTCGACCATGAGGTTTCCGACCGCGTTCAACGACACCAAGAGGGGCTGACTGACCGTCATCCGCTGTTCAATAGCGCCTAAATCCCGCTTGGGATGCTGATTCGCGACGGAACGCGGCTTCCAAGTTTTTGCACTTGGAAGCCGCCGATCACGAGAACTGGCTAAAGTTTCACGGCGGCGTTGCCGCCATCTGCCCAGAGCGCCGATCCTGTGACGAAACTCGACATATCGCTCGCGAGGAACAGCGCTGCCTGGGCGATCTCCTCCGGCCGAGCGATCCGCTTCATCGCGTGAAGACCGGCAGCCCATTCGCGCTGGGCATCATCGCCGGCCATGTCCGTAGCGGTGCCGCCAGGCATGAGGGCGTTCGCGCGGATGCCGGCTGCGGCGTAATCGGCTGTGATGCCTCGGACCAAGCCCATCAGGCCCGCCTTGGCTACGCCGTACGGACCCATGCCCGGCAGCCCCACGCTGTTGCCAACGAAGCTGCTTGTGAAAACAAGCGCGCCGCCCCCTTGCTCGATCATGGCAGGAACCTGCGCCCGAGCCCCCAGAAAAGCCGCTGTCAAATTCACGGCCAGCACTTCCGCCCATTGGCGAGGCTCGATCTCAGCGAGCGGCCCGATGGTCCCAACCAAACCTGCATTGTTGAAAGCGATGTGCAAGCCGCCAAACGTCGCGCGTGCGGCAGCAACCGCCGCATCGTGCGTGCCCGCTTCAGTGACGTCTCCGGCGATAGCGACCGCGCGACCACCTTGATTTTCGATTTCGTCGATGGCTAATTTCAGCGATGCTTCCCGCCGGGCGACGAGCACCACGCACGCACCGTGCGCGGCAAATAGTTTCGCAGCCGCCTTCCCGATGCCAGAACTGGCACCCGTGATAATCGCGACCTTGCCGTCCAGCAGTTTCATTTATTGGCTCCTTGATGGAGGCAATCAGCTAACGAGCCTTCCGGCCGTGCGCGTCCCGTTCCTTGTCATCAAATTAATTACGTGGCTCTGTACCGGATGAGATTTCCCGAAAGGAACGGCCAGCGAGACGGAGCGGGCGTTCTCGGAATCGATCAGGAAGCGGGAGGGCAAATGCCTTCTCGAAACCCGCTCGTAACGATGATGTGATACGCCAGGATGGCAGCATGAGCACCGCTTGACTCTTAAGTCTACATATGGCGCATTAGGACGATGATCCGCAAACGCCGACCTTCCAAGCAGATGCTCTCGCTACTCGCCGTCTTGATCGAGGAGGCATCGGTTTGGCGGCATGGCTACGACCTGATGAAGGACACGGGGCTGTCGTCGGGTACGCTCTATCCGCTCTTGATGCGGATGACCGAGCAAGGCTTGGTTGAGGCCGAATGGCGGGAACCTGTCCAGCGCGGTCGACCGGCGCGCCATGCTTATCGGTTGACCTCTAACGGTATTGCTCTCGCCAGATCGATCGCGCTGGAGGTCCACACTCCGTCCGGGTTGTCGCTCGCATGACAACCCGCGCGGCGCAGCTCGTGATGACCTTGGCGCTTCGGTGCCTGCCGCGCGATGGTAGCGAGTGGGCGAAGGCGATGTTGGCAGAGTTCGACATAGCTCGGGGCGAAGGCAAGCCGCTCGGCTTTGCATTCGGATGTCTGATTGCCGGATGGCGTCGGCTGCCCTTCCACGGCGAAGGACAGCTCGCCTTGGTGTGTCACGTCCTCGCGCTCGGCCTGATCGTGCCGATCGCCACCTTCCATCTCGGCTGCGCACTGTCCGGAGCTAGGTTCCTGCTGTCGGGGCACGACCACTATCATGCCGTGCTAATGGCTGGCGGTGTTCGCGGACACGTCCTCGCCGATGCGTATCTGGCGGCAACCCCGGTATTGACGCTGCTGCTACTGCTGCTCGGCTCCGCTCACCTGGCCGTCGCCTGGTCCATTCTCGACGGACGATGGCGCAGGGCGGCGATCATCTGGCTTGTGGCAGCGGTCATTGCAGCCGCGATCGTCGGCATCGTGTTCACGATCATCCCCGATGTCGGCGGCAGCGCGATCCAATTCGCGGCGCTGGCGATCGAGCTGGCGGCGATCCCGCTATTGGCAACGTGGCAAAAGACCCGTGCCGGTTCATCCTATCTGACGGAGTCCTGATGAAGACGGTGATAATGGTCGCGGCGCTCGCCGCCACAGGCGCAGCGGCACCGAAGATGAACGGCGCACACCTGCAAGCCGGTTCGACCTGTTACGCGATCGTGGCTGGCGACAAGACGATCGGTTCGACGTTGCAGACCGTCATGGCGTCGCGCGTCGGTAGTAAGCCGGTGTGGGATATCGTCGTTCATCAGAAGCTCGCCAACGGCAGCTTCGACATGCGCGACCATTTCATTGTTGATCGCAAGACGCTGTTGCCGATCAGAATGGACAGCCAGCGCGGGCGGGAGCGCACCGAAAGGGGATGGCACCGGGTCAGCGTTGAATATGGTCCGCGCAACGTCCGCGGCACCAGGGAGACGGCCACCGGCTCGAAACCATTGGAGGCGACGCTGACGGGTCCGACTTGGGACGGCAACCTGTGGGGGCTAACCTTCGCCGCGCTGCCGCTGAAGGCGGGAGGCACCTACGCCGTTCCTTTCTGGCAGTACGACAAGGGGCCGGGCACCTTCACCGCGCGGGTCGTCGGCAGTGAGGATGTGAATACGCCATCGGGCAAGGTAGCGGCTTGGGTCGTAGAGGCCGGAGACGATCCGGCACAGCTTGTGCGCTACAAGATCGCGAAGGCAACACGTCAGGAGCTGGGATACATCGCCGGCCCCAGTGGTCAGCGCCTCGGCGGGGTCTGCCAGTGACCAACGGCCTCTCGCTATACGAACGCCCTGATTTGGCGACCGAACGCTTGGTTCTCAGACGTCCCAACGATGGTGATTTGAATGCCATCGTGGATATCGTCGGAAACTGGGAGGTTGCACGTCGTCTGGCGCGGGTTCCCCATCCTTATGGGCCAGATGACGCGCGGTTCTTCCTCGACCAGATTGTGCCCGCCGAATGGGTGTGGGCGATAACTCTACAAGGTTCCGATGGGCTTATCGGCGCGGTAGGGCTGACCCCGGAGAGTGACGCTGAAACCGCCGAGCTGGGTTACTGGCTGTCCCCCGCTTACTGGGGGAGGGGGATTACAACGGAGGCGGCGAGGACGGTTATCCTCTTCGGCTTCAAAAACGTCGGCTACCCTTCTCTCACCTCCGGTTATTTCGAGGACAACCCCGCCTCGGGGCAGGTGCTACGTAAGCTCGGTTTTATCGAAAATGGTCAAGTTATGCGTCCGTGCCTTGCTGCGGGTGGTGAGGTGCCATCGGTCCGAATGAAGCTGCCACGCCCTGCCGATTAGGAGCGGCGATCAAGCCGGCGCTTTCCCACGAGGATGGTCAAACGAGAAAGTGCAGCAGACCACCCGGTGCTGTCGTCCCGACAAGCAGCGATATCGAAGGACTGCCCCTCTAGCGAAATACCCTTATAGATCGACTGCTTGGCAATCGGCCCGTCCCGGTCCTGTACCAAGGGGGGGGTCGGGTGCCAGACATGAACAATCAGGGTAGCAACGTGGGGGGCGACGACCTCCGAAGCCTCACAGACGCCTATGATTGGTCGCGCTCGTCGCTCGGCGCGCGCGAGACCTGGCCACGTTCGCTCGAAACTATCATCGATATGATGCTATCGTCGCCGTTCGCGATGTGCGTTGGCTGGGGTCCGGAACTGACGCTGTTGTACAACGACGCCTATATGCCGTTCCTCGGGGCACGGCACCCGTCGTCATTGGGAAAGCCCCTGCAACAGGTGTGGGCCGAAGTCTGGCCCGATATCGAGCCATCGATCGCATCGGCACTCGCAGGCAAGCCGATCGGTCATGAGGACCTGCCCCTCACTATGACACGGCATGGCTATCCGGAGGAGACGTGGTGGACGTTCGCCTATAGTCCGCTGCGCGACGACGATGGCGCAATTGCCGGTTTCCTCGACATCGCGACGGAGACGACCGCCAAAATCGTCCACGAACGCGAACTCGCGGCACGCGAAGCGGAGCTGCGCGCGTTGAACAGCGACCTTGAAGCGCAGATCGTCGCGCGGGGACGCGAGCGGGCGACGACGTGGACGATCACTTCTGAACTCTTGTCGGTCATCGACCTGCGCACCGGCTGCTTCGACCGCGTCAATCCGGCTTGGACTACGACGCTCGGCTGGACGGCACAGGAGTTGGAAGGGTCACCGTTTTCGGACTTCCTCTTGCCTGACGATGCGCTTGCGAGTGCTGCGGCCTTCGAGGAAGTGCGCGAAGGCAATCCGGTGATGCGGTTCGACAATCGCTATCGAACCAAGGATGGTCGGGTCCGCTGGCTGTCGTGGGTCGCTGTGCCCTTCGAGGGGAAGCTTTATTCCAGCGCCCGCGACATCACCGGCGAGCGCGAGCAGATGGATAGGCTCGCGCTGGCGGAAGACGCGTTGCGACAGGCGCAGAAGATGGAGGCGGTCGGCCAGCTCACCGGCGGGGTCGCGCACGACTTCAACAATCTGCTCACCGTCATCCGTGGCTCGGTCGATCTCCTTCGTCGTCCCGATCTCAGCGACGATCGCCGGGCGCGCTACATCGATGCGATCGGCGACACGGCTGACCGGGCCGCCAAGCTGACGGGGCAGCTTCTCGCCTTTGCCCGTAGGCAGGCGCTTACGCCCGAGACATTCGACTGCGGACAAAGCATCGGAGACGTTGCCTTGATGGTTCGCACGCTCACCGGATCGCGGATCGTCATCGAGACAATCGTGCCTGACGAACCCTGCTACGTGGTGGCCGACAAAGGCCAGTTCGACACCGCCGTCATCAATATGAGCATCAACGCTCGTGATGCGATGGACGGTGAGGGCAAGTTGACGATCGTCGTCGGCCCCGTGTCCGGCATCCCGGAAATCCGCCTGCATCCGCCGGTCGCCGGAGACTTCGTCGCGGTGACGATCAGCGACACCGGCAGCGGTATCTCACCCGAGAACGTGGCTCGCATCTTCGAGCCGTTCTTTACCACCAAGGGAGTGGGCAAGGGGACCGGTCTGGGCCTCTCCCAAGTGATCGGCTTTGCCAAACAATCGGACGGCGACATTCGTGTCGAAAGCGGGGAACAGGGCGGCACCACATTCACGCTCTACCTGCCACGCGTGGCGATGGACGGCAGCCGTACGACGGTCGAGGAGGAACAGCCCGTTGCCGTCACGGGCGACGGCGTGTGCGTGCTGGTCGTCGAAGACAATAGCAGCGTCGGCGAGTTTGCCGTCCAGGCACTGCGCGAGCTGGGTTACGACACGATCCTGGCGCTCAACGCTGACGAGGCCCTGGCCGAGCTGGAGAAAGATTGCGACCGCTTCCACATCGTTTTTTCGGACGTGGTGATGCCCGGCATGTCGGGGCTGGAACTGGCGCAGGAGGTACGTCGGCGTCATCCGCGGCTCCCGGTGATCCTCACCAGCGGCTATAGCCACGTGCTTGCACAAAACGGGAGGCACGGCTTCGAGCTGCTGCACAAGCCCTACTCCATCGAGCAGCTTTCCCGCGTGTTCCGGAAGTCGATCACTTGGCAGACACGGCGATAGTGGTACCCATTCCCGATTGGGAACCTGTGACAGGGTTCCCGCCGTGCTGATCGGGCTGACGGACGCCTGCGGGACCCGCTTTCCCAAAATCTGTTCCCGAATGCATTTTCCCGAAACTATCGGGTGAAGATGGAGTAACGGGAAAGCCTCGACCTTCCCAAGCAGTGCGTTTTGGGGATGCAATCGCCGCGGTGAGCGGCCAAGATCGTCCATGTCGCGATCAGTCGCTCAACCGCTACGAAGACCCATAAGTGGACACTAAGCGTACCTTCGCCGCTTCCCGGAAGCTGCCGTTCATTCATCCGTCGAGGCATAAATCCGGGTCCGAGCTGCTGCGACAGACTTGCATAGCCATCGATAAGCGTCAAACCCGCGAGCAAGACAGCTGAAACACCTCGATTGGTTCAAGCGGAGTGACGTGTCAGCATGGTGCCAATATCCAATTGGCTGAAGCGCATTTAAGGATCCGTCGCTTATCTCTGGATTTAGGTGCAAGCGACATCGCCATCTTCCATAGCGTATGCAGCGGATTACCAGAACTTGACGTTCAGCGGTTCACATTGCGTGCCACATTCCGCCTTTAATTCAGCGTCTCCGTCAGCTCGGATGCCTGCCAGTCTTATGACTGGCAGAGCAGCTACCGGGCACCGGTTGATCGACCGTATCGAAACTGTCACGTCGAGTCATTAGCAGGCACGTTCATGACCGTGTCACGCGAGCGCGCCGTCTGGCTGGGGCGTCACATCTTCCCGCACGAAGCAGCGCTGCGCCAGTGGATCGGGCGCCGCCCCGCGGCTGTCGGGTTGGATATCGAGGATGTCGTTCAGGAGTCATACGCCATCCTCGCGGCGTTGGAGCGGGTCGATCATATCCAGCGACCGCGAAACTACTTCTTCGAGGTCGCGAAATCGGTGATGCTCCAGTCGCTGCGCCGCTCGCGGGTGGTGGCCATCGATGCGCAGATCAGCGCCGAGCAGCTGGAGGTGCCGGACGAAGCGCCCACGCCCGAGCGGGTGGCGGCGGACCGACAGGAGCTCGCTCACGTCGCCGCCGTGATCGCGGCGCTGCCCGACCGCTGTCGGCAGGTCTTCACCCAGCGCAAACTCCACGGGCTTTCCCAGCGGGAGGTCGCCGAGCAGTTGGGTATTGCCGAGAGCACGGTTGAGAAGCACATGGTGAAGGCACTGGCGCTGCTGACGCATGCAATTGGCCGTGGCGGAAATCGTCGTGAGCGGTCATCTATCGTTCGTGACCCGGAGACCAACACCGCCCGCGATGAGCGCGCCCGACACACCGAGCGCGCTTGACGAGCGCGCCGCTGAATGGGCGATCCGCGTTGACGCCGGCACGCTGACCGCCACGGAGGAGGCAGCATTAGCCGCCTGGGCGAGCGCCGATACGCGCCATGCTGGTGCGTTCGCGCGGGCGATGGCCGCCAACTCCTATCTGGATCGTGCCGCGGCGCTGCGACCGCAGGATCTGGACCCGTCCGACGATCAGGAGACTGTCACGAAACCCGAGCCTGTGGCGTCGACGGTCAGCCGCCGCGGCTGGATCGGTGGCAGCTTAGGGGCGCTCGCTGCGACCCTGGTGGCCGCGATCGGCATCACGCGCTGGCTGTCCGACGAGCATATTGAGGCACCCATGGGCAGCGTCCGCCGTGCCTCGCTCGCCGATGGCTCCGCCGTGACCCTGAACACGAATGCCGCGATCGCGGTGGCGATGCGCCAAGCGGAACGGCGCGTCCGGCTGATCGCCGGCGAGGTGAACTTTGATATCGCCAAGGATAGCACCCGACCGTTCCTGATCGAGGCCGGGCCGGTCGATATCCGTGTCGTCGGCACCAGCTTTCTGGTGCGCCGCACCGGTGAGGACGATGTTGCGGTCACGGTACGGGAAGGCATCGTCGAAGTGAGACACCATGGCGCCGCTCCAGTGCGCCTGGTTGCCGGGGACCGGCTGGTGATCGGCCCGGCCGCGCCGATGCGGCGCGAGCAGCTGACGATGGCCGATGTCGACCGGATCAGTCTGTGGCAGCGCGGTGAATTGGATCTTACCGGCATGACCCTCGGCGATGCCGCGCAGGAATTTGCCCGTTATTCCGATCGTCACATCTTGATCGAGGATTCGTCGGTCGCCCAGCTCAAGGTGGCCGGGATTTATTCGACCAGCGATCCTGCCGGCTTCGCACAGGCCGCGGCCCTGGCGCAGGGCCTCAGGATCAGCACCAGCGAGCAGGGAATCACGCTCTCCCGCTAGGCGATGAAAAAGATCGTGACGCGGATGGAGGAAGATCCGTCGCGCTGCATCTAACTAGCGAACCGAGCATGATCTCGGCAGCCTGGGGGAAAGTTCACAGATGCAGATCCGGTTGATGTCCGGCTGCGGCCTGGCCGCGGTCGCGATGATGCTTGCCGCGCCTGCCGCGGCGCAAACGCGCACGTTCGACATTTCCGCGCAATCGCTGCCCGCGGCAATCGCCGCCCTCGGCAAGCAGGCGCGGCTGCAGATCGTCGCGCCGGCGGATGGGTTAAGTTCGGTCCGCAGCGTTGCCGTCAAAGGCGCTATGGACCCGCGCGCCGCCCTCCATCGCCTGATCGCCGGCACCGGGCTGGAGATCGCCGCCGACGACGGTGCGCGCATCATCCTCCGCCGCGCCGCGGGCCAGGTGGGAAACGCGCCGGCGGCGGTGCCGGTCGCCGGCGAACAGCCCGGCGCTGACCCCGCCGCGAAAGACATCGTCGTCACCGGCATCCGCGCCAGCCTGGAGACCGCCCGCGAGATCAAGCGCCGCTCGGACGCGATCGTCGACAGCATCGCCGCCGAGGACATCGGCCAATTGCCCGACAACAGCGCTACCGAGGCGCTCGCACGGCTGCCGGGTGTGCAGGTCTTCCGCAACCGCGGCGAGGGGCAGTCGATCACCATCCGCGGCATCTCCAATGTCGTGACGATGATCAATGGGCAGGAAGCCTATACCGGCTCGTCGCGCCGCACCCTGCTTAACAGCTATCCCGCGGGCCTGATCCGCTCGCTGGAGGTGTACAAGGCGCTCACCCCCGATCTGATCGAGGGCGGGATCGGCGGCGCGGTCGACGTCCAGCTGCGCCAGCCGCTCGATTTCAAGAAGGGCCTGACGGTCGCCGGCACGCTGCGCGGCAGCTATGACGACCAGGCGGACAAGGGCTTCGGCAACGCCGACGTGCTGGTCGCGGGCAATTGGAACACCGGCCTCGGCGAGCTCGGCGTCATGGTCAACGCCTCCTATCTGAAGCGCGACTATTACGAATCCTATCGCGAGAGCCTCCAACCGCAGACCAACGCCGCCGGCCAGACTTTCCCGACCGGAATTCTCCTCAAGAACCCCGCGGGCAATTACGAGCGCCCCGTGGTGACCGGCGAGCTGCAGTGGCGCCCTGCTTATAATCTCGGCCTGTATCTGCGCGCGACCAACGTCACCGACGACAACGAATATACCGACACCGATCTGCAGACCAACATGGCGGCGACCACCGCGCTGAGCAACGTCGTGCTGGTGCCCGGCACCGGAATCGTGAAGAGCGCGACCTTCACCGCGACGGCGGACTCGGGGCCGCGCTCCAACCATACCCGGCAGCTGCTCGACACCACCCAGATCGAGTTCGGCGCCGACTATCGCAGCGGGATCGCGACGCTGACGACCAGCGCGGTCTACACCAGCTCGCGGATCGACACCGATCAGCAACTGTTCCTGCTCGGCTTCAACAAGGCGCCGGTGATCGACGCCGTGTTCCAGAGCGACAGCCGCTTCGGCGGCCTCTCCTACACCTATCGCGACGTCGACCTTGCCGACATCAGCCAGTTCCACGTTCGCGCTTACTCGGATACCCGCACCCGCCAGAAGGGCAGCGGCGTGCAGTGGCGCACCGACCTCACCCTCGATACCGGCGACGGCTTCTTCCGCTCGCTCAAGACCGGCTTTCGCTACGCCGACCGCAGCGCCACCTACCGGACCGGCACCGGGCTCGCCGATCTCAACAAGCTCAACCTGCCGATGTCCGCCTTCCCAGGCGGGGCGACGCCGGTCGGGCTGACCCGCAGCGTCTCCGCCGACGATGCCACGCTGCCAAGCGGCTGGATCGGCTATGATGCGCGCTGGCTGGCCGACATCGGCAACGTCAAGACGCTCAACAGCTATGTCGATTCGCTGCTGGCGACCAAGCTCTACACCGATGACGGCCGCCCCGCCGATACCCAGCAATCCGCGTTCGACGGCAAGGAGACGAGCTACGCCGTCTACGGCCAGGTGAAATACGGCCTCGACCTGGGCGGCGTCAGCATCGACGGCGTCGCCGGTGCCCGCCTCGTCAACACCGTGCTCGCCATCGATGGCACCCAATATGCGGCGACCCGGACGCCGGCGTCGAGCGCGATCGTCTACACCTACACGCCCGTCAACGCGCGCCAGAACTATGTCGATCTCGATCCCAGCATCAGCGCCGTGGTGCATTTCTCGCGCGCGCTACAGCTGCGCCTGGCCTGGACCAAGACCTTCAGCCGCCCCGACTTCTCGCAGCTTAACCCGAGCCAGACCTTTGCCCAGGTGCTGGCCGGCTCGGGCGCCTATACGGGGTCGGTGACCACCGGCAATCCCAATCTGCTGCCGATCCGCTCGACCAATTGGGATGCGTCGCTGGAAGCCTATTTCGGCCGCGCCGGGCTCGCCAGCGCCGCGGTGTTCGGCCGCGAGGTGAGCAACTACATCGTCACCGTCAAGGATACCGACACGACCATCCCGGGCGCGCTCGGGATCGTCAACGTCACCCGGCCGATCAACGCCGGCGATGGCGTGATCAAGGGTGCCGAGGTCAATCTCAGCACCTTCTTCGATTTCGCGCCGGGCCTACTGCACAACATCGGCGTCGCCGGCAATTACACCTATATCGACTCGCGCCAGGATCTGCCCGCCACCAACGTCTCGGCCGCCTTCAGTGGCCAGACCGCGGGCATCTCCAAGCACAGCTACAATGCCTCGCTGTTCTACGACGACGGCCGCCTTCGCGCGACGGTCGCTTATTCGTGGCGGGGGCGGTTTACGCTGACCTACAATCTCGCCGACCCTAACAAGAACCTGAACTGGTATCCGATCGAGCGGCTCGCCGCCTCGGCAACCTACAAGATCAACCGTAATCTGGCGCTGACGATCGACGCCACCAACCTCACCAATCGGCCGCAGCGCGCCTATTGGGGATCGGAAAGCGTCGAGGATCGCGTCTATTTCGAGGGCCGCACCTTCTCCGCCGCCCTGCGCTTCAAATTTTGAGGGGGTAAGCCGATGCGCATCAGCTATGTCGCGCCGCTGCTGGCGCTGGTCGCCGGCAGCGCCGCCGATGGGCGCATGGCGGCGACGCCCTGGGGCGGCGCCTGGGGCTATGCCACCTCGCCCGCCACCAAGGCGGTTCGCGACGTGCTGCCCGCCGGTGTCTACCGCTATCGCCTGCGCTCCAGCCAGTCGGGCGACGGCGTGCGCCTGACCTTCACCAACCCCGCCGGCGCGGTGCCGCTCGATCTCGGGCGGGTCACGATCGCCAGGGCCAGCGGTGCGGCGGGCTTCGGCCTCGATCCGGCCAGCGAACGCCCCGTCGCCTTCGCCGCCAACGGTGCCGTGCGGATCGCCGCCGGCGAGACGCTGGTCAGCGCCGCGGTCGATCTCACGGTCGCGGCCGGCGACGATCTGATCGTCACCATCGAGACGCGCGCTCCGAGCACCACGGTAGGCGGTAATGCGGGCTTCCCGCTCGCATTCAGCGAAACGCCGATCGCCGCTGACGGCGCCGGGCTCGAGCCGCGCCGGTTGCGCCCCTTCCTAACCCAGATGGCGGTACGGCGGTCCGCCGCAACCTGCACCATCGTCACGATGGGCGATTCCATCACCGAGGGTGCGCGTGGCACCCGCACCGGCTGGCGCGGCTGGCCCGGTGAGCTGGCCCGCCGGCTGTCGGCGCAGCGCGGGTCGCATTGCGGCGTGGTGAACATGGGGATCAGCGGCAATCGCCTGCTCCGCGAGGGCCGCGGCACGGCGGCGGTGGAGCGGTTCGAGCGCGACGTCGCCTCGGTGCCGGGCGTGACCCACCTCATCCTGCTCGAGGGGATCAACGACATCTGGCGCAGCGGCACGCCGGGCGAGCCGCCGGTCGCGAGCACCGACCTGATCGCCGGCTACCAGCGGATCATCGCCCTGGCGCACGCGCGCGGCATCCGCGTGATTGGCGCCACGATGACGCCGGGCTGGGGCTCCAAATATCTGACGCCGGCGATGGAGCAGACGCGGCAGGAGGCGAACCGCTGGATCCGCACCGGCGGCGGCTTCGATGCGGTAATCGACTTCGAGGCAGCCTTACGCGACGGCAGCAATTCGCCGGCGATCCAGCGGCCGTTCGACTCCGGCGATCACCTCCATCCGGGCGACAGCGGCTATGAAGCGATGGGACGCGCCGTGCCGTTGTCGCTGTTCCGCGTGGACAGGCGGTACGAAGCGCCGCCCCCTGCTCGTTCCACGGTCCCCAAGGAGTAGCATCATGCCCCTGCCTCTCTCGTATCGATCGCTGGCCGGCGTCGTCGCCGGCGCGCTGGCGGTGGCCGCCACCCCGGCCTGGGCGTGGGGCCATCAGGCCCATGCCGCCATCGATCGCGCCGCGATCGAGGCGCTGCCCGCAGACGGCCCCGTCTTCCTGCGCCAGTACCTCCCCTACATCGCCGGCTCGGCGACGCTGCCGGACAAATGGCGCTCGCCGAGCGAACCCTTCGCCAAGATCGAAGAGGATCCCAACCACGGCTGGTTCCGCGAGCAGTTCGCCTTCCTCAAGCCGGTACCGCGCTCGCGCTACGCTTTCATCCTGGCGCTGTACCGAGAGCATCTTCGCCTGCGGCAGACCGATCCGGCCGCCGCGGCTCGGATGAACGTCCGCTGGACCGGCACCCTGCCCTATGCGGTGATGGAGCAATATGGCCAGCTCGTCGCCGAAATGCGCCTGCTCCGTGCCGCACGGACCAAGGGCGATCGCGCCCAGGCCGCCATCCTCGAACAGAATTGCGCCCACAGCGTGGTGCGTCTTGGCCATTACGTCGGCGATGGTTCCCAGCCCCTGCACGATTCGGTGAACAGCGACGGCTGGCGCGGCGATAATCCCGCCGGGTACATGCGCGACGGCAAGATCCACGCGCAATTCGAATCCGCTTATGTCGCCTCCATCCACCTCGGGGTAAACGACCTCCGTCCCCTGATGGGGCCGCCCGACCCGCTGCAGGGCGATCTGTTCAACCGGCTGCTCGCTTTCCTGGATCAACGCGGTGGGCAGATGGAGGGGGTCTACCGGCTGGAGAAGCGCGGCGCCCTGAACGATCCACACGACCTCGAGGCGCGGTCGCTCGTCTATCAGACCGCCGCATCGGGAGCCGCACTGCTGCGGGACATGATCAGCCGAGCCTGGCGCGAGGCAGCGACGATACCGCGAAACGCCGACCCTTTGAGCACCTCAAACCCGGCCTACGATCCGACCACGGGGTCGGCGCCGCCGCCGGTTGAAAATCAATGAACCAACCCGGGCCGCTTAGATTGCGTTACCCGCCTCCTAGAAGCTGCCTTCATACTGACCCACATGCCGCCATTCGGGGCTTAGGTTCGGCTCCCCAACTCCGGCCGCTCGTTCATCACGCGGGCGCGTTGATCTCAATAGTTGAACCGAGATTACTCGTCTCGGATCGCGGTTCACGTGAACAGATCGCGCTCCTGCTCGAACATCCCGCCGATCTCATCCGCTACGATCCGGATGGATGCGTTCTTCCGGTCGCGGCTGCGCGTCAGCAGGAACACCTCCATGTGCGGCGGCGGCGCTCCTAAATTGCAGCATCGTAGGAGCGGGTCGGCACGGCCGATGAAATGCGGGATCAGCGCCAGGCCTGCCCCCGTTCGCGCGGCAATCGATTGGAGGAACTGGTCCTTGGCGCGAAACGCGACGCGCGCACGGGGGAAGTGCTTGGTCAGCCAAGCGGCCGAGGACAGGTAGGCGTCCGACTCGTTGAAGCCGATGAAGACCGGATCGCCGCCGGCTTCAACCAGGGCACACGCCGCCTCGGCTCCATAGAAGCCATAGCCGACCGTCGTCAGCGGGCGGGCCATGACGTCCCCGTCCTTCGGCTTGTCGAAACGGATGGCGATGTCCGCTTCGTGACGTTCGAGGCTGATCGACCGTAGCGCGGGCGCGAGGTCTATATCTAGCCTGGGATAGCGGGCGGCAAGGGTCGGCAGGCGTGACATGAGGAAGCCGGCCGATAAGCCCGGAGACGCGTTGATCCGCACGAGACCGCTGGGCGTGCCATCCGTCATGCCGCGGCCGAGGATCTGGGCTGCCTGCTCCATGTCGGTCGCGGCCTCGAGCGCATGGGCGCCGGCTGGCGTCAGCACATAGCCCTCAGAGCGGCGCTCGACGAGCTTCTCGCCCAGGCTCTCTTCCAGCGAATGCAGGCGGCGCGCGATCGTCGCGTGATTGACCGAGAGCATCCGGGCGGCAGCGGACAGGCTGCCGTGCCGGGCCAGGGCTACGAAGATGCGGACATCTTGCCAGTCGACCTCTGTGCGTTTTTGATCAGCCATTGATCGGAGATAGCGAATTTCCGTGTCTCTGCCACCGCCATACATGCCGGTCATCAACCAAGCATGAGGCAAGGCAAATCATGTCGGACATCAAGAAAGTCGCCATCGTCACCGGTGCCTCGCAGGGCCTAGGCGAAGGCATTGTCAACGGGTTCCGCGCCCGCGGTTACGGCGTTGTCGCCACCTCGCGCTCGACCCGGCCCTCGACCGCCCCCGATCTGGTGACCGTCGCTGGTGACATCGGCGATCCCGAAACGGGCAAGCGCCTGGTCGCGGCGGCGATGGAGCGGTTCGGCCGCATCGACACGCTGGTGAACAATGCCGGCATCTTCATCGGCAAGGCCTTCACCGACTATACGGAGGAGGATTACCGCCTGAAGCTGAAGACCAACCTCGACGGCTTCTTCTTTACGACGGAAGCGGTCGTGCCGGTCATGCTGGAGCAGGGCCAGGGCCACATCGTCCAGATCACGGCGTCGACCGCCGAGTTCGCCCATTCGGCCTCGCCTGCCTTCATTGCCATGCTGACCAAGGGCGGCATGAACGCGGCCACAAAAAGCCTTGCGATCGAATACGCCACCCGCGGCATCCGCGTGAACGCGGTCGCGCCCGGCGTGATCCGCACCCCCATGCACGATCCAAAGACCGTCGAGCAGCTCGGCGCCTTCCACCCCATGAACAAGCTGGGCGAGGTCGAGGATATCGTGCGCGCCGTCCTCTACCTTGAGGATGCCGTCTTCTCGACCGGCGAGATCCTGCACGTCGACGGCGGCCTAATCGCGGGCCGCTGATCCTCGCGACCAAGGAGAACACCCATGCCGATCGTCAACATCCTCGTCACCCGCGAGGGCACGAGCCCTGGCGCGGACCGCACCACAGCCGAGCAGAAGACCGCAATCTACCAGGGCATCGCCGACCTGCTGTTCGACGTGATGGGCAAGCCGCGCGAGGACACCACCGTGATCTTCCACGAGCACGAGCTGGAGGACCTCGGCCAGGGCGGGCTGCCGCTGGCCGACTATCGCACCCGGCGCGCGCAGGATCGCCGGGCCGGCGCCTGACGCCGCCCCCACCCACCCGATCGAACTGACATTCAGCGAGGCGTCCGCTCGTCGCTGCCCACCAGAGAAGGAGAAGACCCATGAACAAGATCGTCGCCAAACTCTCCGCCGCCGCCCTGTCGCTGGCCGCGGCGGGCACCGCCCACGCCGCCCCTGCCCGCAACGTCGTGCTGGTCCACGGCGCCTTCACCGACCAGACGAGCTGGGACAAGGTCGCCAAGCTGCTGCGCGGCAAGGGCTTCCATGTCACCGAGGTCGCGAACCCGATGACGTCGCTCGAAGCCGACGTGGCCGCCACCCGCGCGGCGCTGGCCAAGCAAAAGGGGCCGACCGTGCTGGTCGGGCATAGCTGGGGCGGCGTGGTGATCGGCGAGGCGGGCAGCGACCCGAAGGTGTCCGCGCTCGTCTATGTCGCCGCCTATGCGCCCGATCGCGGCGAGAGCCTGAAGTCGCTGTCAGAAGGCGCGCCGCCCTCGCCGGGGCAGAAGGCGCTGCGGCCGGACGCGCGCGGTTATCTGTCGCTCGACCCCGCCGCGTTCCCGGCCCTGTTCGTCGGCGACGTGCCGGTGGCCGAGGGCAAGGCGCTTGTCGCGCACCAGATCCCGCTCAACGGCGCCGTGTTCGGGACGCAAGCGACGGTCGCCGCCTGGCACGACAAGCCGACCTTCTACGCCATCTCGGCCAACGACCAGATGATCCCGCCTGCTGCCGAAACGATGTTCGCCAAGCGGATGAACGCCCGAACGGTGACGCTTCAGTCCAGCCACGCGTCGCCCGTCTCCCATCCGGCCGAGGTCGCCGCGCTGATCGAGCGCGCCGCACGCTGACCATGCAGGCGCGGGGCTGCCCCTCCACGGCGCAGCCCCGCCGCCTTCCACCACCTTTGATGCTCAGGAGCACCTTCCGATGAACACCGCCCGTGTCGATGACTATTTTGCCGCCCTCGCCAACCGGGACAGCCTGCGGATCGTGCCGCACCTCGCCGAGGACATCGTCCTGCTCGGCCCCATCTTCCCCGAACCGACCGTCGGCAAGGACGCGGTGGTGGAGGTCTTGTCCGGCTTCCTCGAGACGATCGACAGCCTGGAGGTGAACCTGCGCTTCGCGCAGGATCGGGACGTCGCGGTGTTCTTCAGCTTTACCTGCAACGGCCTGACGGTGAAGGGTAACGAGCACCTGCACCTGAACGAGGACGGCCTAATCGACAGCATCGAGGTAGCGTGGCGCCCGCTCCCCGCGACTGTCGCGGTTCAGGAGGTGTTCGCCAGCAAGCTCGGCTTCCCGGCCATGCGCCTCGTGCCGGCGACCAACGTCTGACGCGGTGCCCGCACCAGTGCCGCAGCCCTTGGCCTCGCGGCACGGCATTTTGACCCAGCACTGAGCGTCGATCGACCCATCCTAGCTCACCCTGAGCGGACTCGACGCTTTGATCTCCAGGAGTAATGTCATGTCGAAATCCATCATGATCATTGGTGCCGGACCTGCCATCGGCCGCGGCGTTGCGGAGAGGTTCGGCGACGCCGGCTGGTCCGTCGTGCTCGCCGCGCGCAACCCTGAGCGGCTGGCCGAAGAAGCGGCCGCGCTGTCGGCGAAGGGCATCACCGTCCATACGCTGCCCGTCGACGCCACCGACCCCGTGGCACTCCGCGCCGCGATGGCAAAGGGCGACGCGCTGACCGGAGGCCTGACCGTCGTGCACTTCAACGCCGCCGTTGTCCGCATCCAGGACCTATTCAGCATGACGGACGCGGAGGTGACGGGCGATCTCGCGATAAACGTAGCCGCGGGTTTGCACACCATCCGCGCCGCAGTCAGCCTGTTCGGCGATCGCGGAGGCACAATCCTCGTTACGGGCGGCGGGATCGCGACGGTTCCGAACCCGAACGCGTTGAGCCTGGGCGTCGGCAAGGTTGCCATGCGCCACGCCGTCCAAGCGCTCGTCAAGCCGCTCGCTGAGCGCGGCATCCGTATCGCTACAGCGACGGTCCGTGAGAGGATCTTACCCAACTCAGCCGAAGCGGCTGGCGTCGCCGGTATCATGTGGCGACTGGCAACAGATCCTGCGGCGCCTTGGGAGCTGGATTACCGGACGGTATAGGGGAATACCGCTACTCTCGTGCGTCCGCGCCGACCCATACTCCGTCAGCCACAGCCACTTTTTGCTCGCCAGTTTTCGGACTCCCATTCACGTTCTAGGTACGGACAATGCGATTGACGCTTAACCCGCGCGTCGACAAACTTTGCGAGAAGGTCCTCGTGTACAATGCTTGTAAGGAGACGACTGGCATATGCCTGCTCACGCGGTTAGGACCGTCGCGCCGGCGTTGTCAGTCACGCTTCTCCAGCCGTCACAGAGCTTCTGGGCTGAGTATCAGACCCTAATAGCGGCCGTCATTCAGGCACTTATAGCTATAGCGAGCGTCGTCGTTGCGGTTCTGGCGGTGCGTAGGCAACTCGATGGTATAGACCGACAGATCGGATCGGTGCGCGACGCTCGAATCGATCAAATTGCGGAGGACCGTAAAGCCGCAGCACTGTTGATCTGGGCGGAGGTTCGAACGATCGAGCGTGGATGCCGGGAATGGGTTCAGAAATGGACGAGGAGGAACTCCACTCTTCAGAGCTTCACTCCTGGAGACAGTGGAACCCCGATATCCGTCCCGCTTTCGAACGAGCTTTACAAGTCTCAAGTTCTCCGACTCGCACACTTCCGTCCTGAGGTTTTGGAGCAGATAACCTTCTTCTACTCAGCGGCGGAAGTGTACTTTCCGCTATTGCGTCGGCCGATAAGGCCAGATCAGACGCACGACGTGAGAGACATACATCGAGAGATGTTTGTTGCCGTAGAGCTCGAGATCAGAGCCAATGCTCTAGCGGCTCTCATATACTCAGAATTTTTTGTAGACCAGACTGCCCCCAAATTCATTCCTCCTGTAGACCTAGCGACGTACGAGCCAATATTCTCGACCGCAGACGAGTATCTGGATTTCGGCGATAAGGAAGCCAGGTTCTCGAGGGACGCAGATATGATAAGGGATTTGCTACGCCGGAAGAGGGAGGACCCTCTTCCGAGGTATGGCCCTGACGGCAAGGAGTAGGTTAAGGGACGGTTCTCAGGTTTCCGACCCGCCCTCCCTCGGCACTTGTCGCTCGCAGTCATTTGACCCAACAGCGGTCATCGAAGGTTCATGGAGGAACGGTAAGCGTGCAGAGGATCAACTAATGACGGGGCGCAGTTGTATCATCGGAAGTTCTTGTTTTTCGCCGTTGCGACCGTCTTCTGCTCATTGAGTAATGGGGCAAATGCGCAGGCCCGGTTCTTACAGAAGCAAACGCAGTTTCGCGCAGCGCTGGAGAACCAGTCAACCTCGCCGTCCTTCGTCTTGGTAACGATTGTTGACGGTCGATCGCGAGCTGAGACTACGGGTTGCGTCTTCGCACCATTCCTTCTCGGTGCGATCGCAAAGGAAAATGGCATCACTCGGACCGAGGCGCTCGCGGAGGCGCTGGCCCGCAAGGATCACATTTTCACCTTCTTTTCGCCCGAAGCACTGGCCAACCTCGGCTTGAATGAGTCGCGCTATTCACCTGCGTGCGCGATCATTCGGTCGGGAGAGCCCGCTTATATGCAGGATCGAACCGGCCAGATTCGAGCAGGGCAGCCGTAGGTCCGCGTTCCACCAGTTTTCCCGTTGGCGTCACATATAGCGACGCCGGCAATCATCCAACAGGCAAGATAGAGCTTGGAGTTGAACATGATCGGACCTGGACTGCTGACCATCGCGTCAACCTCAGCATTTTTCGTCTCCACGTTTAGCCCCACAATTCCACGGGAAGGAACTCACCTCTACGATTATTGGTCTTCGACCCCTGCCGTCGAAGACCTGCGCCGAGTAGCGAAGGATCAGGGCCGCGACGGCATTATCGGCATCCGCTGCTCAGTGACGTCCAATGGGCGACTCGACAGATGCCGCGTCGCGCAGCAACTCGGTGGAGCCGGCTTCGGATCGGCCGCCCGCAGCCTTTCGCACAAGTTCATGATGAAGCAGGAATTTGCCCGGATCGCACGCTCGAGCCGAGCCACCGTGCTGATCAAGATGCCATTCTGCGCCAACGACGTCTGCGATCCACCGGAGTGGAGGGGCTACAAGGATGGCTGACGTTCCGAAGGCAGCAAAATCGCCAGCACACATGATGGAAGCACAACGAATGTCAGTCGAGGTTCGGTTCAGTCGCTCCAAGAAAGACATGTCAGGCGAGCATGCCAGCGCGACACCTAAAGCGAACGTCACTCGCCACGGCCAGTTTCGACAGGAAGTAGCTGCAAGCTTCCTGCTCCGGCGCCTGAACAAATGGCCGATTACTGAGATCGCGGCCTCAAAGCGGACCGGCTGCAATCCACCCAAACCTAGCTTCGCGATCAGCAAAGCTCAGCCGATCACAACCCGCCGGGCGGCCGAGCGCTGCATGTATCGAGCGTCCTCGATCAGACAGGCCTTGATCTCCATGTTACGAAGCGGTTTGCTAAACAGGTAGCCCTGCATATGGGTACATCCAGCTTCAACTAGGGCGGCCATCTGCTCGGCTGTCTCAACACCTTCCGCGACTACGCCCATGTCTAGCTTCGCGCCAAGTCCAACAACCGCTTGGATGATCGCTGACGAGGCTTGAGACGTGAGCATCTGCCGAACGAAGCTCTGATCGATCTTCACCTTGTCAAAGCGGAAGCGCTCAAAATAGCTCAGCGACGAATAGCCAACGCCGAAATCATCCATGAGGATCTGGATACCGAGCGTGCGCAGCTGTTCCAGCTCACGGAACGTATGATCAACATCGCGCAGGAACAACCCTTCGGTTACCTCCAGCTGAAGTCGGTGAGATGACAGGCCGGTGCTGCTCAGAACGTTGCTCACGACCTCGAACAGATCGCCCGCATGAACCTGGATTGGTGAGATGTTGACGGCAACCTTGATGTGCTCCGGCCAACCAACCGCGTCCTCACACGCAAGACAGAGAATGCGTTTTCCCAGCTGCGCGATCAGCCCACCTTCCTCAGCGATCGAGATGAATAGGTCGGGCGGGATCGGCCCTCTGATCGGATGATCCCAGCGGGCCAGCGCTTCCACGCTCGTGATCTGACCGGTACTGGCGGAGAGTACGGGCTGATAGGCAAGCGTGATCTGTTTGCTGTCGAGGGCTGCGCGCAGATCGCGTTCCAACTCGCGGCGGGCCTGCGTGGCCCGGTCCATTTCGGTGCTGAAGAAGCAGATGATCCCGCGGCCCTGCTGCTTGGCCCGATAGAGAGCTAGGTCAGCGTGCTGACGTAGCTCCTCGGTCGTAGCGGCATCGCCTGGTGCAAGAGCGATCCCGATGCTGCTTCCTAGCTGGACCGTTGCCCAGCGAGTAACGATAGGTGCCGCCAGGGCGGTGACAATGGTCGCCGCCAGAACGCGGGCGCGCCCAGCCGGAACAGGGTCAGCAACAATCACCGCGAATTCATCGCCACCAATCCGCGCCAGCGTGGTCTTTGCAGTCACGACTGCACGGAGGCGGTCACCGATCTGCGCAAGCACGGCATCGCCGGCTAGATGGCCGAACTGATCGTTCACCGCCTTGAACCTGTCGAGATCGATGCTGATAAGGGCGAACGGCGCTTGATCGGCGATCAGCCTGTTCATCTCGTCAACGAACGATCCCCGGTTGCGCAGCCCGGTCAGCGAATCGTAATGCGCTAATCGCTGTACCTGCGCCTGGGCCTTGCGAGTTTCGGTCACGTCCTCCGACATGCCCACGATGTACTCGCGCTCGCGGTTAGGGCCATCTACGACAATCCGCTTTGTACGCAGCGTCACCACCTCACTGCCAGGTCGCTCGAACTCGCTCTCGAAGAGGTGAACACCTTCAACTCCAAGGGCGGCTTCGTCACGCTGCTCGTAGCTGGCCCCTTGGGCGAACAGCTCTGGATCCGTCCTGCCGATTACCGCGTGCCTTGACCGACCTGTCAGCTCCTCACCTGCGCGATTGACCAGCAGATAGCGCTTGGTTTCCACGTCCTTGACGAACAGCATGGCCGGAAGATGGTCCACGACGGTGTCGAGAAAGGCCTTGGCCTGTTCCCGCTCGCGCTCGAGCATCTTGCGTGCTGAAGCATCACGGATGATGCCAGCGAAGTTGTGACCGCTCTCTATCGAGCCCCACCGCGCCAGCGACAGTTCGATCGG
>NZ_JBWKOS010000017.1:0-38440 GCF_059416225.1 Sphingomonas sp. GW821-FHT09E03 | reverse complement strand
TGGGGCTTCACGTTGCGGTCCGACGATCCCCGTTTCACCGACTTTGATCTGTCCCCCGGTCCGATCCATTCCCGATCATCGGGCTGCTGGTTTGGCTGGGATTATCGCTGGGGCAAGAACGGCGTCGACGCGCTTACGAATGGTCGGATCGTTGGCAGCGGCTACAGCGAGGGGTATGTTCCCGATCAGCCTGCCAGCACGCCTGTGATCGTTGGATACCATTTCGTGGCGGCCGGTAAGGCGTTCAGTCCGGACTATGCCTGGGTGGGCCTGTGGGTCGCCGACGACGGCGCTCAGCGCACCCAGGTGATCGCCTTCAAGGACCAACGCCAAAAGACGCTCGCTACCCTCCCCTTTCGCCTTGGCAGCCTCACAACCTTGCCATCGCCTGACACCCCGACGTTAGGGATGACCATGATCGGCGAAGGGCGTTCGGGCCAACCCGTTCCTTATCTGCAGCTCCTGTGGATGTCGGGTATCGCTGAGACGAACGCGCGTTGATTGGATAGCTCAAATATGAGCTTTGGGGTACGCCCTCACCTTTGGAACGGTGGTTTCGTCGATGCGCTGCCCCATCGGGGTCTGGTTGCCGAGGGAGCTATGCGGACGATGCTCGTTGTAATCGCGCCGCCACGCCTCACGAGCGTCTCGACCACGTCAGAGCCGCGGTAGCTCGTCCGTACGTCGGGCGCCGGAGAAAGCCGCGTGCGGAAGATGTTCATGACCACGTCCATGCCGATCCCGAACGATCGCATCGATCCAGCATGTCGCGAACTCCAAGCGGGAGCACGCAGTCACTCACCGTCATGGTAAAACCGGCATTGAGCTCATTATCGTTGGCTATGTCCATGGCGAGGTATTCCTCAACATTCCAAGAGATGACAGCAAGCCTATCGTTCGATCAGTCGCGCATGCCGACCTGAAACCAGAAGATAGAAACCCCGCCGATCGATGATGGTCATTTCGAACGTAGGTCGTCCGCCGGCTTGGTCGCGTACAGCATCGCCAATCCTGCTTCGGTCATCTGAAAGCTGCTTCCTGCTCGGGAGGCGACATGCCCTGCTTGGATCAGCGTTGCCATCTCCCGCTGGATCTTCGATCCCGTGATCGGTTTGCCATAGGTGCGGGAGATGTCACCTATCACGAAGGTACCCGCACCGTCGGGGCCGGATAGTGCTCGAAGGCAATCGCGCAAACGCTTTCCCCCCGATCCTGGTGGACGCCCCCCTGCGTGCTTGCGCTTGGGCGCAGGTTCAGGTGCACCGATGGACGCTGCGAGATCGGCTAGCGCGCGGTTAAAATTCAACAGTAGGTTGCGCATACGACAATCGCAGTGGCCTGAGCTGAGCCGACGAGGTTCATCAAAGCTTCGGCGCAGCTAGGGCGATCGCCTTCACCTTCCTCAGTACGTCGAGCAGCAGGTTCAGGTCCTGACTGGTAAGACCGCTGATGTCGTCGATCACATCATCGTGCCCGTGGAGGATGGCGAAGGTATGCAACCGTCCCATGGCGTCGCCGAGTTTTACGATAGCGTACTCATCGTCTTGACCCCCGAACATAGCCCTCTTCCCTCCCCTCACTAAGCAGCTTGTTTAGCTGGGCCTTGATGCTCCCACCCCCGAGATGTGACTGGACCATCTCGAACCCCTCCCGGTTCAGTTGTCGGCTGATCTCACTGATCGTTTGGCAAGTACCGGACCTGGCAAGCTGGAAGGCTCGCTCTGCCGTGGTCACTCCATCGTTTCTGCTCATGATCTGCCTCTTGCCGTTCTCCCGGTTCGTCAGCCGATTCGCATCGGGCGGCGTTAGAGAAGGTGGTCCGTTCGGCGGTGCAAGAGCAAGGCCTAGGTCGCGTGATCGAAGGCTGACGCCCAGTTTGCTTTTGCGGGCCATGATGGAAGCCTTCGATCTGTCGAGCGCAGTCGCGATGGCGGGCACCTTGTAGCCCTCATCGATCATAGCGCGGAGGCGCGCGTCGTCATGATCGGTCCAGCGACGGCTGGAGTTCAATCCTGGATGGTATGGCATCAGCCCCGCTGGACGCGTCAGGCGGAATTATTATCCCAGTTGCGCTGCGCAAACTTGCCAGCCGGCCATTCCAGCAAGGGTGATCGGTTGACCTGCGGTGCTGTCTATTCCCGCGGCCCGTTCAGTTTCTCATGCATTCTGATGCTCTGCCTGAAACGAGGTACACGCTTCTGAGCAGCCTGCATCCGCTCCCCCGTTGCCGGGTTTATCGAGTGCCTTGCGTCGAGAACCTTGGTTTGAAATGAGCCGAAGCCACGAAGCTCTACCCGGCCGCCTTGCGCAAGCTGGGTTGCGATGGATTCGAAGAAGGCATCGACGAACTGCTGCAACACTGCATCAGGAAGATCGGGGTGCCTCGCTACTAAGCTGCTGATGAGTTCCGATTTTACCACGAACGGTCGGTAGGCCATGCGATCTGCAACGCAACCCGCTGGAGCGTTCGACGCGCATTCGATCGTAACATGTAGGATGCTGCAAGTTAGCGTTTTTGTTTAGCGGTACATCAGACATTCCATTCGCTTGGAGACATCCTGGACAGGCAAAGCGAGCAACTGACCGGTACCTCGGCGACCATCCCGGTGGCGACATTGGACGCAGCTTGCGATCAACACGCTTGCCGGTAAGCACCCGCCATGGGTGAGATTGAAAGGCTGGTTCCGTCCAGCGTTGTTGAACAATGGGTGTACCATCTGCGCCGCCAGCGAGCGCGGGCGCGCGATACACTGTGGCTCCTGGATCAGGGCTTCACCGTCCACGATGGCAGAAACGGCGTGCCCACCGCTGACGCTAGCGCGCGCTGGCGGACCGAGCAGGAAGTCATCATCTCCGAGGTTAATGCACTGCTCGAGCTATATGACAGCATCAACCTTCACCGACCAGCAGCGGGGATGGAAGGGGCGTCATTGTGACGAAAGAACCAGTATGGTTGTCTGCCGCCCGGGCGAAGCTTGGCACCCACGAGGCACCCGGCGCAGCCAACAGCTCGACGATCTTGGGCTGGGCCAAACGCTCAGCACCAAGGTGCTTGGCATGATCTACAATGCTGACAGCGTGCCTTGGTGCGGTGTCTTCGTTGCCACCTGCCTGGCGGAGGATGGCAGCGAAGCGCCCTCTGTAGCGGTGCGGGCGACATCCTGGGCAACATGGGGCCAGCTGCTTCGTCCCGAGCGCCTTGCTCCCGGCGCCGTACTCGTGTTCGAGCGTCCAGGTGGCGGGCATGTCGGCTTTTACGTCGGTGAGGATCCGGCCGCGTATCACGTCCTTGGCGGCAACCAGGCAGATGCCGTCACCATTGCTCGTATCGCCAAAAGTAGGTGCACCGCACGGAGGTGGCCGGCCGATCGTGCGGTGATCGGTCGGCCGGTACAGATGGCTGTAAAGGGTAAGCCGATCTCCAGCGCAGAGGCCTAACGACCGGCTCAACGGCTCCTGGCGAGACTAGTCGCTCTCGATCAAAGCGGCAGACCCTCCCGAAAGGCCGCCAGGCCGCGGGTTTACCGGGCAAGGAAGCGGGTCGGCGTTCGGCGGACTGTTTGGTCCCCGCTTACGCGATATTCTTGGCACGCGCGCCTTGGGCAAGGCCAAACGGATGCGCTCCCGCGAAGAACGACGAGCAGCTGAATCATGGAACGGCATGCGGCGCCTCCTGACTGGGTGTCTTATGTAAGCAAAACACTGGCCAAATTCCATCACAAGCCAGAAGCCAATGTCCAAGAGTTTTCAGAAAAGCTCATCGAGCATCAGGTGGGAGTGCAGCTTGCGCCAACGCGGAGCTTAGCGTCGAAACACAAGCGCGTCATGGCGATCATCCTGTGGCTTGATAGGCTTCGATCATCGGGGCTCCGGAACATTGAACCAAAATCCTAACGGCATCCTAACCTCTGGGATGAACATGCGGACATGTCCCACTTGCGGCACAAGTTCACCAATGAGCGCAGACGAGCGGCAGCGCCGATGGACGCGGGCCGCCTTAACGCCATAGTCCAGGTATATTCATCGATCAAAATGGACGGTTGGTATCGGTCGGAAGCGGCTTAATGGGCCACCATCCGCTCGGTGCGGAACCTCCACAGGCTTTTGGCGAGATCCAACTCGTCGCGCTTGGCCTTGCCGACCATGCCGGCGAAGTACGCGCCCGGAGTAAGCCGGATCTCGTCCCGCGCATTGCGCTCGGCGGTTATCATCACCGCGACCGCGGCGGCGTCGAGGCCTAGCTTGTCGAGGGCGTCGACCCAGCAGCTGGTTCGGATGCCGAGGTCGTGACGCAGGCGACCCGCAGCGCGGTGGATGTCTGACCAAGCCGGGTTCCGAGCACCGACGTAGAGGGCGGTGGTTGGGAACATCTCCATCAGCTCTGCCGGTCTTGCCTTGAAGGCGCTGTT
Organism: Sphingomonas sp. GW821-FHT09E03; assembly: GCF_059416225.1. Classification (NCBI taxonomy): domain Bacteria; kingdom Pseudomonadati; phylum Pseudomonadota; class Alphaproteobacteria; order Sphingomonadales; family Sphingomonadaceae; genus Sphingomonas; species Sphingomonas sp. GW821-FHT09E03. The sequence goes on along the minus strand of NZ_JBWKOS010000017.1, from coordinate 34,031 downwards.
CGACGGTGAGGCCGAAAAATCGGCCAACGAAGAAGCATGACCTTGCAAGTCAGAACTACATTCTCGAGCACCTTGTACATTCTTAATGGGAAAGGGAATGGTTTGTATCTGTATGTCGGGCTCATTTTTTGACCCCGACGCGCCAATATAATCGGAAAACATGAAACGGTCGATGGTATCGCCGACCAACTTCTCCACAACCGGAAGATGATCCAATGCAGCTTGGTATGCGTCGCTGTTGCGGTTGGCACGCGCAGCAGCCGCCAGGCCGGCTACCCGATCGATCGCGTCCTGCAGCGCGATCCAGTGCGTCCCGGTCAGTCGCATGTGGGCGGCTTGGGCAAGTGCCTGGCCGACCATGCGGCGCACACGCCCAATCGCCTGCTTGCCCTCGTTGAACAGGCGCACCTGGGCGGTGTAGCTCTCCGCCAGCGCACGAAGCTCGTTGTAGCGGGTGCGCAGCGGCGACAGGTCGAGGCCGAAGGCGGACGAGATCGCGCCGCTATCGTCGCGGCGGCCGGTCCGCCGGCCGTGGGCGCTGTCATGGGCGACGATCAGGCCGAGGTCGCGGAGCTGGCGCAGCCGGGCCTTAATCGCGCCCACCGTCTTCCGGGCAGCGTCGGCGAGCGTCAGGTTGCTCGGCCAGACGACGGGCGTCCGCCCGTCCTGCCAGTCGTCCAAGCGGGTGTAGCTTATCAGGTGACGTAGCGTCTCACGTGCTCCGGCGCCCAAGCCGAGTGCGACCGCCGCCTCGTCCATCACGCGGTAGAGCTCGCCCTTGCTGGCGATCTTCACCGTGTCCATAACCCGGGCTTCGAGGTCACGCGTGATGCGGCGCGCCAGCGCGGTAATCGGGCGAGCGCCCGTCCGTCCGGTGAACGCCGTCTGGGTATAAGTCATCGTTCGTCCCCTCTGTGGAGGGACCGTCAGCAGGCAAAACCGAGGCGTGGCGCGAAGCGCGCTTCCTTGAACCGAGGCTCGGAAACAGCTAAATGAAGGGTCGTATGGAGACCTGCCTGCGTTTGGCGACGCAGTCACCTAGATGTCTCAGGATGCTCGGCCTTCGTGCCGGGCATTCGTTTATGTGCTCACAGCCGCATCCCCTTTGCCTGCCGCGGGTTGCGGCAGGCTCAGCGTTATTTCTGTCCGACGCGGATGCGGTGCGGAAGCCTCGCGGATCGTGCTATCGGACGGAAAAGTCCCTCAATGTTCGTGCTATCAGGCGGAGAAGGCCGCATGCCGCATCGCACGAGCGTTCGAACATGGCCCCCCGTGCTTGTGCTATCGGGCGGGAAATCCCCGCCAGCCCCCTCGCGGGCACCCGAAGGCGGTAGATTCGCGGTTTAAGGGCCTGTCTCTACCCTCATGGACTAAGCCGGCGATGCGTCCGCGGTGAATTGACGCCGAATATATGCGCTTCGTGCGATCGGGCGGAAAAGGCCAACGGTTGTTCGTGCTTTCGGGCGGAAAACTCGGATCGCGCTGATTTCCGCCCGTTTCAGGCGGCGACGGCGACCTGTGACGCGGATGCGCTAGCGATGCGGAGGGTGTCGAGCGGCGTGATCGTCACCAGCGTCAATAGTTTCGGCCGCCCTCCTCCTGGCCGTGGCTCCTTGCGGTCAGTCAACGCGAGCGAATATTCCGGGAGCGATTGTGTCTTGGCGACTTCCCGGAGCGTCCGCTTGAAATTCTCGATCGAGCGCGGTTCAAGCGAACAGCCGACCCGACCGGCCAGGTCGACGGCATCCGCCTCGAACCGAGCGCCATCGACGCAGTTGAACTTGGCGAGCTCGTAAAGCCGCCGCTCGATCGGGCCGAGCTTGAAGAAGTCGTCATGGTAGCCGGCGATCCGGCGATCCGTCAGAATCGCGCGATGGAGCCAGTCGCATAGCATAACTTCGACGTGCCGCATCTGCCGCTCGCCATTGGGCAGCTTCGTGTATTTGATGTCGGCCTTGAGGAGCCAGGAGAAAGCGCTGTCTGATCCTTCGCCCCCGGTCTCGATATTGGTGATGATCTGGGTGCCCTGGAGGCGAGTGAGCGATGCCTTCAATGAGGTGTAGGACCGCGCGGAGGCATTGGTCCCCGTCATCCTGAAGAGGTCGTTTGCGGTGAAGCTGACGGTGCGGTCGACCGTCTCGCCTCTTTCGAGGCGACCTACCATGAGGCTGGCAATGTAGAGCAAAATTTCCTTGTCGTAGATCGTCGCCACGCCGGTCTTGCTGGGATTGATCTCAATGCGCGCAGCGTCGCTCTCGAAAATCATTGGTTCCATCTGCGCCCGCTTCGTCAGCGCAAAGAACGGAAACTCCGCAACGGTTCGCTCGCCCTTGATGTCGCCGTAGAGCGGGCTGTCCAGGCGGAAGAGGTCACCTTGCGGAGGGATGATCTTGGTCATGGCATCCTCGGCGTCCTGGGCGTTGCGCCCGCCTAGTCGAACCCGGCAAATATGCCGCTCGATATTACGATCGGCGATTCGAGATCACCGCCGCTACAACTTGACTTTAGCCGATCATTTCGGCCGGCGCAGCCAGGAGAGTTCGTGCTTTCGGGCGGAAAACTCGGTGGCTTGGCGTTATGACGACGGCTTGGCCAGGCTGTGGGCAAAGTGGGCGATGGCACGGTGTCAGCGGCGGAAGTGGTCGTCCTTCACGCGGTCGGTTAAGCCCGCGCTTCGGTGCGCCGTCACGAGGTCCGAATGGTCGATCCGTCGATGCACTCCCTCCATTCCACGCTGCGAGAGCGCATCGTGGAACGTCTTCGTCGGCGAGGCCCTGCGGACGTTGTGCCGGCGTGGCATCACCGACATCGAGGTGCTTCGCTCCGAGTTCGACGTTCACGGCTACCCGTTAGCGTCCGACCGTCGCCGCTCCTCCGCCTCGGCGTAGTCGAGCAGCAGGGTCATAGCGTCGCCCTTCTTCAACCTATGTCGCCAAGCGAACTCCTCGAACCGCTGCCGGTCCTCGGGGCGGGCACGGACATGAATGGCGTCGCTAAAGTTGGCCTCTCGAGCGCGTGCGGCGACACGCGGAGCGGTCGGCGGCGCTGGCTTCTCCGATCGGAAGCCAAGCCCCTCCCCGCCCGCACGAGCCTCTGCGAGCTGTTCCTTCGTCGGCGGCTGGATCTCGTCCTCATTGGCAAAACTCGCCATGGTCCGACGGCCCGTGGTTGCTGGCTTGTCGCTCACGCGGAGCCTCCTTCGGCAAGCATGGATACGACGTCGGCTGCAAAAGCCGCCGCGTTCTTCCGCGCACTCTCGAGTGATCCGACGTCGGCCGTGGTCATGTCCGCGAGCGTTCCACCCATGCTGAACAGGCCACGAAACGCACCCCGTTCAGCCAGCGACGTTGGGGTGATCCGGATGCCGGCGTCCTCCAGACTAGCGACCACAGCCTTCAGGTCGCGGGTCCAGACGCGCGCGGTCGCAGGCGTGCGCGTGAGTACGGCCGCGAACGGCAGCGGCCGCTGCCGAGCGGTCCCGGCGTTACGTACCACCTTCACAGCTCGGGCAGCTTCATGGGCGTCAAGCTCAGAGCCCTGGATCGGAATGAGGGCGAGGTTGGACATCATCAAGGCGCTCGTAGCCCGGGCGCTGGCTTTCCCTTCGAGGTCGACGATGACGAACCCGGCGCGCTTACGCGCCGCTTCAATCGTGCCGATGATCTCGTCCTCGTCGATCTCCTTCACCACCTCGATGTTATTAGGCTTGCCTCCCTTGCTGGCCCAACGGGCGAGGGGGAAGTTCGGATCGGCGTCGATCATGATGACGTTGGTCCCATGTGCCGCAAGCTCGGTCCCGAGGACGAGGGCAGTCGTGGTTTTCCCCACGCCGCCTTTGGGCGAAAGCATCGTGATAACTGGCATTGCCACCTCCGGAAGGCACGACTTGTGAACATGTGATGCAGGTCCACAAGTTACACTTGTCCTTGTCATCACACAAGGCCTCATGTGCCGCATGCGCACCATAGGCACATGTTCACGCCAGAGACAGGCTCATGTTGGGCACAGGCTCACTCAGTGAACATGCGCCCAAAATGAGCATGTTCACTCCGTTATGACGGTGGATAGGGGTTGGTCGCTGGTGAGGCTCAGAACGCCGGATACTCACCTTCGACCTGGATGAGAAACCGGAAGACCCTCAGAACGAGGAAGCCGCCTCGATCGGAGCCGAGTTTTCAGAACGACGATCTCAAGCTGCGAAATGCAATAGCGATTGTTTCATTTTGCTTCTGGCTGCCGCGTTGGACAAGCCGCGTGGAACGTTTGAGGCTTCACCATGGCAAGGGTTTCATTGAAGGCTGCGGCATATCGTGATGCCGCTGCTCCGCACAGCGTCTGGATTCGCATGGAGCGCATCGGACCAGAGTACACTTCTGGCAATTTCTTAAAAGTTTGGTCTTGGCTCAGGATTATAGAGGGTGAAGAACAGCCATTGATGCCTGGCACCGTTCGGTAGACGACGACGCCGTTCGAGAGACCAGTGTAAAACTGTGGTCGTGGTAAACTAGCGGCAATCATGGCATCTTTGGAACCGTCACGTTCGCCAAAAACAGAGATACAAGCTTTGGCCTTTTGTAGATCGGCCATGGTTTTTTCTTACGACTGATGACTGCCGGTCGAACCATACCCGATCGTCATGCGCTATCAACCGTATGTCCCCTGATCGCGGACTTTGGGCCACCAACGAGCCGGCTACCGTGACCGACACGATTCCGATTAAAACAGGTGTGCTCCGGTTCATCAGGCTTTCGTTGAGCGTCTGCTTCAAGGTGTGATCCTGTTGCGCTTAAACGCCAATCTTCGGGTGATGACGTGAAGGGGCTCGGGCCGATTGGGATAATTGAGCGGGAATTCTTGCGGCGTCCCGAAACCCGTTGCCGGTGGAGCATGTGGAAAGCCCAGGCCCGCTCCCGAACGGCAAGAAGTGGTGGTTAGCGGAAAGGCGGCTTTGTGTCGCAACGCCGGCATAGCAGACCTTGCCTTGCCGCACCGAAGAGGTGATCGCCTGCATATGCGAATGTTCAAATGGGCAGCCGTTGCCATGGCCATCGGTGTTGCCGGCTGGGCTACCAGCAATGCTATTGTGGAGGTTGTTGTGTGGTCTCTTGGTCCGGCAGCCGCAATCAACTTTTCTGGGTATCACAAAGAGATAACTCCCCTACTGATATTCCTCGCAACTATCTTTGCGCCACTCACCGAGTCATTGGCGGTATGGGGTCTAGTGTGGCTAGCTCAATCCAAGTTGAATATCGGGCGAGCCGGCACCTCGTTAGCGTCGAGCGCTGCGATGGTCATTTTGCACGGAAGCTCGTGGGCATCGCTTGCTGTTTTTCCGACATTCGCGATGCACGCAGCTATCATGTTCTCGGCACGACTGCGGCAGCGGTCTGAAGCGGGCTACATTCTGATCTTTACCGCGCACTGCTTCCAAAATTCGCTATCTATCATCAGACCCTTGCTACTGACGTAATCAGCGCGTTCGCCGAGTGACCGTTATTTGTAATGAAGACTGGATGGGGCGAGGTTTGTCTGGGGAGCGGAATGGCCGCATTTGGTGTGAAGCCACTTGTCCTAATGTTGATGCACAAGACAAGGAGGCCGCTTTTGTTATTGCCCCATAAATAGCTGCAGCGCTTTAGCTCGGCACCATACGCAGTTCGTCAGCTTCTCTCATAAGTTGTTCCAAAGCATCAAGTGCGGTACTCGATAGCGTTAGCAGATCATCAAGATCACCAGTTCCGTCGCCGACAATGAGCCCTGCCTTGGTGAGGACGACCAACCAACGTGAAATTACCGAACCCGTTACCCTGCGGTGCTCGCTTACCATTCGTCCCGTTACTCGCACGCCAGCGGCATCTGCGACGAACAGCGCCAACAAAAGTTCCCAAGCTGGTTCAGAGAAAAGATGCGACGGAAGCGCTCCCGCCCGGGCACTCCGAAAGACAAGGATCGCATTTGCGATCGCAGCGGCACGATCTCGCCCAGGCACATCCACCTCCATAAACCTATCGGCTGTTTAGTGCCTTGGGGTGGATTGATTGGTCAACTTACATTTTAGTTACGTTGCCGATAAGCCATGCCAGTACCTCCTCGGCTTTAGCTGCCAGCACGTAGTCCTCGTGCCTCTCGGCGAACCGGATCAAAGCCTTTAACGACTCGGCATGGACACTTACGTGCTTGTCTCGATCTAAGTCTTGCATCAGACGCGTTCCTTGATGAGCAAGCTCCGGAGGGCGATAGCGCTCGGCCGGGCAACGGTAACACGCTGTGCCAATGTCGGCTATCCACACCTCTGCATGCATCTTAACAGCTGGATATGGGCGGTAGTCGTCCGTCTGCTTTACGGGGAGCCGTGGTGCGGTTTAGGTATGCCTTTTGAGGACTACCCCTAAGCCGGTGTCATAATGGCGCTTTACCCACTCAAAAAAGACTGGACAAACAAGCACCACGTATCGAAGATCGAACCATGTTCATTCGGGCTTATCTCCGCGCTTCTACCTCGGAGCAGGATGCTTCACGCGCCCGCAGCGCCCTCGACGCATTTGCCGTCAATCAGGGATTGCGGATCGCGGCGCGCTATGTCGAAAACGAAAGCGGGGCCAAGCTGCACCGGCCTGAGCTGTTCCGCCTGCTCAATGACTGCGAACCTGGCGACGTGCTGCTGGTAGAGCAGGTCGACCGGCTGTCCCGCCTCACCTCCCCGGACTGGATGCGCCTGCGTGGCCTGATCGATTCCAAGCAGGTCCGCATCGTCGCGCTCGACCTGCCGACATCGTGGACCCTGACGGCACCGGCCGACGAGTTCACCGGCCGCATGTTCGCCGCGGTCAACGCGATGATGCTCGATGTCCTCGCCGCTGTAGCGCGCAAGGACTATGAGGATCGCCGTCGTCGCCAGGCTGAAGGGACCGCTAAGGCCAAGGCCGCTGGCCTCTACAAGGGCCGCCCCGCGAACAAGACGCGCAACGCTGCTATCTCCTCCTTGCTGAGTGATGGCCGCAGCTGGCGGGAGATCATGGATGCGACCGGATGCAGCCGCACCCTGCTCGCCAAGATCGCCCGCGATCGTCGGCTCCTCAAAGCGGCAACGGCCGTCGAAACGGACGGCTAAAACAGTCCCGTAACTCCGTCTCAATCAGGCCATTTTGGGAAAACGGTTTCGGGAACAGGTTTTGGGAATGTCGCCCTGCTCGCATCCCGGTGCGGCCCCTGCCCCGCCGCAATCTCAGCCGACCTTCCCTTGTGAGACGGTCAAAAGTTTCCCGAGGGCCGTCCTTCCCCCGCAAACTGGGTCGGGGGAGTTGCTACGCCGGGTAGCCTCACCCGCCTGTTGCAACACTCAGGTGGCTCGCCTTGAAGCCATCGGGGTATTTAAGACCGAAGCCGAGGGCTCGATCGAAGCCGATATGAGCGGCCCAGATCAGGCCGATCGGAACGCTTGTGCTGTGCATTGGCAGACCAACTCCGATGAGAACGGCCGGTGCGCCATACCAATGGCCGGTATTGTAGGTCATTGCACCTAGCCGCGGCCCACGTAGATAACCGATCATGGAGACGTCGGGCACGAGGAGGAGTACGACGAACAGCCACCAGCTCGCGTGCAGCCACGCATATGCGCCGACCGCCGCTATCATGATGGCCAGGTTCTCCAATCGGAGGAGCAGTCTCGGCGCCCCGACCACAACACCTTTAGCCAATCCCCGTGCCTCACCTTTGCCGCCAACAGCCGAAGCTGGATCGCATCTGCGGTACGTTGGCATTGGCATTCTGGTCAACTTGCCCAAGATTCGACGATGAACGCGAAGCCTGTGGAAGCCTCATGCCTGATCGCCGCGACGCGTTGGTAGTCGTCTGAGTAGTACCAGCGCTTTGCGGCTTCCAAGTCGGGCAACTCGACTACCACGGCAATAGCGAGCGGGGGCCCTTCCAAAGCGATTGGCGCAGGACCAGCAAAGAATCTGAGCCCGGGAGTTGCCTCCAACAGCGGGACTGCCTGACGACGGTACTCTGCCAGACGTTCGTCATCATGCACGTTCGTCAGACAGAACACAACGTAAGCGGCCATGCTCGCCTCCCAAGATCCACGCCAACCGATTATGCAGCGATCGTTGCCGAAGTGCCTCGCATTGCTCCATTGCGTCAAGAGGATTATGCAGTGCTCGATGCAGAAAAACGGGAATGATCGATCACAAGCCGTTCGGCGCCCCCCAAGGGGGAGGCCGAGGAGCTTCGACCGCGCGAAAGCGCTCGACACCGCGATGCGTCTGTTCTGGCTGAATGGCTACGCCGTTACAGCCATCTCCGACCTCACAGCCGCGATGGGTATCGGTACGACGAGCCTGTACGCCGCGTTTGGCTCCAAGGAGGAGCTCTATACCGAGGCGCTGCAACTCTACCTGAATCTGTACGAAGACGGTGTCTGGTTCCGTTTCAAGGCGGCGGAAACAGCGCGCGAAGCGATCGAAGCGCTGCTTGTAGACACGGCCTGCTTTGTAGCTCAGGCGTCAGGTGCCGGTGATCCGCTCGGTTGCATGACCACCCATCCGATAAAGGACGATGGAGACTGCTCCCCCCTCGCCCTGCTCATGCAATCGCTTCGGACAGTCATGTTCGAAAGGGTAAAAGACCGGCTTAGCCGGGCGCTTTGCGAGAACGAGATATCACCCGCCCTAGATCTTGATTCGTTTGCTCGATTCATCATCACTTTGCAAACTGGCATGTCGGTTCAGGCCCGTGCCGGCGTTAGCCACGGCCAACTTGAAGAGGCCGCAGCGGTCATGATGAAGGGTTGGCCTTCTTGGACGAGCTAGCAACCACGCGAGTTCATCACCAAGGCCATGTACGCAATTCTCACCACAGCATCGTTTTGGCAAAGCGGCCATTCCGCTTTCGCCCAATTTTTGCTGTTGGCGTCCGCCTCGGATGCTCCTCAAAGTGGAGCCCTGTTCAATGCACGAGACGGCTCATCCTTGGCCTTGAGGAGCAGGTCCATACGCTCCTGAAGTCGGGCCGACCGCCATCAAGCATTTGAACGCAGCTTGCATATTAGAAAAGCGCTATTCATTCTGGGTTTGAAGGGGGAGTAATTATGAGAACAACTTCCAAACTGAGCAGCGTTCTTCCATTTCTCATGTTGGCCACGGGGTGCAGCGATGCCGGAGCGAAATCCACGACCGTGGAAAGGAGCATTACCGTCGCCGGCCCCACGATTGAGGTAACACACTTTTCCACATCTCAAGCGAGTTCGGTACGTTCACTGAAAGTCTCGGACACTAAGGCGCTGTCGAAGGGCCAAGCTCAGCTGACCTTCGTCGTCCCAGCTGAGTACAGCGGTTCTGATCTCGATCACGCCGAGAAGGAAGCGCTAGCTAGGGGCTTATCTTACAGCTTTACGGAAAGGCGACTTGAGCAAACCAAAGGCGGCCTAAGCTTCACAATCTCTTAGGCGCTATTCAAGGACGTGCCTGCCGCCCGGCCGCAAGCGCTGGTACGTATGGGTGGGAACGGCAGCTAACGCGCTTCAGCTTCCGAAAGATGGTGTACCGCGGCGGCTGCATTTCGACAGCAGAGTGAGATTGCAGCCCCTTCACGTACGATGCTTGGACCGGGGTCGACCTGACCTCGTGCATCGAGGGAAGGAGTGTGAGCGATGGCGCATTTCGTAGGTCTGGACGTCTCGGTGAAGGAGACGTCGGTGTGCGTGGTGGACGATGCCGGCAAGGTCGTGTGCGAGCGCAAGGTGCCGACCGAGCCGGACGACATTGCCGTGCTGCTGACGTCGGTCGGCGGCGATTACGTGCGAGTCGGGATTGAGGCCGGGCCGCTGTCGCAGTGGCTGGTGAACGGTCTGAGCGAGGCGGGCCTCCCGGTGATTTGCGTCGAGACTCGGCACATGAAGGCCCTGTTGCAGGCGCAGCAGATCAACAAGTCCGACCGCAACGACGCACGCGGCATCGCGCAGATGATGCGGGTCGGACTGTTCAAGCCGGTACACGTGAAGACGCTGGCGGCGCAGGAGCAGCGCATGCTGCTGACCAACCGGAAGCTCGTCCAGCGCAAGCTGATCGACATCGAATCCGACATGCGTGGCACGCTGCGCAACTTCGGCCTCAAGGTCGGTGTCGTCAGCACGATCGGCTATGAGGCCCGTATCCGTCACCTGGTTGAAGGCTTTCCGCGACTGGCGGCGATCATTGAGCCGCTGCTGACGGTGCGGCGGGTGATGCGCCAGCAGCTGGCCACGCTCCACAAGATGTTGCTCGACACAGTCCGGCATGATCCGGTCTGCAAACGGTTGATGACCGCGCCCGGCGTCGGCCCGGTGGTCGCGCTCACCTACCGTGCCTCGATCGACCAACCCCAGCGCTTCGTTCATTCCAGAGCAGTCGGTGCGCATGCCGGGTTGACGCCGCGGCGGCATCAGTCCGGCGAGCTCGACTATGATGGCGGCATTTCCAAGTCCGGCGACACCATGCTGCGAACGATGCTGTACGAAGCGGCGCAGATCCTGATGACCCAGAGCCGGCATTGGTCCTGGCTCAAGGCCTGGGGGATGAAGGTCGCACAGCGGCGGGGCATGCGCCGCGCCATCATCGCCGTCGCGCGCCGCCTGGCCGTCGTCCTCCACCGCATGTGGACGGACGGCACCGACTTCCGCTGGGGCAGCGAACCCGGCATCGCGGTCGCGCTCGCCTGACACGATTTCAAACAGGAGCTTTGACGGTTCTGCCTCGGCAGGAAGAGGTCCTCACGGGGACGAAGGTGGTGCGAGATCGTAATGGCTGCAGCCCTGTCGCCAGCGGCAAGGGCGTCCAAAAGATTGATCCGCGCCGCTTTCTCTTACCCCATCATGGGGCGGCTATGTGCCGACCCCGGAGAGAAGCACGAACCCCGTGTGGCGACCTTGAGCTCGGCAGAAAACAGTATTTGCACTTCGTCGCCTGCCAATCCGTTACGACCGGCGCACTCGCGGCGGCGGAGAGTGGCGTCTGCCTGTTGACTCAAGCCGCGATAGAGAAGCCGCCATTCCCCTTTCCTACAGGTCGCGCCGTTCGCGATCGGCAAAGCGGACCCCAGAAGCGGCCAGGCTGAAAGCGCCCACTTCCCGCCCTCTGACTGTCAGATTGGCTTGCCCGTTAGCGGACATTCATTCACTTAGAAGCCCAAGCCGTCATGTTCGAGCAGCGGAGTACAAGGCATGTCGAAGGTGACCCGCATTGGTCTGATGACGCTTATCCTCATCATTCTGCTACCGATCGATCAGATGACGAAGCTTTGGGCCTATAACGGTCTTTCGTTGGGGCAGAGCGTTGCGCTTACTGGCCCGATCAACTTCACGCTGCTCTTCAATCGCAGCAACGCGTTTGGCTTGGCTCCTGATTATGGTGCCGCGACCCGTTGGGGCCTAGCCGCAGCTAATATCGCCGTAGCATCTCTTATTAGCTACTGGATCTGGTCCCGGAACCAAAGCCTCCTGATGGTGGTGGGGCTGTCCTTCATAGCAGGCGGAGCAGTCGGAAACGCAATTGACCGGCTGTGGCTCGGCTCAGTCATAGATATGTTTGATGCTTCAAAGACAGGGTTTGCCTGGATATTCAATCCGGCCGACGTGTTCATCGATGTTGGTATCGGCCTGTGGCTTCTAAACGGCGCAACCAATTCGGGGCCGGCGGAGGCAAAACGTGCCAGCTCGGCCGGGTAATCAGGTTGTATCGAGGCCTCAGCGATTGCACCACGGAGGAAGAAGTGCCTGGCTCTCAATTGATAGCAATCGCTTTAGCGGCGCTGTTGCCTCAAAACTCTGAGCCTCCCCCTCCTGCTCAAACTATCACCCACGGCAATGAGGTCACTGAGGTGGAGCACGTATTGAATATTAAGTGTGGGACAGGTTCATATTATCTAGTGAGCATCACCACAGACGGACATGGCCGTCCCCGACTAAATCGCGCGGAAGATAATAACGTGGCCTTTAGCAAATCCGACTTAAGCGATGTCAACGCAGCTCTTGCTGAGCTAACCGGCTTGGACAGCGCCAATGCGACATGCATCTATAATGGTGTCGCTATCGAGATCGCAGCGAGCCGTCCAAGTCATACGAGCAGTCCGTCTCGCGTGATCTTCGCCATCTTCAACAAGTCGATAACGGGGATACGGAGGCTATCAGCCCACTGAGGGTAATCGGCTCGTCGGCAAACCACCGGACTTCGACATCCGCGTCTGAAAAGCGGCCAAGTTGAAAGCGTCCGGGCTGGAACCTTCGCGATTGGCAAAGCGGGTCACCAGAGCGGACGGACGGCAGTCGCCCAATTTTGGCCAATCCGCCTATGACTCAGCCACCCTGACAGCGGACGCTCGCCAGTGGATTAGCCCGGACTTGGTCCGTTGCTTTTTGATGTTTTGCGTCCCATCCCTTCGAGATGCTGCATCTCGGCTTCACAAATAACATCGACTTTTTAAGTTGGATCGTCGTCCTTGCACTAGGCTCCAAGACTCTGGCGACCCTGATCGTTCTGCTTGTAAACAAAGAGGCTCGCGATCAGCCCGGTTGGGGATCAATCCTGTGGTGGGTCACAAAGGTGACGCCAATCATCGCAGTGCCCTGCGTACTTTGGATCGCAATCCTTGAGAATGACAGGAGTCTGGTTCAGCTATTCCTTGGCGTGGGATTGTTCGTCATCATCGCGGTGCCGCTCGCAATTCGAAAGCGCCAGCGGCGCATCGCCGACCGTCTGCTAAACCGCCCAAACTTCCGAAACCTGCCGGTCACTTAACCACCAGATTGCGACATTCGCGGGCCAAAAAGCGGCCCCCGGAAGCAGCCTGGCTGAAAGCGCCCAAATTGCGCCGAAAGATCCAGGTTGCCATTTTCCCTAAAGCGGTCATTCTGCGCAGCGTGAAATACTAACAACGCCTGACGTGGGAGACGTTTATGCGGTTCTTGTTTGGCCTTGCGCTCGCGTGTTCGGCAATCCTCGCTCCGCCAGTGGTCGCAGAGAACCACATTGAAACGTCGTGGGGTAAGGCTGGTGTGCCTTTGGACCGATATGCCCAAGACGCGGCTGAGTGCACCGAAACCTCACGCTACGTGATGGCCTACATTAAGCCGGAGACACTCCGTGAGCTTGATACACTAAGCTCTGCGCAGTTGCTCGATACAGTCATTCAGATTGGGTCAAGCGCCCCAATGAATGTCGTACAAGCTATAACTAAACTCAGATCAGCGGACGACATTGCGCGGAGAAGCAACACCTTTGGAGCAAAATACGTTGCCATGGTCTCCCTTGACGTTCGGGATCAACTCCAAGCCGTAATAGACCGGTGTCTCATCGAGCGGGGGTACGTCCAAATCCACCTCACGGATGACCAGGCAAACGCACTTCGCCGGATTAAACGGCATAGCCTCGAGCGAGTGGCTTATCTACATTCAATCGATTCAGACCCGGCGATCATCACTCGGCAGCGAGTGGATACGGGTAACCAGTAACTTGGCGGAGTAAGCACAAGGGCATTGGCCTGCGCACACGCTTCGAACGGCAGCTATGCGGGATCTTCTCCCGATAGCTGCCGTTCCGCATTCCACCAGGTCGCGACGTTCGCGATCGGCAAAGCGAGTCCTCGAAGCGGACGGACGGCAGTCGCCCAAGACCTGACGACGCGGAGGAGCGCGACGCAACGCCCGCGTCGCCGCGCCCCCGCAGCAGCGCAAAGGCATAGCGGCGAAGCGCAGGATATGCCGCTTAATACCTTCAAAGCGCCTCATGCGACGATTTTAGGAAGGGTCGGCAGCTCATGCCAATCGTGACTGCCACTCGTTTCCCGTTCTTCGATCATACCCTTGGCGGTATGTCAGACGCGGACCTCGCCTTCGTCTTCGCCGTCCCAGTAATGGATGCGCAAGGCGTGCACCCTGAGCAGCGCGATGCCCGGCGTGTCCGTGCCTTGAGGAAACCAGCGCTCGAGATCCTTGGTCCAGTGCCGCTCGAACTCGGCCTTGTCGCGGATGATCTGGGTCTGACCCTGCACCGACACGAAGATCCCAGGTTTGCCGAGCAGGCTCTTCTGCCCACTGAAGCCGAGCTCGACCTTGGGATCGGCGGTTATGTCACGGACGGTGCGGGTATCTTCGTAGGTGAAGAACCAAGAATCGCCGTCATACTCGACGTCGCCGTTGTTGCTCATCGGCCGCGAGGCGATGAGGCCGCCCTCGGTCTTGGTAGACAGCATGGTGAAGTCGATGTCCTTCATCTTCTCCGCCAAATCCTTGATCGTCATCTCACCCATCAGGCTCTCCTTTACGAAACGCGTCGGCGCGCTCGGAACCGAACATCGGCGTACGCTTTTATGACAACGGGCATCGGACGGAAACGATCCGGTCTCCCACAGACGATCCTCATTAATAGGTACGGATGCACCAGCGCCTGAGGGCGGGTGCGCCATGCCCACGGGAGTTGGAAATGGCAGACGCATTGAAGCAATGGTACGTGCAGGGCCTTCAGGCGCTGACCTCGGCAAACGAGATCGGCAAGAAGGGCGCAGAGGAAGGCTCTTACGAGTCTAAGAACGACGAGGTCGCCACCCTGGCCAAGAGCAGCGCCGAGATGCAGGCCCGGCATGCCCAGACGATCGCCAAGTTGTTGAAGGATGCCGGCGCCGAGCCTGCGGGACGGGACAATCCGGCAATGAAGGGTATCTACCAGGCCATCAACGAGATGATCGATGGCGCCGACGAACAGGTGAAGGACGCCGCGGCGCTCGCCGGCGCGCAGCTCGCCTTCCATTATTACATTGCCGCCTACGGCTCGCTCGCCGCTGACGCCAAGCATGTCGGGAACGACGATGCGGCTGCGCAGATCAGCCAAATCGGCGACGAGGTCGCAGCGCAGGACAAGAAATACACTGACTGCGCGGAGAACCTCGCCAACGAGCAGGCGGCTGACGCCTGATCGACCGCCCGGCGATGACCGCGTCATCGCCGGGCTTCTTATCGACAGCCGCCGACAGCGGCTGATAAGGCTGCCCCGATCGTGGACGGTGAAGGGTGGGAATGCGCAAGGACGCCGAGCAGAACCGAGAAAAGCTGCTTGCCGCCGCCCGCACCGCGATGTGCGAACACGGCGGTGACGTGCCCTTCGAGGCGATCGCGGAACAAGCCGGCGTCACGCGTGGCACGATCTACCGCAATTTTCCTGACAGGCATTCGCTGTATGAGACGGTGCTCGAACATGAGCTCGAGATCATGGCGGCCGAGATCGAGGCCTTGCCCGCTGACGACCTTTTGGGCTTCCTGCGTCGCATGACCGAGATGATGATGGTCTACGACAAGTTCCTCGGGTTGCTGCCCGAGCTACCCGACTATCAGCCCGATGGCGTCAGCGAAGCCAAGATCATCGCCGCCATCCGCGATCCCCTCGCGCGTGCGCAGGCGGAGGGCGCCTTGCGGGCCGACCTGACGGGACCGGACATCCTGTTGGCGTCCCGCATGCTGGCCGCGCACTGGCGGCTGGATGCCAAGCCCGATCGCCGTACCGCGCTAGACGATCGCTTGATGCTGTTCATGAGCGGATTAAGAGGTGGCGATCCGATGGGCGGTCAACCCGCTGAAGATTGATCGCCGTCAGTGCCCTCGGGCGCGCGAGAACAGGTTGATGACAAGCACGCCCGCAACGATCAGAGTCATGCCAAGAATGGCCGGGGCATCCAACTTCTGACCCTGGAACAGCCAGGCAATGCCTGCGATGAGCACGACCCCCACGCCGGCCCAGATAGCATAGGCTATACCTGTCGGCATCGTTCGCAGCGTCAGCGAGAGGAAGTAGAAGGTGACGCAGTAGCCAAGGACGGTGGCTACGGACGATAGTGGCTTGGTGAAGCCATTCGAAAGCTTCATCGATGATGTAGCCAATACCTCGGATATTATGGCGATTGCCAGATACAGGTATCCCATGCGAACTTACCAAGCCTTTTCGAGATGTGGACCCGCGACCTGCGTTTGCACCTAGCGTACGTTTAGTCCCAATTCGCCGAGAAGCTGTCCGGCCTGCTCTCGCGATATCGTAGCACCGCGGAACAGTCCGGCATCGACGAGGCGCAGTCCGCCCAGATCGGCGCCGCGCAGGTCGGCGCCTTCGAAGCGTGATCCGGTCATCAGCGCGTCCCGCAGGCTGCACTCCTCGAAGATCGCCGCGCGAAAGTCGCATTTGCGAACGTCGGCCTGCCCAAGATCGAGCTTGAGGAGCGTCTGCTTGCGAAACGAGGTGCCGGACAGTTTGGCGTTGATCAGAAGTGTTTCTTCGAACCGGACGTCCATCGTCCTGGCGTCGGACAGGTCCGCTCCGGTGAGCTTGCACCGTTCGAACCTTGCCGACGTGAGTGTGGAGCGGCGCAGCGATGCGTTGTTGAAGTCGCTGGCGACGAACATCGCCTCGTTCAGATTCGTCCCGCCGAAATTCGCCATCGCGCCCCGGCACGATCGCCACGTCGTATTCTCCAACGACGCGCCGGAAAGATCGGCATGGCGCAGATTGCAACGCTCGAACATCCAACCGGCAAGCTGGAGACCCGACAGGTCGACGTTCTCCAGATCGCAGTCGATCAGATGGCCAGGCATCGAAACCTTGCTCATCGCCTCGACCTCGAGCCTGGTGAGAACACGATTGCCGGACGTCGAGCCGTTCATCGTTGTCGTCGTGTCCTGAGTTATCATCGGTTTTGGTCAAAGCCTGTGTCGACCGGGTGTTTCCGGCAACCGTCGGCATCCGCTTATAGAGCACTGCTGTAACCGTACAACGATGTTCGCTTTTGTCTGAGTCGCGTCTATAGCCAGTGACGTCGGCCATGCCTGAATGGTCGCGCTAATCTCCTCTGCCAGCACTACCGTGACCGGTGCCGGTTCCTGAAGGTCAAGCGCGAATGCAGAGGATCGACGGCATAGCCAAGGTGACGGGGGCGGTGCGCTACGCCGGCGACCTCCGGCATGTCACTGCGATCGATGTCGCCGTTCCAATCACCGCGGCCCCGGGGGCGATGCAGGGTGCTATCGATGATACATCGCGATACCCGTCGCGGCCGACAGCGAACGTGATCGCGCCGTTACGCTGGCGCTGGTCGAGGACAGCGGACTCGACGCGGTCGACGCCAGTATGATCGCGGATTCGTGGCGGCAACAGCCGGGTGCGCCATCCTATTGCACCGATCTTACCGTCGCCGAGCTTCCGGCCTCGCTAGCCGTGGCGGACCGGGCGAGGCTGCCGGCGCGGCGGGATCTCGCTGTCGCTGCCATAGCCGAGCGGGTCAGCGACGGCACGACCAACCCGGACCGGGACTACGCGGTCCGGTTGAACTGCGCCCTGTACATGTGAATGCGTCCACGCCGGTGCGGGCACGCTGATCTCAGCCGTGGAAGGTGACGCTGTCCTCGATCGGCGCCTTGTCGATGCGGTAGCTGTTCGCGGCAGAGTGCGGATCGGGATAGCCGAACGAGATGCCGAACAGCAGCTTGTGCGACGGATCGATTCCCAGCTCTTCGCGGATCGTGTCGGCATAGAAGCCGATCATGGTCTGCGGGATGCCGCCGAGCCCGTGCGCGGTGAGCGACAGCAGAAAGTTCTGGCCATACATGCCGAGGTCGCCGGCGACGCGCACCTCGTTGCCGCCGACGGGCGGCATGAACAGCAGCGCGACGTGGGGCGCGTTGAAGAACTTGAGGTTCAGCTGCGATGCCGTGTGGCGCTCGTCGAAGTCATCGCGGGCGACGCCGATCGCCTCGTAATAGGCCTTGCCTTGGGCCGCGGTGCGCTCGCGATAGATTTCGCAGAAATTGGCGGTGGCGAAAGGAAAGTCCGGGGTCGCGTGGCCGGCATCGTCGGCGGCGAGGATGGCCTCGCTGAGCGCATCGCGCTTGGCGCCTGAGACGATGTGGGTCACCCAGGGCTGAGCGTTGCAGTTCGACGGGGCATGCTGTGCGTCGACCAGCACGTCGCGGATCAGCGCGTCCGGCACCGGGGTGGACAGGAAGGCGCGCACCGAGTGGCGCGCCCGGACGACGTCATGGAACAGTTTCGCTTCGGCCACCTGGATTCTCCGCTTCGGGGCGCCCGGGGCTCGCCGGACTTGTATCATGGGGATTAATAATATACCTAGTGCGCTATATATAGCCGCACAAGAGAGTGAGCCGTGACAAGGGACGATCAATCGTGCGAGCGCGAGGTGGGCAAGCAGCTCTCCTTCGCGCTGTACGGCGCCGCCAACCGCATGGCGCGGATGCACAAGCCGTTCCTGGAGCCGCTGGGGCTGACCTTCCCGCAGTATCTGGTGATGCTGGAGCTGTTCGGCGGGACGCCGCGCTCGGTCGGCGAGCTCGGCGCGAAGCTCGGCATGGATACGGGCACGATCACGCCACTGCTCAAGCGGCTGGCGCTTTCGGGCATGGTCACGCGGCAGCGAGATACGCAGGACGAGCGCCGCGTGCTGATCGATCTGACGCCCGCCGGAGAGGCCCTGCGCCAGGAGGTGTGGAGCATCTCCGGCAAGATCCAGTCGGCGTGCCGGATCACCGACGACGGGCTCGCCGAGCTCCGCGACACGCTCGATGCGTGCGCTCGTCCGCCGGGCGATCCGGCGGCCTGACCCCTGTTCCACGATGCAAGAGAAGGATGGTGTAATGAAAATCGGAATATTGGGTGTGGGCTTCATCGGCGAGACGCTGGTTCGCAAGCTGAGCGCGGCCGGGCATGAGGTGCGGGTCGCGAACTCGCGCGGGCCGGAGACGATCCGGGAACTCGCCGAGGAGACCGGTGCCAAGGCGGTGACGACGGCGGAGGCGTTGCAGGATGTCGATGCGATCATCCTGTCGATCCCGCTCAACAAGATGCCGCCGCTCAAGGCGCTGCTCGCCGACGTTCCCGCCGATGCGGCGGTGATCGACACCTCCAACTATTACCCGCTCCGCGATGGGCACATCGCCGCGATCGACGAGGGTCAGGTCGAAAGCCTGTGGGTGGCCGAGCAGATCGGCCGCCCGGTGACCAAGGCCTGGAACGCGGTGCTGGCCGGAACCCTGCGCAAGAACGGCAAGGCCAAGGGCGCAGCGGGACGCACCGCCATTCCCGTCGCCGGCAGTGATGCCAAGGCGAAGCAGATCGCCATGGAACTGGTCGAGGCGACCGGGTTCGACGCGGTCGATGCGGGCAGCATCGAGGAATCCTGGCGCATCCAGACCGGCAATCCGGGCTATTGCACCGAACTGACGGTCGAGCAGCTCGAGCATGCCCTGACGCTTGCCGACCGGGAGATAGCACCCAAGCGCCGTGATGCGGGCATGCAGGTGATCCTCACCTTCGGCCAGAAATACGACAACGACGATCTGCTGAGGCTCAACCGCGCCGTCACGCGTTATCCCAAGTAAATGTCTGCAAGCGACCGGGTGGATCGGCCTGTGCGGCGCCGCGTTCAATGGCTGGGTGCGGGCCAAATGCCTCAACGCATACTGGTTCTTGAGCTTGGACGACGCACGGGTAAATGTGAGGCGTGGCGGCACGATTACAACGAGCACCGTCCGCACAGTTCCCTCAGCAACCAGACCCCGATGGAGCGCGCTTTTTCGTCAGGGCAGGCATGCCTGCCCTGACGAAAAGAAAGTCGGTTTTCTCATAAAGACCGGACCAGAGAAGGGGTGAGGCTCAGACGACAACGCGCTAACTAACAGCCCGGACCACCCGGTGGGGGCCGCTCAAGCTGGCAAGCCACCTGGACATTCACAGCTATAGACGCCGGATGGAATAACCTACTTGATACCGGTTCGATTGTGGCTAATGCGATGCAGTATCATAAGGGCATACGGCCCTGTTATTCACAGGATAATCATGCGTCGATTTGCCTTGGCCTCCGCTGCCCTCGTCGCGTCTGTTGCAACCGGTTCCGCCGCCAATGCCCAGACTGCGGAGGATGCCGAGGCCGCGGACATCGTCGTCAGCGCCAGCCCACTCGCCACCGTTGCAACCAGCCGTCGTTTTCCAGGCGGCGCTGGCAGCGCCAGTCGGGAGCAGATCGAATCGTCCGGCGCGGTCAACATCACCGAAGCATTGCGCCTTATCCCCGGTGTGCAGACGCCGCCCCCAAATGGGACAGGCAGCGGCGATTTCTCGCAGAATATTGGTATCCGCGGGCTTGGCTCGCGTCTGGGCAGCTATGCCACCGTCCTGCTGGATGGCGTTCCCCTGTCCAATGCGCCCTATGGCCAACCTGAATTGTCGCTAGCGCCAGTTTCCCTGGGCATGTTGGAGCAGATCGACGTTATCAAAAGCGGCGGCTCGGTGCGCTATGGCCCGCAGAGCGTCGGCGGCATCGTCAATTACGTCACCTGGGCGATCCCTGAGGATGTCGGCGGATATGCGCGTGCGCGCGTGAACATCGGCGCGGCTGGCGCGGCAAACAATTTCACCTCCGGTCAATTCGACTTTGGCGTGGGCGGTACGATGCCCGGCGGCGAGATCGGCCTCGCGCTGCTTTATTCGGGCAACCACGGCCCGTCGTTTCGCCAGAACACGCAGCAGGACATCGACGATGTCATGCTGAAATATCACGTCCAGCTTGGCAGCGATGCGTATCTCGAGGGGCGCCTCCACCGGTTCAAAGCAGACGCAGACCTGCCTGGGCCACTGGACCAGGCCGCCTATGATCAGGATCCGTTCCAGGCCACCAACCGCAACCAGTATTTTACGGCCGAGAGGAACGAGGCGACGGCCCGTTTCGTCAAGGAGTTCGGTGGCGATACGCTGTTCGAGGTGCAGGGCTATTATCTGGACAGCGATCGCACCTTCGCCCTGTCCAATACCAGCCGCGATACCACCGCAACCCGGCTCGACCTTCTGCCGCGTTCGTACAAGACCTCGGGCGTCGAACCGCGCCTGAGCTCGCGCTTCAACGTGCTGGGCACAAAGCAGGAATTTTCGATCGGCTATCGCTACACGAACGAGAAAGCCGAGGAAGCGCGCGATCGCATCAGCTTCCGGGCTGGGGCTGCGCCAGCCACCGGCACATCGGTGCGCAATCGCGATTCAACCGGCTTTACCGACGCGCACGCGATCTACATCGACGATCGCATGACCTTAGGCGATCTGAGCATCACGCCGGGGCTGCGGTATGAGAACGTGCGCATCCGACGGCGCAACAATATCGGTGCCGGTTTCGACGCGGAGCAGCATTATACCGCTTGGCTGCCGTCGGTTCGGGTCGGCTATCAGGCATCGTCGGCGATTTTCCTCTACGGATCGGCGGGGCGTTCCTTCGGCTCGGTCGGTTTCCTCCAGCTCCCGCTGAGCGCGAGCGATCAGCAACTCGATCCCGAGCTTGCCAACACCTATGAGGTTGGCGCGCGCTATACGGGCAGCGGAATCACTGCCGGAGTCGGCATCTATCGCATCGATTTCACCAACCAGATCGAATATGACGCGCGCACCACGACCTATCTCAACGTCGGCGCGACCCGGCATGACGGCGTGGAAGCCAGCCTCCGCTATGATCTCGGCGCGACCGGGGCTGCGGTGCACGGCCTCTCGCTGTTCGCCACTTATGCCTATACGGACGCGAAGATCCGCGAAGGCGAGTTCGCCGGACATCATCTGCGTCTCTATTCGCCGCATACGGCGACCTATGGCATCGACCTGGATCGTGGCGGCTGGTCCGCCTCGCTGTTCGGTTACACCCAGTCGCGGCAGTTCGCGGACGAGGCGAATACAGTGACACCCACCGCGGACGGAAAGTTCGGACGCATCCCGGCCTGGACCGTGCTCAACGGACGGATAGGGCATGAAATCGTCGCCGGGACGCGATTGAGCGCGGGCGTCCAGAACATGTTCGACAAGCGCTATTTCACGCGCGCCAGTCTCGAGGACAATGGCGGCTTGTATGTCGGCGCATCGCGCACCGTCTATGCCGAGATGCGTGCCGCCTTCTGATTCCGATCGGACCCGGCAACAGATCGTCAGCGTCGTGACGCCCGCCTCTCCGATCCGCCCGGCCATTCCGGCTGCTGCGCCACGTCCCAAGCGGGTCCGGCGACTGGTTAGCCAGATGCATCGTTATGCCGGCCTCACTTTCGGGCTTGTCCTTGCTCTCATGGGCCTGACCGGGGCCACGATGGCGTTTGAGGATGAGATCATGCGCGCGATGAGCGGCGGGATCGTGACGGTGCAGCCGCGCAGCGTTGCGCCGCTTTCGCCCGACGCGCTGATCGCTCGTTTCGACCGCCAGATGCCCGGCGCGCGCGTGTCGGCGGTGGCGCTGTGGAGCGAACCCGGCGCATCGCCACAGGTCAGCTATCGAACGGCGGGCAGCGGCAAGGAAGCGCACCAATATCTCGATCCGTACAGCGGCAGCCTCCTCGGCACCGCGCGCGGCCAAGCCTTTTTCGAAGGGGTGCGCATCCTGCACCGCTGGCTGCTGCTGCCCGGCAACGGCGACGGTGCCGGCCGCCAGATCACGGGCATTGCAGCGCTCTGCCTCATCTTTTTCGCGCTTTCCGGCATGTATCTGCGATGGCCGAAGCGGGTGTGTGACTGGCGTGTGTGGCTGAAGCCAAACCTGCGTCTCAAGCGGCGCGGACTCTACTGGTCGCTGCACACCATTGTCGGCACCTGGGTATTTCTCGTCTATCTGGTGATTGCGGGGACCGGGCTCACCTGGTCCTATCCCTGGTATCGCGCCGGCTTCGAACGCGTCCTGGTCGGCCGCGCCATTCAGCGGAGCCCTGCTCCCACGCCGCCCGCAGTGCCTGTCGTTTCCGCGCCACGCACCAGGCTGGATCCGGCATGGGCGCAAGTCCGCGCTCGATCGCCCGCCATGGCCAGGCTGTTGCTGCCGGACACTCCGGGCGTACCGATCCGCATCGTATATCTTGAAAAGGACGCCTCGCATGAGCGCGCCTTCGACGAGCTCAAGATAGACCCCCGGACCGGCACCGTCGTCGAGGAGGTCAGCTTCGCCGAGAAACCTCTGGGCGAACGGATCGTACGGGCGCGTCTGGCAGTGCATCGCGGCAGCTTCTTCGGCCTACCCGGCGCGATCCTGTTCATGCTGTGTGCGGCAGCAATGCCGTTGTTCGTGATTACCGGATATCTGCTGTACTTCGACCGGCGACGTAGCCGTCGAAAAAAATCGCCGACGCACGAATCCTAGAAAGCGGCTCGTCGGTCATCCGTTTTCTGACCAGACAAAAACCAGTGCCGTTCCGTCGATTGGTCCCGTCCTTGTTTCGACTTGAGAGATGAGCCTTTCTAGATTCCCTGCTGCCATTTGCCGACACCTCCGTACAAAGCGGCCATCGTGACTAAAGATTTTACCATTCATTTGCTGTGCGTCGTACCAAGTCCCAGAAGCGGCATCTGCCGGCGTCGCCTTGAGGTGTTGCATGTGGGCGGTGCGCTAGGGCGATGCGGAATGTGGCCGTTCAGAGCGGCTCTCTCGAAGGGCAGAAATGTCGCACTTCTTCTCATTCCGCGGACGCTCATCGAGGCGCCGGACGGACATGAACGAATGTCTGAAGATGGGAAGCACATAACGACTACTGAATGTCGTCTTGTGGGTCTCGCGGGACGGGGACGGTCGGCTGCCGCCGCAGGCGCCTGGGTTTCATCTGATCGGTAAGCCCAGCTCCGACCTGGCGATGGTCGAAGTGGCGTAGGCGATGCGTTCCGGACCGCCTTTGGGTGGCCACAGCCCGGCGGCGTAATGCTCGCTCCGGAGCATGTCGCGCTGCGCCACGCTGTCGAAGCCCCAGATGTGGGTGATGCGCGGCTCCCCGTCGAGCGCGTACATGTTGATCACCAGATGGTCGGTGTACGCCCGCGCCGGCTGGATCGCACCACGCCATCCCGCCATCGTGCCCGGCAGGCCGCCGGGCTTCTGGTAATAGGTCCGGAACTCGAACGTGCCGCCATAGTCGCGCGCCGCCACGGGCGGCAGGAACGGAAACGGTGCGAAGCTCTCCATCCGGATCGGCGTGTCGCCGCTGGCACTGCCGAACGGGTCCGCGCTCATCAGCGCCCTCTCGCGCTCGCTTGCCAGATCGCCATCGGAATCGAATTCGCGTAGCATGATGAGCTGTCCGATCGTCCCGATATCCGAGCGCCAGATGCCGAGCAGCCGGCCCGCGACCGCATCGGCGATCCAGGCACGGGCACGCTCGGACGCATCGGGCATGCCCAGCGGCGAGCAGGACAGCGTCGTCAGTTCGTAGCGCATGGCGGTGATCTCCCGGTGGTTGGGCAAACCAGATGTCCGCGTTCAGGCAAACGATGCATCTTCCGGCTCAAGTCGCCCCTATGTGGCGTTCCAACCTAAAGATGATAAGTCGCCTCCTGGTTGGACTACTAACAAGCGATGGTGGGCAATGCCGGATCGGCTCGACAGCATGCGCGTGTTCGTGGACGTGTCGGAGCGGAAATCCTTCTCCGCCGTGGCGGCGGAGCGCGGGATTTCTCCTCAGATGGTAGCAAAGCATATCGAGGCGCTGGAGGCGCGGCTCGGCATCCGCCTGCTTCATCGCACAACACGGCGGCAGTCACTGACCGAGCAGGGTCGGCTCTTCCGCGACCGTTGCAAGGCGATCCTGGCCGACATCGACGATGCGGAAGCGCAGGCATCCGAGGCGCATGCGACATTGCGCGGGCTGCTGCGGATCAACGCGCCCGTCATGTACGGTGCCTATGCGCTGGTCCCGGTGGTCACCGCCTTCATGCGCCGCCACCCGGAGATACGGTGCGATCTGGCCTTGTCCGATGGCTTCGTCGATCCGATCGAGGACGGCTATGACGCGGTCTTCCGCATCGGGCCGGTCGACGAGCATAGCGCGCTCACCGCATTTCCATTGAGGCCGTACCGCCTCATCGCCTGTGCGTCGCCAGCCTATATCGCCATGCACGGGGTGCCGGAGACACCGAAGGATCTTACCGGACACGAATGCCTTGGCTTCGACTACCGGAACGTCAGCCAGCGCGGCGAATGGCATTTCGCGAAGGGCGGCCAGATCGTGCAGGTGCCGATCGACAGCCGGCTTTCGGTCAGCGACTGGAAGGCGATGCATCGCGCCGCGTTGGACGGATTCGGCATCGCGCTTGCGCTGGAGGTGGCGGTCAGCGACGATCTGGAAGCCGGCCGCCTGGTGCGGCTGCTCCCGGAGTACGACGCCGCAACCCGGCCGATGCACATTCTGTGTGCACGCGACCCACGCAGATCGGCCAGGGCGCAGGCCTTCCTCGATTGGGCGAAGGCGGCGCTTGGCGACTGATGGGCAGCCGCGTCCGGTCAGCAGTCGTTCCCTCGGTCAGCTAACCTATGCGATCGAACGAACACCGAAGTCCGGACTTGAGCAAATTGGGGCTAAAAAGCGGAAGATGAATGGACGGCGAGTTTGGGAAGACTGCCCGAAGGCCGCGAACGGTCGCCGTAATCTCAAGCGCTCGCTTCCGGCTGGCTAAACATTGCGAGCAACTTATGGGCCGGATCGTCGCCCCGAAGGATTTTGTAGAACTCGGCCCCCTCGTTGGCCGATGACATGCTGCGAGCGAACATCGCTTGTTCATATGCCGAGAGGCAATTTCGAAATCATCGGGGTGCGCGGCCAAGGCCGTCCCGAGCGCGGCACCGTCGTACATGGCCAGGTTGGCGCCCTCACCGTTCGGCGCCGTTACGTGCGCGGCGTCGCCGAGCAGGGTCACGCCCGGTACCCGCTTCCACCGGTGATCCACTGGCAGGGCATGGAAGGGGCGCAGGATAGGAGCGATGTCGCTGGCCGTAATCAGCGCGACAAGCTCAGGGGCCCATCCTTCGAATTCCTTCGCGATCTGCGCAATCGACGCGGCGGTATCGGTGAAATCGATGGCGGCGAACCAGTCCCGTGGCTTGGCGAGCATCACATACGCGTGGAGCGTATCGCCGCGCTCGCGATGCGCCATGATCGCTTTACCCGTCGCGGGTGCGGCCATCGCGCCGCCGCCGACCGTTTCGGCACTCGCGGGATGGCGGGTGTCTGCTTCGAACAGATAGGTTTCGACCGCCGCCATGCCGGTATATTCGGGGACGGCAGAAGACAGTAGCGGGCGCACTCGGGACCAGGCGCCGTCCGCGCCGACCAGCAACTGCGTCTCGACGCTCGCACCGTCGGCGAAGGTCACTGCGTGTCGCCCCTCGCTAACCGCCCGGACGCTGCTGACCCTGCAGCCCCATTGCACGGCACCGAACGGAAGCGAGTCCAGCAGCATCTGCCGCAACTCGCCGCGCTGCACTTCCGGGCGTCCTGCGGTGCCGTCATCGGCTTTATCAAACAGGATAGTGCCTTCCCGGTCAAAGATCCGGAAGGCCTGACGCCCTTCAAGGATTAGGCTTCGGAATACCTCTGTAAGGCCGGCCGTTTCCAACGCCGGCTGCCGGTATCGTCATGAATATCGAGCATGCCGCCCTGACCACGCGCGTTAGGCCCGGCGTCCGCCTCGTAGATCGTGGCGAAGATGCCATGAAGATGAAGAACGCGCGCGAGAACGAGGCCGCCGAGGCCAGCGCCGATGATCGTGATTGGGGGTGTCATGAAGACCTTTCGAAAATTGCGTGGAACGATGTTCCATATAAATGAATTGGATCGGCGTTCCAGTGATGTCAAGGCGCTTCGATGACGATCAAATCTCAGCGCAGTGAGCGCCGTTCGGATGCTCTCACCAAGGAACGGATCGTCGAAGCCGCGATTGCGATCCTCGACACCGAGGGCGAGCGCGCGCTGACGTTCCGCGTTCTCGCGGCACGTCTGGCGACGGGGAGCGGGGCGCTGTATTGGCATGTTGCCGACAAGCAGGAACTGCTCGCTGCCGCCGTCGACCACATCATCGGGCAGGCGATGCTCAAGTTCGATGACGCCGCAGAGCCGGAAACGGCAATTCGTGCAATGGCGGTCGCGGTGTTCGACGCGTTCGACGCGCATTCATGGGTCGGCGCCCAACTCTCGCTCGATCCGGGGCGGACCGCGATTCTGCGGTTCTTTGAGGGGATCGGCGGCCGGCTGCTAACGCTTGGTGTACCGGAAACCGCGCGTTTCGATGCGTGGTCCGCCCTTGTGAACTATATTCTTGGCGTGGCAGGACAGAATGCCGCGAACGCGCGCAATCGGGACGCCGAATCCGATCGCACATCGCTCCTAACAGCCGCAGCCGCACGCTGGGCGCAGCTCGATCCGTCAGCCTATCCCTTCCTGCGCGAGGTAGCGGTTCAGTTGCCCGGGCATGACGACCGCGAACAATTTCTCGCGAGCCTCGACCTCATCCTCGCCGGTATCCGCACGGTTCGATAGGCGGGCGTTGGTAGCGGTCGATCTGCCTGAAGGGTCCAGGCCATTAGCCTGAGTAATTTTACCATCGGCACCGCACGATGACCGTTTTGGCATCTCCTTCGCGCTAAGGGCTAACCTGCCTCGCCCAGATCGAGGTCGTCGACGAACGCGTCGATAAACCGAACCGGACTATCCGCTGCCACATAATCCTCTACCGATGCCGGCAGCAGCAGCGCCTGGTCGCGCGCATGACCCTCGATGTACGCCATGTCCGCAAGCTACACCGACCCGGCGCGACGTGGAATCAGGAACGCCGTTTTCGGACGATCTGCATCCAATCGGGAAAGGTTAGACCTGCCGCTGACCGTCCGTTTCTGAGCGGCGAATTGCAGGTGTGAAACGCAGTGATTCTCATTGAAGATGCGCCGTCTCCGGCGTTGCTTCGATGCGAGTCCGGTGTTCCGTGCCCCACTCGCACAGCGGTAGCAGAGCCTCGATGAGTGTCACGCCAAATACCGTCATCGTATAGCAGCCGTCGCTTCCGACACACGCAGGGTCGGCCCGGAATCAGGGCGCCTGACATCGTCTTCGGTCGCCGCTCGCCCCGGGGCGAGCGAGGTGAGACCTGCGGTGACGATCAGGGGGCGATCCGAACCCACGAAAACTTCGCCGATCACTTCGAGCGCCAGTCGTTCCGACGCGCTACTCTGCGCGATCTTCGTGAAATCGCTGTTGTTGAAGGCGGTATGGATGACCCCATCCGCCATCGCCGCACCGGACCGGATGCTCGCGAGATCCTCCAGAGATCCGCGATGGACACATGCTCCCGCCGCAGCCAATGCAGTTGCGGATGCGTCGGAGCGGGCAAGGCCCAGGACATCATGACCCGCCGCGATCAGATCCTCGACAATGGCGGCTCCGATAAAGCCCGTGGCGCCGGTCACGAATGCGCGCATAACGTCCTCCGCAAAGCAGAATTGGTATCAGTTGGCGACCGATGCCCGGGACGCTGACGGCAGCACATGCATGTAATCGCGAATGTGCGTCACCAGCCCCTCCTTTCGTGTGATGAACCCCACATAGGCCAGTGTCCTCGGCAGATTGTCAGGAAGAGTCCTGTGGTGGCCGATCGCCTCGATGATGAGTTCCTCGCCTGCCTCGCGCTGACGAACGTCCGTGAGTGACCCGAACCGCATGCGCTCCGGCAACCGGCTCATATAGGCTTCTATCTGCCCTCGCCCACGAAGGCTCTGAACCGAACCGGCCGCAGCAAAGGGAAACTCATGAGCGGCATCGGCGGCATAGATCGACATCCAGCCGGCGATGTCTCCTTCCGCCAGTGCCGTGATGGCTCGATCGAGCCAGTCCGGAAGAGAGGATTTGATCGTCACGAGATACTCCGATAGATTTTCGGACCATGGTATCGAAATCCTCTAACATATCGGACCGCGAGTCCGGAAGCCTCAAAGTTCGCCGTGGCCGGCCACCCGTCGCGAGAGCAGGAATATTGGCCGCATCGGAGCGGCTTTTCGCGTCTACCGACGCGCCGGGCAGGGTCACCATGGAGGCCGTTGCGTTTGCGGCAGGTATCGGCAAGGGAACGCTGTTCCGCGCGTTCTCCAGCCGCGAAGGCTTGCTGGACGCACTATGGCAGGGGAAACTTTCGGCACTGCGCGCGGCTATCGAAACAGACGAGCCACCGCTCGGTTGGGCGGCGCCCTCGCGCGATCGGTTATTCGCGCTGCTCGACGCTCTGCTGACGTTCAAGCTGGAAAATCGGCATCTCATCCGCGCACGCGAGGCTTCGGCGAACCTGCTGACGTCCGACCATTACAGATGGGCTCATGGGCTTCTGGAAACTCTGGTAGCGGAAGCGGCGACCGGCGCGATGGGGAAACACGCCAGCTATGCGGCCCATATATTGCTGGCCGGGATGAATATGGATCTTATCGAAAGCCTTCTCGTATCAGGTCGGTCCGCGGATGAAATCAGGCGCGCGCAGACTGCACATATACGGATCATGATCGAGACGGTCTGAAGGAATCCACAAGTCTTTGGCGACCATCGGCGCTGCGGGGCTCCGCTCGTTGTGACCGCTCTCGGCTGAAGCAGCCGTTTGGGCGGCTCGATTGGAGGGTCTCTTGCCCCACCTTTCGCCAATCGGGAAGCGTTTGGCTACTCTACCCGTCCGGCAGAAGGGTGTCGTCCGCAGGATTGGGATGATCGTGCTCGACATATTCGACGAGGCTCCGATCCGGATGCCGCACCAGCATGTTGCGCCCGCTTGGCACCTGTTGGATGGCGCGGACGATGGTGGCGCCGATCGTCGGCAGATAGTCGGCATAGGCAGTCAGGTCGCTCACCAGGAACGTTATGGCAGTGTCACGGAACGGGTCGAGCGAGTCCCGGCTTCCCCCGATCAAAAGCACTTGGCCAACTTGGGCGATCCGTAAGCTCTTTTCCGGATAGTCGAAGCGCAGCCGTACCGATTGACGGAACAGCGTCTCGTACATGACGATGGCTGCATCGAGCTCGTCGATTGCGAGAAGCTGGCGTGTCAACACTTCACGAATGTGCATCTGGTCCTGCTTTTTCTGGGTCTGCCTGTGCTGATAGTGCAGTAGTGCAACTTCCCAAAACTCGATCGCAATTGGGACGGCTTCGGCTGTCCCGCCCGCCGTTCCTTTTAAGGAACGGCAGCAACGCCGCGCAGCGTCGGCTATCGCCATCCGTCTTCCCGAAAGCAGCCGGTCTGCTCTCCACAAGGTCGCGACAGTCGTGGGCCGAAAAGCGGCCCTCCAAAGCGGCCTAGCTGAAAGCACCCATAGTACGCCATTCCAAGCGGTACCGGCTAACCTGGAAGCTGCCGCTAGGCATATAGCGCTTGCGGGTTACGTTACCATGCAGATCGCCGCAGCATCTACGCCGTTAAATCGGTCAAGGCGTATATGCATATGATTAAGGCCTTGGGTATCTGCATCGCCCCTTTCTTGATCTTTTCTCATGCTTGGGCCGACTTACCGGCCATCTCGAAGTCCCCAGTGTTTGGCGTCGCCAACCTTCAATCCCAGCTTGTGAAGGGATCGACACAGGTTGCGTCAAACCGGGCGGACGGGTTCATGATGATGCAGCTCAGGGTGACCATCGATGCTGCTGGACAGGTTCTTGATGCCGAGCCTTACGGCGAGAGCGTTGGGAGAATGGATCCAGCGGCGGCCGTGTCCGCGGCCCGCTCTTGGCTATTCCGACCGCAGACGTTCCAGGGGCATGCTGTAGTCGCCAGCGGCCTCATACAGGTGATATTTAGGCCCAATGAGGACCCACGACCGCCGCGCAGCAGGTTGCCGAAGCAAGCGGCTAATTTTCAGATCGAGTTGGCGCGGAGCGCATGCTTTGGGTCCTGCCCAGTATATCACGTGACAATCCGGGCTAATGGTTCGGTCCTGTTTACCTCAGACCAAAACAAGGGGCCCAACTCGATGGGCGCAGGTCTACTGCTCCCAGGGACACACGAGGCAGGCGTGGATCGTAAGACGGTGGCCCGCCTGTTTGCGATGTTTCAAGCTGCTCGGTTCTTCGGCCTTAAATCAAGCTACCGTGCCTTGATGACGGATAATCCAACTCAAACACTGACGATGCGAATGGGCTCGGCAAGCAAGGTTGTAGAAGACTATGCCGGCGAATACGTGGGCATGCCGAAGACCATAAAGGATCTGGAAAATGCAGTAGATGCTGCAGCGGATACGGCGCGCTGGGTCACCGGTGATGCTCGGACCGTTCCGTACCTTGTCTCCAAGCGGTTTGATTTTCGATCGCGAGAAGCGGCGGACCTTGCTCTCACTGCCCTGCGGAACAGCCGCTACATCGATCATTCGAGTCATGCTTCCCGCCTTGTGCTGGAGCTGATAGACCGAGGCCTGCCCCTTGACATGGAAATGTCAGCTGACGAGTCATTTCTGACCGGGCATACTCAATCGCATGCAGGCCTATTAGGTACAAAGCTTGCCTACGAAGCCGCACTTAACGGCCGCGACGACCTCTTCGCGCGTCTTGACCAGCTTGGTTACACTAAACGGATGGACCGCGCGGACGTTGCGACAGCTTTCGCATTAGGTTCAGGCTGCAGTCCGCTGATCGCCACGGCTCTCGTGAGGGCTGGCGCCGATCCCGCTACTAATGCGCGCGGAACGGCGATCTCTGCTATACACGCGAGCTATAATGTTTGCGGCGGGGCGGATGATAATCGGCTTATTGCCATGACTCGCACACTAATCAAGCTAGGTGTGCCTATAGATGGGCGTGACACATCAGGATATACAGCCTTAATGTTTGCCAACTCGCCTGGCTACGCTCAGCTTTTGATAGAGCATGGCGCAGATCTTAACGCGCGAGCTGCGGACGGGCTAACGCCTCTCCTGACCACGTCAGATGATCGTGTCGCCTTGCTCCTACTACAAGCGCGTGCCGATCCGAAGGCAAGCAGAAACGGGTACACAGTCCGATCTCACGCATTTCAAAGCAATATGCCGCAAACCGTGGCCTGGTTAAACGCCCATTCGATCGCTGACTAGCTGGCAATGCTGGCTACGACATCGCTTCATGGCGCCCATTCCAACGGGTAAAAACAACCCACGAGTTTCTAACGTTCGCGATAGGCAAAGTGGAGCCCCAAAGCGGCCGGTCGGTTGTCGCCCATCAGCCGCCGTCAAGTGGCTGTGGCAGCAGCGGCGGTGTGCTATCGGCAAAGGTAAGCCAGTTGCGCCAGATGGTCATGGTTCGAGCGTTAGTGACCCTCATCTGACAGCTGAGCGCCATGGCGCCGCGGATCGTCCCTTCCTTCCACGCGTCCCAGACTGCATTGCACTCAGCATCACGATAAGCGACCCAAGCTCGTTCGGACGCACGTAGCTGGGTGATCGCCACAGTTTGCTGATCCTTCGCCAGCCGCGCCATAGCGGCGGTATAGTAGCGGTTCAGTTCCGCATCGGCACGGGCTAGATCAGCGGCAAGGCACCGCTCGACGCCTGGAGTGGTCGTGCCTCCGCACGGATCAGCAACGGCAATCAGCAGCAGGGCAATGATGTTAGTCATTATAATGCTTTCTTCAATCGCCGCTTGACGGCATTGCCTGTTTGAAAGGCTTGATTGGAGTTGATGCCGCATGTCGAGGTGAAGCGGCAACGGTCGCGTTCCACCAGATCGCGACTTTCGTGGGCCGAAGAGCGGATCCCGAAACCTGCAAGGCTAAGAGCGCCCATTTCTCGCCATTCCCGGCCACCATCACGCTTCCCAATTGCAGACGATCGTTCAGCAAGGAAGCATGGTACGGTCAAGATCAGTTCTGCCATGCTCAACCAGCTACCGCTTTCCGGGATCGAAGCGGTCGCCTTATCGGCACACCTTCTGACGACCGCCCAGTCCTCAGACTTTCGTTGCTGCCAGCATTCAATGAAGATCCGGTGCGATCGTTCTTTGAGCTGGCCATTGTAGGCGGCTGCTGTTCGCGTATGGTGAACAAGGCGGGTCGGAGAGCTCGCCATTAGGAGAGTGCCAATGTCTCCCCGGCTAAAATTAACCGTCGCCGCAATTTTATTCATCGGCGCGTCAGTAGCAGTCAGCAACGCGCATTCCTCTCGATCGCTGACCATCGGCAGAGAGCATACGCTCACCCTGAGCGGTTCTTCCATCCGGCTTAGGCACTTTGCTGCCTCCCAGGCGGGCAAGTACCCTTCACTAGACTGGAACGCTACAACAGCTGTGGGAGCGGAGTCGGTGACGATCAATCTGCCCGACGACATCAAGCAGGCCGAGCTTCTTCGTATTACAGACGATGCCATTCGGCAGAGGCTAAGCTACTCTCTCCATCAATCGACCCGCACGTTAACCTACACCCAGTCATAAACGGTCAAATGCAGCCCCATACGCAGCTTGTACTTTCCGTGGAAAGCGGTCGCGTTCGCTTAATTACCTAGGACAACTACGCTGCTCAAATTTTGAATCGGAGTTGATGGGATGAATGCTGTTGCCAGCGTCCTGCTGCTTGCCGGAGCCACCGCCCCGACGATCAACCATCAGCCGGAGGATTGGCGGTTTCAAGGCCGCGTCAGCGTCGCGGAACGCCTCAAACAACGTGCTGATCGTTGTGGGATGCGAAGTGCCAGACTTGAAGTAGTACGCGGCGCTCCGTCTTTCCACGATCCAGAAGAAGCCGGAGCAGAATTGACTATTACAGCGGCCGAAATGACCAACGCGGCCAAGGCGTGCATCGCTCCTGCACTCGCGCCGCAACCTCAGACTGCTCACTACAACGCAATAATGTCTGCCGACGCAGCAATATTGATTGCGAAACTAAAAAACGCACAGACAAGGATTAAAGCGGGCGAGAACTTAACGTTCGAGCTTGTTTCCGGAGCGCCCGCCTTCTATCCGGCGACCGAGGTTGCTCCACGACGCTCTTTCCTCGCTATGGATTTTGGTAGGCCATATGCCGTGGAGCAATTACCATCAACGGGGCTCTGGCAGCATTATGAACTTACCTACTTTCCGCCAGGACCGGATACTTTGATGTGGAAAGTCAATGTTACGACGGGGCAGCTTGCCGAGCTTGTTCGTGTCGAAATGGTCTACAAGGCCCCGCCACCGTTCTAGGGTCAGGACTCGTTGATCACAGCCAGAAGATGACGGTGGCAGCGAGGGTGACGGCAGCGAAGAAGGCCGTTGG
>NZ_JBWKOS010000016.1:0-44792 GCF_059416225.1 Sphingomonas sp. GW821-FHT09E03 | reverse complement strand
CCGCCGCACCGCCGCCGCCACCGCCGCCGAGCACGCCCGCGCCGCGCTCGCCAAGGCCGACACCGCCGAGCGTGCGGCGATCGCCGGCCGCGACGCTGCGGAGAATGCCCGCGCCGTCGCCCGCGCCGATTCTGCCGCGATCGACAGCGAGGTTGCGGCGCTGACCCGCGCCACCGCGCGCAGCGGCCGCGACCGGCTGCTCGACCATGTCCACCCCGCCCCCGGCTATGAGCGCGCGCTTGCCGCCGCACTCGGCGACGATCTCGAAGCAGCGCTCGACGCCTGGCAGGGCGCCGCACCCGCCGCAGGCGATCCGCCGCCGCCGGCGGGTACCGCCAGCCTTGCCGATCATGTCGCGGCGCCAGCCAGCCTCGCCCGCCGCCTGCGGCAATCCTTTGTCGTCGACGAGGACGCCGGCCAGCCGCTCAGCGTTGGGCAGCGGCTCGTCACCCGCGCCGGGCTGCTGCGCCGCTGGGACGGGTTCGTCGCCACCGGCAGCGGCGCCGCCGCCGCGGAACGGCTCGAACGCCTCAACCGGCTGAAGGCGCTGCAGGCGGCGCGCCCTGCTGCCGCCGCCGCGGTCGAGACCGCTGACGCCGCCCGCACTGAGATCGACGCGCAGATCGCCGCCGCTCGCGCCGCCGCGCAGGCCACGCGCACCGGCCTGCAGCGCGCCGACCAGGACGGCCGCGACGCGCAGCGCAGCGAGGATCGCGCAATTGCCGCGCTCGAGCGCCTCGCCGGCCAGCGTGCCGATCTCGACGCCCGCGCCGCCCGGGTTGCTGCCGACATCGGGGATGCGGCCGCCGAGCTCGCCGCCGCGCGTGCCGCGCGCGACGCCCTCCCCGACAGTCGCGACAGCGCCGCCGCGGTCGCCCGCCTCGGCCATGATGCCGACCGGCGCCGCACCGCGGTAGCCCAGGCGCGCGGCGAGCGAGGCGCGCTCGACCGGGCGGTGCAGGCCAATCGCGAGCGGCTCGCTGCGGCGCAGGCGGACGGGCGCAGCTGGCGATCGCGCGCCGGCGAGGCCGCCAAGCGCATCGCCGACATGGACAAGCGCGACGCTGCACTCGCCGACGAGGCGGCGGCGATCGCCGACCGGCCAGCGGCGCTCGATACCACCATCGCCGCGCTGGAGAGCGAGCACGTCGCTGCCCGCACCGCCGCCGACACGCTTGCCGCCGCCGAACGCGATGCCGAGCTGGCGCTGCGCACCACCGAGGACGCGCATCGCCGCACCGGCGAGGCGCTCGCCCGGGCCCGCGAGACCCGCGCCGGCGCGGTCGCGCGACGCGAGAACCAGGAGCTGCGGCGGGTGGAGATGGGCCGCCTTGCCGGCGAGCGGTTCGAATGCCCGGCGCCAGTGCTGCCCGAGCGGCTCGGCTTTGCCAGCGACACCGTCCGCAGCCCCGCCGACGAAGCGGGCACGCACGAGCGGCTGGCGCTGGAGCGCGAGCGGATCGGCCCGGTCAACCTCGTCGCCGAACAGGAGCTGGCCGACCTCGAATCGGCCAGCCTCGGCAATGCTCATGAGCGCGACGAGCTCGGCCAGGCGGTCAACCGCCTGCGCGGTTCGATCGGGACGCTCAACCGCGAGGGCCGCCAGCGCCTGCTCGCCGCGTTCGAGGCGGTGGACGGCCATTTCCGTCGCCTGTTCACCACCTTATTCAACGGCGGCCAGGCGCATCTCGCGCTGATCGATTCGGACGATCCGCTCGAGGCGGGGCTCGAGATCATGGCCCAGCCGCCGGGCAAGCGGCTCCAGTCGCTCACCCTGCTGTCGGGCGGCGAGCAGGCGCTGACTGCGGTGGCGCTGATCTTCGCGCTGTTCCTGACCAATCCGGCGCCGATCTGCGTGCTCGACGAGGTCGATGCGCCGCTCGACGATGCCAATATCGAGCGGTTCTGCGACCTGCTCGACCGCATGGCGCGCGAGACCGACACCCGCTACCTCATCGTCACCCATAATGCGGTGACGATGAGCCGCATGCACCGGCTGTTCGGCGTGACGATGATCGAACAGGGCGTCAGCCGGCTGGTATCGGTCGATCTTGGCGGTGCGGAGAGCCTGATCGCCGCCGCGTGAGGCTAGGCGCGGTCTCCGGCTCCCGTGGCGGCCGGGCGGCGCACCCGCACCGCCTGCGGATCGGCGGCCAGCATCGATGCCACCACGTGCCGCTCGCTGTCAAAATGCGCGCGGAGCTTGGCCATGATCGCCACCGTTGCCGGCTTATATTCGTCCCAATGATCGGCGACCGGGGTGCCGCTCCACTTGCGGACATGCGCCTGGAACTGCGTGCCCATCGCCAGGCATGCGCGCTTCGCCTCGGCGGCGACCCTGGCCTGCTCGGCAGTGCCATGCGCGACCAGCGGATCGAACAATTCGTGATGCTTGAACAAGGTATAGGCGCCGATCGCGCGCGCCACTTCCCAGCGCAGCTTGGCCAGCGTCAGCGCGTCGCGCTGATGCGGATGGCGCAGACAGGCCTCGGCGCGCGCAAAGATCCCGCGCACCCCATTCTGATGCTCCACCAGCCGATCGAGCAGGGATCGCGCCTGCACGCCGTCAGACCGCGTGGACGGCCGGCGGTGTCACCGCGGCATCGCCCGCGCGCGGGATCAGCACCGCTTCCGCGGCGCGCAATTCATAGTCCATGTGCGTCGATACCTGCTCGATGAACGCCGCGACCGCCGGGCGATAGGCCGTCCAGCTTTCCTCCGCGCCCACCGCATTCCAGCGCGCGACATGCTGCCGCACCTCCTCGCCGAGGCTGATGCACTCGGCCTTCAACCGCCGGCCGATCCGCGCATTGTCGCTAGGGCCATCGGCGATCAGCCGGTCGAAGATCTCGTGATGCTTGAAATATTGATAGGCGGTCAGCATCCGGGCGAGATCGCCGCGCAGCCGCGCCAACGCACGGGGATCCTCGGGCTTCTCCTGCCCCAGCAGCCGCCGGGTAGCCTCGAAATTGGCCAGGATCGCCGCCTGATGCTCGCGCAGTCGCGCGATGGTTTTGTGTCCGTCCATGCCGTGAAGCGTACCGGCAACTCGTCACCAACATCTTACCAAAAATCGGGCTAAGCTCTTGAAACCTATCTATTGTATGCCGGATTCGTTGTAATCGAAACCGATCTGGTCGGGATCGTTGCACGGGTGGTGCTTGTATCCCCGTCTACGGGAACGTAGATGGAACAGATGGCCCAGCTCGATACCAAGCAGAAGCTCGAGATCCTGGCCGACGCGGCCAAATACGACGCCTCCTGCGCCTCGTCGGGCACCGCCAAGCGCAACAGCCGCGACGGCAAGGGGCTGGGCTCCACCGAGGGCATGGGCATCTGCCACGCCTATGCGCCGGACGGCCGCTGCATCAGCCTGCTCAAGATCCTGCTGACCAACAGCTGCATCTTCGACTGCCATTATTGCATCAACCGCAAGAGCAGCAACGTCCGCCGCGCGCGCTTCACCGCCGACGAGGTCGTCAAGCTGACGATCGCCTTCTACAAGCGCAACTACATCGAGGGGCTGTTCCTCTCGTCGGGGATCATCCGCTCGTCCAACTATACGATGGAGCAGATGGTGGAGGTGGCGCGTGCCTTGCGCGACGATCATCACTTCCGCGGCTACATCCACCTCAAGACCATCCCCGATGCCGATCCCGAGCTGGTTCACCAGGCGGGCCTGTATGCGGATCGCGTCTCGATCAACGTCGAGCTGCCGACGGTGAGCGGCCTCAAGCGGCTCGCGCCCGAGAAGGACGGGGTGCGGATCGAGACAGCGATGGCCGAGGTGAAGAGCTCGATTGCCGACGGCAAGGATGCGCAGAAGCATTACAAGTCGGCGCCGAAGTTCGCGCCGGCGGGGCAATCGACCCAGATGATCGTCGGCGCCGATGCCGCGACCGACGGTGATATCGTCACCCGCGCGTCGACGCTGTACGACCGCTTCGGGCTGCGCCGCGTCTATTATTCGGCGTTCAGCCCGATTCCCGATGCGAGCACGGTGCTGCCGCTCCAGCGCCCGCCGTTGATGCGCGAACACCGGCTCTACCAGTCCGACTGGTTGATGCGCTTCTACGATTTCCAGCCGCACGAGGTGGTCGCCGCCGCGGATGATGCCACCGGCATGCTGCCGCTCGACATCGATCCCAAGCTCGCCTGGGCGCTCAAGTTCCGCCAGCATTTCCCGGTCGACGTCAATCGGGCACCTCGCGAGCGGCTGCTGCGCGTGCCGGGCCTGGGCGTCAAATCGGTCGACCGGATCATCGCCAGCCGCCGCTGGCGCAAGCTTCGGCTCGACGATGTCGCGCGGCTGACGGTGTCGGTCACCAAGGTGCGGCCGTTCATTATTACCGAGGATTGGCGCCCCGTGATCCTGTCGGACAAGGCAGAGCTCAAATCGCTGGTCGCGCCCTTGTTGGCGCCCAAGAAGGAACAGCTGGAGCTGTTCGCGGCTTAACACCGCAATGCGCGTCGTTACCCTTGCCGAACCAGATGATTTTGATGCCTGGCGCGATGCAGCGCGCGGCCTGATCGCCGACGGCGTGCCGGCGGACCAGGTGGTCTGGCAGGTCGGCGACAAGGCCGCGGACCTGTTCGCGACCAACCCCGAACCGGCCACGCCGGCCGCCGCCGCTGCGCCCGGCTTCTCGGTGCCGCGCGCCTTCCTTGATCTTGCCCGCGATGTCATCCTCTCGGCCGAGCCCGAGCGCTTCGCCTTGCTCTACACCGTGCTGGCACGGCTGCGCCGCGAACCCAAGCTGGTCGAGGACCATGCCGATCCGCTGATCCGCCGGCTTGAGGTGATCGCCAAGCGGGTGCGCCAGGACATTCACAAGATGCGCGCCTTCCTGCGCTTTCGCGAGGTCGCCGACGACGACGGCACCAGCCGCTACGTCGCCTGGTTCGAGCCCGAGCATCATATCGTCCGCGCCAACGCGGCCTTTTTCGTCAACCGCTTCGCGAGCATGCGCTGGTCAATCCTGACGCCAGAGGTATCGCTGCACTGGGACGGCAAGGCGCTCGCCCAGGGCCCAGGCGCGACCAAGGCCGATGCACCCGACGGCGACCCCACCGAAGAGGTGTGGAAGACCTATTATGCGAGCATCTTCAATCCGGCGCGGGTCAAGATCGGCGCGATGCTGAAGGAGATGCCGCGCAAATATTGGAAGAACATGCCCGAGACCGCCTTGGTCGGACAGCTGATCGCAGGCGCGCAGGCGCGGGAGAGCGGAATGATCACCAAGGCACGCGCCGCACCCAATGACGGCGTCGGCGGCAATAGCAGACACGCCTGGGAGGCGCTGCGCGACGAGGCGATGAGCTGCACCCGCTGCCATCTCTACAAGCATGCGACGCAGACGGTGTTCGGCGAGGGACCGGTGGACGCGGCGATGATGTTCGTCGGCGAGCAGCCCGGCGACAATGAGGACCTCGCCGGCAAGCCGTTCATCGGCCCTGCAGGCCAAGTGTTTGACCGCGCGGTCGCGGCGGCCGACATCGATCGCTCGCGCGTCTACGTCACCAATGCGGTGAAGCATTTCAAGTTCGAGACCCGCGGCAAGCGCCGCATCCACGCCAAGCCCGGCGCCGGCGAGATCGAGGCGTGCCGCTGGTGGATCGAGCAGGAGCAGTTGCTGGTCAAGCCGCAGGTGACGGTGGCGCTCGGCGCAACCGCGGCGCGATCGTTGCTCGGTCGGGTGGTGACGATCAGCCGCGAACGCGGGCGGCCGGTGCCGCTGGCGGACGGCAGCAACGCGTGGATCACCGTGCATCCGAGCTACCTGCTGCGCCTGCCGGACCCGGCGCAGCGCGAGGACGAGTTCGCGAAGTTCGTGGAGGATCTGAAGCTCGCCAAGGCGGCGCTGGGCTAACCTCCTCCGTCATCCCTTGCGAACCGCTTGGATCTCATGCCGCAGGCGCGTCGCTTCATGACGACAAGACCTCAGCTTTCGCTGGGGTGACGCCATCGGTCAGAAGGTCAGCGGATCCGGCCCGATCCGCGCCTGGCGGTCCAGCCCGTCGATCGCGGCGAGTTCGTCTGCGCTGAGCTCCAGATCCAGCGCTGCGTAATTGTCGCTCATATGCTCGGGGTCGGCCGCCTTGGGGATCGGCGACAGGCCATGGGCGAGATGCCAGGCCAGCACGACCTGCGCGGCCGAGCGGCCGTGCGCCGCGGCGATGCGGCCGATCATATCGTCCTGGAGCAGCTCGCCGCCCTGGCCGAGCGGGCTCCAGCTCTGCGTCACGATGCCGTGCGCCTCATGATAGGCGCGCTCCTCGCGGCGCTGGTGGTGCGGGTGCAGCTCGATCTGGTTGACCGCCGGGGTCACGCCGGTCGCATCGATAATCGCGTCGAGATGCCCGGGCAGAAAGTTCGACACGCCGATCGAGCGCGCCTTGCCGGCGTCGCGCAGGCCGACCAGCGCCTTCCACGCGTCGACGAACAGCCCCTGCGCGGGCGACGGCCAGTGGATCAGGTACAGGTCCACCGCGTCGCGCCCGAGCAGCGCCAGGCTCTCGTCGAGCGCCGCGGCGGGATCGCCCTGGCGATCGTTCCACAATTTGGTGGTGACGAACGCGTCGCTCGCCTTGACGCCGTCGCCGACGCCGCGCTCATTATCGTAGATCGCGGCGGTGTCGATCAGCCGATAGCCAATGTCGAGCGCGCGCCGCACCACCATTGCCGCCTGCGGATCGGCGAGCTTGTAGGTGCCAAAGCCGAGCTGCGGAAGTCTGCGGCCGTCGTTGAGGGTGAGGTCTGTCATCCTACCCAAGCGCATGCGGCGCCCGCGCGGTTCCCCCTTCCCTTCCTGAAGACGATCGGCCAAGCCTCCGGCCCATGTTCGAAAAGATCCTGGGCGTCCTCGCCACCTTCACCATCTGGGTGATCTCCAGCGGCGGTTACGTCGGCATCGGCATCCTGATGGCGATCGAGAGCGCGTGCATTCCACTACCGTCCGAGATCATCATGCCGTTCGCCGGCTATCTGGTCTCGACCGGGCGGTTCGACCTGTATCTCGCCGCCACCGCCGGCGCGATCGGCTGCAACATCGGCTCGATCGTCGGCTATGAGATCGGCAAGCGCGGCGGCCGCCCGCTCGCCGAGCGCTGGGGCCGCTACCTGCTGATCGGCCCGGGCGAGCTCGACACCGCGGACCGGTTCTTCGCGCGCTGGGGCTCGATCGCGGTGCTGATCGGTCGGCTGCTGCCGGTGATCCGCTCGTTCATCGCCTTCCCCGCCGGCGTCGCGCGGATGCGGCTGGTGCCGTTCCACGCCTACACCTTCCTCGGCTCCTGGCCGTGGTGCTTCGGCCTCGCCTGGGTGGGCATGAAACTCGGCGACCAGTGGAACAGCGATCCCCGGATCAAGGCGGCGTTCCACCGCGCCGACCTGGCGATCGGCATCGTCGTGATCGCGCTGGTGGCCTTCTACATCTGGCATCGGGTGCGCGGGCTGAAGAAGCCGGCGGCCTGACCCAAGGCCCCTCCGTTCGCCCTGAGCTTGTCGAAGGACATGGGTCTCAACCGTGCTTCGACAGGCTCAGCACGAACGTGACAAGGGACTGGCCTGCGTCGCCGCGCGCACCAGCCAGCCGATCATCGCCGCCGCCAGCACCGCCCACAGCACGAAGCCATGCCATGGCGTCCATCCACCATATTCCGACGCGATCGTTCGCAGGTCGCCGACCGCGACATGCTGCTGATAGACGCCGCTCCACAGAGGGAAGCGGTACAGCGGCGGCACGAACACCTCCGCGGCGGCGACCATCGCGTTGATCGCGATCGACAGCGCCAGCAGCAGCAGCGCCGCACTCCGCGCGACGCGGCCGCCGACCGCCACCCAGGCCGGCGCCAGCCCGAGCGCGAGCAGCCCGCACAAGGGCATCGCCAGCCGCGGCCCGGTGGCGTTGCCGCCCTCCCAATAGACGTAAGCGGCGTTGACCAGCAGCACGACCAGCGTCACCCCGCCTGCGACCCAGGCGAGATCGCGGGTGCGCGGCCGATCCGCCCAGACCATCAGCCCGGGGATCGCCAGCAGCAACACCGGCGCCACCCAGAGCAGCCCGTGCTGTGTCCCGACGGTGATGCCGAGGAATGCCCCGAGCTGCGGCATGCCGAGCCCGAACAGGCCCTGGTGCATTCCCTCCCAGCCGACCACGCCCGAGTAAGCGACTCGGAACGGCGTCCCGAACGCGACGAGATTGTAGCCGAGCAGCGGCAGCAGGCCGAGCAGGCCCCCGGCGGGCACGGCGGCAATCAACCGCCACCGCGTCGCGGCGGCACGAGCGTGCCACAGCATCCACCCGGCGATCACCAGCCCCGCCAGCACCGCCTGATACTCGATCGTCACCGACCAGCCCAAGGCGACGCCAGCGACCACCGCCCACGGCAACGTGGCGCCCCGCACCGCCCGCCAGAACGTCGCCACCGCGATCACGTATAGCGCCGCCACCGGGGCGTGGCCCAGCAAGGTGGTGGACCAGCCCCAGGCCGGCGTGCCGAGCGCATAGCCGAGGGCGGCGAACAGTGCCGCGCCCGCGCTGCCCGTCAGCGCCAAGGCCAGATCGAACAACAGCACCGCAGCAATCCCCGTCAGCACCGCCGGCCCGCTCGCCACCGCCAGCCGGGTACGCAGCCGCAGGTAGCGAGTCATTTCCAGGCCGCCGAAGATCTTGGGCAGCGCCCCCGCCCGCTCGCCGGTGACGGCATCGGCCAGCGCCACTGCCGGCAGCGCCATCAGCGTCATGCCGGGCGCCTTGTCCGAATAAGCGTGGGCGCCGAACACCGCCTTGTCGATCGTCAGGTCGGCGAACTCGTCGATGGTGGCATCGCCATCCTCGACCAGGCTGATCGCGGCGAACAGCCGCACCGCATTGTTGGGATTCCATTCCCATGAGCCGAACCAGGCGCAATTGAACCAGACCAAGGCGAACAGCACGATCCGCATCCGCCGCAGCCCGCCCGGCGCGGGAATCACGGGACGCGGGCTTCGTCTGCCTTGCGCGCCTTGTTCTCGGCGCGGGCGGCGCTCGCCTGCTGGGCGAAGCAGCCGGTCTGGCCGCCGGCGCCGACCGTCGAGCAGCTGCCGATGCCATTGACGCCGACGCCGGTGTCGAGCGTGCCCTGCGCGCGTGCCGCCCAGCTCTCGTTCTGCGGCGTCACCTGGAACTCGCGCAGCTCCTTGGGCACGCGGAACTGCTCCTGCGCGTCGCGCCGCTCGCAGACCACGATCTCGCTGCCGTCATTGTTGGTCGGGCAGCGCTCGTTGCCGTAGAGCACCAGCACGCCGTTGATCGGTGCGCGCTTGGCGACTTCGCCGGGGCCGGCGTCCGCCTTGGGCTTGACCGCCCCGGGCAGCGCCGCCTGCTGGGCGACGGCAGGGCTGGCGAGCACCGCCAGCGCGATCAACAGCTTGACCATACGCTCTCCTCAGATCCTCTTGGCAGCCGCG
Source organism: Sphingomonas sp. GW821-FHT09E03 (assembly GCF_059416225.1). Taxonomy (NCBI): domain Bacteria; kingdom Pseudomonadati; phylum Pseudomonadota; class Alphaproteobacteria; order Sphingomonadales; family Sphingomonadaceae; genus Sphingomonas; species Sphingomonas sp. GW821-FHT09E03. The sequence goes on along the minus strand of NZ_JBWKOS010000016.1, from coordinate 35,341 downwards.
ATCGCGACCTTGCACCCCAGGCGGATGAGGCCGCTCAGCACCGGATAGCCGAACGTATCCTCGGCGCCATGGGCCAGCGCGTGATCGCGATGCTCGAGCTCCTCCGCCTGGAAATCGGCGATCGCGCCGGTCAGCTCGGGATCGCTGGTGCCGAGCGCGTCGAGCTGTTCCTGATAATGCTGGTCGATCTCGGTCTCGACCGCGGCGGTGCAGGCCATCGCCGCATTGGGCCCGATCGCCGCCGTCACCGCGCCGAGCGCGAAGCCTGCCACCGTCCAGAACGGCTGCAGCAGCGTCGGCCGCACCCGCCGCTCGGGGATCATCTTGTCGAAGAACGCCTGGTGGCGCTCCTCCTGGCTCGCCATGTGGTGGATCGCCCGTGCGGTGGGATGGCGATCGCCAAACACCGCGAGCTGCCCCGCATAGATCCGCGTCGCGCCATATTCGCCGGCCTGGTCGACGCGGATCATCGCCGCCGTCGGCTCGCGCCGGTCACCGGGCTTCCAGCTTCCCGTCATCGTGCTTTCCTCGTCAACGCCAGGATCACCAACGCGCCACCCAGCGACAGGATCGCGTTGAACCCCGCCAGCGAGATGCCGAACAGCGTCCATTGCGGCGTGTCGCAGCGGACGATCGGCGCGTGCATGATCGCGGCCAGCCGGTCGGCGCTGCTCAAGCCGCGCAGGTCCACCGTCTGGGTGCAGGCGGTGAATCCGTTCCACCAATGATATTCCACCCCGGCATGCGCGACGCCGATCGCGCCCGACAGCGCGATCAGCAGCGCCGCGACGATCACCAGCGTCTTGGCGAGCGCCGGCCGCGGCACGACGAACGCCAGGATCGCGACCACCACCGCGGCATAATGCGGCCAGCGCTGCCAATGGCACATCTCGCACGGGTAGAGATGGCCGATCAGCTGTGATCCCCAGGCGCCGGCGAGCAGCGCCAGCGGCAGCAGCAGCGCGATTGCCCGCGCCAGGCGTTGGCTCGCGGTCACTTGGACGGCACCGAGGGCTGCGTCCCTTGGGGCTTGGGCTTGGTCGCCGCGGCGACCTGGACCGGCCCGCCGAGCCGCGCCACCGTCTTCAGCGCATAATAGAGCTGGAAGTCGTCGATGCCCTGCTTCTTGAGCGCATCGGGCGTCTCGGTGAAGCGCGGATCGTCCTTGGTATCCTCCTCGAGGATGGCGTTATCGGCCTTCACCTCGTTGATCAGGTGGCGGCGCAGGTCCGCCTCGCGGAACACCGGGCGGGTCTTGAAATCGGGATCGCTGATCTGCGGCACCTTGATGTCGGGTTCGATCCCGCCCTCCTGCACGCTGCGCCCCGACGGCGTGTAATAGCGCGCGGTGGTCAGCCGCAGCGCGGTGCTTGGCCCGAGCTGGAGCAGCGTTTGCACCGATCCCTTGCCGAAGCTGCGCTCGCCCATGATCAGCGCGCGATGGTGATCCTGGAGCGCGCCGGCGACGATCTCCGAGGCGGAGGCGGTGCCCGGGTTGGTCAGCACCACCACCGGCAGGCCATGCGCGTCGTCGCCCGGCTTGGCATAATAGCGCTCGATGTCGCTCTTCTCGCGGCCGCGCTGCGAGACGATCTCGCCATGGTCGAGGAAGGCGTCGCTGACCGCGATCGCCTGGGTCAGCAGCCCGCCGCCATTGTCGCGCAGGTCGACCACATAGCCCAGCGGCCGGTGGCCCAGGCTCTTGTCGATCGCCATGATCGCGCCGCGGGTATCGGCGCCGGTGCTCTCGGAGAAGGTGTTGATGTTGATGTAGCCGACCTGGCCGCGCACTTCCCATTTCACCGGCTTCTGGATGATCACCTCGCGGGTCATCGTCACGTCGAGCGGCTTGTCGCGGCCGGGGCGGACCAGCGAAAGGCTGATCTTGGTGCCGGGCTTGCCGCGCATCATCCCGATCGATTCATCCAGCGTCTCGCCGTAGATCAGCTTGCCGTCGATATGGGTGATATAGTCGCCGGACTTGATCCCGGCGCGATAGGCGGGCGTATCCTCCTGCGGCGACACGACCTTGATCGCGCCATCCTCCATCTGCACCGTCAGGCCGAGGCCGCCGTAATTGCCTTCGGTCTGGATGCGAAGGTTGTCATAATCGAGCGCGTCGACATAGCTCGAGTGCGGATCGAGGCTGGCGAGCATCCCCGCGATCGCGCCCTTGATCAGCTTCTGGTCGTCGACCTTGTCGACATAATCGGCCTTGATCCGGTTGAACACGTCGAGGAACTGATCGAATTCGCGGTAGGTATCGGTATCGACCGCCGCCATCGCCTGGGTGGCGAGCGGGATGAGGGTCAACGAGCCGAGGATCGCAGTCGCGGTAAGCAGCGGACGGGCCATCGAAAATCCTGAAGGCGGAAATGCTGATCGAGTGTAGCGGGATTGCCGGGCAGGAGCAAAGCCAGATCAGAGCAGGACACGGCTGAACCGCGGCTGAGCGGCGGTCCCCTAGAGCAACGCGACGATATCCATCGGCCGCCCGCGGCGGCGGAGCTCCACCGTTACCGCCGCATCGTCGCCGACGCCGGCGCGGCCGAGCATCGCGCCTGCCGCCACCGCCTGCCCCGGTGTCACCGCCAGCCGGCCAAGGCCGGTGAGCAGCGAGGTCCAGCCATCGCCATGATCGATGATCACGATCATCCCGAAATTGCGGAACTGCCGCGCATAGCGCACCGTCCCGCCCGCCGGGGCCCGCACCGGCGCGCGCGGCTCGACCGCAAAGGTCAACCCGCGCGAGCGCACGCCCGCCGCCGACACCTCGTCGAGCCCGGTGACCAGCCGCCCGCCGACCGGCAGCCGGTACGCGCCGCTCGGCCGCGCCATCGCCGCTGCGGTCGCCACCGGTCGTGGCAACGGCCCGTCGAGCTGCGAGAGGTCCGCGGCGGTCGCCTGCGCGAGGTCGCGCGCCGAAAGCTGGTCGACCAGGTCGCGCGCCTGCTCGCCGAGCGCGAGCGCCCGATCGGATTCGCCGATCGCGTGGCGGCCGAGCGCCTGGCTGCGCTGGCGGTGCGCCGCCTCGAGCCGTGCGAGCGCCACCCGGTCGCTTTCGAGCTGCGCCCGGCTGTCGCGCAGCGCGCTCGCCGCCAGCGCGGCGCTGGCCTGGAGCCGCCGGGTCTGCTCGATCTCGGCGCGCACCGCCCCGGTCCGTGCCCGCACCACCGGCAGCGCGCCGCCGAGCACCGCACGGACATGGACCAGATCGTCGACCGACCCCGGCTGCGCGATCGCCACCACCGTCGGCCGCCGGGCGAGCGACTGCAGCGCCGCGAGCAGCCGTGCCACCGGAGTCTGTGCCTCGCCAAGCTGCGCGCGGCGGGCGGCAAGCAGTTGCGCGACGATCGCGCTGCGCGCGCGCGCCGCCGCGAGTTGCGCCTCCGCCGCGGTCACATTCGCCGACAGCGCGGCCTCGTCGGCCGCCGCCTTGTCGGCCGCGTCACGCTCGTTCGCCGCCTGGCGCACCAGACCCGCCGCGCGGGCCGACGCCGCCGTCGCCTCGCGCTTGGCGCTCGCCAGCCGCTGCTGCTGATCGGCGAGGCTCGGCACCGCGCCCGTCGCGCTGCCCGCCAGCATTATCGCGATGATCGGCGCCCATGCCCGCATGGCGTCACCCTTCGCGGTGATAGGGGTGATTGGCAAGGATGCTGGTGGCGCGGAACAGTTGCTCGGCGAGCATGACGCGGGCGAGCAGGTGCGGCCAGGTCGCGCGGCCGAACGAGACCAGCAGGTCCGCCTCGGCACGCTCGGCATCGCCAAAGCCGTCGGCGGCGCCGATCATGAACCGCGCCTCGCGCACCCCGTCGTCGCGCCAGCGCCCGAGCTTGTCGGCAAAGGCGACCGAGCCCAGCACCTCGCCTTTCTCGTCGAGCAGCACGCGGCGGGTGTGGGTATCGAGCGCGGGCAGCTTGCCGCCGGTATCGGGCAGCTCGGTCACCCGCGTCGGCCAGGCAATCCGCTTGAGATAGCGGTCGACCAGCTCGGCCTCGGGCGAGCGCCCGATCCGCCCGCGCGCGACGATATGGAGGAGGATGTCAGGCCTGCGGGATCGGTGCCGTCGACATGTTCGGGCCGGTTTCGCCGAACTGCCACATCCGCTCGAGATTGTAGAAGGAGCGCACCTCGGGGCGGAACAGGTGGATGATCACCTCATTGGCGTCGATCAGCACCCAGTCGGCGGTCGGCAGGCCCTCGATGCGGACGATGCGGCCGGTCTCGGCCTTGATCTTCTCGGCGAGCTTCTGCGCCATCGAGGCAACCTGGCGGGTCGACCGTCCCGATGCGATCACCATGTGATCGGCGATCGATGTCTTGCCGGCAAGCGGGATCGAGACGGTCTCGACCGCCTGGTCATCGTCCAGCAGGGCGAGGACGAGCCGCAGCAGTGCCTCGACCTCTTCAGGGTCGGTCGCACGAAGGGCAGGGGTGGAAGTCGCCAAGTTAGCTCCTGGGTTGCTGGGCCGGAAGGCGCCGGTGCCAGTCGGGATCGGCCGCTCGGGCCGCGGTTGCGGAAGTCGGATCGGGGCGAAAGCGCAGCAGCACGAGGGCCGGCAAACTCCACATCGTCCAGTTCTTCGCCTGGCTCGCAGGCCGTTCAAAGCGCCCGAGCCAGGCCATCGCGGGGCTCGCGAGGGCATCGTCGTCATACCCCGGGCGCGCAATAACCGCAATCGGCATCGTGCGGGCGATTGCGCGCCACTGCCGCCAGCGGTGGAACTGCGCCAGATTGTCCGCGCCCATCAGCCAGATGAACTGTTTTCTGGGATAGCGCCGGCGGATCTTGCGCAAGGTATCGAGCGTGTAGCGGGTGCCGAGCCGCGCCTCGAGATCGCTCGCCCGGATCGGCGCGCGCCGCGCCATCGCCCGCGCCGAGGCGAGCCGCGCGGCAAGCGGCGCCATATCGGGCGCATCGGCCTTGAGCGGGTTGCCAGGCGACACCAGCCACCATGCCTCGTCGAGATCGAGCGCGCGGATCGCGGCGAGCGTGATCGCGCGATGCCCGCGATGCGCGGGGTTGAACGAGCCGCCGAGCAGGCCGGTGCGGATCATTGCCAATCCTCGCGGCCATGAAAGACGCGCAAGATTTCTACGCCCGGCTCGTTGATCCGATAGACGAGCACATAGTCCGTGTGAGGGACCAGCCACTTGCGTTCGCCATCGTCCAGCGCCGGGCCGGCATGGGGATGCTCTGCCAAGAAGTTGCCAGCCCTGATCGCTGCGCGGCCGAGCGCGTCGGCAAAGTCCGGGGCGTTCTGCTCGTAGAAGGAGTCGATGCGGACCAGATCGGCCTGCGCCCGCCGCGTCCAGACGGCTCGGCTCATGCCTTGCGGCGGGCGGCGATGCGCTCCTCGAACCAGGCTTCCATCTCGTCCTGGCTGATCACGTCGCCACGGTCGGCAGCATCGACGCCCTCCTGGACGAAGGCGCGCCACGCCAGCCCGCGCTCGGCCTGCTTGCGGATCGCGTCGACGACGAATTGTTCACGCGTAATGCCCCGCGCAAGCGCCAATTCCTCGACCATAGCTGCAACGCTCGCGTCCAGGGACGCAGTAATCAAGGCGGGAGCATTCATATGGAGAACCTACGCCCGCTTCCGCGACGCTTCAACTCATCACCGCCGATGCCGCATCTGCGCGAGCTGCGGCGCGCGATAACCGCCCTGCAGCTCCATCATCCAGCCGGGATATTCCGCGGGGAGCGCGCTCGCCGCATCCAGCGCCGTCAGATCCTCCGCCGACAGCTCGACCGCCACCGCGCCGAGATTGTCACGCAGCTGCTCCTCGCGCTTGGCGCCGACGATGACGCTGGTGACCTGCGGCTGGTGCAGCAGCCAGGCGAGCGCGATCTGCGCCACGCTGACGCCCTTGGCCTCGGCGATCGGCCGCATCGCCGCGACCACCTTGTCGCCGCGCGCCTCGTCGACCGGCGGGAAGGCGCGGGTGTCGCGACGACCCCCTTCGCCATCGCCGCCCTGCCCCGGCTGATACTTGCCCGACAGATAGCCGCCGGCGAGCGGGCTCCAAACCATCAGCGACAGCTCTTCGGACTTGAGCATCGGCACGACCTCGCGCTCGAGCTCGCGGCCGGCAAGCGAATAATAGCTCTGCACCGACTGGAACCGCGCGAACCGCTTGAGCTCGGAGATGCCGAGCGCCTTGACGATCTGCCATGCCGCCCAGTTGGACACGCCGATGTAGCGGACATGACCGTGCGTCACGAGGATATCGAGCGCCGACAGCGTCTCCTCGATCGGCGTCGCGGGATCGAAGCCGTGGATCTGGTAGAGATCGATATAATCGGTCTGCAGCCGCTTGAGGCTCGCCTTGGCCTGGTCGAGCACATGGACGCGGCTGGTGCCGCGATCGTTGGGCCCCTCGCCCATCGGCCCCATCACCTTGGTCGCGAGCACCACGTCGCTGCGCTTGAGCCCGAGATTGTGGATCGCCTGACCGGTGATCTCCTCCGACAGTCCTTGCGAATAGACGTTGGCGGTGTCGATGAAGTTGACCCCGGCATCGAACGCCGCCTTGACCAGCGCGTCGGCGCCGTCCTGCTTCACCCCGCCCATATAGGCGAAGAAACCCTCGCCGCCGAAGGTCATGGTGCCGAGGCATAGCTCGGAGACGAACAGGCCGGTGCGGCCGAGCGGGTTGTAGCGCATGGGAGGTCCTTCGGATCGGCGCCGGCGAGCCGCCGGCATCAGCCCGCTAGAACGCGGTCAGGGGCGAATCTGTCCCGTGCCGCGACCGATCCATTTGTAGGTGGTCAGCCCCTCCAGCGCGACCGGCCCGCGCGCGTGCAGCCGCCCGGTGGCGATGCCGATCTCGGCGCCCAAGCCGAACTCGCCGCCATCGGCGAACTGGGTGGAAGCGTTCCACAGCACGATCGCGCTGTCGACCGCGGCGAGGAACCGCTCGGCGACGCCCTCATCCTCGGCGACGATCGCATCGGTGTGATGCGAACCGTGGCGGGCGATGTGCGCCATCGCCCCTTCCACGCCGTCGACGATCGCCACCGAGGCGATCGCCTCAAGATATTCGGTATCCCAGTCGGCCGCGTCGGCAACGCCGATCCCCGGTGCCAGCGCCACCGCCGCCGCGTCGCCGCGCACCGCGCAGCCGGTGTCGGCGAGCGCCGCGATCAGCGCGGTGCCGTCGCCAAAGCCGCGATCGATCAGCAGCGTCTCCATCGCGCCGCACACGCCAGTACGCCGCATCTTGGCGTTGACCGCGATGCTGCGTGCCATCGCCGGATCGGCGGAAGCGTCGACATAGACGTGGTTGATGCCGTCGAGATGCGCGAGCACCGGCACCCGCGCCTCCGCCTGCACCCGCGCGACCAGGCTCTTGCCGCCGCGCGGGATGACCAGATCGATCGCGCCCTCGGCAGCGAGCATCGCGCCTACCGCGGCGCGGTCGGTGGTCGGCACCAGCTGCACCGCATCGGCCGGCAGCCCCGCCTCGACCAGCCCGGCGACGAAGGCGGCATGGATCGCCCGGTTGCTGTGCACCGCCTCGGAACCGCCGCGCAGGATCGCGGCATTCCCGGCCATCGTGCACAGGGCCGCGGCATCGGCGGTGACGTTGGGGCGACTCTCGTAGATGATCCCAATCACCCCGATCGGCACGCGCACCCGGGCGAGCGCCAGCCCGTTCGGCCGGGTCGCGGCGTCGATCACCTGGCCGACCGGGTCGGCCAATCCGGCCACTGCCTCCACCCCGGCCGCCATGCCGGCGAGGCGGGGCGAGTCGAGCCGCAGCCGATCGAGCATCGCCGGCGACAGGCCTCCCGCCTCGCCCGCCGCCATGTCGCGCGCATTGGCGGCGAGGATCGCGGCCTCCGCGTTGCGCAACGACGCTGCCGCGGCACGCAGCCCGGCCGCCTTGGTCGCCGTCGGCATCGCGGCCAGCGTGCCGGCGGCGGCGCGGGCGCGGGCGCCCATGGCGGCGATCAAAGCGGCGGGGGAGTCAGTATCGGCCATGCCCGTATTCCTACCATCCCAAGCCCCCTCGCGCCACGCCTGCGAACTTGTTACGCTCCCGGCCATGTCGGGGGATATCGCCGCAGCAGCGGACATCATCACGGGCGCGCTTGCCGCCCGCAGCGTCGAGCCTGAGGCCGGCGGGCACCATGGTTCGGGGGAACATGGCGCCGCCTTGTGCCTCAATTGCGGCACCAGGCTGATCGGCGCGCATTGCCATGCCTGCGGCCAGAGCGGCCATGTCCACCGCACCGTCGGCGCGATCGGCCATGAGATCGCGCATGGCGTGTTCCACTTTGAGGGCAAGATCTGGCGCACGCTGCCGATGCTGATCCTCCATCCCGGCGCGCTCACCCGCCGCTACGTCGCCGGCGAGCGCGCCCGCTTCGTCTCGCCGCTCGCCTTGTTCCTGTTCACCGTCTTCCTGATGTTCGCGACGATCAGCGCGGTCGGTGGCGATTTCGCCGAGGCGGTGTCACCCGAGCATATGAGCAAGAGCCATATCGAGTTCGCACGCGCCGCCGAGAAGGCCCGGCAGAAGCTCGCCGAGCGCCAGCAGCGCCGCGCCGCACTGGTCGCCGCGGGCCAATCGACAACGGACATCGACAGCGACATCAAGGCGCTCGGCATCACCGCCAACGTGCTCGGCGCCCGGCAGAAGGACACGGATGCGGCGGGTGAGGATGCCAATAATTTCACCTTTTCCAACATGAAGACCGGCTGGCCCCGCCTCGATCATGGCATCGAGAAGGCCAACGCCAACCCGGGCCTGGCGATCTACAAGCTCCAGAGCAGCGCCTATAAATACAGCTGGCTGCTGATCCCGATCTCGACCCCGTTCGTGGCGATGCTGTTCCTGTGGCGGCGCCGGTTCGGGCTGTACGACCATGCCGTATTCGTCACCTACAGCCTTGCCTTCATGATGCTGATGGTGATCGCGCTGACCCTCGCTGGCGCTGCCGGCCTGCCCGCCGGCTGGATCACGCTCACCGTGTTCCTGCTGCCGCCGATCCACATGTTCGCGCAGCTGCGCGGTGCCTATTCGCTCGGCAAGGTGTCGGCGCTGTGGCGGCTGACGCTGCTGCTGTTCTTCGCCTGGTTCGCGCTGGCGACCTTCCTCACCCTGCTGCTGCTGCACGGGCTGGCGGACTGACGGAGAAAACCGATCCTTGCCCCAATCCCGTCATGCTGAACTTGGTTCAGCATCCATGGCCAAACCGTACCGCGCGCGGTGAGCGTCGGGTGGTGGATCCTGAAACGAGTTCAGGATGACGAAGGGGGCGTGTGTCCAGCGTCACTCGACAACCGGCGCGCGCTCCTCACCGGCACGGGTAGTTCTTCGCCAGCACCTTGGCATAGCCGTCCTTGAGCGGCAGCTTTCGGTCCGCCGCCGGGAGCGCGTCTAGCCCGCCGAGCATCTCCATGATCCCGACCTTCTCGCCCTCGGGGACGCAGGCATACGGCTTCTTGCCCGCGGCCACCCGGGCGGCGCTCTCGGCGCGAAGCTGCTTGGTCGCGGCCGAGGCCTCCGCCTTCAGCGCAGGATAATCGGGCGAGGTCAGCGCCGCGAACGGGTTGGCGCGCAGCGGCGCCGCCTTGGCGAGGAAGCTGCCGACGCTCATCGCGGCCTCGGCAGGCGCCACGGCGACCAGCGCCACGGCAAGGGCGGCAACGGGAACGAACAGCGGCTTGAACGACATCGGCGACACTCCGGAAGGAATGCCGCCGATTAGGATCGTCTTGCTGTCCGGCGGCTGAACCGCCGTGCCGCCTCGCGCGCGTCAGGCGCCGAGCGGGGTCGGTGCGCCAAACGGGCCGTTGGGCCGGCGCGTCTTGGGGATCGAGGTACCTGCGCGCGGCACCGTCGGCTTGGGACCGATATCGATCCGGCCGATGTCCTCGCCCGCGATCAGCTTCTTGATCTCGTCGCCCGACAGCGTCTCATATTCGAGCAACGCGCCGGCGAGCAGGTGAAGCTGATCGAGGTGGTCGCTCAGCACCGTCTTGGCGCGGGTCAGGCCGCCCTCGACGATCGCCTTGATCTCGTCGTCGATCAGCTGCGCGGTCGAGTTCGACATCCGCACCGGCTGAGACGACGAATAGCCGAGGAACGACTCGCCTTCAGGCTGGGCATATTCGACCGGGCCGACCTTGTCCGACATGCCCCATTTGGTGACCATGTCGCGGGCGAGGCCGGTGGCATACTGGATGTCGCCGGACGCGCCGGACGAGACCTTGTCATAGCCGAAGATCACTTCCTCGGCGACGCGACCGCCCATCGCCACCGCGAGGTTCGCGTACATCTTGTCGCGGTGATAGCTGTACGAATCGCGCTCCGGCAGGCGCATCACCATGCCCAGCGCCCGGCCGCGCGGGATGATCGTCGCCTTGTGGATCGGGTCCGACGCCGGCTCGTGGAGCGCGACGATGGCATGACCGGCCTCGTGATAGGCGGTCATCCGCTTCTCGTCCTCGGTCATCACCATGCTGCGCCGCTCGGCGCCCATCATGACCTTGTCCTTGGCCTCCTCGAACTCGGCCATCGCGACCAGCCGCTTGCCCTTGCGCGCGCCGGTCAGCGCGGCTTCGTTGACGAGGTTGGCGAGATCGGCGCCCGAGAAGCCCGGGGTGCCGCGCGCGATCACGCGGGCGTCGACGTCCGGCGCCAGCGGCACCTTCTTCATATGCACTTCGAGGATCTTGATCCGGCCCTCGATGTCCGGCCGCGGCACCACCACCTGGCGATCAAACCGGCCCGGGCGCAGCAGCGCGGGATCGAGCACGTCGGGGCGGTTGGTCGCCGCGACGATGATGATGCCCTCATTGGCCTCGAAGCCGTCCATCTCGACCAGCAGCTGGTTGAGCGTCTGCTCGCGCTCGTCATTGCCGTTGCCGAGGCCCGCACCGCGATGACGGCCGACCGCATCGATTTCATCGATGAAGACGATGCACGGCGCGCTTTTCTTGGCCTGTTCGAACATGTCGCGGACGCGACTCGCGCCGACACCGACGAACATCTCGACGAAATCGGAGCCCGAGATGGTGAAGAACGGCACGCCTGCCTCGCCGGCGATGGCGCGGGCGAGCAGCGTCTTGCCGGTGCCGGGCGAACCGACCAGCAGCGCGCCCTTGGGGATCTTGCCGCCGAGACGCGCGAACTTGGTCGGGTCCTTGAGGAAGTCGACGATCTCGGTCAGCTCGGCGCGCGCCTCGTCGATGCCGGCGACATCGTCGAAGGTGACCTTGCCTTCCTTCTGCGTCAGCATCCGGGCGCGGCTCTTGCCGAAGCCCATCGCGCCGCCGCCGGTGTTCTTCTGCATCTGCTTGAGCACGAAGAAGGCGATGCCGAGGAACAGCAGGAACGGCAGCGACTGATAGAGCAGCAGCATCCACATCGAGGTGCCCTCGTCGGGCTTGGCCGCGATCACCACGTTCTTCTCGCGCAGGTGCGGCACGAGGCTGGGATCCTGGATTGGATAGGTGCGGAACTTCTCGCCGTTGGAGTAGGTCCCCGAGATCACGTCGCGGCTGATGTTGACGTCCTTCACCGTGCCTTCGTCGACCTTGTCGAGGAAGGTGGAGTAAGCGACGGTGGTGCCGGTGCCGCCGCTCGGGCGATCGAACATCGTCACGAACAGCGCGAGCGCGAGCAGGATGCCGACCCAGATGAGCAGGCTCTTCATCCAGGGGTTCCCGCCGCCGTTGTTCTCGGGCTGCTTGTCGTTGTCGTTCATGGGGTACCTTTCGCCTGCCAATGTAGGCGCCCACAGGTTAATGGCAATGGAACAGAGTTGATCCTCGCGCCGATCCGGGGACGATCAGTGCGCGCGGCGCGGCGGCGCGGGGCGGAAGCGCCATTCGCCCTGCTGCGGCAGCACCACCACGCCGCTCTGGGTCGCGCGCTTGCCGCCGCCGAGCGCATCGAGCAACGCCTCGATGTTGGCCGAGTCGTTCCATTTCGGCGCATCGATCCCGGCCGCGGCGATGACCACGCCGATCGCCCGGCGGGCGAGCCGCCGCTGCAATTCGCGCGGCAGCCCCTCCATCTGCACGCGCACCAGCGGGCCATGGACCACCGCACGCTCGGCCCACAGCCAGTCGACGATCGCGCGCACGTCGCCATCCGCCTCGGCCAGCGCCGCCGCCGAGCGCGCGAGCTGCGCCGAGCCGAGCCACTCGTGCTCGTCGAGCAGGCGGCGGAACCGGGTGCGGTCATGCGCCGGATCGTGGTTGGAGGGATCATCGATGAAATGGACATCCTGGCGGCGGACGATCGCGCGGAGCTCGGCGCGGCGCCATTCGAGCAGCGGCCGCACCACGATCACCTCCTCGATCACCGCGCGCAGCCGGACGCCGGCGAGGCCCGACAGCCCCGAGCCGCGCGCCGCGCGCATCAGGAAGGTCTCGGCCTGGTCGTCGACGTGATGCGCGGTGGCGATCGCCTCGGCGTCGATCGCCTTGGCATGGGCGGCGAGCAGGCCATAGCGCGCCCAGCGCGCCGCCGCCTGGATGCTCGCGCCCTCGATCCGTGCCGCCGGCGCCAGCGTCACGTGCGGCACGCCGAGGGTGGCGCAATGCGCCGCGACCATCGCCGCCTCGTCCGCCGCCTCGGGCCGCAGCTGGTGATCCACCGAGGCCGCGGCGATGCGCCCAGGCATCGCGGCCTGCGCCAGCGTCAGCATCGCCATGCTGTCCGGCCCGCCGGAGACGGCGAGCAGCACCGGCCGCCGGGGCTCGTGCCCCAGCGCGCGGATCAGATCGGTGTGAAAGCGCTCGGCTTCGGCGACGAGCGGTTCACTGGCATTTGGCGGTGGTACGGCCCTTCTCGACATCGGCCTTCATCTGCGAGGAAATCTTGGTGGCATAGACGTCGGTGAGCTCGCCATAGACCTTGCACGCATCGGCCGGCTTGTTGAGCTTCACCAGCGCCTGGGCGAGGTAATAGAGGCTGTCCGGCGCGCGTTCGCCGTCGGGCATCTTCTTGTAATTGTCGTAGAAGGCCATGGAGGCAAGGCTCGGCTTGCCCTCGTCCAGATAGGCGCGGCCGAGCAGGTTCTGCGCATAGGAAGCGCGACGGTGCTTGGGATAGGTGGCGACCACCTTCTTGAGCTGCGCCTCGGCCTCGGGGTAGCGCTTGGCCGTCCACAACCGGAAGCCGTAGAGATATTCGTCCTCGGGCGTGTCGCCGCTCGACGGCTTGTCGACCCCGGTCGCCGCAGGCGCGGTCGACACCGCGGCCGCGGGCTTGGTCGCCTCGGGCCGCGTCGTCGGCCGCGTTACCGTGCCTGACGGGCGCGGCGCCTCGTCGTCGCCACCACCGCCCATCGCCGGGCCATCACCCATCGAGCCACCACCGGCGACCGCCGGCGCGGCGGTCATCGCCGACAGCCGGGAATCGGTGCTGCGCTTATAGGCGTCGAACTGGTCCTGCAGCTTGCGGATCGAATTGCCGTTCTGCTCCACCTGGTTGGTCATGCTCGCGAGCTGCTGCTCGAGCGCCGAGACCCGGCTGGTGAGATCGGCGACCGCGCTGGTCGCGGGCGAGCCGCCGGCCTCCTGCGGCACGTCCTGCCGGGTGATTTCCGGCTGCAGATACTGGCCGGCACCACCCGGGAACACCTTGCGCTGCACCGCGCGCATCTCGCTTTCGAGCTTGCCGACGCGACCCTCGACATTGCTCTGCGCGAGCGCCGCGGCGGGGATCAGCGCGGTCGCCGCCGCCAACATGGCCAAAAATGTCTTCATGCTACTCACACCCCCCGGTGCACCGATGGTTAACACCGCCTCTTACCTGCATCGCCCATGCTGTCGCCAGCCTTAAGGCGTGGAGGAATTAGCGATGTCGCCCGATCCGGTCGACGGTTCGGCCGTGTCGGCCTGCGCGGTCGTCGATGCCGGTCGCGCGGTTCGGCGACGATTGCCGCCGGTCGTCGCGCCGGCTGCCGCCGACGGACTCGGCGTTGCCGCAGCCGGCTCCGGCGTGCCGGCGATCCGCGCCGCCACCGCCGCCGCGCTCACCCGCACGTCCTTGATCGGCCGCTCGCCGGTGCCGAGCGCCGGGGCCGCCGACCCGTTGAGCGTCACCGTCAATTTGTCCGGGCGGCCGACGTTGATCATCGGGTCCTTGGCGTCGGCAGGCACGTCGTAGCGCTCGCCCGCCTTCATCGTACCCTGGCGCAGCACCTTGTTGTCGGCGTCGTAGACCCGCAGCCACACCTCGTCGTTCGCGGTCAGCGTCACCTGTCCGCCGGTCGGCACCGCCGGCTTGGCGGCCGGCACCGGGGCGGATGCCACCACCGGGGCGGGTGCCCCGACCGTCTCGGTCGCCGCGACCTGCTGGCTCGTGCCGCCGCGCAGCAGGTTGGTGCCATACCACAACCCGACCAGCACCAGCACCGCGACCGCGATGCCGAGCGCGACGATCGTCACGCCGCGGCTCGGCACCCGCGCCGGATCGGCGGTCTCATACGGCACATATTCGGGCGTGCGCGGCCCGAGCCGATCGAGTTCGCGGCGCACGTCCTGCGCCACCGCCACCTCGTCGGCGCCGACGGCGCGCGCATAAGCCTTGGAAAACCCAACCGCATAGGTCGGCGACGGCAGCGATGTGTAATCCCCACTCTCCAGCGCCTCCAGGTGGCGCTGGGGCACGCGCGTGCGCGCGGAAATCTCCGTCAAGCTCAGCCCGCGCGCCTCCCGCGCCGCACGCAGCCTGTCGCCGGCCTTGGCCGCGGCAGGGGTGAGGGAAGGCTGGCCGGGATCGACCTCGTCCATTCGTATCTCCAAGGGAGGGTTGACGGCTGTCGGGCCAACATCTCTCAGAGGCCCGGAAGCGTGTCAACGCACCGCGCCCGCTTGAGCCCCGGTTCCGCGACCGATTACGCCAGATCGACGCCCGCCTGCGTCGCCCAGTCGGTCAGCGCGCCGCGCATGTCGCGCACCGGATGGCGCAGCAGCTCGGTCATGAACACGCTCAAGGCCGCGCGGTCGAGCGAGCGGACCATCGCCTTGATCGGCCCCACCGCCGCCGGAGTGATCGACAAGCGGTCCACCCCGAGCCCGATCAGCGCCATCGCCTCGAGCGGCCGCCCGCCCATTTCGCCGCACACCGCCACCGCGACGCCGGCGTCGCGGCACGGCCCGAGCACGCGGACGAGAAAACGAAGGATCGACGGGCTCAGCCAGTCGTAGCGCTCGGCGAGCTTGGGGCTGGCGCGATCGGCGGCGAACAGGAATTGGGTGAGATCGTTGGTGCCGACCGACAGGAACTGGAGGTTGGGCAGCAGCAGATCGAGCTGTTCGGCGAGTGCCGGCACCTCGAGCATCGCGCCATAGCGCACCTCGAGCGGCAGCCGCTTACCGCGCGCGTGCATCCAGTCGCGCTGCGCCTCGAACAAGGCCTTGGCCTCGTCGAACTCCCAGGCCTCGCTGACCATCGGGAACATGACGTTGATCGTCCGCCCCGCCCCCGCCTCGAGCAGCGCGCGCGCCTGCGCCTTCATCAGCCCGGTGCGTTCCATCGCTAGCCTGAGCGCCCGCCAGCCCATCGCCGGATTTTCCTCGTCCGAGGTGTCGTGGGTGAGATAGGGCAAGGCCTTGTCGCCGCCGATATCGACGGTGCGGAACACCACCGGCCGGTCGCCGGCGGCATCCAGCACCTCGCGGTACAGGCGCTGCTGGCGCTCGCGCTGCGGCAGCGTCGCCGAGACCAGGAACTGGAACTCGGTGCGGAACAGCCCGATGCCGTCGGCGCCGGTGAGGTCGAGCGCGGCGACATCGTCGCGCAGGCCGGCGTTGATCATCACCGTGACGCGATGCCCGTCCTTGGTCTCCGGCGGCACGTCGCGCAGCGCGGCAAAGGCGGCGCGGCGCTTCTGGCGCAGCGCCAGCTTGGCCTCGAACGCTTCCTCCATCCCGCCCGACGGCCGCACGAAGACGTTGCCCGCGACCGAATCGAGCAGCAGCAGATCGCCCTCGGCGATCAGCCGGCGGACGTCGCGGACCCGCCCCAGCACCGGGATGCCCATCGCCCGAGCAACGATGGTGACATGCGCGGTCAGCGATCCCTCTTCGAGGATCACGCCCTTCAGCCGGCGCTTGTCATATTCGAGCAGCTCGGCCGGCCCGAGGTTGCGCGCGATCAGGATCGTGTCCTGGCGCAGGCCCATCTGCGCCGCAGTGCCCATCTGGCCCGAGACGATCCTGAGCAGCCGGTTGGCGAGATCCTCCAGGTCGTGCATCCGGTCGGCAAGCAACGGATCGTCGATTTGGCGCATGCGCTGGCGCGTGCGTTGCTGGACGCGCTCGATCGCGGCTTCCGCGGTCAGCCCAGAGTCGATCGCCTCGTTGATCCGCCGCGACCAGCCCTCGTCATAGGCGAACATCTTGTAGGTCTGCAGCACCTCCTCATGCTCGCCGCCGCCGCCGAACTCGGCCTCGCGGGTCATCCGCTCGATCTGCTCGCGCATCTTGTCGAACGCGGCATAGACGCGGTGGCGCTCGGCGTCGGTATCCTCGGCGACGGTATGCTCGATGTGGATCCGCGGCTGGTGGAACACGGCGAAGCCTGATCCCATGCCCTCGACCAGCTTCAGCCCCGGTAGCCGCGTCGCCGCGGTGGTCTGCGGGCGCAGCGCGGTCGCCCCCGCCTCGTCGATCAGCCCGGCGTTGACGATCAGCTCGGAGAGCACCATCGCCACCGTCTGTAGCGCCTCGATCTCGACGTCCTGATATTTGCGCGGCTCGCTGTGCTGCACCGCGAGCACGCCGACGGCGCGTTCGCGGCGGATGATCGGCACGCCGGCGAAGCTGTGGTAGCGATCCTCGCCGGTCTCGGGCTTGTAGGCGAAATCGGGGTGGCTCGCCGCCTCGTCGAGGTTGAGCACCTCGACGTCCTCGGCGATCGTTCCCACCAGCCCCTCGCCGAGCGCCAGCTTGGTGACATGGACCGCCGCCTGATCGAGCCCGCGGGTCGCGAACAGCTCGAGCGCGCCCTCGCGCAGCAGGTAGATCGAGCAGACTTCGCTATCCATCGCCTCGGCGATGATCGCGACGACGGCGTTGAGCTTGGCCTGGGCGGGGTTGCGCCCGGCCATGACGTCATGAAGACGGGTAAGGATTTCGCGGGCGGAGGCGACGGCCGAGGTGGGCATGATCATCGGCTAACAGATGAAAGCCCCGGGTGCCACGCAACATTGCATCCGGTTCGCCGCATCTTTTCTTCGCGACGTTGCTTGAAGGATTGGTCCAGCAACAGACGCGCCCTCGCCGTCACCCCAACGAAAGAGCGTCGGATCGGATCGTGCGCCGGATGATTCTTGAACAAGCGAGAGCGTGTCCGACCCGGCGCGGTCGCTAGCTGTCGAACAACCCGTCCTGGCTGCCCGCCGGCGGGTTGAGCCCGAGATGCTTCCAGCCGCCGGCGTTGAGCACGCGGCCGCGCGCGGTGCGCGCCACCAGCCCGAGCTGGATCAGATAGGGCTCGATCACCTCCTCGATGGTGTCGCGCGGCTCGGAGAGGCCGGCGGCGAGCGTCTCCACCCCCACCGGCCCGCCGCGATAGATGTCGGCGATCATGTGCAGGTAGCGCCGGTCCATCGCATCGAGGCCGAGGCCGTCCACCTCCAGCCGGTTGAGCGCGCTGTCCGCCGCGCGCGCGTCGACCGTCGCGGCGCCCGCGACATTGGCGAAGTCGCGCACCCGGCGCAGCAGCCGGCCGGCGATGCGCGGCGTGCCGCGCGCGCGACGCGCGATCTCGGCGGCGCCGTCGGGGGCGATGCCGAGATCGAGCAGCCCGGCGGCGCGGGTCACCACCCGGGTCAGTTCCTCCACCGTGTAGAATTGCAGCCGCACCGGGATGCCGAAGCGATCGCGCAGCGGCGTCGTCAGCAGTCCCTGGCGGGTGGTCGCGCCGACCAGGGTGAAGCGCGGCAGGTCGATCCGCACGCTGCGCGCCGACGGCCCCTCGCCGATCATCAGATCGAGCGCGCGATCCTCCATCGCAGGGTAGAGCACCTCCTCCACTGCCGGCTGGAGGCGATGGATCTCGTCGATGAACAAGACGTCGCCGTCCTCGAGATTGGTGAGCAGCGCGGCGAGATCGCCCGACTTGGCGATCACCGGCCCGGAAGTGGCGCGGAAGCCCACCCCCATCTCGCGCGCGATGATCTGCGCCAGCGTGGTCTTGCCGAGCCCCGGCGGCCCGAAGAATAGCACATGGTCGAGCGCGTCGCCGCGCCCGCGCGCCGCCTCGATGAACACCCGCAGGTTTTCCCGCGCCGCTTTCTGCCCGACGAACTCGTCGAGGCTGCGCGGGCGCAACGCCGCATCGACATCCTCGGGGCGGCGCGCAGGGGTGAGCAGGCGATCGGTATCGGTCACGCGTCGTTCCCTAGGCGTTCCCGGCGGCGAGGTCGAGCCACCGACCGGCGACCGGCGAGCTTACAGTTCGTCATCCCAGCGAAAGCTGGGATCTTCTCGAGGAAAGCGCAGTCCGCTCCCCAGCAAGATCCCAGCATTCGCTGGGATGTCGGCCGGCGGGCGTAATGGCACGACAAAATCCATGCTACACCCCGATGATGACCGCCAAGCCCGACCTGTTCCTCGCCTCCCCGGCGCCCGCCACCCTCCGCGCCGCGCTCGCCGAACGCTTCACCCTCCACGATCACATGGCCCCCACCACCACCCGCGCGATCGTCGGCGGCGGCACCATGAGCGTCGATGCGGCGCTGATCGCGCGCCTGCCCGCGCTCGAGATCGTCGCGGTCAACGGCGTCGGCCATGACGGCATCGATCTCGCCGCCGCCCGCGCCCGCGGCGTCCGCGTCACCATCACCGCCGACGTGCTCACCGACGATGTCGCCGATCTGGCGATCGCGCTGATGCTCGCCGTCCAGCGCCGGCTCGCCGCCAACGATCGCGCGGTGCGGGCCGGCGGCTGGGCTGTGCCGCTCGCGCGCCGGGCGAGCGGCCGCCGCATCGGCCTGTTCGGGCTGGGTGCGATCGGTCAGGCGATCGCCGCGCGCGCCGCGCCGTTCGCCGGCGACCTGCTCTACACCGCGCGCACCGCCAAGCCGGTGCCGTGGCGCTTCGTGCCCGACATCCGCGCGCTCGCCGAGCAGAGCGACGTGCTGATCCTCGCCGCGCCCGGCGGCGCCGACACCGCGCGGATCGTCGATGCCGCGGTGCTCGCCGCGCTCGGCCCTCAAGGCGTGCTGGTCAACATCGCCCGCGGCAGCCTGGTGGACCAGGACGCGCTGGTCGCCGCGCTCGCGGCGGGCACGATCGCCGGCGCCGGGCTCGACGTCTTTGCCGACGAACCCGCGGTGCCGGACGCGCTCAAGGCGATGGACCAGGTCGTGCTGTCGCCCCACCAGGGCAGCGCCACCGAGGAAACCCGCGCCGCAATGGCCGCGCTGGTGCTCGCCAACCTCGATGCGCACTTTGCCGGCCAGCCGCTGCCGAGCGCGATCGCCTAGCGCCGTCCCCTAGACCGCGACGATCATTTCGCCGCTTTGCGCAGCGCCAGCCGGACCAGCGCGTCGAGCGTCGCGCCGGCGCCAAGTTCCTCCTCGGCGGCGCCGACCGCGCTCGCCGCTTCCGCCGGGCGGAAACCGAGGTTGAGCAGCGCCGATACCGCATCGGCCCCCGCCCCGACCGGCATCGCCTGCGCCGCCGCCCCCGGCCCGAGCGCCACCGTCCCCACCCGGTCCTTGAGCTCGCGGACGATCCGCTCGGCCAGCTTGGGGCCGACGCCGTTGGCGCGCGCGATCATCGTCTTGTCCTGCGCCGCGATCGCCCGGCTGATCTCGGCGGTGTCGAGCGCCGACAGGATCGCCAGTGCCACCCGCGCGCCGACGCCCTGGACACCGGTAAGCAGCCGGAACCAGTCGCGCTCGTCGATCCTCGCGAAGCCGACCAGCCGGATCGAATCCTCGGCGACCAGCATTTCGGTGAACAGGGTCGCCGCTTCCCCCACCGGCCCGATCGCCGACAGCGTCCGCGCCGATGCGCCGACCAGATAGCCGACCCCGCCGACGTCGATCACGGCATGGTCGAGGCCGGTCGCCTCCAGGCGTCCCTTCAGATGTGCGATCATGAGCGTCGCGGTAGAACAAAGCCGCGCCCGCGTCATCATGCGCGGCCAGCGGCGGATCACCACCAATTCATGGTTCGCGTGGCGGCAAATTAGTTGATGTCAAGATCCTAGCCTGCCGGCGGGCAGTCTTCGTCCCGGCCGCAGCCAGTTACGATACCGTGGAAGTCGCAAGGCACGGTCGCGCGCAAGTTAACGATGACCGGCCATCGCTCGCCCACCGACGATAAGGGGCGATCACCGCGCGATGACCACGAATTTCTATGCCGGTGCGCTGACACATCGATCGCCCGTCGGGCGCGATGTTCCACGCGATCCCGCGCAACGCTTGGAACGACGGCGCCTGTTGTCGTGGCTGTTGCTGTGGATCGTCGTCGCCAACACCGGCTACGCGCTGCTCTGGCTGGTCGGCAGCCCGCCACGGCCCATGGTGATCATCGTCACCAGCCTCGCCGGCCTGCTCGTCCGGGCGATGCCGGTCACCGTCAAGCGCGCGGCGTTCGTCTGCACGACGCTGTATTCGGTCACCGTCTTCATCTCGCAGCTGTTCAACATCGCGCCCACCCGCATCATCGGCTCGATGGCGATCCTGCCCGAGACCACCTTCACCACCTCGCCCGACTATCGGGTGGCCGGCGCCGGCGTGCTGGTCACCATCGCCGTGGCGATGGGCGTGGCGACACGCGACATGGCCTTTCGCCGTGGCTCGTCGCTGCTGATCGCGATTGCGGCGAGCCTCGCCTGGTCCGGGATGGATCTCGCGGTCAGCCGCTGGAACGGCGGGATCTATGCCACCACGCTGCCGCCCGGCCCGTTCCAGTCGGCGGTCAGCCTCAGCGGGTTCGCCGCCAATGCCAGCGGCGACCGCCATCTCGTGCTGATCGATGTCGAGGCGATGGGCCTGCCCCGCGACCCGGCGCTGCTCAAGCGCCTGTTTGCCCGGCTCCAGACCAGCGCGCTGCGCCGGCATGTCTCCATCACCCAGGGCAGCACGTTCTTCTTCGGCCCGACCGTCAATTCCGAGATCCGCGAGCTGTGCGGCCGGTGGGATGACAATCAGTCGCTGCTCGTCGCCACCGACGCGCAATGCCTGCCGATGCGTCTGCGCCGCCGCGGCTATGACACCACCGCGCTCCACGGCTTCAGCGCGGCGATGTACGATCGCGCGCGCTGGTATCCGCACGCCGGGTTCCAGCGGATGCGGTTCCGCGATTCGCTGATCACCCCCGGGCAGCCGCGCTGTCCGGGCGTGTTCCCCGGCGCCTGCGATCGCGCCGTGCCCGCGATCATCGCCCGCCAGCTCAAGGCGGCGCGGACGCCGCAGTTCATCCACTGGATGACGCTCAACTCGCATTATCCGGTGCCGGTGCTGGCGGCGTTGCACACCGATCATTGCGAGGCGTTCGAACCCGCCCTCGCCGCGCGCGCGCCGATGGCGTGCCGCATGTTCCGGATCTGGGACGATCTGTTCGCAAGCCTTGCTCATGAGATGCTCGCGCCCGACTGGCCGCCCACGGACGTGCTGATCGTCGGCGACCATCGGCCGCCGTTCTACGATCGCCGCCAGCGTGCGCTGTTCGCGCCCGACCAGGTCCCCTGGATCCTGCTGCGCGCCCATGCAGGGATGCCGCAGCATCCGCTGTCCACTCCGCCGGCACCACTCATGATCACGCCGGCCTTGCCGAGGGGGTGATCACGCCGCGTCGTGCAATCGCTCGCCACAGCTGGCTTCGATGTCACGGGCAAGCGCCTCGAGCGGCCAGTCGAGCCACGCCGCCGCCTCCTCGCGATTGGCGAACATGCTGAAATTGACGCCGCAGAGCAGGCGCCGCGCCTGCAGCCGCAGCAGCGCGCCCGGCACCGCCAGCGCGTAGCGCTCGATCTTGGCGTCCTTGATGATCTGCGCGGTCTCGGCGTTGACCTCGGAGACGCGCGAACATTGCAGATGATGCTCGGTGAGATCCGCCAGCATCCGCACCGGCCCGCAACGGCGGCCGCAATGGGTGAGCACGGCAGCCACCTCGCCCTTGAACCGGAGCGCCTCGGCGACATCCCACGTCCCGCGGCCGACGATCAATACGCGCGCATCGGCAGGGAAGGCTTTGACCATGAACATGAAGCGTCAGTCGGGCTGACACGCTTAACAATTGTTTTTTAACCCGAAACAGGCGCGATCAGGCTAGGTTGCAATCACTTTGGCAGCGGATCAGGCGCCGCCGATGCGCCGCGCCTGCGCTCGCGCGCTGGCGAGGTGATGGGCGTGGGTGATCGCCACCGCAAGCGCATCGGCGGCATCGGGCCCGGCGAGCTTGGCGCCGGGAAGCAGCACCGCCATCATCGCCTGGATCTGCCGTTTCTCGGCGCCGCCGGTGCCGACCACCGCCTTTTTGACGGTGGAGGGATGATATTCACCGATCAGCAGCCCGGCGGTAGCGGCGGCGAGCAGCACCACGCCGCGCGCCTGGCCGAGCTTGAGCGTCGATTGCGCATTGGTGTTGCCCAGCACCTCCTCGGCGGCAGCGCTGTCCGGCCGCTCGGCGCGGATCACCTCGCCCAGCGCCTCGAACAGGTTCGACAGCCGCCGCGGCAAGGGCATCGACGGATCGGTCTTGATCTGGCCGTTGGCGACATGGCTCAGCCGGTTGCCGTCGGCCCGGATGACGCCCCAGCCGGTGGTGCCGAGCCCCGGGTCGAGGCCGAGGATGATCACGTCACGCGAAGGCGCGAAGGCGCGAAGAGGGTGCGCGCAGAGGCGCGGAGCATGCAGACAATCGCCCGTGGCAACCGCCGCGCCTTCGCGCAGACCGCTCTGCCAGCATCCATGCGGATCTTTCCAATCGCGGGCGCAAGAGGACGAACGCCTCCGCGTCCTCCGCGCCTCTGCGCCAACCTTCTTCGCGGCGTCGCGCCGTCGCGCGGGCGAAAATCACCCCAGCTTCTCCATCACCTCGTCGGAGACCTCGTAATTGCCCCACACCGTCTGGACGTCGTCGTCGTCGTCCAGCGTGTCGATCAGCTTGAACAGGGTCGCCGCATCGGCCTCGTCCACCGCGACCATGGTCTGCGGCCGCCAGGCGAGCTTGGCGCCCTCGGGTTCGCCGAGCACCGATTCCAGCGCCTTGGTGACACCGTGCAGATCGCCGACCGCGGTCCAGATCTCGTGGCCGTCCTCGGACGAGGTGACGTCCTCGGCGCCCGCCTCCAGCGCCGCCTCGAACACCGTCTCGGCATCGCCGGCGCTCGCCGGATAGTTGATCAGCCCGACCCGGTCGAACGCATGGCTCACCGAGCCGCCGGCGCCGAGATTGCCGCCATTCTTGGCGACCGCGGTGCGCACGTTGGTCGCGGTGCGGTTGCGGTTGTCGGTCAGCGCCTCGATGATCAGCGACACCCCGCCCGGGCCGAAGCCCTCGTAGCGGATTTCCTCGTAATTCTCGGTGTCGCCCTTGGCAGCCTTGTCGATCGAACGCTGGATGTTGTCCTTGGGCACCGACTGCGCCTTGGCGGCGTTGATCGCGGCGCGCAGCCGCGGATTCATGTCAGGATCGGGGAGACCCATCTTCGCCGCCACGGTGATTTCGCGGCTGAGCTTGGAAAACATGCTCGAGCGCTTCTTATCCTGCGCGCCCTTGCGGTGCATGATGTTCTTGAACTTGGAATGGCCTGCCATGACTGCCTCTGTGCGATACTAGGGAAGCCCTTAGGCCGCGCCGCCGGTTTTCGCCAGACCGAGCCCGACGGCCGCAGACAAGCCTTGCCCCCACCCCCGGCAATCGGCCATTGCACGCGACAATGACCGTCAGCGTAGACATGGGCAGCGACGAGCGTGGCGCGCCCGTGACCATGGACCTCGAAGAACTGCTCGCCACCCGCCTGCTCGTCCAGGGCAATTCGGGCTCGGGAAAGTCGCACCTGCTGCGCCGCCTGCTCGAGCGCTCGGCCGGGCAGGTCCAGCAGGTGGTGATCGATCCCGAGGGCGATTTCGTCACGCTGGGGCCGGCCTATGGCCATGTCGTGATCGAGGCCGCTGATTATGCCGAGCGCGAGATCGCGCGCATCGCGGCGCGGCTGCGCGAGCATCGCGCCTCGGTGGTGCTCAGCCTCGAAGGCCTCGAGGCCGAGGGCCAGATGCGCTGCGCCGCGGCCTTCCTCTCGGCGCTGTTCGACGCCCCGCGCGAACATTGGTATCCGGCGCTCGTCGTGGTCGACGAGGCGCAGCTGTTCGCCCCCACCACCGGCGGCGAGGTGGCGGAAGACGTCCGCCGCGCCTCGCTGTCGGCGATGACCAACCTCATGTGCCGCGGCCGCAAGCGTGGGCTCGCCGGGGTGATCGCTACCCAGCGGCTCGCCAAGCTCGCCAAGAACGTCGCCGCCGAGGCGTCCAACTTCCTGATGGGTCGTACGTTTCTGGACATCGACATGGCCCGCGCCGCCGACCTGCTCGGCATGGAGCGCCGCCAGGCCGAGCAGATCCGCGATCTCGCTCGTGGCACTTTCCTGGCGCTCGGCCCTGCAGTGTCGCGGCGGCCGATCACGGTGAAGATCGGCCAGGTCGATACTTCGGCGCGCAGCGGCAGCCCCAAGCTCACGCCGCTGCCCTCGTCGCCCGCGGAAAATCTCCAGGAGCTGATCTTCGCGCCGCCGCCCGAAACCGCGCCGCAGCTGCCGATGGCGTTCGATTCGCGCCCGCGCCGCGTGCCCGCCGAGGAGCTGATCGACACCATCGAGCGCCCCGCCCCGCCGGCGACGCTCGCGCCGCTCCCCGACAAGTCGGACGACGAGGTGGAGACGATCTATGCGGGGGTGCTCGAGGCAATCGTCGCCGATGCCGATTCGGCGCTGCGCCCGCCGTCGGTGCTGTTCCAGGATTTCCAGGTCCGCTGCCGCATGGCCGGCCTCGCCCGGCCGCCGCTCGACCTGCCCGGCTTCACCCGCCGGCTGTCGGCGGCGCGCGCCGGCATCTTCGACGTCACCGATGAGCAATGGGCCGGCGCGATGGAACTGGCGGCGACGCTGCCCGACGACATGATCGGCCCGTTCCTGCTGGTCGCGCGCGCCGCCAAGGACGGCGAGCCGTGCCCCTCGGACGAATCGCTTGCGACCACCTACGGCACCAGCTCGCTGGGCCGCGTCCGCCGGCTCGTCACCTATATCGAGAGTCGCGAGTTGTTCGTCTGCCGCACCGATCTGTCGGGCAAGCGCTCGATCACCATCCCGCGGCTGGGCTGGAGCACCGCGGCGGCGGAGGCGGCCTAGGCCGCTCCTCCATCCTCGTCACCTGAACTCGTTTCAGGATCCATGGCCTGCACGGCCCGCCGGCTCACGATTGGCGTCGGTCATGGATGCTGAAACAAGTTCAGCATGACGGGAAACGTCACCTGCCCCGGGCGAGCTATGACGCTCCCGCCGCCCAGGCTCAAACGCGCAGCGACCACCCCGCACGAGGCGAAAGGCGGCCGCCGCACGGGATCAGATCATCCCCAGCGCCTGCATGTACACTTCGAGGATGGCTTCCTCCTCCTGATACTCTTCCTTCTTCTTCTTGCGGATCGAGAGGATCTTGCGGATCGCCTTGGGGTCGTAGCCGCGGCCCTTGGCCTCGGCCATCACGTCCTTGATGTCGTCGGTGATGCCCTTCTTTTCCTCTTCGAGCCGCTCGGCGCGCTCGATCAGCAGCCGCAGCTCATCCGCCGCGACGTGCCCGCCACCCATGCCTTCTTGCCGGTCGTCTGCCATGTGTTTCCCGCCACCGCGCAAACCTCGCGCGGCCCCTTATGTGATGATGTGAACACCGGCCGGACGCGTCGCCCGACACCGGTAGGAGGGCGCGTCTAGGGCGTTAACCGCGTTGGCTCAACCCCGCGCGGGATCGGTCATCGATGGCGGATCGCTTGCCGGGAAACTCTCGTCGAGCGCCTCGTCGAGTGCGTCGTCCGCATCGCTCGCGGGCGCGTTTCTTGTCATGCTTTCCTCCATCCGCGCGATCTGCTCGGGTGTCGCTTGCGCCTGATAGCGCGCCTTCCACTCGGCCTGGGGCATGCCGTAGATCGTCTCGCGCGCCTCGGCCTTGTCGAGGTGCCCGGCTTCCTCGATCCAGTCGGCAAGGCAGTTGCGGCAGAAGCCGGATAGGCCCATCAGATCGATGTTCTGCGCGTCGGTGCGATGGCGCAGGTGGCGTACCAGCCGGCGGAACGCCGCTGCCGCCACCGCATCATCGAGCTGGTCGAGTTTGTCGGTCATGTCGTTTCCCAAGGTTGATCCTCAACCGATAGCGGCTAGAGGGGCAGCCGGCCATTCCCCAGGAGCCTCGTTCATGACCACTGCCATCGCGCCCCGCCCCCGAAAAGTGCGCGTGCTCGCGACGCTCGGCCCGGCGAGCAATTCCCCTGAGATGATCGCCACCCTGTTCCAGGCAGGGGCCGACGCCTTCCGCGTCAACATGAGTCACGGCGATCAGCAGTCGAAGATCGCGGTGATCCAGGCGATCCGCGCGCTCGAGGAGAAGTTCGAGCGCCCCACCACCATCCTTGCCGATCTGCAGGGCCCCAAGCTGCGCGTCGGCAAGTTCAAGGACGGCAAGGTCGTCCTCCCCCATGGCGGCACTTTCGTGCTCGACCGTGATCCCACGCCGGGCGACGCCACCCGCGTCGAGCTGCCGCACCGCGAGATATTCGAGGCGATCGAGCCCGGCGCGCGGCTGCTGCTCGATGACGGCAAGCTCGTGCTGCGCGTCACCGATCATGGCCCCGACCGGATCGAGTGCAACATCGAGGTCGGCGGCCCGCTGTCGAACAACAAGGGCCTCAACGTCCCCGATGTGGTGCTGCCGATGGCCGCGCTTACCGAGAAGGACCGCAGCGATCTCTCCTGGGCGATCGAGCAGGGCGTCGACTGGATCGCCTTGTCGTTCGTCCAGCGCCCCGAGGATCTTGCCGAAGCGCGCAAGCTGATCGGCGGCAAGGCCGCCTTGCTCGCCAAGATCGAGAAGCCCGCCGCGATCGACCGGCTCGAGGAGATCGTCGAGATGTGCGACGGCGTGATGGTCGCGCGCGGCGATCTCGGCGTCGAGATGCCGCCGCAGATGGTGCCGCCGCTGCAGAAGCGGATCGTCGAGACCTCGCGCCGCCTCGGCCGCCCGGTGGTGGTGGCGACGCAGATGCTCGAATCGATGATCACCAGCCCGTCGCCGACCCGTGCCGAGGTGTCGGACGTCGCCACCGCGATCTACGACGGCGCCGATGCGATCATGCTTTCGGCGGAAAGCGCCGCGGGCGACTGGCCGGTCGAGGCGGTGTCGATGATGAACGCGATCGGCGTCTCGGTGGAGGGCGATCCGATGCACGGCGATCGCATCCACTTCACCGTCACCCGCCCCGATCCCACCACCGCCGACGCGATCGCCGAGGCGGCCAAGTCGATCGCCAGGACGACCTCGGCGACCGCGATCATCTGCTTCACCACCTCAGGGTCCACCGCGCGCCGGGTGGCGCGCGAGCGGCCGCCGGTACCGATCCTGGTGCTCACCCCCAGCAAGGACACCGCGCGCCGGCTCGGCCTGCTGTGGGGCACCCATGCGGTGTTCACCCGCGACGTCGAATCGTTCGAGGACATGGTCGGCAAGGCCAAGCGCATGGCGCTGCGCACCGGCATCGCCAAGGCCGGCGACCGGGTGATCGTGATGGCCGGCGTGCCGTTCCGCACCCCCGGTTCCACCAATGTCCTCCACGTCGTGCGCATCATCGGCGACGAGCTGAAGGACTATAGCTGACGCGCGAATGACGCTGATTTCACTGGCTCCCGGCCGGCGTTCGCCGCAGAGCGCCGGCCATGGAACTCGAAGTCAGCGCCGAGGCCAAGGACAAGCGCCTCAACCGCAGCATCGCCATCACCGTCGTCGTGCTGTCGGTGTTCATGGGCCTGTCTAACATCAAGGACGGCAACATCGTCCAGGCGATGCAGCAGGCGCAGTCCGATTCGGTCGACCAGTGGAACGAATATCAGGCGACGCGGACCAAGATCCGCATCACCGAGGTCGCGCGCACCCAGCTCGCCGCGACCGCCCGCGGCGAGGCGGCCGCCCCGGCGCTTGCCGGCTTTGCTGCCGACATCGCCCGCTACAAGAGCGAGGCGCCCGGCTTCGCTGCCCAGGCCAAGGCGTCGAGTGCGCTCTACGATGCGCTCAACATCCATGACGACCAATTCGACGCCAGCGACGCGCTGATCTCCACCGCGGTATCGCTGGCGGCGGTGGCGGCGCTGGTGGAGAGCGGCTGGCTGCTCGCGGCGGCCTGGGCGTTCGGCGGCTTCGGGCTGTTCTTCGGCATCTGCGGCTTCGCCGGTTGGGGCTTCCACCCCGACGTGCTCAGCAATTTCCTCGGCTGAGCGCCGCCGCGACGGCAGCAGCGCCGCCGGCGCTAGGCGAGCAGCCCCAGCTCGGTCAGCGCGGCGCGCAGCGTCGGCTCGTCGGTGAAGTGCAGCGCGATCAGCCCCACCGCCCGGGCGCCGGCGATGTTTGCTTCATTGTCGTCGATGAACACCGTGTCGGCCGCCTCGAGCCCGAACCGCTCCAGCGCCAGCCGGTAGATTGCCGCATCGGGCTTCACCAGTTTCTCGGCCCCGGACACCACCACGTCGCGGAAGCGATCGAACATCGCCGCCTCGCGGGCGCGGAACGGCGGCCAGAATTCATGGCTGAAGTTGGTGATCGCGAACAGCGGCACGCCCGCCGCGTCGAGCTCGCCGACCAGCGCGTCCATGCCCGCGATCGGCGCGCCGATGCTCTCCAGGAACCGTGGCCCCCAGGCGCGGATCAGCGTCTCGTGCTGCGGGTGCAGCGCGATCAGCTCCGCCGAGGTATCGGCGAAGTCGCGGCCCGCATCATGCTGGAAGTGCCACTCATGGGTAACGACGTCGCGCAGGAACGCGTCAAGCGCCCGATCGTCGTCGATCAGGCGCCTGTAGAGGATCCGCGGATCCCAATCGTACAAGACCCGGCCGACATCGAAGATGACGGCCGTGGGCTTAGCCAAAATGGCTCAGCCCTGGCGCGCCTTGAAGCGGCGGTTGGTCTTGTTGATCACGTACGTGCGGCCGCGGCGGCGGATCACGCGGTTGTCCCGGTGGCGATCCTTGAGCGACTTCAGGGAATTGCGGATCTTCATGATCGATTCGCTTCTTTGCAAAATGATGGTGTTCGGAAAGCGCGATCGCCTAGTGATCGGCCCTGCAATAGTCAAGCAACGCTCGCCGCGTTAGAGCGTTTCCCTATCGCAACGATGACTCGTCCCACGCTTACAAGGGTACCGCCGCCATGACCATCCGCCCGCTCCTCGCCCTGGGCGCCGCCGCCGCGCTGCTCGCCGGCTGCACCACCACCGCCTCGCTGCCGCCGGCCGAGGTGATCCGCTACCATCTCGGCG
The DNA here is from genome assembly GCF_059416225.1 of Sphingomonas sp. GW821-FHT09E03. Taxonomy (NCBI): domain Bacteria; kingdom Pseudomonadati; phylum Pseudomonadota; class Alphaproteobacteria; order Sphingomonadales; family Sphingomonadaceae; genus Sphingomonas; species Sphingomonas sp. GW821-FHT09E03. The sequence continues at coordinate 5,838 of NZ_JBWKOS010000016.1, read as the reverse complement.
AGCCGATCGCGCGCGGCACCGTCAGCGTCCAGCCGCTCACCGGCGGCGCGCCCGCCAGCCTCGAATTCAAGACCTATGCCGCCGCGGTCGAGGGCGAACTGTACCGCAACGGCTATGCCGCGGTCCCGCAGGGCGCGCAGCCCGAGTTCATCGCCACCGTCGCCTTCACCCGCACCGAACAGGCCGGCCCGCCGCGCCAGTCGCCGTTCAGCGTCGGCCTCGGTGCCGGCGGGTTCAGCGGCGGTGGCGGGCGCCGGGGTGGCAGCGGCATCGGGCTTGGCGGCGGCGTCGGCTTCCCGATCGGCAAGAGCCGCAGCACCACCGTGCTGGTCGCCGAGCTCGCGGTGACGATCAAGCGCCGGGTCGATCAGTCGCCGGTCTGGGAAGGCCATGCCCAGGGCATCAGCGACATCAAGGCCGCCGACGAACAGGCCGGCCGCCTCGCCCGCGCGCTGTTCACGGGGTTCCCCGGCCAGTCGGGCCGCACTATCTCGGTACGCTGACCAGCTCCCCGAAAGCGAGAACCATGACCATCGCCATCAACGCCGCGTTCGACGGCGGCAACATCCGCGTGGTCGCCATCGACGGCGACCGCGTCGACCTGGAGATCGTCGCCGATCACCAGTCGGACTTTTTCCAATGGTTCTCGTTCCGGGTCGCCGGCGCGCGCGGCCGGCGCCTGCAGTTCCGCATCGTCAACGCCGGCAAGTCGGCCTATCCGTTCGGCTGGCCGGGCTACCAGACCCGCGCCAGCACCGATCGCCTCGCCTGGCGGATGATCGATACCCGCTACGAGAATGGCGTGCTCTCGTTCGATTACCAGCTCGATGGCGAGCTCGCCTGGTTCGCCTATTTCGCGCCCTACACGATGGAGATGCACGAGGCGCTGGTCGCGCGCACCGCGCTCAAGCCCGGCGTCACCCATCGCCAGCTCGGCACCAGCCTTGATGGCCAGCCGGTCGACTATTTCCGTATCGGCAGCGGCGCCAAGCCGGTGTGGCTCTACGCGCGTCAGCATCCCGGCGAATCGATGACCGAATATTGGATGGAGGGCGCGCTCGGCTGGCTGACCAGCCCCGCCGCCGCCGAGCTGCTCGCCAAGGCGACGGTTCATGTCGTCCCCAACATGAACCCCGACGGCACCCGCCGCGGCCATCTGCGCACCAATGCCGCGGGGGTGAACCTCAACCGCGAATGGCACGCGCCGAGCCTCGAGCGCAGCCCCGAGGTGCTCTGCGTCCGCGACGCGATGGACGAGACCGGCGTCGCCTTTGCGATCGACGTCCATGGCGACGAGGCGATCCCCGCCAATTTCATCGCCGGCTTCGAGGGCATCCCCAACTGGACGGAAGAGCATGGCGCCAAATTCTACGAGTTCGGCCGCCGCCTTGCCGCCCACACGCCCGATTTTCAGACCGAACGTGGCTATCCCAAAGCGGGCGCCGGCCAGGCCAACCTGTCCATGTCGACCAACCAGCTCGCCCAGCGCTTCGGCGCGGTGTCGGTGACGCTGGAGATGCCGTTCAAGGACCACGACACCAACCCCGACCCCGAGTTCGGCTGGTCGGGCGAGCGCTCGGGGCAGCTGGCCGTCTCCTGCCTGGAGACGCTCGCTGCCATGATCGACGAGATCTGAGCGTGGAGCTGCGCGAGGGCGGGCTCGATCACCCCGCAGTGATCGAGCTGCTGCGCTTCCACGTCCGCGAGGCCAATGCCAACACCCCGGTCGCCAACGCCCATGCGCTCGACATCGATGCCCTGCGCCACCTCGCGATTCGCTTCTGGTCGGCATGGGACGGTGACACCTTGCTCGGCATGGCCGCGCTGAAGGAACTGGAGCCGGGTCATGGCGAGGTGAAATCGATGCGTGTCCACCCCGATCACCTGCGCCGCGGCGTCGCCAGCGCGCTGCTCGGCCACATCGTGGCCACCGCCCGCGCCCGCGGCTATGCCCGGCTCAGCCTTGAGACCGGCACGGCGCCGGCGTTCGCGCCCGCCAATGCGCTCTACGAGCGCGCCGGCTTTGTCGACGGGCCGGTGTTCGGCGGCTATCCGGCGAGCGAACACAACCGTTTCATGACTCTCGTCCTTCAAGAGCAGCCGGCTTGATCGACCGGATCGGCGGGCAACGGCGTGGCGTCATACGCCCTCTCTCCCCGTTCGTGCTGAGCCTGTCGAAGCACGATGAGACTCATTGCCCTTCGACCGGCTCAGGGCGAACGGGGCAAGAAGAACTCGCATCGACCCCCGCGTCACCGCCGGCTATCTGCGCATCGAACTTTTAGGAGCCCGCCCCATGCCCACCCTCGTCCTGATCCGCCACGGCCAGTCGTCCTGGAACCTGGAAAACCGCTTCACCGGCTGGTGGGATGTCGACGTCACCGAGCAGGGCGCCGCCGAGGCGCGCGCCGCGGGCGAGCTGATGGCCGCCAAGGGCCTCGACTTCGACATGACCTTCACCTCGCTGCAGACCCGCGCGATCAAGACGCTCGATTTGGCGCTCGAGGCGATGGGCCGGCTGTGGCTGCCGGTGGAGAAGGACTGGCGCCTCAACGAGCGTCATTACGGCGGCCTCACCGGGCTCAACAAGGCCGAGACCGCAGCCAAGCATGGCGACGAGCAGGTCCACATCTGGCGCCGCAGCTTCGACGTGCCCCCGCCCGTACTCGAAGCCGGCAGCGAATACGACCTCTCCAAGGACCGCCGCTACGCCGGCATCGCCGTGCCCCAGACCGAGAGCCTCAAGGACACGATCGCCCGCGTCCTGCCCTATTGGGAGCAGCGCATCGCCCCCGCGCTCAAGGATGGCCAGCGCGTGCTGATCTCAGCGCACGGCAATTCGCTGCGCGCGCTGGTCAAGCATCTCTCCAACATTCCCGACGACGAGATCACCGGCCTCGAGATTCCCACCGGCCAGCCGATCGTCTACCAGCTCGACGACCAGCTCGCCGCGACCGATCGCTACTACCTCAATGAGCGCTGAGCCTTTGCGCTATCCGGGGCGCAGCTTCGCCGCCTTCCTGTTCGACATGGACGGCACGCTGATCGACAGCATCGCCTCCGCGATCCGCGCCTGGCGCGGCTGGGCGGAGGGCCATGGGCTCGATCCCGAGACGGTGCTCGCGCAGATGCACGGGGTGCGCGCGGTGGAGACGATCCGCCGCTTCGGCCCTGCCGGCATCGACGCCCAGGTCGAAGCCGATCAGCTGACGCAGGCGGAAATGGACGATGTCGACGGCATCGTGCCGATCAGCGGCGCCGCCGACTTCCTGGCGGCGCTGCCGGTCGGCAGCTGGGCGATCGTCACCTCGGCGCCGCGCCGCCTCGCGCTGCGCCGGCTCGAGATCGCCGGCCTGCCACCCCCACCGGTGCTGATCACCGCCGACGATGTCGAGCACGGCAAGCCCGCGCCCGACTGCTTTCTCGCCGCGGCCCGCGCGCTTGCGGTCGATCCGCACGACTGCCTGGTGTGGGAAGACGCCCCCGCCGGCATCGCCGCCGCCGAAGCCGCGGGCGCTGCGGTGATGGTGATCAGCGCTACCCACACTCATCCCTATGCGGGCAGCCATCCCACCACCGAAGGCTATGACAAGCTGACGGTCACGGTGGATGCGAAGGGCCGCCTTCACCTCGGCTAAGAGGTCCCCCGTCATCCCGGGCTGGACCCGGGATGACCAAGAGCGGCAAAAGCGGTGCCTCGCCGCCTTGCCCTCTCTGGCCCCTCACGCTACGCAGCCCGCTCTTTTCGCAAGCGGAGGTTGGCGGGTGGCAGACCCCTTGGTCGGCATCATCATGGGTTCGACCTCCGACTGGGAGACGATGCACCACGCCGCCGAGACGCTCGACGCGCTCGGCGTCGCACATGAGACCCGCGTCGTCTCCGCGCACCGCACCCCGCAGCGGCTTTACGATTACGCCACCGGCGCCGCGGATCGCGGCCTTAAGGTGATCATTGCCGGTGCCGGCGGCGCGGCGCACCTGCCCGGCATGGCGGCGTCGATGACCCACCTCCCCGTGCTCGGCGTACCGGTCGAATCCAAGGCACTGAAAGGCATGGATAGCCTGCTGTCGATCGTGCAGATGCCCGGCGGCATTCCGGTCGGCACGCTCGCGATCGGCAAGCCCGGCGCGATCAACGCCGGCCTCCTCGCCGCCGCGATCCTCGCCACCGCCGACGAGGCACTCTCCACCCGTCTTCAGGCTTGGCGTGCCGCGCAGACCAACGCCGTCGCCACCGACCCCGCGTGATGCTGCAGCCCGGCGCGACCATCGGCATCCTCGGCGGCGGCCAGCTCGGGCGGATGCTCGCGGTCGGCGCGGCACAACTCGGCTACCGCACCCACATCTTCGCCCCCGACGCCGAGAGTGTCGCCGCGCAGACCGCCTCGGCGATCACCCGCGCCGGCTATGACGACGAAGACGCGCTCGCCGCCTTTGCTGCGGCCTGCGACGTCGTCACCTATGAATTCGAGAATATCGCGCTCGCGCCCGTCGAATGGCTGGCGAGCCGCGTCCCCGTCTTTCCCAATCCGCGTGCGCTCGCCGTCGCGCAGGAGCGGATCGCCGAGAAGCGCTTCGTCGAGCAGGTCGGCGGTGCGCCGGCCTGCTGGGCCGCGGTCGACAGCCGCGCCGGCCTCGACGCGGCGATCGCCCATGTCGGCACCCCCGCGGTGCTCAAGACCACCCGCTTCGGCTATGACGGCAAGGGCCAGGCGCGGCTCCACGTGCCCGCCGATGCCGACGCCGCCTGGGCGGCGATCGGCGGCCCCGCCGTGCTCGAGGCGTTCGTCCCGTTCGACCATGAATTCTCGATCCTGATCGCGCGCGGCGAGGATGGCGCCACCGTCCGCTACGATCCGCCGCACAACGTCCACCGCGACGCGATCCTGCGCACCTCCACCGTCCCCGCGCCGCCCGAGATCCTCGCCCAGGCCGCCGAGGCGACCGCGCTCGCCTGCCGCATCGCCGCCGAGCTCGATTATGTCGGCGTGCTCGCCTGCGAGTTCTTCGTCGGCGGCGACGGCCCGGTGTTCAACGAGATGGCGCCGCGCGTCCACAATTCGGGCCACTGGACCATCGAGGGCGCCGAGACCTCGCAGTTCGAGAACCACATCCGCGCGATCTGCGGCCTGCCGCTCGGCGCGACCAGCCGCACCGGTGCGCAGGTCGAGCTCGAGAATCTGATCGGCGACGACCCCTGGATTGCCGCCCTCGCCGAGCCCGGCGCCCACCTCCACCTCTACGGCAAGGCCGCCGCCCGTCCCGGCCGCAAGATGGGCCACATCACCCGCGTCACTCGTTGACCGCGAGCCGGCGCGGGTCGAACAGCACCGGGATGCGCACCGGCAGGTCGAGCATCGCGGTGTCGCGGGTCACCGGCTTGATCCTGAACTGTCGCGACATCGCCAGTGCGGCGGCGCCGAAGCCGTAGCGACGCGGCGTTTCGATCGCGATCCAGCAATGCTTGGGCGGCCCCGGCCGCGGCACCTTGCATTCGAGCACCACCAGCCCCGCCACGTGACTGGCCTTGGCCGCTGGCGGCCAGAACACCCCCATCTCCTGATCGCTCGGCTTCACGATCCACGCCGCCGCACCATAGACCGGACCACGCCCGCCGCTGCCGTCGCCACCGCCCGTGCCATCGCCCGCACCGCGGCCACTGCCCTGGCCGTCGCGCGCGGCTAGGCCCTGCGCCGGACCGATCGCCGGCGCGGGCGGCGCCGCGATCGGCGATGACAGCGCCAGCGCCGGCGCGGCGATGGTCGGCGTGCTGTCCATGATCGGTGGCGGCGGCGCGGTCGCGCGCGGCGGCGACCCTCCCGCCGGGCGCGCCGCCAC
>NZ_JBWKOS010000015.1:0-47932 GCF_059416225.1 Sphingomonas sp. GW821-FHT09E03 | reverse complement strand
GGCCGGCGCGGTGCGGCCCGCGTCGCCACGCGGCGTGCGCTCGCGGCGGCCGCGGCGGGGCTCGTCGGCGCCGGTGGCGGCGGCGGTGGCCTCTGGCGCATCGTCGCCAAGCGTCAGCCGCTCGATCTTCTGACCGGTGAGCTTTTCGATATTGGCGATATTCTCGGCGTCGTCGGGCGTGATCAGCGTGTAGGCGGTCCCGGTCGCACCGCCGCGGCCGGTGCGGCCAATGCGATGGACGTAGTCGTCAGGGTGCCAGGGGGCGTCGAAATTGAAGACGTGGCTGACGCCCTTGATGTCGAGCCCGCGCGCGGCGACGTCGGACGCCACCAGCATGTTGATCTTGCCGTCCTTGAACAGATCGAGCTCGGCGATCCGCTGGGCCTGCTCCATGTCGCCATGGATCTCGCCGGACTTGAAGCCATGCTGCTTGAGGCTCTTGTTGAGCTCGCGCACGGTGGTCTTGCGGTTGCAGAAGATGATCGCGTTACGCACATCCTCGCGGCCGAGCAGCTGACGCAGCGCGTCGCGCTTCTTGGCGGCGACGGCGGAGACCGGCACCAGCACCTGCTTGATGCTGAGATTGGTCGAGGCGGGGCGCGACACCTCGATGGTCTTGGGATTGTCGAGGAACTTGTCGGCGAGCTTCTTGATCGGCGGCGGCATCGTCGCCGAAAAGAGCAAGGTCTGGCGCTGCTTGGGCAGCTTGGTGCAGATTTCCTCGATATCGGGGATGAACCCCATGTCGAGCATGCGATCGGCCTCGTCGATCACCAGCATCGAGCAGCCGGTGAGCAGGATGTTGCCGCGGCCGAACAGGTCCATCAACCGGCCGGGTGTCGCGATCAGCACGTCGACGCCCTTTTCCAGCGCCTTGATCTGGTCACCCATCGAGACGCCGCCGATCAGCAGCGCCATCGACAGCTTGTGGCCGGCGCCATATTTCTCGAAATTCTCGGCGACCTGCGCGGCAAGCTCGCGGGTCGGCTCGAGGATCAGCGAGCGCGGCATCCGCGCGCGGCTGCGGCCGTGGGCAAGGATGTCGATCATCGGCAGCACGAAGGCGGCGGTCTTGCCGGTGCCGGTCTGGGCGATGCCGATGATGTCGCGCATCATCAGCACGGAGGGGATAGCGCTCGCCTGGATCGGAGTCGGCTCGGAATAGCCAGCCTCCGTGACGGCGCTGAGGAGTTCGTCGGAAAGGCCGAGATCGGCGAAGTTCATGCAAATGTCCGAAAAATGGCAGCGTCTAGCGCGCTGCACCGCCTGCGGCGCTCGCGGATTTAGCCACAAAAGTCAAGAAAACGCGAAATCCCGCCGCTGTTATGGCTCGGGACGGAGGATCTTGAACGCATCGATCTGGCAACTGGTGCCCGATCGCATCCTGATCACGTCGCGCTTGGCGCAGACCTGGCCGTCGGCGGCGGGGCGCAGGTAGAAGCCCGAATAGAAGTCGATCGGCCCGCAATCGCCGTCGAACTTGGCGCGCAGGCGGCGGTTGCCGGTCAGCACCAGGTCGACGCTGCCGGGCTGCGACACCATCGCCCCACCGAGGTCGGCGATGGCGATGCACTTGGGGCCCTTCTTCTCCTTCCACGCGGTGGCGGCAGGCGCCGGCGCGCGGCGGCCGAGCATCCGCGGGACGCGGATGACGATCCGCTCGTGGATGGTCAGCTGCGCCAGCTGCTCCTGGTCCAACGTCCCCTCCGGCGCCGCGGCGACGGGCACCGCCAGCGCGAGCAGCAGGACGGGGAGGGCAGGGTGGATCATCACGGGCGTCCACCTTGGTAGGGCCGATCGTTGAACGGGCGATGAACTTGTTCTAGCGGCGATGGCCGTGATCGATCCGCCGCCATCCGACCTGACCGCCGCCCAGCGCGCGCTGCTCGACGCGCTCGCCGGCACGGTGGGGCCGCGCACGATCGTCACCGAGCGCGGCGACATCACGCCCTGGGAAACCGATTGGCGGCAGCGCTTCCATGGCTGCGCGCCGGCGCTGCTGGCGCCGGAGAGCACGCGCGAGGTGGCGGCGATCGTCGCCGCGGCGGCCCATCATCGCGTGGCGCTGGTGCCGCAGGGTGGCAACAGCTCGATGGTGGGCGGCGCGACGCCGCCGGCGGATGGCTCGGCGCTGATCCTGTCGCTGCGGCGGATGAACCGGATTCGCGCGATCGATGCCGAGGCCCATCTCGCGGTTGCCGACGCGGGGGTGATCCTTGCCGATCTCCACGCCGCCGCGCTCGGTGTCGAGCGCCGCTTCCCGCTGACGCTCGGCGCCAAGGGCAATGCCACGGTCGGCGGACTGGTCTCGACCAACGCCGGCGGCACCCAGGTGCTGCGGTTCGGGTCGATGCGCGGGCTGGTGGCGGGGGTGGAAGCGGTGCTGGCCGATGGCGCGATCCACGACGGGCTGTCGCCGCTGCGCAAGGACAATCGCGGCTATGATCTCACCCAGCTGCTGGTCGGCGCCGAAGGCACGCTGGCGGTGATCACCGCGGCGACGCTACGGCTGGTGCCGCTGCCGGCGGCGCGGGCGACGGCCTGGGCGGGAACCGGCGATCCTGCCGCGGCGCTGCGGCTGTTGCGGCGCATCCAGGCGCGGACCGACGCGCTGGAAAGCTTCGAGATCCTGCCGCGCGAGACGCTGGCCGCGGTGCTTGCGCATGTTCCCGGCGCGCGCGCGCCGCTGGCGGGCGACCACAGCTGGCACCTACTGATCGAGCTGACCGATGCGCGCGGGCAGCCGCTGCTCGAGGAACTGCTCGCCGCCGCGCTCGCCGACGGCCTCATCGCCGATGCGACGATCGCCGCCAGCGACGGCCAGGCCGAGGCGTTCTGGCGGATCCGCGAATCGATCTCCGATTCGGAGCGTGCGCTGGGCCCGGCGTCGCAGCACGACATCTCGGTACCGGTGGACAGCATGCCCGGGTTCATGATCGCCGCGGCGGCGGCGTGCGAGGCGCGCTTCCCGGGTACCCATGCCAGCGGCTTCGGCCATCTCGGCGACGGCAACGTCCACTTCCATGTCCGCGCCGCGCCCGGCACCGATCCGGCGCATTGGTATGCCGAGGACGTGCCGGTGGTGACCCGCTTCGTCGACGATCTGGTGGTCGCCGCCGGTGGCTCGATCGCCGCCGAGCATGGCATCGGTCAGATGAAGCGCGCCGAGCTCGAGCGGCTGGCGTCGCCGGCGCGGATGACGGCGCTGCGCGCGGTCAAATCGGCAATGGACCCGCTCGGCATCCTCAACCCCGGCAAGCTGGTGACGCTTGCGCCTTCGCCCGACTCAAGCTCGTGACGCTTGCGCCCTCGCCCGGCGCGCAATAGAGCCTCGCGCCAATCGGCGAGCAGCGCCGCGATCACCCGATGGGAGAGTTTCCTCATGGCCAGCGCGCCGCTTCCGCTTTTCTACAACGGCCTCGAGCCGCTCTCGAGCGACACCCACGCCAATTGGAAGGTCCGCCAGCAGCAGACCGCGCCGTTCCTGATCGGCCAGCATGCGATCCCGATCACGGTGGATGAATTTCCGCTCGTCCAGCGCTTCATGCCGATCGTGTTTTCGGTCGGCGACGACGCCATTCCGCTCGCGCTGATGGGCCTCAACGAGGGCGTCAACGTGTTCATGGACGACGAGGGTAAGCTCACCGAGAACAACTTCTACGTGCCGGCATACGTCCGCCGCTATCCCTATATGCTCGCCCGGCTGCGCCCCGACGCCGAGGAGCTGTCGCTGTGCTTCGATCCGACCTCCGAGACGATCGGCGCGTTCGACGATGGCGATCCCCTGTTCGAGAACGGCCAGCCGAGCGAGCTCACCAAGTCGATCCTCGGCTTCGCCGAGCAGTTCGAGCAGGCCGGTGCTCGCACCCAGAACTTCATGAAGGAGCTGCGCGAGGCGGAGCTGCTGATGGAGGGCGAGGTCAGCATCCAGGTGCAGGAAGGGCAGCCGCCGTTCATCTATCGCGGCTTCCAGATGGTCAACGAGGAGAAGCTCGCCGGGCTGCGCGGCGACCAGCTGCGCAAGATGTCGCAGTCGGGCATGCTGCCGCTGCTCTACGCGCATCTGTTCTCGCTGTCGCTGATGCGCGACATTTTCGCGCGCCAGGTGCAGCAGGGCAAGGCGCCGCAGCCGCAGATCCAGCAGCAGTTCAACTAAGCCGATCGCCGGCCTACATCGTCGGGATCATGGCCGCCGGCGAGGGCTCCTCGCCGGCGGTTGTCGTTGCGCGCACGACCGGCTCGACAGGCGAAATCAAAAAAACCGGGGCGGCGCGGCGATTGGGTTGAACCAATCGGGGGCTCACCTATTTACTACTCGTACAGCGCTCGTGTCCCCCCTTTCGCGAGCCTGTATGGCGCACCTTCGGGTGTGCCTCCTCCCTGAACCTTGGCCACTCCGTGCTTCCAGCACGGGGTGGTTTTTTTATTCGGCCGCGAGCGCCGCGCCGGCGCCGAGCGCCTCGTCCTCCAGCGCCGCCAGCATCCGCTGCAGCATTGCCACGGTGCGCGCAAAGCCCGGGCCGAGCGCCTCGAGCAGGCCATCGAGATACAGGCTGCGATCGATCTCGAGCTGGATCGCGTGGATGCCGCGCGCGGGCGCGGCCTGCGCCTCGAGGATATGGCCGCCGGCATAAGGCGTGTTGATCGCGCTCCGGATCCCGAACGCCATCGCCTCGGCCTCCAGCCGGCCGACGAACCGCGAGGCGGCGGCGCGGCCGAACCGGTCGCCGAACACCAATTGCGCGCCGCTCGCGAGCGGCGGCATCGAATGCACGTCGAGCAACACGGCAATACCGAACCGCGCGCGCGCCGCCGCCAGCAAGCTGGCAAGCCGATCATGATAGGGCCGGTAATCCTCGGCGATCCGCGCGGCGATCTCGCCCGCGCCGAACCGGCGGCGCCACAAGTCGCTCGACCCGCCGGCGCGGCGCGGCACCAGACCGAGGCCGCCGCGCAGCTTGGCGGATTGGTTCGGCTGCGCGCTCGGCAGCGCGCCCTCGTCAATGCGCGGGTCGCGCTCGGCCTCGCTGCGATTGAGATCGATCCAGGCGCGCGGACGGCGCTGGACCAGCATCGTCTCGACACCCCGCGCCGCCAGCGCCACCGCGTCGACATGGCGATCCTCCAGCGGCAGCAGCGCCGCGATCGGCACCCGCAGCGCCGCGCACAGCGCCGCCGGATAATCGCGCCCGGCATGCGGCACCGACAGCACCAGGGGGCTGGCCGGGGGCTCGTTCCCCAGGAGCTCGAACGATCCGTCCATCTATGGCACGTCTTAGCCGCATCGGGCCGCAGGCGCGCTGGAAAAATGCCGGGGCGCCGGCCATAGGGGGCGGGACTGAAGGGACTGTTGCGTCATGATCCGAATCCTGCTCGCCGAAGATGACCAGGTGATGCGCGAGTACCTCACCCGCGCGCTGGAGCGTGCCGGCTATGGCGTCAGCGCGGTGGATCGCGGCACCGCGGCGATTCCGCTGCTGCAGAGCGAGCGTTTCGACCTGCTGCTCACCGACATTGTCATGCCGGAGATGGACGGCATCGAGCTGGCGCGCCGTGCCGCCGAGATGGTGCCGGGGCTGCGGGTGATGTTCATCACCGGCTTTGCCGCGGTGACGCTGAAGGTGGAACGCGAGATGCCCAACGCCCGCGTGCTCTCCAAGCCCTTCCACCTGCGCGAGCTGGTGATGGAGATCGATCGCCTGTTCGCGATGGGAAGCGTGACCGAATTGAATTGAGGGCTTGCGCACCCGGGGCACCCCGGCTAATCGGCCCATCTCTCGTGGGCGTGTAGCTCAGTGGTAGAGCACTGTGTTGACATCGCAGGGGTCGCAAGTTCAATCCTTGCCACGCCCACCAGAGTAAAAAGGCTCGCTAGCTCATGGAGTTGGCGGGCTTTTTTTATGCCCTGCCGCGGGCGGGCTGCCGATGCCCGACTACGCCGGTCGCCGGTGTGACGCAGCCGGGGCCCGCGCCGGGGCGTAATCGGCCTGCCGTACCGAACGGCAATGAACCAACGCCGGCCAGGGCTGTTTGCATCGGGCGAGGCGAATCGGGAGCATCATGGCAGGTTTGGTGACGGCGGGCGACGAGGACGGCCAACGCGTGCCACCCCAGCAGGGCGGGGTCCTGCGCGCGCTCGGTACCGGCATCATCACCGGCGCCGCCGACGACGATCCTTCCGCGATCGGCACCTATGCCAGCGCTGGCGCCAAGTTCGGGCTCGGCTTCCTGTGGATCGCCCCGGTGCTGCTGCCGATGATGTTCGTCGTGACCTATATCGCGGCGAAGCTCGGGCGGGTCTATGGCAAGGGGCTGTTCGCCGCGGTGCGCGATCGCTACCCGCGCTGGCTGCTCTATCCGCTGATGCTCGGCGCCTTCGCCGGCAATGTCATCGAGGCCTCCGCCAACCTTGGCGGGGTCGGCGCGGCGATCAACCTGCTGGTGCCGATCCCGGTGCCGCTGATCGTGGTGCTGGTCGCGATCGGGGTGATGCTGTTCCAGTTCTTCGGCAGCTACGAGATGCTGCGCAAGGTGTTCCGCTGGCTTACCCTGGCGCTGTTCGCCTATGTGATCGCCGCGGTGCTCGCCAGGCCGGACTGGATCAAGGTGGTGCGCGCCACCGTCTCGCCGAACATCACCTTCTCCTCCGATTTCCTGGCGATGGTGGTCGCCTGCATCGGCACCTCGCTGTCGGCCTATGTCTACACTTGGCAGTCCAACCAGGAGGTGGAGGAGCAGATCGACGAGGGCAAGGAGACCGCCCGCCAGCGGCGCGGGGCGAGCCGCGGCGAGCTCGCGCGGACCCGGCGCGACGTGATGACGGGGATGATCTTCGCCAACATCATTCTGTATTTCATCATCCTTTCCACCGCGACCACGCTTCACCCGCAGGGGATCACTCAGATCGACAGCGCGGCACAGGCGGCCCAAGCGCTCGAGCCGCTCGCCGGCGCGGGTGCGAAATGGCTGTTCGCTCTCGGGGTGGTCGGCGTCGGCTTCCTTGCGGTCCCCGTGATGACCACCGGCGCGGCCTATGATCTGGTGCAGGGCATCGGCAAGGACGGCACGCTTCATCACAAGGTGAGCGAGGCCAAGCTGTTCTATGCGGTGATCCTGGTGGTGACGGTGATCGCGGCCGGGCTGAACTTCCTCGGCTTCAACCCGATGCGCGCGCTGGTGATCTCCGGCATCGTTCAGGGCTTCTCGGTCCCGCCGCTGCTGCTGATGATGATGCTGATGACCAACGATCGCGGGATGATGGGGGAGCGGCGCAACGGCCGCTTGCTCAACGTGGTCGGCTGGGCGACCACCGCCGCGACCTTTGCGGCGACCGCTTGCCTGGTCGCAAGCTGGTTCTGGTAGCGCGGCGGCGCTAGAGCAGCGGGCGACAGGGCAGCGATGGCCCCGCGAGAGGATGGACGCATGAAGAACAAGGTGGTGGAGACGCCCGCGGCGGCGCTGGACGGGCTGCTGTTCGATGGGATGACGATCATGGCCGGCGGGTTCGGCCTGTCGGGCAACCCCGAGAGCCTGATTGCGGAGGTGCGCGCGCGCGGCGTCACTGGGCTGACGGTGATCTCGAACAATGCCGGTGCCGATGGCTTCGGATTGTGGATGTTGCTCGACAGCCGGCAGATCGCGAAGATGATCTCCTCTTATGTCGGCGAAAACAAATTATTCGAGCAGCAATATCTGTCGGGCGAGCTCGAGCTCGAATTGACGCCCCAGGGCACGCTCGCCGAGCGCATCCGCGCCGGCGGGGCGGGGATCCCGGCGTTCTTCACCAAGACCGGGGTGGGCACGGTGGTCGCCGAGGGCAAGCCGGTGGAGCAATTCGACGGCGAGGATTATGTTCGCGAAAGCTGGCTGCGCGCCGACCTGTCGATCGTCAAGGCGTGGCGCGCCGATCCGGCGGGCAATTTGATGTTCCGCAAGACCGCGCGCAACTTCAACCCGGTGATGGCGACCGCTGGCAAGATCACCGTCGCCGAGGTCGAGGAGATCGTCGATGCGGGCAGCTTCGACCCCGATTGCATCCACACCCCCGGTATCTACGTCGACCGCGTCGTGCTGAGCACGGTCAACGAGAAGCGGATCGAGAAGCTGACCGTCCGCCAGCGGGAGACTGTGTGATGAGCTGGACCCGCGAGCAGATGGCGCAGCGCGCGGCGCGCGAGCTGCAGGACGGCTTCTACGTCAACCTCGGCATCGGCATCCCGACGCTGATCGCCAATTACATCCCCGCCGGCGTCGACGTCACCTTGCAGTCGGAGAACGGCATGCTTGGCATGGGACCGTTCCCGTACGAGGGGGAGGCCGATCCCGACCTGATCAATGCCGGCAAGCAGACCATCACCGCGCTGCCGACCTCGAGTTTCTTCTCGAGCGCGGACAGTTTCGCGATGATCCGCGGTGGCCATATCGATCTCACCGTGCTCGGCGCGATGGAGGTGAGCGTGGCCGGCGACATCGCCAATTGGACGATCCCCGGCAAGATGGTGAAGGGGATGGGCGGGGCGATGGACCTCGTCGCCGGCGTCAAGCGCGTCGTGGTGGTGATGGATCACGCCAACAAGGCCGGCGAGCCCAAGATCCTGGAGCATTGCAGCCTGCCGTTGACCGGCAGGGGCTGCGTCGACCTGATCATCACCGATCTGTGCGTGCTGGCGTGCGACAAGCCCGGCTTGAGGCTGGTCGAACTGGCGCCGGCAGTCACCGTCGACGAGGTGCGGGCCAGAACCGGTACCGACTTCGCCGAGGATCTGCACGGCTAACGGCCGGCTCGGACCAACGAGCGCTGGTGGTAAGTCCGCGATCGCGCACTAACTGGGCAGATCATCCGATAAGGAAAGGCTACCCATGGAATTGCATCTCGAGGACAAGACGGCGCTGGTCACCGGCGCCACCGCGGGCATCGGCCTCGCCATCGCGGAGCGGCTGGCGGCGGAAGGCGCGCAGGTGATCATCTGCGGACGCAGTGCCGACAAGCTGGCGGCAGCGGCGGCGCGGATCGGCGACGCGGCCCGGGTGCGGACGGTGCTGGCCGACCCGGCGACGGCGGCGGGCGCGGCACGACTGATCGAGGCGGTGCCGACCGTCGATATCCTCGTCAACAACCTCGGCATCTACGAAGCCAAGGCGTTCGAGGACATCGCCGACGCCGATTGGCATCATCTGTTCGAGGTCAACGTCGTCAGCGGGGCGCGGCTGGCGCGGCACTATTTCCCGCAGATGCTGGCGAGCGGCAGCGGGCGGATCATCTTCGTCGCCAGCGAGAGCGGGCTGCTGCCCCCCGCCGACATGATCCATTACGGCATGACCAAGACCGCGCAGCTGGCGATCGCGCGCGGCCTTGCCGAACGCACCCGCGGCACCGGCGTCACCGTCAATTCGGTGCTGCCCGGGCCGACCCAGTCGGAAGGCATCGGCGACTTCATCCGCTCGGTGGTCACCGACGAGGGCATGGACGATGCGGCGCGCGAGCAGGCGTTCTTCGCACGGCACCGGCCGCTGTCGCTGCTTGGCCGCCTGATCGATCCTGCCGAGGTCGCCGCGCAGGTTGCGCTGCTCGCCAGCCCGTTCGGCGCGGTGACCAACGGCGCCGCGATCAGGGTCGAGGGCGGAATGATCCCGACCATCGCCTGATCGGTCCGGCCCGAGGACGGGCAGGGGGCGGCACGGCGCCGTTTCCTGCCGGTCAGGCCAAGCCCGCCATTGTCAAATTGTTGGAAGTGGTGCCCGGGGACGGGGTCGAACCGCCGACACTGCGATTTTCAGTCGCATGCTCTACCAACTGAGCTACCCGGGCTTGCCGAACCGCGTTCGGAGGTGCGCCTTTAGGCGGCGCTATCGCGCCTGTCTAGCCCGTCTTCGTCGATCGGCGGCCCGGGGATGCGATATCCCTCGCCGAGCCATTGCAGCAGGTCGCGATCGCGGCAGCCGCGCGAGCAGAAAGGCGTGTGTTCGGCGGACGCCGGCTTGTCGCAGATGGGGCAGGGCTTGGTGGTCATGCGCTTTCCAATAGGGGGCCAACGCCGGTGCGGCGGGCGAGGGCCTCGAGCCAGGCGGGGCGGGCGTGAAGATAGGCGTAGACCGGCGCCGTCACGCGGTGCTGGCGCGGCGCACCGGCCGGTATCCGTTCCATCGTCCGCAGCGCCGCGCGGGCGGCGGCGCCGACCGGATCGGCGCGGAGCCGTTCGGGCAGCGACGCGCGGGGGCGGGGACGGACGATCTGGAGGAAGCCGAAGCCGTTCACCGCGGTGCGCTCGAACGGCATCGGCAGATGCGCGTCGATCATGTCCGCGACCGCCAGGCGCGGCGCCTTGCCCGCGAGCGTCGGAAAATCGATTCCGATCGAGCCACCGACGGCGTGGCGGCGGATCGCTTCGGCGACGGCGCGTGCCGCAGCGAGCGCGAGCGGTTCGAGGGGCGGCGGGCCATCGACGTCGAACAGGGTCATCGCCGGCGTCGGGCTCATCCGCAGGCCGCCGAGCGCGAAGCCTATCTCCCCGGAGATCGCCTCGTCGAGCAGCTCGGACCAGCCCGCCGCTTCGAGCGCATCGGGTTGATGGGCGAGCAAGTGGCGCACGCGGTGGCCGGACGCGGTGAGGCGCGCGAGCAGATCGGGGCCGTCGGCCGGCGGCGTCGCGGGATCGACGGCCACCGCGCGCGGCGGCTTGGCGCGGCCGGCTTCGGGAATCGCCTCGCGCACGATCTCGACGGTGAGGGTCGCGCCCTGGGTGATCCCCGCCGGCACCCGCGGCAGCAGCAGCTCGGCGCCGCCAAGGTCGAGCCGCCCCGATCGTCCGGGCAAGACCTCGACCAGCTTGGCCCGGGCGACGGTGCCGAGCCGCAAGGCGCCGTCGAGCTCGATCGCCGCCTCGATGATGCGATCGTCGTCGACCAGCGCGGCACGGGATTCACCGATCCCCGCCTCGTACAGCCACTCAGGCAAGCGGCAGCCCGGCAGCCTTGAGCAGCGCGCGCGTCTCGAACAGCGGCAGGCCGATCACGCCGGAATGACTGCCATGGAGGAAGCGCACGAACGCCTCGGCGCGGCCCTGGATGGCATAGCCGCCGGCCTTGCCGAGACCTTCGCCGCTGGCGACATAGGCGTCGATCTCGGCCTCGGCGAGCGGCTTGAAGGCGACCACGGTGTCGGCGAGCCGGGTGCGCGCCGTGCCCGTCGCATCGACCACGCACACCGCCGACAGCGCATGATGGCGCCGCCCAGAGAGCGCGCGGAGCAGGTCGCGCTGGATGTCCTCGGTCAGCGCCGGCGGCAGGATACGGCGGCCGAGCGCGATCGTGGTGTCCCCAGCAATGACGATCTCATGGGCGCCACGCTCCACCGCAGCGGCCTTCTCCACCGCCAGCCGCAGCGCATAGATGCGGGGCAGTTCACGGGGAAGCGGATCTTCGTCGATGTCGGGCGCGGCGATGCGCGCCGGCTCCACGCCGAGGCGCGCGAGCAGGTCCCGGCGGCGCGGCGAGGTCGAGGCCAGCACCAGCATGGGGGAGGGATCATCGGTCACGAGCAACGCCCCGCGTCAGACGGGATCATCGGATCGGGCGTGATCAGGACGGTCCGGGACCGCCGCGACCGGGCATGAAGCGGTAGGTGATCCGCCCCTTGGTCAGGTCGTAAGGGGTGAGCTCGACCAGCACCTCGTCGCCGACCAGCACGCGGATGCGGTTCTTGCGCATCTTGCCGGCGGTGTGACCAAGAATTTCATGGTCGTTTTCGAGCTGGACGCGGAACATCGCGTTGGGGAGAAGCTCCACCACACGCCCACGCATTTCGAGCAGTTCTTCCTTGGCCAAACAAAACCTCTTTTCGGATGTACGAAATCGGCGCGGGCCTTAGCGGACAAGGCCGCAAAAGGGAAGTCGCGCACGGATTTCACCAGCAAGATGGGGGGTGAGATGCGCCGCCGCAACCGTTGCCGCCACGATCCCCTCCAGAATCGCCCGCCACGCCGCTGCCACGGTGCGCCCGGCCGTAGCACAAGCGGGTCGGCAGCGGTGCAGAAGATCGCTAGGGCGCACCGATGCCACTGATGCCCCACCTTGCCGATCTCGCCGCGCTTGCCTCGCGCGACCGGCGTCGTGCGTTGATGCCGCGCACGGGAATCGACTTTTCGTCCAACGATTATCTCGGCCTTGCCGGTTCGGCGCGGCTGCGCAACGCCGTCGCCGCGGCGCTGGCGCGCGGCGTGCCGGTGGGTTCGGGTGGCTCGCGGCTGTTGCGCGGCAACGACGCCGAGCATGAGACGCTCGAGGCGGAGGCGGCGACCTTCTTCGGCAGCGAGGCGGCGCTGTTCTTCGCCAGCGGTTATGCGGCCAACACCGCGCTGTTTGCCACCCTGCCTCAGCGCGGTGACCTCGTGATCCACGACGCCTTGGTCCATGCCAGCGCGCATGAAGGCATGCGGCTGGGGCGGGCGGGCCGCGTCGCCGCGGCTCACAACGATGCCGACGCGGTGGCCGATGCGATCAGCGACTGGCGCCGGGAAGGCGGCACCGGCACGCCGTGGATCGCGGTCGAGAGCCTGTACAGCATGGATGGCGATCGCGCGCCGCTGGCCGATCTGCTCGCGATGGCCGATGCGCATGACGGCATGCTGCTGATCGACGAGGCGCATGCGACCGGCGTGTTTGGCCCTGACGGGCGGGGTCTTGCCGCCGGGCTCGACGGCCGCGCCAACGTGATCAGCCTGCGCACCTGCGGCAAGGCGCTGGGCGCGGAGGGCGCGCTGCTGTGTGGCCCGGCTACGATGCGCGAGTTCCTGATCAACCGCGGCCGCGGCTTCATCTTCTCGACCGCGCCATCACCGCTGATGGCAAGTGCGGTGCGGGAAGCCTTGCGCATCCTGGCCGATGAGCCGGAGCGGCGTGAGCGACTGGCCGGGCTGGTCACCTATGCCGAACAGGCGCTGGGCCGCTGCGGGGTGAGCGCCAGCGGGTCGCAGATCCTGCCGCTGGTGCTCGGCGACGATGCCGCGACGATGCGGGCGGCGGCAGCGGTGCAGGCAGCGGGCTTCGACGTGCGCGGCATCCGGCCGCCGACGGTACCGGCAGGCACCTCGCGGCTGCGAATCTCCCTGACTCTCAACATCGGCGAGGCGGAGATCGATGCGCTCGCCGCGATCCTGGAGCGCGTGGTGTGAGCACGATCGTCGTCACCGGTACCGATACCGACATCGGCAAGACGGTATTCGCCGCCGCGCTGGCGGTCGCGCTCGGTGCCCATTACTGGAAGCCGATCCAGGCAGGGACCGACGACGGCGGCGATGCTGCGGGGGTGGAGCGGCTCGGCGTATCGCGCGAGCGGATCGTCCCAGAGGCCTATCGCCTGCGCACGCCGTGTTCGCCGCATCGTGCCGCGGCGATCGAAGGCATCGTCATCGATCCTGCGCGGCTGGCGCTGCCCGCCGTCGACGGACCGCTGGTGGTGGAAGGGGCCGGCGGCGCGCTGGTGCCGGTGACCCCGGACCTGCTGTTCGCCGACCTGTTCGCCCGCTGGCAGCAGCCGGTGGTGCTGGTGGCGCGGACTGGGCTCGGCACGATCAACCACAGCCTGCTGTCGATCGAGGCACTGCGCCGGCGCGGCATCCCGCTGCTCGGCGTCGCCTTCATCGGCGAGGCGGTCGCGGACAGCGAGGCGACGATCGCGCGGATGGGCCAAGTGCGGCGGTTGGGGCGGTTGCCGAGGCTCGATCCGCTCGATGCCGCGACGCTGGCAGGGGCGTTCGCCGCGAGCTTCGACCTGGAGGATTTCCGATGACGTCGCCGGTGTGGCATCCGTTCACCCAGCATGGCCTGGGTGAGCCGATCCCTTTGATCACCCGATCCGAGGGTGCCAGCCTGTTTACCGGTGACGGTCGCCGGATCGTCGATGCGATCTCGTCCTGGTGGGTCACCACCCATGGCCACAGCCATCCCCGCATCGTCGCCGCGATCCGCGACCAGGCCGAGCGGCTCGACCAGATCATCTTCGCCGGCTGGACTCACGAACCAGCCGAGGCGCTGGCGCGGGGGCTGACCGCGATCATGCCGCCGGCCCTGTCCCGGGTGTTCTTTTCCGATTCGGGATCAACCAGCGTCGAGGTCGCGCTGAAGATGGCGCTTGGCTATTGGCTGGCGCGCGATGAGCCGCGGCACCGCATCCTGGTGATGGAGCATAGCTACCATGGCGACACCATTGGGGCGATGTCGGTCGGCGCGCGCGGCGTGTACAATCACGCCTATGCGCCGCTGCTGTTCGATGTCGGCACCATCCCCTACCCCGCCGCGGGGCGGGAGCAGGACACGCTCGATGCGCTCGAGCGCGCCTGCGCTGCCGCACCGGCGGCGTTCATCGTCGAGCCGCTGGTGCTAGGCGCGGGCGGCATGCTGTTCTACCCGGCCTGGGTGCTCGCCGAGATGCGGGCGATCTGCGCGGCGGCGGGCGTGGTGTTCATCGCCGACGAGGTGATGACCGGCTGGGGCCGGACGGGCACGCTGCTCGCCTGCGAGCAGGCCGGCGTGGTGCCGGACATCCTCTGCCTCTCCAAAGGGCTGACCGGCGGCGCGGTGCCGCTGGCGGTGACGATGGCGACCGAGCCGATCTTCGCGGCGCATTATAGCGACGACCGCGCCAGGATGTTCTTCCACTCGTCGAGCTACACCGCCAACCCGATCGCCTGCGCCGCCGCCACCGCCAATCTGGCGATCTGGCGTGACGAGCCGGTGCTCGAGCGGGTCGCCGAGCTCGCAAGCCGCCAGGCAGCGGGGATAGCGCGACTCGTCAAGCTGCCCGGCGTGTCGGGCGCCCGCCGGCTCGGCACCATCGCCGCGCTCGAGATCGGCGGCGAGGAGGGAACCTATCTCTCCGCGCTGGGCCCGCGGCTGCTCGCCTTCTTCCGCGAGCGCGACCTGCTGCTGCGGCCGCTCGGCAACACGGTGTATGTGATGCCGCCTTACTGCATCGACGCAGGCAATCTTGGCCGTGTCTACGATGCCATCGGCGAGGCTTGCGCGGCCATGGCCTAGCCGTGTCCCCCGGCCTCGGCCGGGGGGAAGGCTGTCAATGAGCCGCCAGCGCCGCGAGCAGCAGCAGGGCGACGATGTTGGTGATCTTGATCATCGGGTTCACCGCCGGCCCTGCGGTGTCCTTGTAGGGATCACCCACCGTGTCGCCGGTGACCGCGGCCTTGTGCGCGTCGGAGCCCTTACCGCCGTGGTTGCCGTCCTCGATGAACTTCTTGGCATTGTCCCAGGCGCCGCCGCCCGAGGTCATCGACAGCGCCACGAACAGCCCCGAGACGATCACGCCGAGCAGCATCGCGCCCAGAGCGGCGAAGCCCGAGGCCTGGCCCGCCACCGCGGTGATGATAAAATAGACGGCGATCGGGCTCAGCACCGGCAGCAGGCTCGGCACGATCATCTCGCGGATCGCGGCGCGGGTGACGAGATCGACGGTGCGGGCGTAATTGGGCCGGCTGGTGCCCTGCATGATCCCGGGATTGTCGCGAAACTGGCCGCGGACCTCCTCGACCACCGCCCCGGCGGCGCGACCGACCGCGGTCATCCCGAACGCGCCGAACAGATAGGGCAGCAGCGCCCCGAGCAGCAGACCGACGATGACATAAGGGTTGGACAGGCTGAAATCGACCGTGACGTCGGGGAAATAGGTCGTCAGATCGGTGGTATAGGCGCCGAACAGCACCAGCGCCGCCAGCCCCGCCGAGCCGATCGCATAGCCCTTGGTGACCGCCTTGGTGGTGTTGCCGACCGCGTCGAGCGCATCGGTGCGGGCGCGCACGTCGTCGGGCAGCCCCGCCATCTCGGCGATGCCGCCGGCATTGTCGGTGACCGGGCCATAGGCATCGAGCGCGACCACCATGCCGGCCTGGGCGAGCATCGCGGTGGCGGCAAAGGCGATACCGATGATCCCGGCGAGCTGGTAGGTGGCGACCACCGCGACTACGATCACCAGGGTCGGCAAAGCGGTCGCCTCCAGGCTGATCGCCAGGCCTTGGATGACGTTGGTGCCGTGGCCGGTTTCCGAGGCCTTGGCGATGCTGCGCACCGGGCGGTGGTTGGTGCCGGTGTAATATTCAGTGATCCAGACGATCAGCCCGGTCACGGCCAAGCCGATCAGCATGCACCAGAACAGGTCCATGCCGGTGAAGCTCGCAAGCGTGCCCGCGGCGGTGGTGGTTGGCGCATCGAGGCTTGTGGTGAGATCGTCGCTCACCGCATCGAGGAAGCCGGCGCCGCCGATGGTGCGGTTGAGATCGCCGAGCACGTAACGGCTGGCAAGGTAGATCGCCGGGATGGAGAGCAATGCCGAGGTCCAGAACCCCTTGTAGAGCGCGCCCATGATGCTGCCCTTGCCGAGCCGGACCATGTAGGTGCCGATGATCGAGGTGATGATGCACACCCCGCCGACGAGCAGCGGCAGCGTCATCAGCCGGGTGAGCTCGGCGGCATCGGCGCGAATCAGCAGCGCGATCGAGATCATCGTCACGCCGAGGGTGACGACATAGGTTTCGAACAGATCGGCGGCCATGCCGGCGCAATCGCCGACATTGTCGCCGACATTGTCCGCGATCACCGCGGGGTTGCGGGGATCGTCCTCGGGAATGCCGGCCTCGACCTTGCCGACCAGATCGGCGCCGACGTCGGCCGCCTTGGTGAAGATGCCGCCGCCGAGGCGGGCGAAGATCGAGATCAGCGAGGCACCGAACGCCAAGGCGGTGAGCGCCTCGACGATGATCCGATCGTTGGGCGCGTGGCCGGCGGGGCCGGTGAGATACCAGAAGAAGCCGGTGATCGAGAGCAGGCCGAGGCCGGCGACGAGCATGCCGGTCACCGCGCCCGAGCGGAACGCCATGGTCAGCCCGCCCTGCAGCGAGAAGCGCGCAGCCTCCGCGGTGCGGACGTTGGCGCGAACCGAAATGTTCATGCCGATATAGCCGGCGAGCCCCGAGAGCAGTGCGCCGATCACGAAGCCGATGGTCGAGGTGACCCCCAGCGTCAGCAGCAGGATGGCGGCGACGACGACGCCGACGACCGCGATGGTGGTATATTGGCGGCCGAGATAGGCCTTGGCGCCTTCCTGGATGGCGCTGGCGATATCCTGCATCCGGGCGTCGCCCGGTGAGGCGCGCAGCACCTGCTGGCTGGTGATGAAGCCATAGACCACGGCGATGGCGCCGCAGAGGATGGCGATGGTGACCACGGTCATGCTCGCGTCCTTCTCCTGTTGGGCGCGGCCGACGTGTTCCCGGCTCGCGCGGAAGGTGAGGCTATGGCGCGTCGCGGGTGGGCGCAAGCCATTCGGGCCGGGCGGGTCGCGCGGCGCGTGAAAGCCGCGGATAACCGCCGAAGGTCACACTAAAGTCTCACCTGCGCGATGACGTGATTCAGGTCCCCATGGCGGAGGAAGAAAGAGCGCGGGTGGTTCACGACCCGCAGCGAGGCTGGCAGAGTCGACGGCTGTAGGACAGCGGTAAAATCAGGATCAGTCCGGGCTGGCGCATTTCAGCGCTGGTGCTCGTAACCCAGGCGCACCGGCAGCGGCACTGGCTCGCCGGCCAGATGGAGGTGCAGGCCTTCGCCGCGCATGAACCGACCGAGGCGGGTGGCGGCCACCGGCGGGGGCGTGTTGGCGGGCATGGCGAACAGCAGTTCGTAATCGTCGCCGGACGAGGCCGCGGCCAGCCGTGCGTCCAGCGTATCCCCAGCATGGGCGCGATAGGCGTCGGACAGCGGCACCACGGCGAGGTCGAGCTCTACAGCCAGTCCGCTTGCGGCGCCCATGCGAGCTGCGTCGATCAGCAATCCGTCCGACACGTCCATCATCGCATGGGCGATGCGGCCGAGAAGCCGGCCTTCGGCGAGCCGCGGCTGTGGGCGGCGGTAACGCTCGGCAAGCGCGGCGGGGCCGTTGCCGCCAAGCGCGACCGCGAGGCCGATCCCGGCGTCGCCGATCGTGCCGGTGACCCACAAGGCGTCATTCTCGCCGGCACCGCCGCGCGGAGGCGCGGGCGTGTCGCTGCCGAAGGCGGTGACGGTGAGGAAGCGCGGGGCGGCGGCGGGGAGGGTGACGGTATCGCCGCCGAGCAGCGCGGTGCCGGTCGCGGCGAGCACGGTGGCGAGTCCCTCGAGGAAGGCGCGATCCCAGCCTTCGTCGGACAGCGGATAGTTGAGCAGGATACCCTCGGGCCTTGCGCCCTTGGCGGCGAGATCCGACAGGTTGGTCGCGACCAGTTTCCAGGCGATGTCCTGCGGCGTGTCATCGCTGAGGAAGTGGACGCCCTCGACCAGCGTGTCGGTGCTCACCACCAGCGGGCCACCGGCGAGCCGCGCGACATCGTCGCGCAGGCCGCGCGCGGCGGGGTGCAGCGGCAGCGCGCGCAGGGCGGCGAGGAAATCGGCTTCGGTCATGGCGCGGCCCCGGTTGCCGGCGAGGGTCGCCGGTTAGCGGCCGACGTCCTTGGCGATGGCGTCGAGCAGACCGTTGACGAAGCCTGCCTCGCGGCGCTCGTAGAAGGCGTGGGCGACATCGACATATTCGCTGATCGTCGCGCCGACCGGCACGTCGGGGCGCGCCATCAGCTCATAGGTGCCGGCGCGCAGGATCGCCTTCATCGGCTTGTCGAGCCGGGCAAGCGTCCAGCCCTTGGCGAGCTTGCCCTCGATGGCGAGATCGATCTCGCCCGCGCGGGCGGTGGTGCCCTTCACCAGATCGTCGAAGAAATCGAGATCGGCCTCGGCATATTCGACCTCTTCGATAATCGCGCCGAGCCGGTGGTTGTGGAATTCGTGAAGCAGCGCCGGCACCGCGGTGCCTTCCATCTCATGCTGATACAGCGCCTGGACGGCGGCGAGACGGGCGGCGGCGCGAGCCTGGGTGCGGGCGGTGGTACGGGACATCGGCCGGGCATGTAGGCTCAAGCGGCGGTTCCGTCACCCCCGTGTCGCAATTGGGGGTGGGACAGGCCCGGCATCCCGTCATCCCGGGCGAGCCCGGGATGATGAGGGACCTAGTGGTTGAGCCGCAGCCTCAGCGCCACCGAGCGGGCGTGGGCGGGGAGGCCTTCGGCGTTGGCGAGCGCCACCGTCGCTGGGCCGAGCTCGGCCAGCGCGGTCTCGTCGAGCGCGAGGAAGCTGGTGCGCTTCATGAAGTCGAGCACCGAGAGGCCGCTGGCGAAGCGGGCGCGGCGGCCGGTGGGGAGGACGTGGTTGGGACCGGCGACATAATCGCCGATCGCCTCGGGAGTGTGGCGGCCGAGGAACACGCTGCCGGCGTGGCGGACGCGGTCGAACAGCGCCTGGGGATCGTCGACGGCGAGCTGGAGATGCTCGGGCGCGAGGCGGTCGACCAGCGGGCAGGCGGCCTCGAGCGAATCAACGAGGATGATCGCGCCATTGGCGTCCCACGCCTGGCGCGCGACCGCGGCGGTGGCGAGGCCGCCGAGCTCGGCGTCGACCGCGGCGGCGACGCGATCGGCAAAATCGGCGTCGTCGGTGAACAGGATCGACTGGGTGGTGGTGTCATGCTCGGCCTGGCTGAGCAGGTCGGCGGCGATCCACTGCGGATCGTTCCTGGCATCGGCGACGACGACGATCTCGGAGGGCCCCGCGACCATGTCGATCCCGACCACGCCATAGACCTGGCGCTTGGCCTCGGCGACCCAGGCGTTGCCGGGGCCGGTGATGACATCCACCGCGGCGACGCGGCCGGCGCCGTAGGCGAGCGCGGCGATCGCCTGGGCGCCGCCGATCCGCCATACCTCGTCGACCCCGGCAAGATGCGCGGCGGCGAGGACGAGGGGGTTGATCTGGCCGTCTGGTGTCGGCGTCACCATCACCAGCCGTTCGACCCCGGCAACTTTGGCCGGAATCGCGTTCATCAGCAGCGACGAGGGGTAAGCGGCGCGGCCGCCGGGAACGTAGATGCCGGCGGCATCGACCGCGCGCCAGCGCGCGCCGAGACGGACGCCGGCGGCGTCGACATAGTCGCTGTCGGCGGGCGTCTGGCGCTCGTGATAGGCGCGGATGCGGGCGGCGGCGAGATCGAGCGCGACGCGCAGGCCAGGCTCGAGCGCGGCATAGGCAGCGGCGCTGGCCGCCGGCTCGATCCGCCAGCCGGTCTCGCCGAGATCGTGGCGGTCGAGCTTGGCGGTGAATGCCTCGACCGCGGCCTCGCCCTCATCGCGAACGGCGCGGATGATGGTGGCGACATCGCGGGTGACGTCGGTGGAGGCCTCGCGGCGATCCTCGACCAGTGCGGTGAAAGCCTGGGCAAAACCGGCGTCGCGCGTGTCGAGACGGATCATGCGACGCGTGCCTGGGCGACGGCGCGGCGGAACGCCTCGACCAATGGCACGACGCGGTCGCGCGTCTTCATCGCCGCGCGGTTGACCACCAGGCGGCTGGTCACTTCGGTGATCACGTCGACTTCGACCAAGCCGTTTTCCTTAAGGGTGCGGCCCGAGGAGACGAGATCGACGATGCGCGGAGCGAGGCCGAGGGTGGGCGCGAGTTCCATCGCCCCGTTGAGCTTGACGCATTCCGCCTGGACGCCGCGCGCGGCGAAGTGCGCGGCGGTGACATGGGGATATTTGGTGGCGACGCGGACATGGCTCCAGCCGCGTGGATCATCGCCCGCGGCCATCGCGGCGGGCTCGGCGACCGACAGCCGGCAATGGCCGATGCCGAGGTCGACCGGCGCGTAGAGCTCGGAATAATCGAATTCGGCGAGCACGTCCGACCCGACGATGCCGAGCTGCGCGGCGCCATGGGCGACGAAGGTGGCGACGTCGAAGGCGCGGACGCGGATCAGCTCGATGCCGGGATCGTCGGTGGCGAAACGGAGCGCGCGGCTGTCCTCGTCGGAGAAGGCGGCCTCGGGGTGGATGCCGGCGCGGGCGAGCAGCGGCACCGCCTCGGCGAGGATGCGGCCCTTGGGCACCGCGATGATGATCGGATCGGCCATGCCCGCGCCTTAGTGGCCATGGCCGGGACCGGCAACCGATTGGGGCTAGCCAAGGCGCTATCCCTGCGGGATTGTGTCAAGATGACTGACATTGTGCTGCCACCGGCCGAGCTGTTCCTGCGCGATGACGTGATCCGCGGGGGCATGGACCTGATGTTCTTCGCCCACAGCCGCCACCTGCGCCATGTCGACGAGGAGCTTGCGACGCGCGGGCTGGGGCGGGCTCATCATCGCCTGCTCTATTTCGTCGGGCGCAAGCCGGGGGTGACGGTGGGGGAGCTGCTCGCGCTGCTCGGGGTTACCAAACAGTCGTTCGGGCGGGTCGCCAAGGATTTGATCGATCGTGGGCTGCTGATGCAGCGTGCCGGCGAGCGCGACCGGCGGACGCGGCTGCTCAACCTAACGCCCGAAGGCGAGGCGCTGGAACGCGCGCTGTTTGCCGATCTGCGCGCCAACATGGCGCAGGCCTATAGCGCCTCGGGCGGCGCCGCGGTGGCGGGGTACTGGACGGTGATGCAGAATCTGATGGGCGACGAGGCGCGCGGACATTTCCGCAGCCTGAGCGGGGTGGGGTTCTAGCGCCCCACCCCGCCGGCGCAGCCTTTAGTAGAAGAAGCTGTTGTAGACCTGGACCGCGCGGCCCGAGCGGGTGTCGATCAGCACCACGTCGTTGCCGTAGCGGATCCAGCGCTGGCCATAGCCGGGGCGGCCGAGCCGGTAGGTGTAGGGATCGTTGATCCAGTAGCGCTGGCCGTAATATTCGGGCGCGAAGCGATAGCCGACGGTGACCGGGCGATAGCGGTAGTTGCGCGGGCCGGCATAGGCCGGGCGGCGATAGACGTCGCGATGGCTGCGGCGATAGTCGCGCCAGTCCTCGCGGGCCTCCTGGCGATCCTCGCGCAGCTCCTGGCGGGCGCGGCGGACATCGCCGCGGTCACCGTTGCGGCGCTGATAGTCGAGCTCGCGGCGATCGCGGTTGACCTCGCGCTGATCGCGGGCGACCTCGCCATAGCTCTGCGCGGCGGCGACGGTGGGCGCGGCGACAGGGGCGAGGGTGGTGACGGCAAGCGCGGCGATGATGATCTTGCGCATGATGGTTCTCCTTCGAATCGGTGCCGGGCTGGGAACCCGGCACGATCGAGTTCTAGGCGCACGCCACTGAACGCCTCCCGAATGCGCCAGTCATCGTAGCGACAGGGTTCAGATGCCCCAGGCCCGCATCGCGGCGACCACCGCCTCGGGCTGCTGCCAGGTGACGAAATGGCCCGCATCGATCTTCGCCACGGTCAGTCGCGGCACCAACGGGCCAAGGTCGTCGACCAGCGGTGGCAGCAGCGCCGTATCGCGCATGCCCCAGATCACCAGCGTGTCCTGCGTCACCGGCGGGAAGGGTGCGTCGAGGAAGGCGGGGCGGGGTGGCTGTTCGCCCGGCGCGGGCACGATCACCGACGAGGCGCGATACCAGTTGAGCATCGCCGTCATCGCGCCCGGCTGGCCCCATTCGTCGAGATAAGCGGCCTTGTCGGCGCCGAGGATGGCGGCGGCGGCGTGTTCGGCGAAGCTCGAGGCGAAGAAGCGTTCCAGTCCGGCGCCGACCAGCCCCGCGTCGAGGCCGGTGTCGCGGAAGCGGGTAATATATTGGCTGGCTTGGCGCTGGGCGGGATCGTCGAACAGCGCACGTTGGAAGAGCAGCGGGTGCGGCGCGTTGACGATCACCAGCCGCTCCACCCGGTCCGGCCGGGCAAGCGCCGCCATCCACGCGATCGCGCCGCCCCAATCGTGGCCGACCAGGATGAACCGATCGATGCCGAGGTGATCGGCGAGCGCGATCAGATCGCCGAGGATCTTGTCGGGCGCATAGGCCTCGACGCCCTCAGGCTTGGACGAGCGGGCGTAACCGCGCTGATCAGGGGCGATGACGTAATGGTCGCGGGCGAGATCGGGGACGATGCCGCGCCAGGTGCGGTGCGATTCGGGAAAGCCGTGGAGCAGGATCACCGGCGGCTGCGCGGGATCGCCGGCGAGCGCAACGTCGAGCTCGACGCCGGTGGCCAGGGCGATGCGGTGAAGGGGCTGCGTCATCGATCTTCCCTTTCTTTACGTCATCCGGGAGAGATCAGGGATAGCTTACCGTCTTGGGGATCTCGGGAATCGGGATCCATTCCTGGTCGTCGCCGGGAATGACCGGGAAATCGCCGGCCTTCCACGCGCGCTTGGCCTCGTTGATCCGCTCGCGGCTCGACGAGACG
Organism: Sphingomonas sp. GW821-FHT09E03; assembly: GCF_059416225.1. NCBI lineage: Bacteria > Pseudomonadati > Pseudomonadota > Alphaproteobacteria > Sphingomonadales > Sphingomonadaceae > Sphingomonas > Sphingomonas sp. GW821-FHT09E03. Next base: position 24,694 of record NZ_JBWKOS010000015.1, on the reverse strand, counting down.
AAATTCCACCACACGTGGCGCGGGGTGGCGAAGGCGTCGCCGCCGCACAGCATCGCCCGCCCGCCGGTCGCCGAGCGCAGCGTCGCGGCGATGCCGGGGCGCAGCACATACAGCACCATCGGTTCGAGCGGCACGCCCTCGAGCGTCGCCTCGCCCATGGCGAGATAGACCGCGCGCTCCTCGGCGGCGGCGTCGATCGGCACCGCGGCGCCGGGCTCGAGCACCAGATCGGCATAGATCGTGCCGGCGTAGGTGGTGGTCGGCGCGCGCTGGCCCCACAGCTCGCCCATGATGATCCGCGCCCGCGCGCCATGCGCGTCGAGCGTCGGCAGATCGGCCTTGGCGACATGCTCGAAGGCGGGATCGATCTCCTCCACTGCCTCGGGCATCGCGAGCCAGGTCTGGATCCCGGACAGCGCCGGGCCTGCGGCGCGCTCGTCGCCGGGCGAGCGTTCGGAATGGACGATGCCATGGCCCGCCGTCATCAGATTGACCGCGCCCGCCTCGATCCGCGCGTTGGTGCCGAGCGAATCGCGATGGTCGATCGCGCCATCGAACAGATAGGTGACGGTGGAGAGATTGATGTGCGGGTGGGGGCGGACGTCGATGCCCTCGCCGACCCCGAGCTGCGCCGGGCCCATCTGGTCGAAGAACAGGAACGGCCCCACCATGGTGCGCGCCTTGCTCGGCAGAGTGCGGTGAACCTTGAATCCACCGAGATCGTGGGTGACGGGGAGGATGGTCTGGAGAACGAAATCGTCAAGCACGGCGGGGCTCCGTTGTGTCCAGAAGAGCGACAAGATCGGCAGGATAGATCACTTCGTGATGGCCGACGATGTCGTTTCGGGAAAACCAGCGGTGCCCGACGAGCAGCTTGCGCTCCAATTCGGTGAGTTGCCCGGCCTCGACCTCGCAGCTATCGACGTCGATCCGAAAGTAGCGCTCGTCAGCCCTCACTTCGACGCCCTCGAAGGTGAGGAAATCGATCGTGCGTTGCGCGACCTCGGGACCGCAATCCATGTCGAGGCCTACCTCTTCCCACAGCTCGCGCCGCGCCGCGGCGGCATAGCTCTCGCCGGGATCGACCGCGCCGCCGGGGGTGCACCACAAGGGCGGCCGATCCGACGGCACGAAGCGGAACAGCAGCACCCGGCCTGCGCCGTCCACCAGCAGGATGCGCGCGGCAGGGCGGGGAACGCGGTTGGACTCAGGCGGCATCGAGTTCGGGATAATGGCGGAAGATGCCGTCGGTGTTGAACGGGATCCGGCGGTCGCTGGCGAGATAGGCCTTGATTCCCGGCAGCGCGGCGACCCGGTCGTGCAACGCGGCCAGCGCGGGATAGTCGGGCTCCAGCGCGCCCATCCGCTGCGGGAACATGTAGCGCAGGCCTTCGACCAGCTGGAACAGCGAGGTATCGGCATAGCTCCAGGTGTCGCCAGCCACCCAGTCGCCGGGATGCGCCGTGGCGGCGGCCTCGAAGTGATCGAGGAACTTGGGCAGGCGCTGGTCGCGGAACTGCTCGGCGGCGCGATCGGCCTCGGGCTTCTGGTCTTCGTAATAGTCCATCATCGCCACCGGGTGATGGACGTTGTGCACCTCGGCGACCAGATCGGCGATCGTGAGCTGGAGCTGGTGGAGCCAGTAGCGCTCGGCCGGCGCCGCCGGCGCGAGGCCGTGTTGGTCGCCAAGGAACAGGAGGATGTTGGCTACCTGCGCGATCGCCCGGTCGTCCAGTGCCAGATAGGGCGGGGCGAACGGACCGATGCCGCTGGCGGCGCGCTGCTCGAGATCGTTCATCATCGCCTCGGCGCCGTCGATGCGCGCGCAATCGACATAGTCGATGCCCGCGGCCTCGAGCGCGAGGCGGACGAACTCGCCGCGGCCCTGGATCTCGGGCCAATACCAGAGGCGATAACTCATGACGCTTATTCTCCCGGGGCGCGGGCGCGGATGGCGAGCGCGTGAATCCGGCTGCTCAACAGATCGGCGAGCGCCTGGTTCACCAGCCGCTGGCGGGCGACCCTGGAAAGACCGACGAACACCGGCGCCTCGACGGTGACGGTGAAGTGCGATTCGCCGGTGCCGTCATCGCCCATGTGGCCGGCGTGATGGTGGCTGTCGTTGGTCACCTCGAGCGCGGTCGGCTGGAGCGCGGCGATCAGCCGTTGTTCGATGATGGTGGCGAGCGGCGGATGAGTAGCGGTGTCGATCATCGCGCCTATATAGCCCGTTTGCGTCGATTAGGGAGCGTCTGTGGCGCGCACGGAATACAGGAAGGACAAGCCGAACGCCCGCTTCCACGGGCGGATGGACAATGGCGGCAAGCCGTGCGCCGAAACCGGTTGTCCCGAGCCCGGCGAATTCCGCGCGCCGCCGCTGGAGGGCGCGGGCGACGGCAGCGGCCCGCCGCAGTTCCGCTGGATGTGCCTTGAGCATGTCCGCGCGTTCAACAATCGCTACAACTATTTCGCCGGCATGACCGCCGACGAGATCCACCACGCGCAGCGGCCGATGGCCGGCTGGGAGCGCGAGACGCGGGCGTTCGCGCGCGCCGGCACCGGCGATCAGGGCCCGCGTTGGGCGGATTTCAGCGATCCGCTCGACGCAATCGGTGCGCGCTACCGCCGCGAGGTCGCGCCCGAGCGTACCGACGGCAAGCCGCTGTCGGGGCAGGACCGCAGCAGCCTCAAGGCGCTGGGGCTGGCGCCGGATGCCGACCGGCATGCGCTGCGCAAGCGCTACAGCGAGCTGGTGCGGCGCTACCACCCCGACCGCAACGGCGGCGACCGCAGCTTCGAGGGCGACTTGCAGAAGGTGATCGCTGCGTACCAGCAGCTGCGGCAGGCGCCGGCGTTCGCTTGAGGGACGTCCTACGAGGCTGAGCTAGGCCAGACGCTGGGCGACCGCCTCGAGCTGGCGGGCGACGATGCTCCAGCCGGGATGAAAGCCCATCGCCTCATGCTGGCGCATCGCCTCCTCGCTCCAGTGGCGGGCGCCGTGGCGATAGCGCGTGTGGCCCTCCTCTTCGCTCCATTCGAAGAAGCCGACCATGAACGGCGCCTGCGGAATCCACCCCGCGGTGAACGCATTAGTAAAGACGATCCGGCTGGGCGGAGTCACCTCGAGGAACACGCCCTCCATCGGCTCGGCCTCGCCGCCTGGCCCGTGCATGATCATCGCCGAGCGACCGCCGGCGCGAAGGTCGTTCTCGATCACCTCTACCGTCCACGGCGCCGGGCACCACCATTCGGGCAGATGCTCGGTCCAGGCGCGCCACACCGCGGCGATCGGCGCTGCCATCACCCCGGCGACGACGAGTTCGAACCCGGGCCGGTCGGTCAAGCGTCACCAGCCACGGCGGCCTCGATCGCGGCGATGTCGATCTTGCTCATGGTCATCATCGCTTCCATCGCGCGCCGTGCCGCTGCCGGGTCGGCGTGGCTCATCGCCGCCAGCAACTGGCGGGGCACGATCTGCCAGCAGAGCCCCCAGCGATCCTTGCACCAGCCGCATGCGCTGGCGCTGCCGCCGCCGTCGACGATTGCTCTCCAATAGCGATCGGTTTCGGCCTGGTCGTCGGTGAACACCTGGAACGACACGGCCTCGTCGAAGCGGAAATGCGGGCCGCCGTTGAGGCCGACGAACTCGCGGCCACACACCGTGAACTCGACGGTCAGGACATCGCCGGCCTTGCCGCTCGGATAATCCGCGGCAGCGCGGTTGACCGCGCTGATCCGGCTGTCGGGGAAGGTCTGGGTGTAGAAATGCGCCGCGGCTTCGGCGTCGCCGTCATACCACAGGCAGGCGGCGATCTTGGTCATGCCCCGTCCCCCGGTCCGACCACGCCGAACATCACCTCTTCGGGATCGCTGGCGACGATGATCCGGTCGCCGCCCGGCACCGCCATCGGCCCGCGATGGACGATGCCGCCGTGTTCGGTGACCATCGCCGCCGCCCGCTCGATGTCCGGCGCGCGGAAATAGAACAGCCAGCCGGGCGGCGGGCCGTCGGCCGGCGCGGTCATCGTGGCGCCGATCGTGGTGCCCGCGGCCTCGACGAACACGTAATCGCCCATCGGGCCCATCGGCATCCTGTCGGGGTAGCGCCAGCCGAACACCCGCGCGTAGAAATGCTGCGCGGCGGGCTGATCGGTGGTGCTGAGCTCGTTCCAGTTGCACTGGCCAAGGCCGGCGCGGTCGAACGCGTTACTATTCTCGTCGCTGGCGCCGCGCATCACGTAGAAGGGGATGCCCTGCGGATCGGCGACCAGCGCCATCCGGCCGACATCGGGAATGCTCCATGGCGGCATGATGATCGTGCCGCCTTCGGCCTTAATCGTCTCGGCGGTGGCATCGACATCGTCGACGCCGACGTAGAACAGCCAGCCGGGGCGGGCGCCGTTTGCCGCCATCTGGTCGTCAAGCGCCATCACCCCGCCGACCAGCCCCGCGCCGTCATGCTGATCGATGGCGATCATCCGGTAATCATGGAGTCCCGGCGGGCGGGGGCCAACCGACCAGCCGATCACCGCGTCGTAGAAGGTCTTTGCGGCGGCTGGATCGCGAGTGAGCAATTCATACCAGATCGGGGAACCGTGCGGGTTGGCCATGGTCGTCTCTCCCATCGCGACTCGGCTGCTGCACCGGAGTGTCCGGCAAAAGTGCGTTGGCGTCAAAACCGGATCGAACGGCAATGATTGCAGGTGGACCGGTTGTGGTTGACGAACGGCCATTCCGTTCGCACTGCATACCGTGACGTGCCGATCTCCTGCCTCGCGCGTTGAGGACGGCCTAGCCAACGGTAGTGCATGATGACGGATATCCCCAACACCCAGCCCGACAGCCGCGAGACCACCATTCTCGACGCCCCCGACAAGATGGCGAAGGTCCGCGACCTGTTCGGGCTCGACATCGACATGGAAGTGCCCGCGTTCAGCGAGGCCGACGAGCGCGTGCCTGATCTCGATCCCGCTTATGTGTTCGATCCCGACACCACGCTCGCGGTGCTGGCGGGCTTCGCGCACAACCGTCGCGTGATGGTCCAGGGCTATCACGGCACCGGCAAGTCGACCCATATCGAGCAGGTCGCCGCGCGCCTCAACTGGCCGTGCATCCGCATCAACCTCGACGCGCACATCAGCCGCATCGACCTCGTCGGCCGCGACGCGATCGTGCTCAAGGATGGCCAGCAGGTTACCGAATTCCGCGAAGGCCTGCTGCCCTGGGCGCTGCAGACCCCGACCGCGCTGGTGTTCGACGAATATGACGCCGGTCGCCCGGACGTGATGTTCGTGATCCAGCGCGTGCTCGAGACCGAGGGCAAGCTGACCTTGCTCGACCAGAATCGCGTGATCCGGCCTTCCCCCTGGTTCCGGCTGTTCGCAACCGCCAACACGGTCGGGCTCGGCGACACCAGCGGGCTTTATCACGGCACCCAGCAGATCAACCAGGGCCAGATGGACCGCTGGAACATCGTGGTGACGCTGAACTATCTGCCCGCTGCCACCGAGGCGCAGATCGTGCTCGCCAAGTCCGGCGAATATGACAAGCCCGAGGGAAAGAAGACCGTCGAGAACATGGTCCGCGTCGCCGATCTCACCCGCAAGGGCTTCGTCAACGGCGATATCTCGACGGTGATGAGCCCGCGCACGGTGATCACCTGGGCGCAGAATGCGCTGATCTTCGGTGACGTCGGCTTCGCGTTCCGGCTGTCGTTCCTCAACAAGTGCGATGAGGCCGAGCGCAGCCTGGTGGCGGAATATTATCAGCGCGTGTTCGGCAAGGACCTGCCCGAGAGCGTGGTGAGCAAGGCCTGATATCCGGCGTGGCCAACGAAACCCCTCTCGACCGGTTCAAGGCCGTGCTGGCCGGTACTGCACGCGCGATCGCGGGGGAGCCGGAGGTGGAGCTTGCCTTTACCGCCGACGCGCCGGCGCAATCGGGCAAGCACCTCAAGGTGCCGATGCCCGGCCGCCAGTTGCCGCCCGAGCAGGTCGCTGAGGCGCGCGGTTTTGCCGATGGCTTCGCGCTCAGGCTGAAGCACCATGACATCGCGCTGCACAGCCGCGGCGCGCCGGGCGATGCGGTGGCGCGCGCAGTGTATGATGCGGTCGAAAGCGCGCGGGTCGAGGCGCTGGGCAGCCGTGGCTATGCGGGCATTGCCGACAATCTCGCGCATTCGCTCGACGTGCGGCTGCGCTCCGACCCGCTGACCCGCGCGCGCAGCCAGGCCGAGGTGCCGCTGTCGAGCGCGCTCGGGCTGCTGGTGCGCGAGCGGCTGACCGGCATCGAGGCGCCGGCGATCGCCCAGCCGGGCCTCGCTTTGGTGCGCGAGTGGATCGAAGCGCGCACCGACCTTGGCGCGCTTACCCTAGCGCTCGACGACCAGCGCGCGTTCCAGAGCCTGGCGATGAAGATGCTCGAGGAGCTCGAGCTGGTCGAGGGCGATCGCCTGCCCGAGGAGGCCGACGAGGGCGGATCGGAGGACGAAGGCACCGACGAGCAGAGCCAGGACGAAAGCGAGGACGGCGAGGACGAGGCCGGCGGCGAGGGCCAGGGCGAGGTCGAGCAGCGCGGCGAAAGCCAGGAGGCCGAGAACAGCGACGGCGAAGGCCAGGAGATCGGTGACGACCCGATCGACGACATGGACGGCGAGCCGGGCGACGAAGGCGAGGAGGGGATGCAGCCGGTGCGCCCCAACCGGCCCGGGGCCGATCCGTCGGCGCAGTTCGACTATAAGCCGTGGACTACCCAGTTCGACGAGGTGGTCGCCGCGACCGACCTGTGCGACGCCGACGAGCTGATCCGCCTGCGCGGCTATCTCGACCAGCAATTGGTGCACCTGCAATCGGCGGTGTCCAAGCTAGCCAACCGGCTGCAGCGGCGGCTGATGGCGCAGCAATCGCGCTCCTGGGATTTCGACCAGGAAGAGGGCATGCTCGATGCCGCGCGGCTCGCCCGGGTGGTGGTCAACCCCACCCAGTCGCTGTCCTACAAGATCGAGCGCGAGACCGATTTCCGCGACACGGTGGTGACGCTGCTGATCGACAATTCAGGCTCGATGCGCGGGCGGCCGATCTCGATCGCGGCGATCAGCGCCGACATCCTCGCGCGCACGCTGGAGCGCTGCGGAGTTAAAACCGAGATCCTCGGCTTCACCACCCGCGCCTGGAAGGGTGGCCAGTCACGCGAGACCTGGCTCGCCGCGGGGCGACCGCCGCAGCCCGGCCGGCTCAACGACATCCGCCACATCGTCTACAAGAAGGCCGACGAGCCTTGGCGCCGGGCGCGGCCCAACCTCGGGCTGATGATGCGCGAGGGGCTGCTCAAGGAGAATATCGACGGCGAGGCGCTGCTGTGGGCGCACGGCCGGCTGATGGCGCGGCCCGAGGAGCGGCGCATCATGATGGTGATCAGCGATGGTGCGCCGGTGGACGATTCGACGCTGTCGGTGAACTCGGGCAGCTATCTCGAGCGCCACCTGCGCCAGGTGATCGGCTGGATCGAGGCCAAGTCGCCGGTCGAGCTGGTCGCGATCGGCATCGGCCATGACGTGACACGCTATTATGCCCGCGCGGTGACGATCATGGACGCCGAGCAATTGGGCGGCACGATCATCGAGCAGCTGGCGGCGCTGTTCGACACACCATGAGGTGAGCATCGCTGCGCCGCCCGAGGGGTTCGTCGGCCCGGTCAAGCGATCGATCACGATCGCCGGGCATCAGACCTCGATCAGCCTGGAGCCGTTGTTCTGGACGGCGCTGGAGCGGGCCGCGGTGGTGCGCGGGCTGCCGCTCAGCGCGCTGGTGGCGCAGATCGATGCGCTGCGGATCGAGGCCGATGCGCCACCGAATCTGGCCAGTGCGTTGCGCTGCTGGTTGTTCGCCGACGCGCGGGATCACTTAAGCGACTAGCCCCAATAGGCAGTCGCCCCAGCGCAAGCTGGGGTCTTAAGCGGCTCTCTCCCGCCCGTGCGGCACGAGACCCCAGCTTGCGCTGGGGTGACAGACATGCAGCGTCTCTACCGCCCGAGCAGCACCCGTGCCTGACCGGCGATCTGCGCGAGCATCGCTGCGTTGGGCTGGGCGGCGTGGCGGGCACGGTCGATCACGGCCTTGAACTGGCCGACGCGTGCGGCATTGGCCTCGAGCCAGGCCGCCACCGCACCCTCGGGCTCCACGCCGCCGCGGCGGGCGAGGAACTCGAGCCGCAACTGCTGGAAGTCGCGTGCCAGCCCTGCGAGCAGCAGCCGCTCCCAGGGATCGCTGGAGACGATCCGCGCCGCGGTGCCTTGGGCCCAGTCGAGCCCCAGTGCCTGGCCGAGGCGGGTAAAGGCGCGGGCGAGCTCGATTTCGCCAAGGCCGAGCCGCTGGCCGAGTTCGGCAAGGCCAACCACGCCGTCGAGCTCGAACAGGCGCACCACCTGGCGGGCCAGGGCCGCGGGTGCACCGGCGGCTTCCAGCTGGCCGGCGATGCGCGCGCTCTGGGCGCTCGCCTCCTCGAGCAGCAAGGTGGCGGTCTGCGAATCGAGCCGGTCGATGCCGGCGCCGAGCCGCTCGATCATGCCCCCCGGCAGCGTACCCGGTGCCGAGACCCGCAGCAGGTCTGCCATGTGCGAGCGGGTCGCGACCGCCACCTCGTTGAACAGCGCGATCCGCGCCGCCTCCGCCATCGGCGCGGTCTCGATGCCTGCCCACAGCGCATCGAGCCCGAACAGGCGCTCGGCGACCACGAACATCGCGGCGATGTCGCCCATCGCCGCGCCTTCTTCCTCGGCAAGCTCGAATGGGTAGAGCACGCCCAGCCGGTTGACGATGCGGTTGGCAAGCTTGGTGGCGACGATCTCGCCGCGCAGCCGATGCTCGTCGATCGCCGCCGCATAACCCTGGCGCATCGCCGCCGGGAAGGCTGCGTGGAGATCGGGCAGCAGCTCGGGCGCGGTGGCGACATCGCCCTGCTCGATCGCGTCCTGTAGCGCGAGCTTGGCGGTGGCGAGCAGCACGGCAAGTTCGGGGCGGGCGAGGCCATGGCCCTCCTGGCCGCGACGCAGCAGATCGTCGTTGCCGGCGAGCCCCTCGACGGCACGATCGAGCCGGCCGCTGCCCTCGAAGATCTCGACCAGCCGCACGTAGCTCGGGATCGCCGGCGCGCCATCGGCCTCGGCGATCGACAGCGCCAGCGTCTGCAGGCGATTGTCCTCGAGCACCAGGTGCGCGACATCGTCGGTCATGCTCGCGAGCAACGCGTTGCGCTCGGCGAATGCCAGCCGGCCCTCGTTCATCTCGCGGTTGAGCGCGATCTTGATGTTCACCTCATTGTCCGAGCAATCGACGCCCGCCGAATTGTCGATGAAATCGGTGTTGATGCGGCCACCGCGCGCGGCAAAGGCGATCCGCGCCGCCTGGGTAACGCCGAGATTGGCGCCTTCGCCGATCGCGATGACCCGCAGCTCCTCGGCATTGACGCGCAGGCGATCGTTGGCGGGATCGCCGACCTGGACATTGTTCTCCGCGGCGGCCTTCACATAGGTGCCGATGCCGCCGAACCAGAGGAGGTCGGCCGGCGCCTTGAGGATCGCGCTGATCAGCGCCGCCGGGTCCAGCTCGGCCGCGGTGAGGCCGAGCGCCGCCTGCGCCTCGGCGGAGAGCTTGATCGTCTTGGCGGTGCGCGGGAACACGCCGCCGCCGGCCGAGATCAGGCTGGCGTCGTAATCGGCCCAGCTCGAGCGCGGCAGCGCGAACATCCGCGCGCGCTCGTCCCAGCTTACCGCGGGATCGGGATCGGGATCGATGAAGATGTGGCGGTGATCAAAGGCGGCGACGATCTTCAACGTCTTGCTGAGCAGCATGCCGTTGCCGAACACGTCGCCCGACATGTCGCCGCAGCCGACGACGGTGATCGGCTGCGTCTGTACGTCGATGCCGCGCTCGGCAAAGTGGCGCTGCACCGAGACCCAAGCACCCTTTGCGGTGATGCCCATCGCCTTGTGGTCATAGCCGTGGCTGCCGCCGCTGGCGAAAGCATCGCCGAGCCAGAAGCCGCGCTCGAGCGCCAGTGCGTTGGCGACGTCGCTGAAGGTCGCGGTCCCCTTGTCGGCGGCGACGACGAAATAGGGGTCTTCGCCATCGAGGATGGTGACGCCCCCGGGATGCACCACCGCGCCGTCGACGATATTGTCGGTGATCGACAGCAGGGTGCGGATGAATACCCGGTAGCTCTCGGTTCCCTCGGCAAGCCAGGCCTCGCGATCGGTGGCGGGCGAGGGGAGCTGCTTGGGGTAGAAGCCGCCCTTGGCGCCGGTCGGCACGATCACCGCATTCTTGACGCGCTGGGCCTTCATCAGGCCGAGGATCTCGGTGCGGAAATCGTCGCGTCGGTCAGACCAGCGCAGGCCGCCGCGCGCGACCGGGCCGGCGCGCAGGTGGATGCCCTCTACCCGCGGGCTGTAGACCCAGATCTCGCGCCACGGCACCGGCGCGGGCAGGCCGGGAATGAGGTGGCTGTCGAGCTTGAACGCCAGCGCTTCCGCCGCAGCGGGGGCAAAGGCGTTGGTGCGCAGCGTCGCCGCGACGAGGCTGCGATAGGCACGCAGGATGCGGTCGTCGTCGATCGCCGATACCGCGTCCAGCCCCTGCTCAATGACGACATCGGCGGCGGCGACATCGCCGGGGCCGGCCGGATCGTGTGCGGCGGCGAAGCGGGCGATCAGCGCCGCGGCCACCGCCGGTGCGCGGCGCAGGGCATCGACCACGGTGGCGATGCCATAAGGCAGCCCCGCCTGGCGCAGGTAGCGGAACCAGGCACGGAACAGCACCACCGCCGCGGGGCTCATCCCAGCGTCGACGATCAGCCGGTTAAACGCGTCATTCTCGGCGCGGCCTTCGAGCACCGCCGCAATCGCGCCCTCGAGCACGGCAGCGTCGCAGCTCAGCGCGCCGCCGGCCTCGACCAAGAATTCGTGGATCGCGCTATGTGCTTCGTCGGTCAGCGCGGTCGGCAGTTCCTCAATCACGCGGAAGCCGAAATTCTCGAGCACCGGTACCGCATCGGACAGCGCCAGCGCGCCGCCCTGGCGGTAGATCTTGAGCCGGGTCGCGTCGCCGGCCCGGAACAGCCGCACGGCGCGGCTGCCGGAAGAATCGAGCGTCGCCAGCCGGAGGATATCGGCAGCGGCCTCGTCGGCACCATTCGCGTTGCGGAACCCTTGCGGGAAAGTGCCGGCGTGGCGCAGCGATAGCCGGGCGGCGCGCGCCGAGCCGACGCTGGCGGCGAGCGCAGCCTCCACCGCGGGCACCCAGCCGCGGACCATTCGTTCGATCCGCTCTTCGAGCGGCGGCGTCGCAGGCATCGCCCCGCCGCCGCGCAGGTCGATGGTGTAGCGCAATTGCGCGACCACGCCGTCGTCGAGCGCGATCGACCAGTTGAGCACGCTGCCGTTGGCGGCCTCGGCGAGCATCTGGCCGATGGCCACGCGGCGCGCGGTGGTGAGGTCGTCGCGCGGCAGCCAGGCGAAGGCGAACAGATGGCGGCCGAGCGGCGACTGGATCAGCACCAGCGCCGGCCGCGGTCGATCGGCGAGGCTCATCGCGGTGAGCACCAGTTCCTCAAGCGCCGCGGGTGCGAAGGCGATCACCAGATCGTGGGGCAAGGCGGCGAGCGCGTGCATCAGCGCCTTGCCGGCATGGCCACGCGGATCGAAGCCGAACTTCGCCTCGAGCGCGGCGAGCCGTGCGCGCAGCAGCGGGATTTCGCGCGGCGGCATGCCGAGCGCGGCGCTGGTCCACAGCCCGGCGTGGATCGACAGGCCGGTGATCTCGCCGGCCTCGACCACCGGCACCACCACCAGATCGAGCGGTACGGCGCGGTGGACGGAGGAGATCAGGCTCGATTTCAGCAGCAGCGGGCCATCGTTGCCCGCCTCGAACCAGGCGATCGCCAGCGCGCGCGAAGCCTCGGCGAGCACGGGGGTGCGCTGCTGGTGGCGCGCGATCCCCAGCGCGTCGCCGGCGCTGCCGTCGCGCCGCCACAGCTGGTGGCCGAGCAGGGTGAAGTGGCCATCGAGGAACCATTGCAGCAGCGCCGCGCCCTCGCCCTGCGGCAGCGCGGCCTCGTCCGCCGCCATCGCCCGCTGCAGCGCCGGCCAGTCGGCGACGGCGGCGCGGACGTTGGCGAGCACCGCGGTGAGCTCGTCGATCAGCTCGCGCCGGTCCCGCGCGTCGGCGCGCTCGAGCTCGATGTAGATCATCGATTCGGCCTTGCCGGCGCCACCGATGCCGGTGAGCGTGCCGTCGTCGTCGCGGCTGACGCGGACCACCGGGTGGATGATGCGATCGATGTCGAGATCCTGCGCGCCGATCGAGGCCGCGAGCGAATCGACCAGGAAGGGCATGTCGTCGTTGACGATCGCCAGCCGCATCCGCCGGCGGACATCGTCGGAGGCGATCGGCTCAAGCGCAATCGCCGGCGCGCCCGCGACGCGCAGCGCGGCGGTGTCGGCGACGAACGCGGCCGCCGCGGCCCGCTCTATCTCGCCAAATCCCTTCAGCTCCCCCGGTAGCGCGCCCTTGGTCAACCGGGCGGCGAGCGCCTCGGCCATGCTCTGGTGTTGGTCGGCCATGGCCGCGGCTATGCTCCCGGTCGCGCGGCTTCTCAAGGCTTGCTGCGCTGCGAAAATCGCGGGCGCCGCGGCGCCTTACCCTGCGGCGCGGCGGACCAGGCCCTCGACGAAGCCCTTGCTACCATCGACGCGCTTGATCACCTGGACGGTGCCGTCGCTCGCGGCGCGCGCGAGCAGCACCACGAATTCCTCGCCCTCGACGCCGAGCGCCAGGCTGCCGAGCGCGGGCAGCGCGCGCAGCTCGGCGGCGGCGCGATCGTAGAGTTCGGCATGCTGACCGGGGCGCTTGGTCGCGCGCTCGGCAGCGACCACCGCCTTGATCCCGCCCTCGATGCCGTCGAGCAGCGCGGTGAGGCCGCCGGCGGCGACGCCGTGGCGGCGGGCGTAGGCGAGCACCGCGGCGAATTCAGCGAGGCGGGTCTTGTCGTAATCCGCGCCGAACACGAGCTTGACCACCGGGGTGAGCGGCGCGCGCGGCTGGACGACGATCGCGGCGGCGGCGAGCAGCGCGGCATAGCCGGCCTCGTCCGCCTCGCAGGCGAGGCCGAAATCATGCGCGCGGCCAAGTGCACGATAAAGGGCGGCGCGACCGCGGGTGTCGGCGGCGCGCACCGCGGCGGCGCTTTCGCGGGCCATCATCAGCTGGTTGCCGAGCGCGCCGGTTAGCGCCGATGGCGATGCGGGGGTGAACGCGGGCGCGGCGATGTCGTCGCCGGCTGGCGACGCAAGGGCGAGCGGCAGCGGCTGGGTGTCCGGTTGCGGGATCGCCTCCGGGATTGGGTCGAGCGCGAAGCCGGCGTGGAGCTCGAGCACGGGATCGGGTTCGAAGTTTTGGGCTGCGGGGAGATCGGCGGCGATCTCCACCTCGGGCCCGGCGTCGAAACCGTGGCTAGGGCCATCGGCCCAGATCGCGGTGTCGATCGGCGGCTTGGGCGCGGCGCGGACCGCGGCATCGAGCTCGGCGGCCAGCGTCGCCTGGGTCTCGTCGTCGACCACTTCCTTCCAGTTGATCACGCCATAGATGAAGTCGATCGCCTCGCCGTCCGACGAGAAGGGCATCAGGATGCCGCGGTACAAGGTGGTGCGGCCCCGGTTGCCGACGAATTCGGCCTCGAAGCCGATCGGCGCGCGATTGGCGATGATCTGCAGATAATGGTCGGTGAGCCGCGACAGCAGGGTGCGGCTCGGCACGTCGGCGATGCGGGTGATGCTGACCTCCAGCCCGCACTCCTCGCGCAGCGCGCGGCCGAGGAAGGCGATGGCGGGATCGTCGATGCCGACGCTGAAATCGATCAACACGCTGTGCGGGCCGAAATCGGCGATGTTGCCGGGATCGAGGTCGTCGATCCGCGGGTAGGGGCGGCCCTTCAGCAGCGATACCCAGTAATTATAGGCGCGCACGTGCATGCGTCGCTCGTCGCCGCCGAGATCAAACATCGCGTCGTCGACGCCGGTATCGTCCACCCCGCCGGCATCGAGGTCGGTCCCGGCGAGCGCGTCACCCGCCGCCTCGTCGATCCCGATTCGCTGCTGCTCGACCTCGCGCGCCGTATCCATACCCTGCAACCCTTCAGCGGGCGGCGTTATCCGCCCGGTCCATCAGGGCTTGTGCACCAATGTGGTAAACGGGGCGTAAAACGCCGACGGCACACGCGACGGACCAGGCGCGATGCGGGACGTCGGGCAAATTGCTCGGCAAAGCGCCGGACGATGCTTGTCAGCCTGCGGCGGTCCTGTTAGATGCCCGCCCTCGCAACGGCCTGCCGTTGCCACCAGGCCGCTTTAGCTCAGCTGGTAGAGCATCGCATTCGTAATGCGGGGGTCACAGGTTCGAGTCCTGTAAGCGGCACCACTGCTGGTCAAAGATGGGCACCGCGCCCTCTTTGACGGGAAGTCCGACAGATACACCGTTCTCCAGCGCCGACACCGGTCCAGAGATCGCGATCTCCTGATCTGACACGCTGACCTCGTTGATGAACATCTTGAGGTAGGCCGACCGCAGCGTGCTGTCGTCGCCCCGGATCTTGTCGCGAAGCATGTCGCCGAAGCGATCGATCGTCCGTTCGTCGATCTGCCGTTTGCCTTTTGCCAGTTGCGCCTCCAGAACATCGATCCGACTGGAGACACCGGCCAAGGCCCTCCGATTCTCTGCCATGCGCTCGGCGAACGCGGGGTCCCGCGCACCCATGATACCCTGTTCGACGAGAATGAGCAGGTTCCTGATTGCGGTGTCGAGCCTCGTCCGCTCCGCCTGGGCGCGGGCCAGATCGGCTTCTCGCTCTTCCTCTCGTGCCCGGGAGACATCGAGCATGCCGGCGAGCAACTCACGCAACCGATCGCGCGCGAGCAGCCGATCCTCGATGGCCTCCAGTACTATGCCGTCGAGCATCTCGCGCCTGATGCTCGGGCACGCGCAGACGCCGCCACGGTTCACGCGGTCATTGCAGGAATAGTATGCGTAGCGCCCGCTCTTGCCGGTGCGGATCGTCATGCCACTGTTGCAGCCGGGCATGCCGCAGCGCGCCACACCCGTCAGGAGCGTTGTGCCGGCGGCGATGTGCGGTGCAGTTCGCAGCGGATTACGGATTGCGCGGACCGCTGCCACCCGATCGAACTGTTCCCGTTCGATGATCATCGGACACGTCACCGCAATCACATCTTCCGGGTCCGGAACGACGCCATCATCATCTGCCGTACGGTCGTGGTAGATACCAGTATAGGTTTCTCGCGCCAGGATGCCGGCGACATTGCCGTTGGTAAACGGGGCGCCGCGAAGGCTGTGCCCTTCCTCATGCAGCTGTTTGACGATCCAGCGCCCCCCGCGTCCGACGTCGGCCCAATCGAAGATGCGTCGAACGATCACCTCCTCTTCAGGTACGACCTCCAGCTTCATGCGCGCCTTCTCGCCATCCTGGCGAGCGACATAGGTCCGATAACCGAACGGAACCGGACCGCCGTTGTAGAACCCTTGCCGCGCATTCTCCCGGCGGCTCTTGCGGGTCAGGATCGATGCGTCGAGCGCCTGTTCCTCGTTGATCATCGCCGTGATCGTCCGGCCGATACGCCGTCCGCGTCCCTGGCCGAAGTCTTCCGTAATCGAGATCACCTCGACGCCGGCGTCTTCAAGCTGTCCAATGATGTCGAAGTACAGCCGCATGTTCCGCGCCATGCGGCTGAACATGAACATCAATACTATGTCCACCGGGTGGTCCGCACCGGTCGCCTGACGCACCATACGCTGAAATTCCGGACGCTTCCCGTTGCGGCCGGTGAACCCGGCGTCGGCAAACTCGTCGACGATCTTCATGCCATGCTTGGCGGCATAAGCGCTTATTGCGCTGCGCTGGGCGGCGATGCTCTGCGGATCTCCGCCTTCCTTGTCCACCGACAGGCGCATGTACGCATATGCCCGTATCGTACCGCTCTTGGCCTTCGCCATCTTTCCTATCCATTCTTGCGTTCGAAGAGCATCTCGAACTCGGCTCCGACGGCGTCCAGCACGAGCATACATTCGCGCCGCGTGGTCGCGGACAACTCGAACTGATGAACCACGCGGCGGCCATGCCGAAGGTATGGTGTCGACTGTGCGGCGTCTTTGCCGACGTCCTGCGCCGTTTTATGATCTGCCTTTGGCATTGAAGCCAGGTGGCACGATTACGGGGAGCGCTCGTCAACTCACCCCGACAATAATTGGCGACGCACGGACTGATTGGATCGAGAGGTGATAGGCAAGCCGCAGTTCACGCATCATCTTGCGTCACGCTGCATATCCAAGGCAGATCCGACCCACAAGTCGCCATTCCTGGCCGGATTGAGGGTCGCCACGTTCGGACGTCCATTCATCTATGGTGAAGCGATCCCCATGGTTGCTCTCATGGCTCGATACGATCGCGATCAACGCCGCTACGTTCGCAGCTCTGGCGCGGATCAATTCGAGCGGCTAGTCGCGTCCTCAGCAAAGGAACGGTCGAGCCGGCCACCTTCGCTTCGCTATCTCTGGTTCTACTCCGATCGGTTTGGAAGATGGACGACACACACTCCCCCTCGTGGCGTGTCGCCGGATTCGCGTTGTCGGCGGCGGGCGCAATGCTGTTCGCGATCAAGGGCGTGTTGATCAAGCTGATCTATCGTTACGGGATCGATACAACGAGTCTGTTGGCGATGCGGATGGTGTTGGCCGTGCCAGTGTTCGCAATCGTCGGCGCGTACCGGTGGCAGCAACTCGAACGGAATGTCCGGCCGGACGCCCACAGCCTCGGTCTGGCCATGCTCGTCGGTATCCTCGGCTATTACGTCTCGTCCTGGCTGGATTTCCAGGGTTTGCAGACTCTGGATGCGCAGATCGAGCGGCTCATCCTCTTCACTTATCCGTTTCTGGTGATCTTGTTTGGACGATTGCTGCTGGGACATCCCCTTCGTGCGCATGCCCTGGTTGGCGCTGGCCTCAGCTATGTTGGCCTGTTCGTGATGTTTGCGGGCGAACCCACGCGGTTGGGAACAGCAGCGCTGACCGGCGGTGCGTTCGTCGCAATCGCGGCGGTGACCTTCGCGCTATACCAGCTGTTCGCGCGCGAGTTGATCCTGCGCTGCGGTCCATCCTTATTTACTGCGGTTGCCATGAGCGCGGCCGGAGTGACCGCGTTGCTTGGTTTCTTCCTGACGCACCCAGCATCAGCACTGGTGCCGCCGCGGGGCGCTTGGGCGTTGATCGTGGCGCTGGCAGTGTTCGCAACGATCGTTCCTGCCTTCCTGATGTCCGCGGGTACGGCAAGGATTGGCGCACAGGGCACCGCCATCGTTTCGACGATCAGTCCGGTGGTGACGATCGGCGTCGCGATCATGGTGTTGGGTGAGCCGTTCGGCTGGCCGGAAGCGGTCGGCACGATCTGCGTGCTGGGCGGCGTCGGACTTTTCAGCGTGATCGAAAGTCGACCGCGTTCGTATCTGGCGGGCGAGGAAGGGCCGGCCTAAACGCTCTTTTGGGATTTTCGCCGCTGGGCGCCTTCGCAACCACGAAGACCCAATCTCGGCCGTTCAGCTGCCTCGAGCCCTCTTCCGATTTCAGCCGTCCGTTCATCTGACCTCCCGAGACGAAAACATGGTCAGGGTACGAACATGGCGAAATAATGTAGCAAGCCTCCATGGGCGCGCAGCTAATAGCAGCACAACGGCCAACATTGGTGCAAACCATCGAAAGTTCAGATGAAGATCGGCTCGATCGTCACTTCAACAACATGGTCGCCAGAGCGACTCTTCCGTCTGGTTATCGACAGGATCGCCAGCGGCGACGGAGTCATGGTGGCAGAGTCGCGGTCGGCGCCGGAGCGTTCCTGAAACTGGAGCGCGGGGTACATCGCGCGTAGCCAGCCATGAAAGCGTCGATAGGTGGCCACTGACTCTGCCTCCGAATTTCCTCGATAGATTGTCAACTCGACGCGAGAGGAGCCATTGCCTTCAACGATCACATCAGCTGACGTCACGCCAACCGGCAACTCGCGAAGCTTGCACCAGCGGTCATGCTCAATCGTTTCGCAATCTTGCGACACTAGGCCAAAGCGCCCGCGAGCAGCATTGTAGATCGTCTGTAATTGCCCTTTCAGCCGCGCCGGCTCGCTCGTCACCGCCATCACGGACGGGTCGTCGGCGGCGCCGCCCGGCGCCCGGGTGAGCCGGACTGCATCGTAGAGGCTGTCTCGCTCGGTGGGATAGACGAGCTTCGGATAAAGGGTGTCCGTTGCCACCCATCGCAGCGTTCCGGTGAGATCGTATCGGCCCCGAGGCGCAAGGGTAACCGTGTAGTTGCGAACGTCCGCGAGCGCCCAAGCACTCCTGTCGTCCGGGCTGATCCGCGGGACGGAGACGCTGCGGACCTGGAGCGTCGCATGGATCGGCACGTCGGCGGTGTTGCGAAACGGTATCCTGAACGTCACGATCGGCGGGTTGCCGTCCTTGTTCCAGTTTATGGTCGGGCGATCGCTTGCAAGGTCGCTCACGCCGTTGCCGTCGTGCAGCAGGAGAGAGCAGGTGCGATCCGCCCAGGTGGCGATCGGCTCGCCGGCTCGGATGTCTTGCAAGCTTGCGAGCTGATCCCGGAAGGCTCTCCCCTCTGAGTCGGGAGAAATCGTCGCTATCTTGCCTTGGAGGGCACGGGCAAACCCGATCCGAAGTGCCGCGCGCCGCTCGGCGGGAGCCGGATGATCGTTGGCGCCGGTCTGCCCGGCCTCGATGTCGGCCGACAGGTCTGCGACCCTGGCGAGGGTAGTGCCGAGCGCTCGGGTCGCCTCCGGCGTGGGTGCGGACGTCACGCCCGCGAGATCATCGTCCAGCACGGCATAGGCGCCCATGATATCCGCGACACATTCCTTTCTGCGTCGCTCGACTGGCTGTGCGGTGGCAGAGTTCCAGCCGTCGCGGAACTGCACCTGATGCCAGACCTCGTGCGCGAGGAGCCAGCCGACAATGGCCCGCGCGTGGCCCTCAGATGCCGTACCCAGTAGCCGCCGAACCGAGCCCAGCGGCACGGTGATGCTGCCATCCGGCCGTGAGGCCACGTCTCCGCCACCGGCTGGAGCCCTGATGATCGGGGCCAAACCCCAGCGGGCAGCGGCGGCGCGAGCGCGTTCGCCCACCAGCGCTGTCAGCTGGTCGTCGGTCTGCTGCTGAGGTTGCGGCGCCGCCCCCAACAGCAGCATTGCGCCTAGCGTAGTCGCCGTCCGCCTCACGGCTCGCTGGCCCGCCTCAGCGTCTCGCTTGCGAGTGCGGCCGAAAGTGCGAACAACACCACAGTCGCCATGAAGGCGCCCACCAGCAGTAGGTGATTGGCGAGCAGCTCGGATCGTGGCCAGATGGCGTCCGTCCTGCCGGCCGCGTCTTGGATCTGCGTTTTGCAGTCACTGCCGGGGACGGCCGCGGCGTAGCGCGCCGCCTCCTTGGTGAGCGTTTGTCCGATCACCACCGGACCGCGACCGTCATAACCGCAGGTGTGCTCGCCCATGAGCCAGAGATAGGCGAACAGCGCGGCCGTCCCGGCGACGAGGCAGGAGGCCGCGGCCGACCATATCGTGCGCAGCCGCGGCCGCCCCCGCCGAACCGCGACGATCGCCAGCGCCAGGAGCACCGCCACCACGAACTGTGCAGCGCGCACGGATTGGACCGCGTCATCAGCGGGCATGAGCCTAGGAGGCGCCGTCACGAACAGGACGATCACCGCGACCAGCCACGTGCCGGCCTGCAAGAGTGCGTCGATCGGAGCCTTGACGCTCCCCGTCTCGGATACCGGCTTCGTCATGGCACCGGCAGATCGATTTCGACGCGGTCGTCGCCGAACAGGCCGATCGGAACCACGTCGCGCGCAACACGTGAACCGGCAAGCAGGGCGAGGACCTCGTACCTCCCGGGCGGAACCGACGCGTCCGCCGGGCTGAGCCGCGGCAAACGATACATCGGCGTCGCTCCGCTCCAGCGGACGGGGTTTAAGGCAATCACATAACCGGGCACCGCACTGGTACCGCGCCGCGTCACCACACGCACCGCGATGCGCCCCGTGAAAGTGGTACCAGCGTGCATGCCGGCGCCGGCTTGGCGTTTGACTGAAAGATCCTGGGCCACGTCGGCGATAATCGCCGCTCGCTCGCCAGCGGGCGCCCGCGCGGCCGCTTCTAACAGCTCTGCATCGTGGTCGAGAGCGCGGCCATAGGCTGCGACATCGGCCGGTTGGATGCGGCTCGCCGCCTCCCGCAGGGCCGACGTGTCGATCTGGACGGCGTTCAGGCTCCGGTCGTCTTCGGGCAAAGTCGCCATCACCTGCCCGATCGCCTCGCCCAATCTATCTAACGACGGCTCCAGCGATTGCGCCCTCGCGGGCACCGCGACGAGGCAGAGCGCCGCGGCTGCCAGTGGCGCAACCCGCCGGCGGGTCACTGCTGCGGTGCCGCAACGGTGTTGAAGCCCATGACCTTCCAGCTTCCGTCCACCTTTTGAACCGTGACGTCCTCGTACACGAGCCCGTTGGGATGGCGCGTGCGGTACCGCACCCAGTAGAACGATCCCGTCTGTCCGGTCGGCGTCTGCGTGAAATGCTGCGCGCCGACAAACTCCCGCGCCACGGCTTTTCCACCGCTCTGCAATCGTAGGGTATTCCCCTGCTGGATGAAGAAGTCACGCGCCATGAGGGCCTTGAAGATGGGAGCTAGTTCCTCGTCGTAGAGCCCGCCAAGATCACTCTCATCGAAACGGCCCACGAAGCCTAGCGCCTCGTCCTTCGCGGCGCTCTCGGCTTCAGCATCTGAAGTCGTTTGAGCGGCTCCGGCGGAAGGTGGCGACGCCATCGGCAGCAGCAGCGCTGTAGTGAAAAGGAGAATTGCATGCCCGCACCAAAACGTTCCGCGTTCCCACGTCATTGTGCCTGCTCCTCACGACCTGAGGTTCTCGCGATATGCTCGGCTATCCCGCCTGACGTGTCAACGACTGATCAACCACAGAACATAGCGTATTGCGCCTCTTCAAAAAGCACTGGTTTCTACCGTCTAGCGACGGTGAATCCGCACGAATTGGTGCGAGATTGTCTCAAGATGCGATGCGCGGTCTCCGACACCGTCCAAATCACGCCTGACGTCGTCACGCATCCCGTACCGCCAAGTTATCCCGTGACTCTAAGTTCACAGAACGTCGATATACTGCTTTTCTTGGAAAGCCAGGAGCGGTTCGGCTGGATGCCGGTAACACAGACCAGTCACCGGCGTTCCCACCGTTACACCACTCCTGCCCAGTTTTTGGTCTTTATCCCGCATTCGTAAACGGTATGATCTCCACGCCCCTGAGACGGTAGGACCCAGATGCAGACGCTCGGCGCAAACATGGCCGTTCCCAACTTCAGTCGTTCGTTCAGCGAGTGCGCAGAAGCCGCCCAGCTCTGAAGGGTGAGGCGCCAGGGCAGGCTGGCAGAGCTCAATCGGTTGGCCGGAAAGCGGCAATCGTGGGACGCGTTGCACGTAGCAATGTCATGACTTGCTTAATTGCTGCGTCCTCATCCGAGATGATGTCAATGAAATCGTGGTCGACCATGACGTGGGCTCGGGGAGTTAGGTCAGGCCCAATCCATCCATGGCGGCATCGCGCAAGGTCGGATAGTCGCCCGCAATCAAGGGACCTCGCACCAGGCGGTTGTCGAAATCGGCAGCGCGCCTGCGGCCAGAACGGAGAAAGAAGGGAACAACGCATGACCGACATGCGCCACGACCAGCGGTTCCCCACGTTGGCGCCGGGGGATATCGAGCGGGTGGTCCGGATCGGCCGCCGCCGCAGCTTCGCCGCCGGAGAGCACCTGTTCAGGACTGGAGAGACGGGCATCGGTCTTTTCGTGCTCACCGAGGGGCGCGGGGAGAGCTGCGGCGTCATGCGCGACCCGAAGGGCTTCGTCGCGACCGGTCCCGGTGACCGCACGACCGAGCATCCCGGCGTCTTCGCCATCGGCGACGTGTGGTCCGGCTCGGTCAAGCGGGTTGGCGAGGGCGCCGCGGTCATCGCGGAAATCCACGCTCACCTAGCGGAGCAGGCGGCGTGAGCAGCGGCAAGGTCAAAATGGTGTCGAAAGCGCCGAACCCGCGCACCATCGTCGTCGATCTGCTGCGGGCGGCCGCCCCCGAGCGGGCGACCGAGCTTTCGGCGTTCCTGGACGAATACGAGCCGAGGGTCGAGATGACCAATGACAGCGCGGCGGAAATGAAGGCTGGTAGCACGCGCATCGCATTCAACGGCGACATGCTCGACGCCGTGTGGCTCTACACGTTCAGCGCCTGGCACGCGATCGAGACCTACACGCCCACTATATGCACCTTCCGCGACAAGGGCGTGACCGTCGACCAGGCACTCCGCCTTGACGACGGCCTCGGTCCGCTCGAGCAGGCCTACAAGGCGCGCATGGCGATCGCCGCGACCTACGCCCAGCCCGCCGGGCCGGGAGGGCGGGCATGGCCGGCCGACGTGCCGCGACCGACCGCGGACCGCGCCTCGCTCGACGTGCAGGGCCAGGCTGCGTTCGACCTCGCCTCCATCGCGCTCGCGGCGGTCCTGCTGCACGAGATCAGGCACGTCAGGTTCGCCAACGACGCGACGCGGCCCAAAGATGAGGCGGAGGAGGAGATGCAATGCGACGTCTTCGCGCGTTCCTTGCTAACGGATCGGGTCGGGGAATACTGCAAGGCGAGCGGCGACCCGTTCGACAAGGTCATGGGCAAACGAGCCATGGGGCTGGCCATGGCATCCGTGGTCATTTACGGCCTGACCCCAATCTTTGAGCGGTGGGGCTCGGCAGCGTATCCCTCGATCGGCGAGCGCCTCGACGCGCTGATTGGGAACACCGCGGTCCCGAGCGACGCGAACTTCTGGCTGGTGGCGGCGGGCCTGTTAACGGGCGTGATGCGGCAGGACCACGTCGCCATCGACGTCGCCTACGCCGACTACCGGCAGCTTGCCGACGAATTGATCCGGCGCCTGAAGTGACTAGAAGTCCGGCGACCTGCAGCGATCGGTCCACCCGATGATCGAACCAAAGCGCATCATCACGATGAATCTGCGTGACGCGCGCACCGACGAGAGCCAGCGCAGCTGGCCGCTCCCGCCGTGGGGGCACCCGGCATCCATGATGGTGATGCCGCTCTTCATCTCCACCGGCGGCCGGCTCATCCCAGTCGGCAGCGCCTTCGCGGTTGGCGCGGGGCTGGGTTTCGTGATGAGCGCGACCCACAACATCGCCGAGGCGATCAGGGCCGATGGAAGATACGAGCGGCAGCTGGCAGTCAATGACCTGCCGTCCGAGATGTCACTGCGCGACGTGGGCCTGTCCGTCCTGCACCACGTTCCCAACGAAAATGGGGGCATCACCCTAAATTTCCTTCCGCTCGGCAGCATTGAGGGCGCGCCGCCGACTGACGTCGTGATCGGGTTCGCGAAGCTGCCCGAGGGCACGCCCTCGGTCTCGCTGCCGCTCAGCTTCGCGATCCCCGCCAAGGGCGAGACGGTCTGGAGCGTGGGCTACCACGACTTCCGCTACCCCGAGGGGGGCATCCCGGTCGCAGCGGTGCAGGACGGGAGCTTCGACTGGAACAGCTATGGCCACACCTTCCTGGTGGTCGAGGCGAAGGTCGAGGCCGCGTTCAGCGCGCGGCTCGCAAGCGGCTTCGTCGAGGGGCCATGCTTCGCTTTCGACGAGACCATCCCCCACGGCCTGAGCGGTGGTCCCGTGATCAGCGAGGACGGCCGGCTGATCGGCATCAACTCCGCTGGTGCCGAAATGCTTTTCGGTAGACCGATGTCGGTCGCCTCCATGCTCTACCCGCTCGCCCTGACGCCGGTGCGCTTCGGAGCGGACATGGGTCCGCTCAAGATCAACGTCGTGCGCAGGCTGATCGACCTGGTCGGCCAAGGCATCATCAGGACCGACGGCACGGAGGAGCGCCTGGCCTTCACCGTCGAGGACGGACAGGCGTCGATCATGGCGGGCGTCGTGCCCGGGACCGTGACGGTGTTCGAGGACCTAGCTGGTTACCAGGCCGGCGAGACCGCGCGTCGGCTGGAAGGCGCATACTACGTGTTCAGACGCTCGAGCGGCGAAGGCGTTGCGCACCCTCACGCCGATGGCGACGACGACGCCTGACGGGAGCCGCCAAGCCGACCGATCGCTTGGCGATCGGCCGGCGCGGGCCGCTTCAGACGGCGAGGCGCCCGCGGGCGCGCGCCACGCGCTTCTTGATGGCGGTCACGGTCGTGCAACCCTCGTCAGCAAGCGTGGCCTAGTCGACACCTGACGCGGCTGTCTCCAGCAGGTCCCAATCGGCCCGCTCAGGCGGGCAGCCCTCTTCCGCCAAGCTCGCCGGACGTGCTATTCAGACAGTCGTGCCTTCAGGCGAGCCGCGGAGCACTTACTCGAAGACGGCGCTGGTGTGCGAGCGCGCGTCAGACTGTGCACTGGCGCCTGAGCTTGCCGGCGTTCTCGGCCGCGTCCTAGGGTCAGGACTCGTTGATCACAGCCAGAAGATGACGGTGGCAGCGAGGGTGACGGCAGCGAAGAAGGCCGTTGGG
>NZ_JBWKOS010000014.1:0-51167 GCF_059416225.1 Sphingomonas sp. GW821-FHT09E03 | reverse complement strand
CACCACCAGGGTGGCACTGGGTTCGCCGGCGCATAACCGAGCCGGGATATGCCGCAGACCAGCGGAAAGATGAGGGTTGGGGTGCCAAGCAGCGCGACGAGCGCGAAGCAGGCCACGCCGATCTTTTGGCCCCTGGTCATGTGTCAGCGTCGTCGTCGAACGTGCCCCAGTCGGCGAGACCGCCGGGCAGCCAATTGGGTCTTACTGCTGCCGGCACGCATCCAACGCTTTGCCACTGCGCCACGGAGATCCGCTTGCCGCGCGCAAGCGGTGCGCTCAGTTCGACGCGGTCGAACATCTCTTTGCTATATTCGGATGGCGGCATGTACGTATAGAAGGTGATCGCCGGCCGTTTCTTGGTAAATAACCAGCGCCGCTGCGTCCACTGGCTAACTCGTTTGCGCAGAAACTCTTCGATGAGGATCTCGCAGGCGTTGATTGCGCCGATTGAACGCGGAGCGGTTTGCACGGCGACATGCATGCCATCGTTCATTTTATACGCGGTGTAGTGCGCATGGATGTCGGATGCCGTCCGATAATGGTGCGAGGGAATAATGACGTTCCACGTTGTGCAGGTCGCGACATCGAAGAACGGCGAAAAACTATTGGCTTGTGACAGATCGAGCATGTTGCGCTCGAGAGCCTTCAGCTCCTGCCGTTTGCTGTGGATCCGATAGGCCGCTTTGATCAGCTGACGAACGTCGCTGAATGCATGGAGGTCGGGAAGGCTGACCGGTTGCGCTGAACAGAAGGTTTGATTCAGCCATGCCATCGCATCCTCAAAGGTGCGGTGCTGGTAGGTATCTAGGCAGAGCATGCAAAGCTGGTGTGCGGATTCCCATTCCACCTCGGCCTTGGCCAAGTCACCCCGCTCTGTGTCTGAAAGGTCCGGTAAGCGGCCCATCAGCCTGGCTTTTACCGCCCATGCTGCTTCCCGGCGCGCGTTTGCCTCGTCGTGGAGCTGCTCCCAGTCGGGATGATAGTCAGGGTTGAGCTTTGCCTGAGGGGAGGGCGGCGGTGAGGAGGCGTTCATCGTGTGCATTGAGCGTCCTATGTGCTTCATTGAGGACAAGCGATTTGATGAGCTTGGTAAGATCGTTGCCGGACAGGGCCATGGCGCGAGCGAGCAAAAGCTGTTCGTGGATTTCCAGCTCGATGGCTGGGATGCCATACTGATAGGCGGCACCGTGGAAGATGCCTGCTGCGACCAGCTGGCGAATGACGTCGGAAGCCGTTTCGCCGGCATCTACCCGGCGTTGGATGATGTCGTTATGCCGATGCGCAAAACGAACTTGACGCGGCGGCCCAACAAACTCGTCTCGGTCCTTGGTCATGGCTCATCATTTGCCGCGAGCGGCAGGCTTTCAACCGCTATCTTGTATACAGGGCGGCGATAACCGCAGCCGGTCAGACAAGAACTCAGAGCACCGAGCCGGCCTCGAGTCATTCCCCTTGCTCGCATGCGACCTGCTGCGCCGATTGGCGCTGTGCTCGGCCACCGTTAATGTCCGCTCACCAGTCTATGAGGATGAGAATGGCATGAACATTGGTGAGCTGACCAAGAGCGTCGCATCGGCAACCAGCATGAGCGAGGCCGAGGCAAGGGCAGCGCTGATGGCTGTGTTCGACAACATCGCCAGCGCCGCCATCAGAGGCGAGGAGGTGTCGATCCTGGGCTTTGGCAAATTCACCGTCAAAGACCGCCCCGAGCGCCAGGGGCGCAACCCCAAGACCGGGGAATCTATGACGATTTCAGCGTCCAAGAAGCTCGCGTTTACCGTCGCCAAGGCGCTGAAAGACAAGCTCTAAAGCAGAGCCGCTGATGCCAATCACGCATTCCAGGTGCGGCTAACAAGCGAAAGGCCGCCCCCGTCGGGACGGCCTTTCCATTGTCGACCGAAGCCGGCAAATCATTCAGGCGCAGGCATGTCCCGCAGAAGCGATCATGCCCATACCTGCTGCCGTATTCGGCGTGTGACAATGAGACATTCGATCACCTCCTTCCAGTTGTTGACGTTACCGGTAAGATGGTCCCGCCAGCGGTCCGATCAAGGTGTGACCGAGCTGCAGAATATCGAGTTAAGGGATCAGCCATGAGGGATCAGTATGACCCGTCACAGCTGATGGCTGGACGCTCCGTTGTCATCGTCCGCCTTGGAAGCTGAACATGGACCGGTATGGTCGGCACGTGTCTCGCTGACAAAGCTGAACGGAAGACGGAGCTGGTGTGACATGACCTTGCCGTGTCAGTGCCAGAACAGGAACCCGGGGACATAGGCAGCCATGCTGGGCAAGGGCGCTGCCCGGCATGGGATCTTAGTTTCCGTAGCTACCGTATGAAGTACCCATCGACTTTCCAGCCTGAGGGTTCGTGAGCCATGACGACGGTTTCGATCGCGCCCGGCTTGGTGGCGAAAGTGGTCGCAAACTGGATGATCTGATACTCACCGGTGGGCGCGCCAGGAAGCGAGGTTGTTGCGGTCGCGCTAAGGAACGACCGAGATGAGACACTCCCTAGGGGCTGACGAACAGGCTCAATCACCGATGGCCAGCGCGCCTCGGGCATCTGCGCTTTGAAGATGGATCCCGCCGACCGCCACGTATCAGCCCACTGCCGGTTATCCAGCAGGGACACCCATGCACGTGCCATGCCCGCGCCTGCGGCACCTCCTTCGTTCTGTATCACTGTTTGGGCAGATGACGTGGGCGGGGCCGACTGCGGCTCGCCGTTTGCACGAACAAGAGGCAGTAGCGCGGCGATAGCGATGATCAGGGACATGATGAGCATTCCTCCGCCGAGCCAGGCGAGGGGATATCCCATGCCAAACCGTTGACCCGGCAGCTCTTCCTTGATGCTGAGAGAAGGCACGGCGACCCGCGATTGTTTGTCCCCCAAATTATCGGGGGTACCCCGTTCGGCTTCGCGGAGCAGCCTTGCTGCCTCGCGGCTACTCGTCACATCCAGCTTCCTACGCGCGTCGCGCAGCCGCTCATTGACGGTGTGGACCGACAGACCGCAATCGCGGGCGATCGATTTGGCGTCATGCCCCGCTAGAAGCAGCCGTAGCGTGTCCTTCTCTCGTTCGCTTAGTGCTTCCAGTCCCACCCGCATCGCATCTGATTACCGGCTATTTGCAGAAAGCGCATTAGCCCGGTTCGGGTTGGAAGGCATTGACCTGCCTCTCTTCCAAGGCTCGGTGCCGTATCCGCTGAATTAGCATCGGCTTTTACGAGGCAAGCCGAGGGGGAAGAGCTATCTCACACCTGGTTTAGGCGCACATGCGTTTAGGTCCGACAGCCCTTCAATACGCTATTCGCATACATCACCGCACCATAACATCCGCCGCGATGCGATCTGATAATTGAGCGATAAGGGCGCTCCAAGCCTTCGCCTGAGAAACAGCATCATCGGCCATGAGAGGCATGCGTAACTCAACGGGCCGTGGTGCCGAATTGTTGACCTTATTCATCGCAGGAGAAGCCCAAACGATCCGGTACGAAACCGACATCACCGCCTGCGCCTGGGTTGCAGTGAATGACAGCACGGTCGCTTCCACACGTACCTCAGGCGATGACGGGGCAGCATCAGGCGGCAATACTTTGCCCGCGGGCAGGCGCGCCTGAAGATCCTGGATCAACGTGTCTCGGGCCAGCCTACCCAACGGCGCGGCCCAGCGATCGAAGTCAGAGACGGTCACTGTGTTTGCGAGCTGTTGGACGAACTCGGGTCGATCGAGCGTCACCGGTACGCGAAGGAAGGGCACGCGCAGCGCCGGTCCTTGATAGTTGGCGGTTGCCAAAGTCGGGATTGGCTCGAGCGTAAGGAAAGTCGTGGCAGGGCTACGGCCGCAACCAGTTAAAGCAAGGGAGGCGGTGAACGCCGCTACAAGGGATCGGCGCATCACTTCTCCTTTGCCTTACCGCGCAGCAGCGCTTCGGGATGGCGCCCGAGATAGTCGGTCAACGACCGGATGGACCTCGCGGCTTCCGTCAGCTGGCGCACGGCGTCAGGCAGGCTTGAATCCTGGTTAACGCCCTCGCCGGTCAGCGTGCCACGTGCCGCAGTGGCGGTTGCTTGTAATTGATCAGCTGTCGCGTTCAGTTTGGTGAGCAATGGGCCGACTTGGGGCTGTACCTCACGCGTGATCGCATCGACCTGCGTCAGCGTTGCATTGAGGTGCCGCAACGAACTCGAGACCTCTGGCGAGCCGCTCAGCTTTGACAGGTTGCCGGTGAGTGCTCGCACGTTTGCACCGATTTGCTCGAGAGGAATCCGGTTGATGCGGGTTATCAGCGTATTGGCCTTATCGATCAGACCGTTGATGTCTCCGCCGCTTGGATCTGAGGGGATGACCGGATTGGTGCCGCTTCCAAGGGTGGCAGGTCCGCTTCCCGATCGCGTGAAAGCAATGGCGTGTCCGCCCACCAGCGGAATAGGTTGGACAAGGGCTGCTCGATAGCCCTGTCGTAGCAGCCGACCCACGGCTGCGTCAGTGCCTTGCCGCCAGGCTAGCGGATCAGCAGTGGCGCCTTGCGCGACGTTCAGTTTTAATGGGTAGAGGCCGATCGTCGCAGCCGTATAAGGCCCGCGCGGACCAGGGTCATAAACGAGCCGGGATGATCGCACCTCGCCAACCTTGTAGCCCAGTAGCGACACCGGTGCACCGGCGACAAGATCCCCGGCCTGTCCTTGAAGCACGAGATCATAGCGCTGCTCAGGTCCGGTTGGCCCCTGTTGCGCGCTGGCCTGATCCTCATAGAGTTGGAAGACGGTGTTGGCCCTAGCGCGCGGGTTATTACGTGCATCGATCGGTAGGTCGAATTGGACCGACCCTTGGAGTACACTGCTAGGAGGCGCAATCTGCGTCTGGATACCGCTACCCGTCAGTTGGACTTTAAGCGGGCTGCCTCGCCAGAAAGTCGCTCCTTCCCGCACGAACCGGTCGTACGGCGCGCGTACAAACAGGCGCAGCCGGAAGTGGCCGAGTGATTGCATCTGGGCGCCTGCAACCACGCCGATGCTTTGTCCATCGTTGAGCAGGGCAGCGCCGGGCTGCACACCAGCATTAGTCGTGGCAAGATTGTAGTAGGTGCCACGCTCGTTTGGCATAACCAGGGGCGCGCTCTCCAGGCCCCTGAACTCACGGGTAGGTGTACCGCCCGTCCCGGGCGCGAGTTCCACGATCAGCCCTGCAAGCGCGGCGCGAACTGACTGCAGGTCGGTCACCGACGGCGTGGCGCCGAGCAGCCAGAATTGCGACGCGGTGTTGAGAGATGGCTCCGCCAGTCTGCTCATCGACAGCGTCAATTCGACCCGTTTGCCGTCTGGTGTGATCCTGACGTCGGTAACGTGTCCGACCTCCACCCCATTCTGAAGCACCTTGGTGTCGCCAGGAGTTACCCCCTCGGCGCTCGCAAAGGTCACCTTCACCTCGGTGCCTCGCGTCGCCGCCCAGCGGACGCCGAGGTAAAGAACCACGATGAGCGCCGCTAACGGGATTGCCCAGACGATCCCAGGCCAACGTCGGCGAACGCTTTGTGCGGAGGGCCAGCGGCCTTCTTCCTGGTTTGCTACCTCGCGATGATCGGTCATGCGGCAGTCTTTCTACGCGAGCGGACTATATCCCACATTAGGCGGGGGTCGAATGTCTTGGCGCTGATCACGGTCAGGATCACCACCGCCGTAAATGGCGATGCAGCAGCCTCCGCTCGCCCATAGATCAACGAGTTATAATGCATAACGGGAACGAAGCACCCGATCACAAACGGGTCGACCATCGACCAGCGTCCAACCTCTTCGACGATACGGTAGACACGCGTCTTAACCTTCAACCGCTTAGTTGAGCGAAACGTTACTGACTGGATGCACCAACTCAGCCCAACAAGTTTGAGAACAGGGATGGCAAAGCTGGCGGTAAAAACGAGCGCGGCGAGGCCGTACAATCCAACCTCAAACAGGTCGAGAACACCCTGAAGAACCGTATATTTCAGCGGTTGATAGTTGATTGGCAGTGTCGCGATTGGGAAGGTATTGGCAGGAATGTAAAGCAACACTGCCGCAATAGTCAGCGCTATCGTGCGCGGTATAGCAAAGCGTTTGCGGTGATGGAGCGTATAACCGCATCGCGAACACGGGTGGCATTCACAAGCAATTGGATGGACTTGTTCACACTCGAAGCAGGCAATCGTCGCTTTGCCCTCTACAAGTTCGTGGTCGGGTGCAATACGGCGCCAGATCTCTGCTTTGTCGAGGGTAGCCCGGACGAACAGCGACAGCGTACCGGCAATGATGTAGCATATCGCGCCTGAACCCAAGCTGACGTTAATTGCAGCGGCCAGCCGAAAATAGGCTACAGCCAGACCCAATATATAGACATCGGGCATAGCCCATGTCTCAAGGCTGACTGCTCGGCGAAAGGCGGGGCCGAGCCAAGCCTGACGTTGTCCCCGCTGCACTTCGACGAGTACGGCGGTGAGCAGGCCAAAACGCATCAGGGGGAACACAACCGCGAACAGGAAAATGGCGAGTGCTAAGAAGGGCCACCCATCCTTCAGCATCGCCGTTGCAGCCGACGCCACGACGCTGTGGCGTGAGATGCCAAGTGCTCGCGTTGTCAGAAACGTCGCAAGGTTGCCTGGGATAAGGAAGATTAACGTTGCGGCTGAGCATGCCAGTGCTGCCGTCACCGAGCGACCGTGAGTGCGTTCGAGCGTGTTTCCACACGTCACGCACGAGGTCACGGAGCTGGGACTAGGTGCCTCGACCTCCTGACGGGTGCCGCAGTCAAAACAGGCGACGAGGGAGGGGGCTGCGGCCGGGTTCATGGACAATGACGGTCATGCCCCCAAGTGTCGGCCATGCATAGAAAAACCGCGACGGGGCTATCGCGGGCTTCTCGTCGACCCAGGATGAAAATTCTACACGAGGCTTCGAGAGCGATCGACGGCTGAGCGTCTAAACCCCTCGGTTTTGACACCAGCAGGCCGTAATTTCTGGATGGAGAGGGCAACGACCGCTTCCGGAGGTGTGAGTGGCGAAAGCTGCCCTCCGTTCAGCCGCTGGCTATCGACCGCTAAGCGCCAATCACCGCGGGAGGGGCAGAGGCCAGACCCGGAGCGGCGTTGGCGGGAGAGCCCGTCGGGCGCCGAGCTCCGATCAATTCCAGTGCATCTAAGACGATCACCTTCAAGGCATCGGGATCAACACCTTTCCTGGGCATCACTCCCGCGTCATCACCGTGGTGATTGTCGCAGGTCGATGAATTGAGCGCGTCCATGCGGTCTCGCACCCCGTCGCATGGGTGGGTGCCCGCGTGATGGTCGATGTCCCACACCATCTGACCGAGGTTCCGGTTGTGCGGGAAGTATGCCGTGTACGAGCGCCGGAAGTGCGTCTCGATTACCTGCCGCACGTGTAGTACAATATCGTCAGGATCGCCCTGACGGTGGTCGGCATAGGCGGCGAGCTTGTCGAGGCGCTTGGTGTGATCGGAGCGGCACAGGTCGGTAAACCGCACATGCTTCGCGGCTGACCACTCGTCCCCGTCGCTGTACTCCATCTGGTACGAGGCCTTGGTGATGCTGGCGCAGAGCTTCTCGACATCCCGGAGGAAATACTCGTCATGGGACAGGACGATGAGCTGAAGGCACCGGCCGCACAGCTCCTTGATGGCCTCAACGGTCTTGCCGCGACGATGGCTGTCGTGGCTGGCGAGCGGGTCGTCAAAGACAACGACCTTCTGGTTCAGGGCGCCATCGTGGTCGAGCTTGGCGAGGAAGAATGCGAGGGCAAGCGTGGTCTTGTCGCCCGTCGATAGGGTGTTGCGGAAATTGGGAATGGGGGCGGCTCCGGGCCCACGGCCGCGCGGCACCGACTCACCCCGGATGACCAGCGAGTAATCAGAGGACCCGGCGTTGCCCGCCATGCTGTTCGTTGGCCGCGTGATTCGAGCGGAGACACTGAAGCGCTGGAGGTAGTGGTTCACCCTGAGGTGGTAGTGGTCCGCTGCCGCGTCGTTGACGTCCTTGAGCTTCTTCTGCGTGAACTTGCGGACATTCTTGGCGCGCTCATCCCGTCGAGCGGCAGCGAGATATTCCTCAATGCGGCGCTGGACGCCAGGGTCCTCGGTCCGAGCAATTCGGCGCTTGGCGTTGGCGACCGCCAGCTTCGCATCGTCCTGGGTCATCGTTGATGCCGATTGAGCGGCCTTAGTGGCCGCATTGATCGTCTCGACGGCGGTGTTGTAGGCCGTCAGCGTGGCAGCGACCCGGGACAACGCCGCGCTCGCTTTTGCCGTCAGGTCTGGGTCATCGACAACCTCGAGCGGTGACTGTCGCTTGCGATCGAGCATGTCCTTCGCAGCGGAGTGAGCCTCCGCAAGGTCAGTCCCGAGGTCAACGCAGTCGGGCAACTCGGCACCGAGCTGAACATACTGCTCCCACGCCTTGGCGGAGGCGACATTTGCGGCCAGTGTCGCCGCGATCGCGGTCCGTGCGACCTCGCCCAACGCATCGTTCAAGGCGGTCGCGGCGTCGGTGATTGTCGCCAGGTGCGTCTTGTACTGCTCTCCGAATATCTGCCCGTAGAGCGTGACCATGCCGAGCTCATCAGCGTCCGGCCGAGCGCAGAACGGACAGGCATCGTCGTGCATGTGCTCCACGCCATAATTGACCCACGCCTCTCCCTGCTTACCGAGCTTAAATTGCCGGAAGTGATTGGCCAGCCGATCTCGAGCAGCTGCGTCGATATCCGGCACGGTGGCGCTGAGGGTGGACGGCATATCGGCGGGCTGCGCTGGCGCGGTGACGGTCTCGAGCTGCTTGAGCGCAGCGATCTTGTCGGCCTGTTGAACAGACTTCAGCGCCTTCTCGGCCTTGTCGAGGCGGTCGGCATACGCGGGATTGGCCGCAAGCGCGAAGAAGGCTTCACGGCTGATGTCGGAGGGCAAGTCATCCGCCAGCGCGGCCTCAGTGTCCTTGAGCTTCAAGGCCGCCGCCTTCGCATGGGCATTGAAACGCTCGAGCAGATTGGCGAGCCGTACGCCTTCCTCACCGATGATGATCGAAAACAGCCCCCGGTCCTGGGGAAGCTCGATCATCTCGCCAGCGAACACGTTGTCGGCGATGAAGGTCGCGTCGAACACCTCAATCGGCGCCCGTTTGTGTTGCCACTTGCTGCCCTTGAACTGCCGATTGCCAGCATCGGAGACGAGGGTGATCTCGGGGTCAGCGGCATTGTTGCCCAAGGAGCGGCGCGCCATGACAGTGTTCGAGCAGCCGTCCCGGGCCGCGCGCATCACGGCGGTGAGGGTAGATTTGCCCCGTCCATTGCGGGCGTAGAACATCGTGAGCTGCGAGAGCGGCGGAGATGTCCCAGCGTCGAACGCCTTCAATACCCCCACATTGCGGATGACGATCTTCTTGAACATAAACGAATAGCTGACTCCGATCGGGGACGGAGTCAAAGCTGCTCGGCAAGCTGCGGTATTGGTCCGCCTAGATCGACCGGGAAAGTCCTCTCAAACGCGGCCGTGGAATCTGGCGTAGGCGAACGTCCACTTCCGGAACCCCCAAACGCGCGCCCGAACGGCCGGAACTCGGTCTGTTGGCCACGGCCCCGCTGTATAGCATATGGCTGTGACTCGGCATCTAGATTTGAGGTTTGAAGGAAGTGGCTGCGCCGCCGCACATAGGTTGGATCAAGGACACCGGTGAACGTCGTCAGACGGCATGCGGGCAAGAAATCCAAATCTGGGAAATCAATCCCGTTGACGACCAAGCCGTCCTCTCGGCCTGGGCAGCACATTTCCGTCATCATTACTGCGCTGACGCCGATCTTCCGGCATTGGTGGGCGGCACGGGCAAGAGCAAGGCCGAATTTCTCAATACGATACTGTTCCCCGATGCGAAGGTGGCACCCGGGCCGAGCCTTCGGTCGGGTGACTTTGGCGAAATACTGGTCGCTGATTTCATCGAGTTCATGTTGGGATATTGGTGCCCTCGGGAGCTTCGGTATCAGGATCGCTGGAACCGACAGGACTCGACCAAGGGCTGTGACATCGTCGGCTTCAAATTTGTGAACAATCAAGCCGAAAATGCGAACGACGAGCTTTACATCTTCGAGTCAAAATCCGGGCTGTCAGCGACAAAAAGCAACCGGCTTCAAGACGCGGTCACGGACTCGATGAAGGACCACCTTCGTGAAGCCATGACGCTGAATGCGATGAAGCAGCGTCTTCTGGTGCGCGGGGAGACCGCGCAGGTTCAAGCGGTTCAGCGGTTCCAGAACGAAACCGAGCGCCCTTTCCGTCGGATCAACGGGGCAGCCGCTGTATTGGACATCGATGTCCTCGCCACCACGAAGCTGGAGGAGACCGACACGACCGGCCACAAGAACGCGGCAAACCTGCGGCTGCTCGTCATTAAGGGACCCTCCCTGATGCAGCTTGTCCAAGCCCTTTACGAAAGGGCGGCCAATGAAGCCTAGAGCAACTGCGACCAGAGTGCTTTCCACCACGCGGGCGCGGGCGAAAATGCACGAGTTCCGCGTCGCCCCCGAGGACTTCATTGAGCTATACCGGGACCCATCGACGCTATTTGATCTGGCAGTCGGCATCCTCGGTGACGTGGCCGCCGTCACCGCAGATCAGTTTCGCGAAGCCGACGGTCTGGAAGGGTTCAATCCGGATGTCGAGCCGGTGAGCTGGGACGGCGAAGAGCTTTCCGTATCAGAAGGTCTTCGCTTCGCTTCAACCTTCTTCGACGCCTATCTCAGCGCCAGGCTCGACGAAACCATTTCGGTCGAATTCTCGCTGCTTTGCGCAAGCGCCTATTATCTCAACAACAGCGTCGGCAACGCGACTGTCATCGTCAAAAAGATGGACGCACCACCGCCGGACTTTGCCGCTGGGTTGGCTCGCCTGGTCTACAAGATTTTGCTCAACGACTTTTCACCGATCGACGTGGGCTCCGATCGGGTGAATGCCGTCCTCGCCGGCATGAACGGTTTCATGACCTTTGCGTCAGGCGTACCAGAGGTGTCTGCTGCCTGCGACGCCCTCCGGGAAGTCGCTTATCAAAACGGCTCGCCCCGAGAGCTGCTCTATGCGGATTTGGTAGCCGCAGCTTGTGCAACCAAGCTCCGAAACGCGTCGCGCACGGTCCTTCCTAAAGCGTCGGGTCTCGATGCCGCCGCGTGGCAACCCGCGCTCGGAAAATCTCATTTCCCGATCGAACTGTGGCCTGCTCAACAACGAATAGCATCCGCTGGCCTGCTGCAAGGCCGCTCCGCCGTAATTCAAATGCCGACGAGCGCGGGTAAAACTCGTGCAACAGAATTGATCATCCGCTCGGCTTTCTTGTCGCAACGGGCGTCGTTGGCCGTGATCGTCGCCCCCTATCGCTCGCTCTGTCACGACATCAGAGGCGATCTGGTGACGGCATTTGCCGGAGAACCCATCCGTCTGGACGAGGCTTCGGACTCTTTTCAATTCGATATTCAGCTAGAGCAAATCCTTGCGGTGAATACGGTCCTGATCGTGACGCCGGAGAAGCTGCTTTACATGCTGCGACGCGCGCCGGAGCTGGTCGATCGCATCGGCCTCGTCATCTACGACGAAGGCCATCAATTTGATGGTCTCACGCGCGGGCCGACGTATGAGCTTCTCCTTACGTCCCTGAAATTGACCCTGCCCGAGGGGACGCAGGTCATTTTGATTTCAGCCGTGATCGGAAATGCCAGCACGGTTGCGGAATGGCTGGTTGGAGACCCGGAAGCCGTCATTGATGGCGCAGGCCTGCTCCCCACGTCGAAAAGCATAGCATTCGCGAGCTGGCAGGATGCCAGAGGACGCCTTGAATATGTAAGCCCCGCTGATCCCGAAGAAGGCGAATTCTGGGTTCCTCGCATCATTGACGACTTTCCCCTGAACCTTCGCGGGCGCGAACGGAATGTTCAACGGTTTCCTGCCAAAACGAAGGGCGGCGAAGTCGGCTTATTTCTCGGGCTCTATGTTGTCGGCAACGGCAGCGTCGCGGTCTTCTGCGGCAAGAAGGATAGCGTGACGACCGTCTGTCGGCGGGCCGTCGACATTTTTGATCGCGGCGCAAATTTGCCGAAGCCCGTAGATGTGTCGGACGCGGCGGAAGTCGAGAAACTCAGACATCTGTCCGAAGCACATCTTGGACCCGATGCTGTGGCGACAAAAGCGGCGGTCCTCGGGATATTCGCCCATCACGCGGCTACGCCCCAAGGCCTTCGGCTATCAATCGAGCATGCCATGAAGGTGGGTCTGGCCAAATTTGTAGTCTGCACCTCCACGCTTGCACAGGGCGTTAATTTTCCTCTAAAGTACCTGATCGTCACCTCCACACGCCAAAGTGCGGAGAGCATCATGGTGCGCGACTTCCAAAATCTGATGGGTCGCGCGGGCCGCGCCGGAATGCACACCGAGGGGAGTGTGATCTTTGCAACCCCGTCGATATTCGATCAGCGCAACGACTATAGAAACCGGTGGCGCTGGAACGAGGCGAAGGAGCTGCTGGACGCCTCCAAGTCAGAACCGACGAGAAGCAGCATCCTCAACCTGTTTGACGATTACGAGCAGCGGCAGAAGGACGCGCCGCCGGTGGTCCAGCCAATTCAACCCCAATGGCTCGACTTGGCTTTCGCGGACCAGGCCAGGATCGAGGCGGTGGTGCAGGAAGCGCTCAACATGCAGCCGCTCATAAGCGCGGCTGAATTTCGGAAATTTATCGAACGCCGGGCACGGGCGATCCAGGCCATCGCGGCTTTTCTCGTCGCGAATATGACATTTCTGGAAGAGGAAGGTCAGGATCGAGTTTCAGACCTCGCCTCGCATACGCTGGCCTATCACCTGGCACCCGAGGGGGTTCGTCCTGCCCTTGTCGATGTCTTCAAAATGATCGCTGACGCTATCGCCGCGAATACGGACGGCGACCGGCGAGCGGTGATACGGAAGTCGCCGCTGCCGCCAGCGATCATCGCCGAGCTACAGGCTTGGCTTGCCGAGAATGCGGCGGAGCTTCGCGCGGCGATCGAGGCAGACCAGTTACTGCAAGTGGCGGGCGAGAAGATCATATCCTGGAACTCGGCCCCCTCCATCCAATCGTTGTCCGACAATGGCTTTTTACCCGAGGCACTGGCGGATTGGATCGCAGGCCGCCCCTTCTACCATATCCATGCGAAAATGGCGGCACTGGGCATCCGGGTCAGCGGCGATCATGCAACCGTCGAGGACGCTGTAGCCCTCTGCGAGGGGGCCTTTGCTTATGACTTGGCGATGATCACCGCCTCCCTCTCCGACCTCGCCGAGCCGATGGACGGAACACTTTTCAACGGCTTCTCCAGGCTCCAGAAGCAGATCAAATACGGGCACAGCGATCCAGCCGCTATCGCCTTCATGGAGTCGGGTTTCGCCGACCGCGTGGTGGCAAACTTCTTATCGGTTTTGTGGAACAACGTGCGTGACCGAGACGCGGTGCGCACAGCCTGTCGGCATGAGGCGATGCTCCCGGCACTGGCGGCCTATCCGTCATATTTCTCATCGGTTGCGACCGAGATTGCTGCATAGAGTTCATGGCCTGCCATCCCGTAAAGCTACATCTCAATTGCGCGGGACCTTATGCGCTGAATCGTATTCAGGCTTGGCTGGGTCAGGTCAGCAGACGAATAACAGCTTCATAAGGCCAGCACAGCATTGGCGGGCGAGTCCGTATCCGGCCCAAATCCAGCCGCCGCTCCAGCAGCCTACAACAATGTCCGGTCTTGCGATCTGCCGATCGGTTAGCGGCCAGTCTCCTAGGTGTCATAACCGGAGGGTCCCGACCAGCTAGGCCGCCCCATGGTTCCAGGGGCTTTGCAGGTGTCAAAAACCTGTGCCGAAAATCTTTTAGCCTTGGTGGTTATTAGTGCTGAATGCCTGCGGTAAGCGTTCGAACTGTTGCCATTGGCAGGAAGAGCCGCAACTCGTTGGAGGGCAGCGGCTCGAACCCATAGCTGGTGTACAGCGCCCGACGTTTGGCTACCGTCTCCGAATTGCCGCAGTCGAGTACGTCCAGCACGACAACGGCGATACCCAGTGCATCGGCCGCGCTGGCCAGGCGCGCCAGGCAATCAACCAGCAGATCGCCACCATAGCCTTGCCTTTGGAAGCGGCGATCGACGCCGATCATCGAAATGTAGGCAGCTGGGATGCTGCCGTGGGAAGGCCGATTGCGGGCGAACTGATCGGGCAGCTGAGTATAATCAATCGCGTGGGCGTTGGTGGCGTAGAAGCCGATCACCTCGCCTTCAGGCTTGACCATCACGAAGGTGCGGACGTTCCCGGCCTTGGTGAGCTTGTTGGCGGTGCGGCGAAAGAAGTTGTCGACCTGGTCAATGCCACAGGAGAATGCCACTCGATCGTGCCTGGCAGGATCGAGTGGCTCTATGACGGTAGGCTTTGCGTCTTTGGGCGCGGTCACCGGCTGGTGATCGTCTCGCGATGGCGCGCGAAGGCGGCCCGCAGCCGATCGTTCGGTGCCGGTGGTGTGTCGAGTGCCGCAAAGAAGCCTTCATGGTCGACCGGCTCCAAGCTGGTGCGTTCGTGCGCCGCTATCGTCTTCATCGCCAATCGGTAAGCCGCGTTCATCGTGAAGACGGAATCGTCTACTCCCGACAAAGCAGCAGCCTGCTGGATGGCACGCTTGATGCGCGGCTTGGTCCGGAAGTTCATCCGCTCGCTGCTGCGCTCCTCAACAGCGCTGACCTGATCCTGAAAGTCTAGCATAGAACCCTCATTGAGCCTGCGTATGCATGTACGCCTCTTTGGCGTACACTTCAATAGGATGAACGTTGTTCACTCTGCGCGGCCTTCTTAGCTGCTCCGTAAGGCGGGATGGCCAAGCCGAAGGCGGTCACCGGTGAGGATCCGCTCCAGCTGAGCGTCTGTGATGAGCCGGTCGAACGCGAGGCCCGCTCGAGGCCCGTCGATCCATGCGACCTGAGCCAGTATCTGGAGCGAGCCGCAGATCAGGGTGATTGCCGAGCCTATCCCCAAGATGCCGGAAGTATGGACCAGTGCGCCGGATCGCGAGATGTTGAGCACGTGCGCTCGAGTTTCTGTGCAGCCTCGTCGGATGGAGCACAGCTGGAACGCCTTCAGCCTGCGGGCTCGATCCTGGGGCGCCCCTCGAGCGCTCACCTGTTTTCGAGCCGTGCGCGGCGTCCGTCGGACCAGCTTACCCGCGCAGGGAGCGGAATCTCGTCGGCGACCAGCAACACGAGGGCGCCTAACGGCAAGTACGCGTCTCCATAGGTCAGGGCTGCATTCTGAGCTGTGGCAACGAGGTGAACGGAGGTGGCTATGCCGTCCTGCACCACCTGGGCGGGCTTCAGGGAATAGGTAATCCCCTCGCAATCCGTGCTGTGGCCGATACGGCTGGTATTTACGCCATTCATGCTGGACCGCTCCCCGAACGATACGTCCGTAGTCCAGTCCTATTAGCAGAGTCCAAACTATACGTGGTTAGCAGTGTGCCAACTCCAGTTATTTGGGTTGTTCATCATAGATCAAGCCACAACGTGCTGCTGGCCGAGCAGATGACCAGGAGTAGGTAGATGTATCGAATTGCCGTGGATGCCCGCCGAGGGTTAGTCGAAGTTGTCCTCAACGGCATGCTGAGCCTGGATGAGACGGCAACATACATCAATGACCTTCGCCGCTCGTTCGTGGTCAACAAGTTGCAGCCGAATTATGCCATGGTGATCGATGTCAGCGCCTGCAACATCCAGGCGCAGGACATGATCAAGGCGATGGGCGAACATATGGCAGCCATGCCGAAGGCCAGGGCCATCGCGATCGTGACAGGTAGCTCGCTTGCCCGGATGCAGGTGCGACGGCTCTTCACACAGCCTTACGCCCGTAT
Organism: Sphingomonas sp. GW821-FHT09E03; assembly: GCF_059416225.1. Taxonomy (NCBI): domain Bacteria; kingdom Pseudomonadati; phylum Pseudomonadota; class Alphaproteobacteria; order Sphingomonadales; family Sphingomonadaceae; genus Sphingomonas; species Sphingomonas sp. GW821-FHT09E03. The sequence continues at coordinate 35,240 of NZ_JBWKOS010000014.1, read as the reverse complement.
CGTCTCGACGCACGAGGAGGCGCTGGCCTGGGTCAAAGACGGCGTTGAGCCTGTTAAAATTTAAACAACAGCTCCGCTGTGGGATTGCTTGCCATAGTGGTTGTAAATCAATCTCAATACGGGTGCAAATCCTAACTGCTTGCTTACGGCGCTGCTGCATAGTCGATGCATGGATACGTATTCGCTGATCGCCCGCTTGAGCGAGCATCAAGGCAAGATCATGGACAACTTCGCTGCAACTGAACGGTTGGTAGCTGATGGCATGCCTGTAAACGTCGCCGCCCTGGTTCGGCTGCGCGGTGACCTGATGTCGCTGCTGACCGTCTACCAGCATTTCAAGCATCATGAGATCTTCGACGTGATCATCTCCGAGGGGCCAACCGAGCAAGCTAGGATCGGGCGGCGGTTGAAGGCCGAATGCGTTAGCCTTGGCGAGGAAGTGCGCGATCATGTTCACCGATGGACTGACCGGGGTATCGCTAAAAGCTGGGATGCTTACCGACCAGCGCTGCTTGCCTTCATCTATAGGATAAAGGCTCATATGGAGTATGAGCGGCGCGCGTCCGTGGCTGTGCTGCTGCCCGAGCAAAGCGGTGGGTGCATGCCACCGCCAGCCCTGACCATCGCCACTTAGATCTGAAGATGGCGGCAAGCTTGCCGTCGCTCGTCTCCCGGTTGCGGATCATCACCGCGCGGATAGCAAGGTGCACCAACATTGCTTGTGCGGGGCAGGTTATATGCTCGATCTATGTCATCTAAATTGTTCGCCTCTGACAACGTTGAGCGGTGCGAATTGCCAACGTAGGGCTCTTGGTGGCGGCAATGGGCAGCCAGCGCTCCGTAGCGTGCCTTTGACCACGCGCTACGGAGCGTTTCGCTTCTTGGTGTCAACCCGCTGGTAACCAGATCGAGGCCAGTAAGCCTCTGTGAAGCCCGAGTTTTCCATTGATGTTGATATCCCGCGCAGCTTGGTACGTATCACCATGTCCGGCTTCTTTGAACCAGAAGACATTAGGCGCTTCGTGGCAGCCCGTGATTTGGCACATCGTCAACTCACCTGCGGCCGTAATCAACACCTGACGCTGGTCGACATATGGGGAATGCACATCCAGTCCCAGGAGAGCGGAGGTCAATTCGCAAAGCTACTTGCAAACCCACAATTTGCATCGAGGTGTATCGCCTCCGTAGTCACCCAGTCGCTTGCGAGAATGCAGATACAAAGGGCGGCTGCCGGGCGAGGTGCCGGCTTCTTCACCGACGACCCCGCAGCTGCCGAAGCATGGCTCCTGGCGGATCAGATCTCAGAGGCATGAGCATCGTACAGTGACCCCAGTCTTCTCGTTTGAAGTGCATCCTGATCGCGATCTGATCAGCGTCATCCTTTCGGGCTTCTTCTTGCCGCAGGACATTATCTGCTTGGAGGCGGCGCGCGCAGACGCACACCAGAAGCTGCGCTGTGATGCCAATCAGCACCAGGCGCTGATCGACGTGCGCCGGATGCATCCCCATAGTCCTGACGTGCTGGCGCTGTTCATCAAATTGCTTGCTATCAAAGAGCTGGCAGCAAGGCGTACCGCTTATGTCGTGACCAGGTCGGATGCGTTGATGCAGATCAAGCGCGCAACTGCCAGCGCTGGTGTGCGCTACTTCATGTCATCCGAAGCTGCTGAAGATTGGCTTTTCACTGAGCCCTGCCTTAAGACAGCACGGTCTTACCTAGACGATATTAACAATAAGAATGAGCGATTTGATGGCCATCCTTAGCCATTGTTGTATAGCGCCGATGTTGTTTCACTCGTATTGTGCTTCCTCACCCCACGTTTGGTGGGAACGAGCTGCTGCGCCGCAGTAATTACACAGGAGCGTACAGCGATCGGGCATCGTCGAGCATGCTTAGCGGGGTGGGTGTGATCCAGACGGCGCCTAGCATCGGGTAAGGACCATAAAACAGGTCGCCAAGAGCGCGACGATAGTGAGCGTTCATCCAGCGTCTGCGTCGATGCTCGGGACCGTCATGGATCATGTGGCAGCGCTGGCACAATGCCGCCAATTGATGGAGCGCGCTATCGCTGGGGTCATGGTTGAGATGAGCGCAGGCCAGCACTACCGGTGTCCAGGCACCGTGGGCCAGAATGTTCTCCGTCGGCCGTCTAACGCGCCGGCCCTGCCCGTTGCGCCAGCAGCGCCGGTTCCGGTCCCACCATCGTCCATCTCGCAGATGAAATACCCTCTGCCCATGCGGGCGTCCGCAATGCTCGCAACAGCCCCCTGCCCGCACGAAGCGAACATGGTGAGAGAGCTGCGGCCAGTCTATTGGGTACAGGAACACATGCTCGGGACGGATTGGCATCAGGCCTTCCTTTCCGGCACGCCAAGTTGCGAAGCGACCGGCATCACGGCACCAATGCCGCAGCGGTCAGTGCTCGGTAGAGCGTGGCATGGTGGCACTTAAGCAGCTTGGCGGCTTCGCGCACCGATGTGCCTTCGCTCACCAAGCGCTCGCCGAGTGCGATCTGATCGGGGGTCAGCTTGGGCGGACGGCCGAAGCGGACTCCCCTCGCCTTGGCTGCTACCCGCCCGCTGCTGGTGCGCTGGTGGATCAGCTCGCGCTCGAACTCGGCGATGCCGGCGAACACGGTCAGCACCATGCGCCCTGCCGGTGAGGTCGTGTCCGCCCAAGGTTCCGCCAACGAACGGAGCCCTGCCCCTACCTCCTTCAGCTTCTCGGCGATGTCGAGCAGGTCGCGAGTGGAGCGCGCCAGTCGGTCAAGCCGCGTCACCACGACGGTGTCATCGTCGCGCAGCTGCTCGATCATCTTGGCCAACTCGGGCCGGTCGCGCTTTGCGCCCGAGATCTTCTCCTCGAACATCCGCTTACATCCAGCCTCCTTCAACGCGGCGCGTTGCAGCCGGAGATCCTGGTCGTCGGTGGATACACGTGCGTAGCCGATAAGCATGTCGCAAATATGTACCGAAAAGCTATCGTTTAGCAACTGACTTTTGCGACATTGGCATACGAGGGAACACAGGCGCCGGAAGCGATGTCGCGAAACTCAGCACTTTCGCGACAGGGCGAGTTAATCGTCGCGATCAGGGTTCATGGTTCAGGGTGGAGGTGCGCAGCGGTATTCATCAGCGCTGGCTGGATCGGTGCCCCGACAGGTGGTCAAGATCAAGCCGAGGCACCGGCCCGCAGGATGTCTGCGGGCAAGAGCCGCATAACGGTCGACCGTCTTCAATCAAGATTGCCGGAGCCTCCGCCATGTCCGCCAACGCCCAAATTTCGCCGTTCAGGCAAGTCGTGTCGGCGCCCACTAGCGAACCTAGCGGGTCGGCATTAGCCTCAGGGCATGGAGCACCAGCGTCATCAATGGCTGCGTCGTCGTCAACCAATCGAGCCTGCGTCGGCCAACCTCGGGATGACAAATCACCGACGCTTCCGCTCCGACAATGATCTGCACCAGTGGAGAATGTGGGGGCGAATTGCCGTTCCAATGACCATCTTGAGCTTCGGGGCGCTACGCCACTTCGACGTGCCCTTCGACTACACGCCGCTTGCCGCCCTACCTGCCCTTCTCACCTATATGGCGCTGAGGTTTATTGCGTGGAGAGATCGTAGAGCAGGTAAGAGGTTCAGCCAGTATGACTCCGACGACCTATCTTGGTGAGGGCTGAAAGCGCCCAATGGCAGTCATAGAGCGCCGTCTTCAGCTTCCTCGATTGCGGACGTTAAAACCAAATGCGACATTCGTGCCAATGAAGCCCTCCTTGGTTCTCCCCGCTGCCTTCCTGATGGCTGCCTGCTCATCGCCTGAAGAGCGTCAGCACACCGCCCTCATGGATGCGATTGAGAACAATGTGCGGCTTCCGCCGGCCGCAGGGAAGATCCAGAGATTTGCCCGCGTCTACAAATTTGGCTCACCGGATCGAGTGGAAGCCTTCTATTTCGTTCCAGATGTCCAGCAGGACGAGCGGTTCTGCGGAGGGGCGAAACGCGGGGGGCGCACGAACGGGCAGATCGCTTTGGCCTGCTCACCGCCGGATGGTATGAAGCCTGGCGAACGCCGCTGGTTTGGCGATGATGTGTACCTGCCCACTGTTTATGACGGAGGCTGCAACTATGTCGATGTCGTATACGACATCCCCTCGCGGAAGGTGGCTGCAGCGAAATGCCATGGTGTCGCGTGAGTATCGGCCTCCGGTCAAGTCCGCCCATAAGGGGGCTTTGCCACCTGGAAAAGTCAGGCGCGATAAGCCATAATTTCAGCTACTTGGCTCGCCGATAAGACTCGTTTTGGGATGAAGTTAAACAATACGTCGCTCTGAAGCAGCACGATGGCTTCTTGATTATCGGCTATTTGCACGAAGTCGCTCCAAAGGAGCCTTGAGGAGCCTTTAGAGGTTTCAAGCGAGACGCCTTGGTCATCCCATTTGAAATCTACCTCAGCCTGTAAAGATTTTTGCTGTATAAAGTTTCGCCGAGCACGTTGAGGAATAAGGGCGTAGTTCAACAACAAGATCAAACCTAAAAGTAGCGTCCAAAACAGAATGCCGCCCAAAAAGGTGGCCATCTTTACGCCTGTCGGCTCTTGCCACACAAGTCCAACAGCCATTGCCCCGAACACGAAGCTTCCAAGCATGTAGCTCCTCAGCATACGCCGCGTTCGAAAAGATGACCAAAAGTAGGCTCGGTTTGCAGCAATCAGATCACTGGCGGTCGGCTGGAAGGTGACAGATGGCATCCCTGCATATTGCCACAGGATCGCCAGGTAGCAATGTCGGCTTTCCACCAAACCCGGTCATTCAAGCGTCACATTTAGCGCTGACATTTACACAGAAGCTGTTGTTGCCCCTTAAATGGCTGACAGGGCCTCGCGTGTTGTCGCGATGAACTCGCGGGGTGACCTATAGCCGAGGGCGCGGTGCGGATGCGCCTCGTTATAGTGGGCGAGCCAGCCGGGCAGCTGCGCCTCGTTATAGTGGGCGAGCCAGCCGGGCAGCTGCGCGATGACGGTCTGCGCATCAGGCCTGGGGTTCACGCGGACGTAGTCGCGCTTGAGCGTGCGGACGAACGCCTCGGCCATGCCGTTCGACTGTGGGCTGCTGACCGGGGTCGTGCGCGGGACCAATCCGATGCCGCGGGCGAAGGTACGAGTATCGCGAGCAGTGTAGCAGCTGCCGTTGTCGGTCAGCCATTCGATCGGCTGAGGCACGCGGTTTACCTGTCCGTAGCGGTGCTCGACGGTAGCGACCATCAGGTCCTGAACGTCCTCGGCGGTGATGCCGCCTGTGGTTGCCACATGTCCCATCGCCTCGCGGTCGCAGCAGTCGAGCGCAAAGGCGACACGCACCTTTTCGCCGTTGTCGCAGGCGATCTCCAATCCGTCGGAGCACCAGCGGGTGTTGCGCTGGTCGACAGCGACCCTGCCGTCGTGACGGCGTTCTTCGTGCCGTTCGCCGTCCCGCTGGAGCAGCAGCCCGTGGATCTTCATGACGCGGTAGACGCGTTTGACATTGGGGCTTTCGCGCGCGTTCTTTTCTGCCTGGCGGCGCAGCAGGGCATGGACCCGGCGATAGCCGTAGGTAGGCAGCTCGGCGATGAGCATGCGGATGTCGGCCACCAGCTCCGCGTCGGGCAGTGGCGGCCGTCCACGCGGTCGTGGCGGAGGTCGGTTGCGCATTGCAGACAGATGCGCGCGAGCGATGCCAAGGCCATCGGCGACCGCACTCACAGACCATCCCCGGGCAACGAGGTCGAGCGCAACAGGAGTTTTTTTGGGCCTGCAGCCCGGGACACGGCCTCGCGGAGCAGTTCGTTCTCCATGGCCTTCTTGCCCAGCAGCCGATGCAACTCACGGACCTGCGCCTCCAGCGCTCGGTACTCGGACGCCGGCACCACCTCCTCGCCGGCTGCCGCAGCGGTCAGCGCTCCCTGGCTCATCAGCCGACGCCAGATGAAAACCTGGCTGCCGCTGATGCCGTGCTGGCGGGCAACAAGTGATACGCTCATCCCCGGCAGATACGTCTCTTCGACAATCCGGACCTTCTCCTCCGGTGTCCACCGCCTCCGGCGCTGAACACCGGAGAGGACCTCGCCCTCGTTGTAACGCCTGGTCGTACCGTCAGTCATATGCCTCACTCTTATCTAAGAGCGAGAACCTGTCAGTTTATTTGAGGGGCCACCTCAGAAGCCGACGCTCGTTCATATCGGCTGATCGATGTTTCGAACGCCTTCCGGCACGAATTAACCGGGACCGGCGCGCTGGACTTCGCGCAATAACGCTGCAACAGCGGATTACCGTTCAGCCGAGTGGGGTCACACTGTGTTGGTCGATCGTCGCACCTTCATCATCGGCGCGGGCACGGCTACTGTGCTAACTGGCAACGCGGGAGCGGTTTTGCCGCCACTACGCATTCCCATCTCCCTTACTGACACGCGCGTGATGGTCGATTGCACGATTGGCGAACACGGTCCTTACCAGTTCGTATTTGATACGGGTGGCACAATCGGCCTGATCGAGCTGAAGCTCGCCAAGGAGCTTGGGCTGAAGCAACTCGGAACTACTAACCTTGGACTCAAACAGGGCGCCAAGGCGTATCCAATCTTCGCCGTGCGTGATTTTGCGTTTGGAGGGCAGGTGCGACAGCCGCTGTCGTCGATAGCTGGCGTTGATGTGGTCAATTTTCGCGAGGGCGCGGTCGGGTCAATAGCTGCCGGCGCACTAACCGCAGGTGATTGCGAGCTCGATTTCGACGCTCGCGAATGGCGTATCTATCGCGAGGGTTTGCCGGACATGAACGGCTGGACCCGTTACGAAAAGGCGATCTTTCACTACGGAAACGTTAACGGATCAGCCTTCATCGCGGCGGACGCTATGCTAGGTGGGAAGTCATTTCGGTTGGGGCTCGATACCGGCATGCCTTCGGCTATGCACATCTATCGCGAAACTGCGGAGGCGGCCGGCCTATGGAATGCGCAGCGCTGGTCGCCAGCCGCGCCGGGGGGCAAAAGCCGCATGGTCCGTGCGCCGCTAACCCTCGCGGGCGAGACGATTTCCGATGTTGTCATTACCATGATCGAAAGCCCGGAATGGGGCGTGTTTCCTGTTGGGGTCATTGGACTGCCGATCCTACGCCGCTTTAACATCGCAACTTCCGCAAGCGACAAAGCGCTATATCTGAAGCGTAATGCGCTCGCTGCACCGCCTGAACGCTATAACCGCGCTGGCCTGTGGATCGAGCGGGACGGTGCTGATGCGAAGATCGAGGTCGTGGGCGCTGGAAGCCCGGCAGATAAAGCCGGGCTAAAGGCGGGAGATAGGCTGATTGGAGTTGATTTCGGCAAGCTGATCGACCGAATGTTCGAGTCTGATGGAACCGAGATTGCGGTCACCGTTGACCGGGCGGGAACGCGCAGAGGCGTGACATTGCGGTTGGAAGACTTCCTGTAGCGGCAGGTGAGAATGGAACGATTGCTTTACGCGGCTGTATTCGTCATGCTGGGCACAGTGCTAGGCAAAACATGTCAGTACACGTCAGTCGCTTATCTTGGGCCGCGATTTGGGTTCGCATGTGCCTCGCTAATCGGCCTGGTTCCGTTTCTGGCTGCGCTACTATTCTTAAAAACAAGGTATCCGCGTTTCTTCGACTTTCATGGAAGAAATCGGTAACAATTTTTGGCATCTGTCGGAGGGTAATACCGGGTAGCTAAGGGTTGAAGGCACGATGTACGCTAGCAGCATGATTCTTTCGACCACCTTAGCGATAGCAGCATCGGCATTTGCTCCAACAGCGCCGACGAGTGGCATCGGCTCAGACGCGCCTTGTTGGAAAGCCGGCACAACAGTGAACGTCGAGCGCTGTTTCGTGGAGTCGGGTAAGAGATCAGATGCCGATCTGAATCTCACCTATGCTAAAATCATGAGCGTGCTGGACGCCGGTGATCGTCAGCGCTTGCAGAAGGCGGAGACATTCTGGATCACGTATCGCGACGCCGCTTGCGAGGCCGAATACCGACTCTGGAATGGTGGATCCGGTGGACCCCCAGCTAAAATGGCCTGCATTGACGGCGAGACCCGCCGCCATCTCGATTATCTTCGAACAACCTATCGATTGCGGCTGCAAAGATCGCCGGAATAGCGCTCATCTCACGCCGCCAGCGCCTCTATAGCGCTGGCCGCAAAGCTGTCGTCAGTTTCTGCCTGCAACCGGCGATGGTTTGGCAGGAAGTGTAATGCCAAGTGAAGCTGCGCACCACCGAACCGCTGCTTGGTGGGCGTCGGAAAGACCTCCCCGCTGTCGGCGAATCCTGCAAACTGTTTTCGCGGCAGGAGAATAATAGACGATGACTTCACGGCCGTTTCCAGCATGACGCCCCTTGTATGCCAATGTGGCACCAGGGGCGGAGCTAACCGGGTCTACGAGGCTCCAAGAAGTTAGCCCCTCTGCCGCAACCAGCTTGTCGGCAAATGCCTCTGGCGTAACATGATCTGGCTTCTTGATCTGCTCTGCGACCGTTCCATCGGGATTTGTTATCGTGATGCTGAACGTGGCGACGACGTGCGGTTGATCACCAGCTGCAGCCAGCATCAGAAAGGCAGCAGCCAGCAAATTACATCTCCGAATGGAAAACGAAAGTTGCGACAGGCGGACGCGTTGGTCAACGTCCATCCCGCTCGTGCCCTGCAGTCAGACATACGCATTTCTCGATCCCACTCGGAGCAAACCTCGCTGTTGGGGACATTGAGCGCTGACAGAACCGTGCCAATTAGCTCCGACATCTACAAGCATGAACGACAAAGCCCTAGCCCACCGCACGTTTTCCCGAAACTCGATCCCAAGCGGGAAAGCTGCCGTTCAGCTAACGCCCAATTGCAGACGTTGCAGGCTTGAGGCCGGTTGCCTGTAAGCGGTCGTTGGTTCAGCTTGCTCTTGCCTAAGGTGGAGCCCGCAAGTGCGTTCGTTAATCGTGATCGGAATAGTTGGGGCAGTTAGTGTCGGGTGGTCCTTCGTAAATCATAGACGGCCTCCGCATCGCGCCTGGGGTGCTACCGGCACCATCTCTCCCGGCAAGGTAAGTGCCTTGTTTGTCACCGTAGCTGCGATCGGAGTGCTCGGGCTGGGCATAACGATGTCCTTCAATGACAACTTGGCCGAAGGAGTCCCCTGCGCAACGGTTGGATTCGCCCTGGCTCTCTTTATGGCGCCCTCGTTAACCCATATGCACGATGTGAGCTGGACAGACGCGGGAGTTGAAGGACCATCTCGCTTGTTCGGCCCTGGTCTCGGGTTGAGTAGGACCTCGATAAATTGGGATCACATAGACGCCGTGGGTGCCACAATCACGAGCTATTGGTTCGTCCAGTCAAACGATGGGCGTAGAGTTTATTGGAGCTATCTTTATCCAGGGTACGGGGCCTTTACAAAGCGCCTGCGGCTGAAGCGGCCAGACTTGACGTTACCCGTCGACTTAGGTTGAGCGGCACCCGTCGAGCGCTTACAGCCACGTAACTGCGGTTTCGACGTCTGTTTGCTGACAGCAGTCATTCCGCTCATCACAACGTCGCGACGTCCGAATAATGAAGCGAACCCCGAAAGCAGCCCGGCTGGAAGCGCCCAAAGGCGGCCGCCCGAGCGCTGACCTACGCTCCTGGTTGCGGGCGTTCGTTCATGCTGGCAACATGCGGCCATGGACACGGTATACGTGCTGCATCACGTCCGTTCAGACGATGAGTTTGGCGACGATGCCAAGCTAATCGGCGTTTATCGCTCCGCCAAAGCGGCTGCCGCCGCCGCCGCTCGGTTGATGAACCAACCGGGCTTCCGAGATCATCCTACGGGCTTTCACGCCGACGCCTATCCGCTCGATCGGGATCACTGGTGCGAGGGGTTCATCTCAGGCGAATAGCGCTTTTCGCCAGCTTGCAGGCACCTTGGTGGGCTATAAACAGGGATCATGCATCAGCTCTTCAACGAACGGTGGTTCAAGATTACGTCGCCAACACCGGGCGTGGACTTCGTCGTCGTGGGGCGGGACAGCCTTGGCTGGAAGATGGATGTCTATGGGTTTGAGCATGACGAATGGCCGAATGGCGACACGTATCAGGATACATTGGACGAGCTTGTTCCGTTCCTTGCTCAGTATACTGATGGCTCGAGCGTCTGGTCCGACTATGACACCGGAGACATTTTGCCCATGCTAGACGCGCTCGTAAGCGTCACCGGGCGACTGAACGATCCTTGGTAGGGGGCAACGTTTGCCGGCGCAAAAGCCGATAGGCTTGAGCCGCCTACTTCCGGCCGTTCAGACGTGAGTGCATGACGGTACCATGATCGACGTGTACGAGAGCGCCGTGGATGAAACCGGGAAGTTTGGAGCCGTCTTCGAGCGAGAAGATGATACCGCTTACTTCTACCTTTTAGACATGACGAAGGAGGAGACTGGCAAAATTGTTTCAGCGTTCAGTGTGGACGCGATCAACGCCATGCCCGCAGATGTGCCAATATCAATCAGATGGACGGGCTCGCCCACCGCCGCCGGATTGTTTGCAAGTGCGGCTCTGGTCGCTGTTCGATCTTCGATTGTTCCCACCGGTCGGTCGATACCCGGACGACGAGGACCGAAGCTTGTTTCGAGTCCATTGAACGTCCGCTGATTACCACTGCGCGACATCTGCAAGGCTGAAAGCAGACCACGGAAGCGGCTTGGCCGCGGCCGCCATTTACAGCCCTCCGATACCCGGCAGACCTATTCTCCTAACATCAATTTGGTCGGCCATTCTCCCTCGCTTCAACCACCGGAAATCTTTCGAGGATTGAGTCGCATGATTGGATAAGCCTGGGCAGGTAGGACTGGTCAGCCTCGACTGAGAAGCGATGCTCTTGGTTCAGGTGGTCGGCAGTAAGTTCGATGTCCCCCTCTACGCGGCCCATCTTTCCCAGTGCTAGAACGACGTTGATTTCCGGTTCCGAACCCGCAAGCGTGGCTTTGCCCGATAACGCCGCGACCATTGCGGCCAGTTGCTCGCGGAACCGCTTGATGTCCGTGGTTTCTAAAACCGGTCCTTCACACTCTACACGCGCACCGCTCGCTTCCATGCGCGCGCGAACTACCAGCCAATTGCCGTCCAAGTCATCGGACGCCTTTAAAACCTGACGTTGATCAACCCAGAGCGAGAAGCCACGAAAGCGCAGGTCGGGTTGATCTGACATGGGGGGACAATGCCACGCCCGCTGTCCGCATTCCACACATTGATCCTGAAAGCCGCCATTCCGCTCTCCACCAGGTCGCGACATCCGCAGGCCGAAGCGGCCCACTAGAAGGCGTTCGTTCCCCGTCATTGAGCCGCGCCACTCAGTTAGCCAAAGCCGTCAACGGCTTAGAAAAGCCCCCTTCTCGAAGGGGCTCGAAGCTTCGGCTCTCGAGTTCTTAACCTATTGGTGAAAACTTTGCGGTACCGATGTGGCGTGATTAGCGGGCCGCATATTTTTCTGGTTCAGAGCAGCTTTCAGAGGGTATTGCCGTACGCGCAAGCGGCGGCACCTGTCTTTTATAATCGCTTATTCGAGTTAGCTCCGGATACCCGCTGTCTTTTCCGTGGAGATATAACTGACCAGGGGCGGAAGCTCTTTCAAACGCTCGCGCTTGTTGTCGATGCTCTTGACAGGCTTGACGACGTCCTGCCCGTCGCTGGTGCATTGGCTATTCGACACGTCAGCTATGGTGTTCAGGATGAACACTATCGTTATGTCGGCATCGCGTTGCTTGATACATTACGCGAATGCCTTGGTTTTGAATTCAATGAAGAGGTTGAGACTGCTTGGTCTGTCGCTTATGAATTGCTGTCAGATCATATGATCGTTGCCGCAAGGAGCGCTGCTCGGAGCAGCTTTGCGGCATGAGTGACCCAGCGGCCGTGAATCAGCCAAGCGAGCAGTCCGTGGGGTTCCACGCGCTCTTTGGATCGGCCAGTGCGCGCGGGGCGCTCAGCTTAGAAGCAGAGAACTTTGCCATACGCGCAAAGCTGATGATGCAGCGTGCTCGGATGATTGTGCAAGATGATCGGGTAGACGCAATCGCACTTTTGAAAGCAAGGCGCACAAGCTTCTGTGATCACCTTAATCTCTATCAACGGTTCAAGCACTCCCAGATATTCGACCCGATTGTAGTGCATGCTCCCGCGTCAAGCAGGATCGTAGCCCGATCGATGAAGGTGGATTGCATCGCGCTTGGCGATACATTCTCCGCCTATCACAATCGCTGGCTTGGTCTAACAAAAGGAGACTGGGCGTCCTATAAGCAGGATATGTTCGTGACCACCGAAATGATGATGACGAACGTCGACGCGGAACTACGCGCCATTCGTCAATTACTGATGATCTCGGACATATACAAAGTTCAGTTAAGCTAGGCATCGACTGTCCCGCTAACCGCGACCCCCTAGAACCGGACGTTCCGCTATCATGCGGTTTCCTGAAAGCGGCCCGACCGCTGACCACCAGGTACGGACATTCCACTGTCGCAAAAGCGGTGACATGCGCGACGTTCGAAACTCAGGGTATTAGCGACGCAAGTCGGCAATCAGGGCTTGCGCTCTGCGTCCTTCCTGTCGGCCTCGGCTGGGGTAAGCCGCGCACGATCGCGGATGCGGCGTTCGAGCGGGGCGCCGACGAACAGCACCAGCATGGCCAGGGCCAGCCCACCGACGATCAGCGGCCACACCGCCAGTCCCGCTGCGGCACCGATCGTCGCCGTCACCCAGATGCATGCGGCGGTGGCCAGCCCGTGCACCTCCTGACCCTGGCCGACGCGCAGCACGGCACCGGCACCGATGAAGCCAACGCCAGATAGGATACCCTGCATCGCCCGGCCTGCCGCGTCCGCGTTCACGTTGGGGAGGCCACTGTGCACGATCGCCTGCACCGCAATGCAGCTCGCCAAGCCGACTAGCCCGAGTGTGCGCAGACCCATGATCTGCCGGTTCTCGCGCGAGCGCTCCCAACCCAGCACCATGCCGGCTGACGTCGCTACCATCAGCCGGCCGATCGCGTCGGCCCAGAAGGCGAGATCCGACGCCGCCAACGTCGTGGTCACTCGACTAGCACATGGACGTGGTGCCAGGCGGTGCACAGATAGCCGGCGAAGTTCCACATCGTGTCCGGCCGCTCAGGCTGCCCTTGCCCCGCTTCGTCGAACGCGCGCACCACCAGATGCTGGCGACCCTTGGCCAGCGTGGCGTCGAGTGACCAGCGCCGCCAGCCCCAGCGCGCCTCTGGATCGTCGGCGAACGTCGCCTGCTGCCAATCACGGCCACCATTTATCGAGACCTCGACGCGGGAGATGCCGCGATCATAGGCGATGGCGTACCCCTCGATACGCATCTCTCCCGCCGGCAGGCTCCCACCCGAGCTGGGCGAGCAGATCGCGGCGTTGAGCGGCATGGCATTGATGGTCAGCCCCTGTGACCAGTCGACGGTTTCGCTCGTCACGTCGGCCGAAAACAGCTTGTAGTCGTGCGCCTGGATCGGTGCGTCGGATGGGGTGTCGCGCACCTCGATGCGCGTCAGCCACTTGGCGCTACGCACACCGGCATAGCCCGGCACCACCATCCGCAGGGGCGCGCCATGCTCCGGCGCCAGCGGCTCGCCGTTTATAGCCCAGGCGATGAGCACGTCGGGCGCTCGCGCCTTGGCCATGGCAATCGACACGCCGAAGGCTGCCTCCTCGTCTTCCACGGCCACCTCGTCCGCGCCGGTGAACGCCACGAACAGGTCGGACGCATCGGGAGCGCCGACCGCGTCGAGCACGTCGGCCAGTCGCACCCCGGTCCACTCCGCGTTGCCGATCGCGCCCACGTCCCACGGGTCGCCCGAGGTCTTGCCGACCTGTTGGAGGTCGGTACGCCGGTTGCCCGCGCACTGGAGCACGGCTGTTACCGTGCGCGGGGGGAACGCGCTTTTCAGTTCCTCCGCCGAGAAGGAGCGGCTTTCCACGCCCATCCCGCTCACCTCGATCCGGTGATCGGCGGGCAGATCAGGCACCTGCCCGTGGCTGCGCACATAGAACAGCGCCTGCGGCGTCAGGAACTGCTCCATCAGCGCGCCGGGCTTTGGCTCGGCATTGTAGGGGTCGGGGCTGCGGACGATCATAGGCTTGCTCATTCAGCAAGAACGCATGGAAGCCGGGACTGCCTCAACTCCCCATGGATCACGCGATGTGCAGCACGGCAAGCAGGGTGAAGCTGATCGCACCCAGGCCGAGCAGCGAGAGCACCACCGCAGCCGTGACCCGACCACCCGCCTTGGCGACGGTGCGTACGTCCACGCCGAGCCCGAGCGCGGCCATCGACACGACGGTCAGCAGTGTGGCGATGCGGCCGATCGGAGCGATGGCGGCGGTAGGCACCAGCCCTAGCGAGCGGCAGCCGACCAGCGCCAGGAAGCCGATGATGAACCACGGCACCAGATGGGCGAGGTCTAGCCTCTTGTGGGCCGGCTCGCCGGTGACGAACTCGCCGGCAGGCACATGCTGGGGGCCAAGCCGCGGCGCCACCAGCGACAGGACCAGGCACACCGGCCCGAGCATCAGCACCCGCACCAGCTTGACCAGCGTGCCCATCTGCACGGCCGCGGCCCCCAGTGGCGAGGCGGCGGCGATCACCTGCGGCACCGCGTAGACGGTGAGACCGGCGAGGGTGCCGAACGCTAGCCCGCTCATGCCCAATGCGATCCCTAGCAGCGGCAGACCGAGCACCACCACGACGCCCAGCACCGCTGTGAACGCAATAGATGCCGCCACGTCATCACTGTTGGCGCCGATCACCGGGGCCACCGCCGCGATCGCCGAGTTGCCGCAGATCGAATTGCCGCACGCGACCAGCAGCGCCATGCGCGTCGGTAGGCCGAGCAGTCGGCCGATGCCGAAGCTCAGCAGGATAGCGCAGGCCACCACGCCAGCGATGCCTGCCAGCAGGCCCGCGCCGGCCGACAGGATAGTGGCGGCGCTGACCGACGCGCCGAGCAGGACCACCGCCACCTCCAGCAGATACTTGGCGCTGAAGGCGATGCCGTCGTGCCAACGGTCACCAGAAGTCCACAGACTCCGCACCGCTGTGCCGATCAGGATGGCGAGCACCAGCGCCTCCAGCCAAGCCTTGCCCGCCAGCGCACGCTCACCCGCCTCCAGAATGTAGGCGGCGCCGGTCACGGCAAGGCACAGGCCGACGCCGGGTAGCACACCGGCATACTTGCTGCTCTGCGGTTCGGATGCGAAGTGATGATGGGCAAGACTGGCCACGGCGGTTTCCTTCCGCCGGTCGATCTATGCTCCTCCCATTGATCGTTCCAACGCAGTCTTGTTGTTGTTCCGATCGTCAATCGTGATCGGTCGTGCTATCGACGCGGTATGACGCTGGAGCAGCTTCGCATCTTCGTCGGCGTCGCCGAACGTGAGCACATGACAGCCGCGGCGCGTGCGCTGAACGTCACCCAGTCGGCGGCATCCGCAGCGATCGCTGCGCTGGAGGAGCGGCACGCTATTAAGCTCTTCCACCGCGTCGGCCGCGGCATCACGCTGACCGAAGCAGGCCGACTGTTCCTGATCGAGGCACGCGGCGTGCTCAAGCGTGCCGACGCGGCCGAGACGGTGCTGGAGGAGCTGGGTGGCCTGAAACGCGGCACCCTACGCGTCGTCGCCAGCCAGACCATCGCCGCCTACTGGCTGCCGCCGATCCTGGCCGCGTTCCGGGAACGTCACCCGGCCCTAGGCATCGAGCTGGCGATCGGCAACACCGCCCAGGCTGCGGCGCGTGTCCATGACGGCGAGGCGGATCTTGGCATTGTCGAAGGCGAGACCGACGACCCGGTGCTCGCGCACTGGCCGATCGGCGAGGATCGGCTGCTGCTGGTCAGCGCCGAGCCGTTCGGAAGGGGCTGCGTCGATGCGGCTTGGCTGGCACAAGCGCGGTGGGTGCAGCGTGAGCCGGGATCGGGCACGCGTTCGACGTTGGACCGCTATCTGCTCGCCTTGAGTATCGATCCCGCTGCGCTCGACGTGGCGCTCGTTCTTCCGTCTAATGAGGGCGTCCGTACCGCCGTGGAGGCCGGCGCCGGCATCGCAGCCCTATCCTCGCTGGTGGTGACGCCAGCGATAAGGGCGGGAACGTTGCACGCTGCCCCGATGGTGTTCGATCCCCGCCCCTTTTTCGGGCTGCGCCATAAGGAACGCTATCGCGCCCTAGCCGCAGATGCCTTGCTGGATGTGATCGGTCGGGGGAAGCAGTAGGCGGCGCTGCCGCTGAAGCCGGATGTCCAATGTCCCAGAAACTCAGACATCTGCGACATCACTCCTTTCCCATAGCTCCGTCGCCATGTGCCTGTTTCGGGAAAGCGCGATCGGGAACGGGTTCTGGGAAATGACCCTGCTGGCGAGGTGATTGTGCCCTCCCCTCGCCTCTGCGATCCCGGCGGAAGTTCGTTTTAAAGAATGGATGGAGGGTTAGACTATCGGGACAACTCGCTTGCGAACTTGCCAAGTGATCGCCTTGCGCAGCACGTGGGATAGCTGCTCGACCGAGTAGGGCTTGTGCAGCAGCTCGAACCCGTGCTGCCCATTTTGCGCAAGCACGTGACTATAGCCGCTGGTCAGGATGATCGGCACGTCGGGATAAAGGCGGCGGACCTCGCCGCCCAGCTCGATCCCACCCATGCCGGGCATCACTACATCAGAGAAGATGACGTGGAAGCGGTCGCAATTCTCTTGTAGCAGGCCGAGCGCTGCACGACCGTCCGTCGCCAGGACGCTGTCGTAGCCCAGCTCCGCCAGCGCAGCCGTCGCGAACTCGCCGACCTGCGCGTTATCCTCCACCACGAGGACGCACACGCCTTCACCATCGACCCGCTCGATCGCTTCAAGATCGATCGCCTCGCTGCCGTCCGGATACGCGCGTGGGAGATAGAGGGTGAAGGTCGTGCCCTTGCCTGGCACGCTATCCACTTTGATATCGCCGCCCGACTGCTTGGCAAAACCAATGACCTGACTAAGGCCTAAGCCAGTGCCTTCGCCGACGCCCTTCGTCGTGAAAAACGGCTCGAAGATGCGCTCGACCACATCGGCGGAGATGCCACTGCCCGTGTCGGCGATCGTAAAGGCCACGAAGTCGCCAATCTGGGCGGCATGCCCCCGAAGCGCCGGGATGCCGGACACAGGTCCCGTCGCGATCGTGAGATGCCCTTCGCCATTCATCGCATCACGGGCGTTGATGCCCATGTTGATGATCGCCGTGTCGAACTGGCTGCGGTCCGCATCGATGAAGAAGGCCGCTTCAGGTACCTTGATGTCGAGGACGATGCGCGACCCGGTCATGGTCCGCACCATGGTGGCAACTTCCTCCAGCGAGCTGCCGGCGTCGAACACCTCCGACCGGAGCGACTGGCGACGCGCGAAGGCAAGAAGCTGACTGGTCAACTTGGCCGCTCGCTCCGCCGTATCGCCGATCGCGTCAATGTATCGGCCCCGCTTCTCTGCCGGCAGGTTGTCGCGACGAAGCAGATCAACCGAGCCCCGGATAACGGTCAGCAGATTGTTGAAGTCGTGCGCCACCCCGCCCGTCAGCTGGCCGATCGCTTCCAGCTTCTGGCTCTGGCGAAGCTGTTCCTGCGCTTCGGCCAGTTCCTCCTCAGCGCGGACTCGATCGTTGATATCGACGCCATGCTGGACCGCACCGACAATGTGCCCCTCCGCATCGCGTAACGGATTGTAGGATATCTCCCACATCGGCACCGCGTGATCCGGGTGACCGAACCGCTGGGTGACGGTGAAGTCCTCGCCCGCCAGTGCGCGATCCAGATAGCTTCCGATAAGCACGCCCTGGTCGGGCAGGAACAGCTCAGGGAAGGTGTCGCCAAGCCGGGCGCGATGCCCGTACACCCGGAAGAACTCGTCGCTGAATGCCTGGTTGAAGGCGATCACGGCATGGCGCGCGTCGAACGCGCATACCGGGTTGGGATCTGATCGAACGATATCTTGATACAGCCGCAAGGCTGTCGACCCCTCCCGCTCGCGTTCCTTGCGCTGAGTTTCCTCCATAGCGGTGCACAGCAGCGCCACGATCTCGCCCTGATCGCCGCGCACGGGCGAGAAGGAGAAGGTCCAGAAGGTCTCGACCATGCCGCGGCCGTCGCGATCCATGAGCAGCGGCCGTTCGGTGAACTTCGATGCGGTGCCCGCGAACGTCTGGTTGATCGCGTCGCGCACGTCCTCGTACACGTCGGCCCACACATCCGCGAAACGACGTCCGATCGCACCAGTCAGCTTGTTGCCGAGCTGCGGCACGTAAGCGTCGTTGAAGAAGAACAGCCGCTCCGGTCCCCATGCGAACCACATCGCTTCCGGCGATGCGAGGATCAGCGACAGCAGGAAGCGGAAGGTCGCCGGCCATTGTTCCTGCGAACCGAGCGGGGACGCACCCCAATCGAACGCGCGCAACTGGCATGACGCCTTGCCATCTCCGGCGAACGAAAGCGGATCAGTCATTTACGATGCGTAGTGCATTCCTCTCGATCCGACCATGACTTGCCAGCTCTCAATGATCGTCATTCAACCGTGCTGTGGGAATGCTCCAGTCGCCCTGATCCCCGACCGTCAACTGGAACTCCTAATCTGAAGAAGCCTTATGCGGCCAACTTATGGAGCGAGGCGATCACGCGGTCCTGCCGGTACGGCTTAGGGAAGAACACCGTCTCCGCTGGCATGACCGTCCGCGGCGGCAAGGGCTTCCCCGATGTCATGATGATCTTGATCGGCGGCCAACGGTCGCGGATGCACGCGGCCAGTTTGATGCCGTCCAGCCCACCGGGCATGTCGATATCGGTAAAGACGATCCGGATGTCCGGTCTGCTCTCCAGGATCGCGATAGCCTCGGCAGCATTCGCCGCTTCCAGCGGTTCGTAGCCGGCATCCTCGACCACCTGCGCTGCGAACAGCCGCAACAGGGGCTCGTCCTCGACGACGAGGACGATCGGTACGGAGCCTTGATGGGAGATGGTCATCGGTTCCTGCTACGCCTGTGCCAAATGCTCGACGGAGGCCCGCAGGTCGGCCTCGAATCCATCCGGTTCATAACGAAGTTCGGTTCCGCCCGTTCCGGTCAGGCCGAGCCGTATCAGCTTGGAGCCGAAGCCTTTCCGGCTCGGCGCGACGACCGGCGGACCGCCACGCTCGCGCCAGCGAACGATCAGCGATGCGGTCGGGCCGCTGCCCTCGATGATCCATGTGAGTTCGACGTGTCCGCCCTCCATACAGAGCGAGCCATATTTGCACGCATTCGTCATCAGCTCGTGAATGACGAGCGAAAAGGAGAGCGCGGCGCGCGCGCCCAACGGCACCGAAGGACCATCGAGGTTCACGCGGTCGCCGAAGCCGACCGTCTCCACCACTGCTTCGGCCACGGTCCGCAGGTCCGCGTCCTTCCAGCTTTTCTGCAACAGCACGTCATGCGCGGCGCTCAGCGCGACAAGGCGACGCTCGAAAGACTCTACCGGCTCGCGCTCGGACACAGCGCGCAGGGTCTGGCTGGCGATCGCCTGCACCATCGCGAGCATGTTCTTGAGCCGATGGTTGATTTCGCCGTTGAGGATGCTTTGCTGCTGCTCGGCACGCAGGCGGGCAACACCGGCTTCGAGACGGTCCGCAACGCTGCGGAGGAACAGCAGCTCGTCGGGCGTCCATGTCCGTGGTCGTGCGGCATTGACGATGAAGATGGCGACCGTGCGCCCGCGTTCCCGAACCGGCATGTTCACCAGCGCGCCGATATCCAGTGCGTGCATCGCAGCTGTATTGGCCGACGTGCGGTGATCGGTAGCCACGTCCTCGATGACCAGTGGTTCGCCGGCTACCAGATCGGCGCGCAAAGCGCCGTAATCCGCGAAGCGGTGACGCCCGGCGATGCTGGCGACGCCCGGCGCGGTCCAGTCCGCTTCGACATCGACGATTTCCACGTCAGGATCGACTAGGCCGAAGCTCGCTCGCTCCACCTGAAGGACGCGACCGACGACGGCAGCCGCTGCGGAGGTCATTTCGACTGCCTCCTCGCTGGCGCGGATGCACTCGCCGATTTCGATCAATGCCGATTGCAGTTCCAGCAGGCGGGCGCTGATCTGTCCGGCGCGTCGAAGGTCAAGCTGGTCGGACACCTGCCGTCCGAGCGCGCGCAGGAGCGTCAACTGTTCGGGCGTCAGGCCTTCCGGGCGCGGTACCGTATCGATCACGCATAGACGTCCGACGACAACACCGGAGCGCAGAACCAGCGGCGCGCCGGCGTAGAAGCGGAACGCCCGCTCGCCGGTCACCAGCGGATTTTCCGCAGTGCGGGGATCGCAGGTCAGATCGGGTATGACGAGCATATCGGCTTCATCGATGTCGATCTGGCACACCGACTGGGCGATTTCTGTTTCTCCCACGTCCAGGCCTACGCGCGCCTTGAACCATTGCCGGTCATGATCGAGGAGACTGATAAGCGCGATCGGCGTGTCACACGTCCGCGACGCAATGAACACGATGTCGTCGAACGCCTGCTCTTCAGGAGTGTCGAGCACCGCCAATTCTCTTAGCGCGCCTGCACGACGCGCGGCCTGACTCTGTGGCAATCCCCGCCCCTTTCAATAGCCTGGCCGTCCCCCCGGACCTGCATAGCCTTAGCCGGGTATGAGGTGGGCGGATACGAGCGAATTGCAGCGCAGGACGCCGGCCAAATTTGAGGCGATTAAGCGGGTGCGCGGCGGAGACCGTCGTTTCAGACATCCGTTTGAACGAAAGTAGTCGGTCGGCTCGCCACCCGACAACGGACATGCCGTTGTCGCAAAACGCGGGACATATGAGACGCTCCAAACTCAGGATATACGCGACGTCCGAAACTTAGCACTTTCGCGATGAGGCTACTGTTATGTTCGCTTGATCAGCTCCAGTGGCGCACGGCCCCCGTATCGACATGGACGAAACCGTCGTGCGGGTAGTAGCCGACCCCGCCACCCCGCAGAGACAGTGCTGCGTCTCGCAAACGGTGCAGACCCACGCCGGGAATAGCGATGTCGGTTGCCTTGCCCAACATGTGCTGGCTCTTGCTCGCCACGGCGTGCGAGCGTGCGTGAAGCGCACGGTTCGTCCTGGGGCAGCGGTAGCCGGACACGAGTTTGAGTTGCTGGTGCGGTGATACGTCGAGCCTGTCGCGAACCCGGACCAGCAGGTCCAGGAGCTTGGGGTCCATGTGCCTGACTTCGCCGGTGCGCCAGTCGCGCAGCGCGTGGTTCAACTCGGCCAAGCCATCGGCCTGGTAGCGCCCGTTGGCGAAGTAGCAGGCCTCATAACGCTCGCCATTGTGCGGATTGGCAAAGGCCAGGCGTCGCTCCGGTGTGCGGGCGGATACACGTTGCGACAACGCGGCCATCACCAGTGCGGCAGCACCACCGCCGAGAAGGTCCCGGCGGCCAAATGAGTGATTGGTCATGCTTTTTCGGCTCTCCGGGTAGGGAAGGCCTGCTCACCTAACATGAGTTCGCCGGCTGCTCGCCCCGGCAAGAGGGTGTTCGTCCCGGCGTTGAAACCGCTTGTCCTAGTCGGCTCAGTAGAGCCTCGGCGCATCCAGCGACACCGAACCACGTCCTCTGCCCCATCCCTGCTGCTCGTCCGCGCCGGTTCCGCAGCGAAGATAGGCTGGACCGATCACGCCGTTCGGCAAGCCGATGCTCTCGGCTAGCCAAGTAGCTCGTCTATCAGGCCTACTACCCGTTCGCCACGATAGGGCTTGGGTATGAATTGCCCGCGCTCGGGCAGGTCATCCCGCTGCACCGCTACAGCACCGGAGGTGACAATGATGACAACATCGGGCCGGCGCTCATGGACCATCCGGGCAAGCTCTACCCCGTCGAACCGGCCTGGCATGTTGACGTCGGTAAACATGGCATTGATGTCGGGACGTTCGGTTAGCCGGATAAGCGCATGCTCGGCGTCGTAGGCGTCAACCACCTCGAACCCTGCATCCTCGAAGGCCTGCATGGCATCCATAAGGATGAGGGGCTCGTCCTCAACGACGAGCACGACGGTTTTGGTACGATCGAGCATGGACGGTGCTAAAGCTTTGAGCGCGGCAGCTGTTCCAGCAACTCAGGCAATCAGGAGCCGAGCTGGGTCGGCCTCGACCAGCCAGCACACACCTTCGGGCGGATAACGCAGCTCGCTGCGACCACCGAACGACCGGCCCATGCTGTCGATCAGTCGGGTGCCGAAACCCTTGCGGGTGGGCGCCGCGACGCGAGGGCCGCCCTGCTCTTCCCAGCTGAAGACCAAGCGCTCGGCACCGGCACATTCCTGCCGCCGCCAATGGACGGTCACCTGCCCGTCAGGAACCGACAACGCGCCATATTTGACGGCATTGGTCGCGAGTTCGTGCAGCACCAGCGTGAACGACAGCGCGGCTCTGGCCCCCACCTCGACCGGCTCGCCGTTGATACCGATACGCTCGCCATCGTTGACCGAGGCCAGGGCAGTCTGCACCACCCCGCTGAGGTTGGACGCCTGCCAGTTGCTGGCAGTGAGCAGGTCCTGCGCACGGGCCAGCGCCTCGAAACGCTCCGTCACGCTTTCGCGCGCCTCGTCGAGCGTAGCGGCCGAGCGCAGCGACTGGTGTACGATCGCCTGTACCATCGCCATGGTGTTCTTCATGCGATGAGCGAGCTCGCCGGTCAGAAGCTTCTGATGCTCAATCGCCTGCTCGCGCTCATGCACATCAACGACGACGCTGACGGCACCTGTCATCTTGCCGCTTTCGTCACGCAGCGGAACGGAACTGACCTCGGTCTTGAGCCGGGTGCCGTCAGGTCGCTCGATCAGGAACGGCGCTGCATGCGTCTCGATGCCATGTCGGATCGCTTGCACCTGGGGATAGTCGTCGAGTGCATAGGGGCTGCCGTCCTCATGGATGGCGCCTGCCCCAAGGTAACGGTCCATGCCGCCAGCGGAGAAGTCGCGACCGGCCAGACGCCGCATCTGCTCGTTGATGAGAATGGATGCGCCCGTGGGGGCGGCCGCTAGAGACAGGCCTACCGGCGCATTTTCGAACACGGCGCGTAGCGTGGCTCGATCGAAGGCCAGCTCGGCCGCCACCTTCTTCAGCTCTTCCTGTGCGTGATGCTGGACGCTGCGGTCGCGCAGGATCTTGACAAAGCCGATGTGCACACCGTCGGCTTCCAACGGCATCATCAAGCCATTGGCCCAGAAACGCGAGCCATCCTTGCGCAGGTGATAGCGCTCGTCCTCGCCGCGGCCGGTCTCGATCGCTTCCCGCATCTCCTGTTCGGGAATGCCAGCGTCGATCTGCTCAGGGGTGAAGAAGACGTGAGCCGGCTTGCCCAGCATTTCTTCCTCCGTCCAGCCCATGGTCTGGACCGCGCCCTCGTTCCAGCTCGTGATCATGCCGTCTCGATCGAGCGAGATGATCGCGTATTCGGTCGAACTGTCGAGGATCGCACGGTGCAGCGCTTCGCTTTGGGCGACGTTAGCGGCCGACCGATGGACCTCGCTCATTTCGGCGAGCTGATCGCTCCGTTGCTCGGCATTGCGTCGGTATGCTTGCTGGAGACGCTCCTCAAGCTGGTCGGCGCGCACTTTGCCCGTGTTCTGTGCGCTTTGCGCATAAAGCCCCGTATGGCGCAAACGCTCATTGGCATGTGCCAATTCGGCTTTTAGTTCCTCGTAGCTCGGCTTCAAATCTTCGGACATGCGGGCTTTGAATAGCAGGCACTGTCGTGACGCGCGAGAGCGGCGCGGGAGGAAACGGGAACAGGTTGTGAGTGGCACGCCGAAACCCATTGGGTGCGGTTAGACCGCGTCTTGCAGGTGCCTAAGGAGCGACCTTGGCGAAAGCCGCAACCAGCTCCCGATCGTTCACCGGCTTGCCAAGGATGGCGGCAGCGTAGTGGCACGGTTCGCATTCTTCAGGCGTACCGGTAACAAAGATGACCGGTATGGGGCCGCAGTCCGTATAGATGCGCGCAACGGCCTTGGGCCCGGTTCCTTCGATCAGCCGCACGTCCGACAAGATCACATCAGGGCGCTGGTCCTGAGCTGCGGTGACGGCCTCCGCCTCGGTGTCGGCCGTCCCGATCGACGTAGCCCCTGCATCCTCGGCCAGCATCGAAAGATGCATTGCCACAAATGGGTCGTCTTCAATGATGAGCACGTGACAGATGGAACCAACTCCGCGGCAATCTGGATTAACGTGCCCGGATGCACTTCGGGCCCGAACGATCTTGCGCGACTGAGCCGGCGCTAGCACCCGGCTACGCAGCGCTCGCATAAGCAGCGACTATTTGCGCGCCTAGAAAGTCAGCATTTTGGCGACACGACCCCAGTCCCATAACTCCGTCGCTAGGTGTCCATTTCGAGAAAACGCAATTGGGAACAGGTTTCGGGAACTGGCGCCGCCCGGGAGGTGAAGTGCCCTCCCCTCACCTTCTGCGATCCCGGGTAAGGTTCCCAATCGGGAACGCCCTCCCGTCCAAAATTGCTGGCACGGTGTGCGTACTTATGAAACGTTAGCGCAACGATACTTCGGAGACGTACCCTTTGCGCTTTACCTCCGCCATTGGCCTGATGTTCGCATTGGGCGGTTGCACCGCCACCATAGAACAATCGTCCCTACTGCCCACCATGCAGGAACCCGTAACGTCTGCGGTGCAGGTGCTGGCGGGCTACTCTCGGCAGGACCGGATCATCAGCCTAGCAAACCTTGGCAACGTGCATGTCGCGCGACTTACGAAGCCGGGTAACCGGGCTACGGTGATCTACAGCGGAGGTAACGGATCATTTATCTCAAACTCCGGAAACCGGCTGAACGAACTTGCGAGCGTGACCGGTGCCGACATCGTGACGTTCGATTATCCCGGTCGAGGCGGTACGACTGTGCCGAAGACGACAGATGCACTGATTGACTTTGGTCCCGCGTTGATGACGGGACTGCGGCAGGAGGGCTGGATAGTGTCCGGGCCGCTATACTCCTACGGCTTCTCGCTGGGCGGCGCGACCGCGTCGAACGTCGCCAGCACCGGTGGTTTTGCAGGGCTGATACTGGAAGCGACGGCGGCAGATATGCCGGCGGTCGCTCGCAACATGATCCCGACCATGCTCAAGCCATTCATCCGGGTGAAGGTGTCCGACGATCTCAAGCGGTTCGACTATGGGGGCTATGCCGTCGCCTCCCATACGCCAATTCTCGTTTTCGCAGGCGATGCAGACAAAACGGTCAGCGCAAAAACAGCAGGGCGTTTCGCTGCTGATCTGAAAAAGGCCGGCGCCAAGGTGACGTTCGTCGAAGTGCCGGGCGGTCACGGCAAGGCTCTATCGTCATCTCAGGGACGTGAGGCCGTCGAACGTTTTATGGGAAGGCCAGCAGACTGAAGCAGCCTTGTTAATTCCCATTTCACCATCCTTGCGGCGAAGCCGGTCGTGAGGCTTGGCCGTGCTGCCTGCGTCGCTCATAATCGACCGCATGACGAGTAAGGCACCCAGCTACAACACCCGATCCTCGCTCCGCGACGATCTAACCCGGATGGGTTTGATCGCGGGCGATACCGTCATGGTCCATGCCGCGATGAGCAAGGTTGGGCCGATGCTCAACGGCCCCGATGCCCTTTCCGCGGCCTTGCTCGACGTGATCGGTCCCGAAGGTACGCTGCTGGTCTATACGAGCTGGGATAGCTTGCATGACGACTTGCTGGACGATGACGGACGTGTACTTGCTGAATGGCGGGATCATGTGCCGGGGTTCGATCCGCAAGCGTCGAGGGCGGTGCGGATGAACGGCGTCATCGCCGAGTTCGTTCGTACGATGCCCGGTGCCAGGCGCAGCGGCAATCCCGGTGCTTCCGTCGCGGCGATCGGCAGGCTCGCGGATTGGATCACCGCCGATCACCCCCAGGATTACGGCTATGGCGAAGGCTCGCCGCTCGCCAAACTGATCGAGGCAAACGGTCGCATCCTGATGGTCGGCGCACCTCGGGACACCATGACGCTGATTCACCACGCCGATCATCTTTCGAACCTGCCCGCCAAGCGAGTGGTTCGGTACGAGGTGCCTTTCGCCACCGGGGCGGACACGACCTGGCGCTTCATGGAGGAGTTCGATACCACCGAGCCCGTGGTCGAGGGCCTGCCTGAAAACTATATTGAGCAGATCGTCACCGCCTATGTCGCAGGGGGGAGCGGTCGCGAAGGCACGATCGGCCTTGCCCCTTCCTTGCTGGTGGATGCTCAACCAATGCTCGCGTTCGCGATCGAGTGGCTAGAAGCTCGTAGCGCCCTTCCCGCAACCCGATTTGGACGGGTTTAGAGTAGCCTTTTAGATTCCCGACCAACCATCCCCCAAATGGGAACGGCATTCGGCTTAGTCGCTTAGTAGGTTAATCGCATAAGGCGGGCTGGTGCGTCCTTGCCGCAGTCGGTCCCCTGCCCTACGCCCGGCTCGATACCGGCGGCGAGACGATGCGCCGAAGAAGCAGGCAACGTGCCTGCTCAATGCGAGTGCGAGGCGTGCGGCTACCCAGTGCGGACCGCGTGCAAATGGCTATAGACGGTTGGCGCGTTGTTTTGTCGGGTCGAGGATCATGGACCGATGCGCCATGTCCGCAGGACGGTGGCGAAGGCGGCAAGCCGGCCTATAAGGCTCAGCGACTAATTATCTTTACGACTAAGCGGTTAAGCTGTATGAGTCGCTTAACCGCTTAGTGGGAGTAGCAGTCATGCAGGTATGGGCCGTGATCGCGCAGAAGGGCGGTCAATCCAAGACGACCCTCTCTACCGGCTTCGCCGTCGAAGCGGCGCACGAGGGGGCGTCCGTCGTGATCCTCGATGCCGACGACCGGCAGGGGTCGGCCCTCTACTGGTCGGAACGTCGCGACGATGACGACGTGACAGTGAAGGACAGCAGCGTCGCCGGCCTGCCGCTCCACGTCTCGCGCGGGCGAAGCAGCGGCAAGATCGACCTCATCATCATCGACACGCCGGCGAATTCCAAGGACATCGCCATGCTTGCGGCCGAGCAGGCGGATTTCGTCATCATCCCCGTCGCGCCGCGCGGGCTGGATGTTCATTCGGTGTTGCAGACCGTGAAGCAGGTCCAGCAGGCGGGCACGCCGTTTGCGGTCATCCTGACCCAGGTGCCCCACCAGGGCGGGGAGGGGCGGGAGGCTCACGCCGGTTTCGCAGCAAAGGGCGTGACAATGTTCGACAGCCGCCTCCATTTCCGCAAGGACTATTACAAGGCGACGCCGCTTGGACGGACAGCGGCCGAGACGGAGCCGGACAGCAAGGCGGCGGCCGAGTTGAGAAGCGCCTATGAAGAGGCTAAGCGACTAAGCGGATATACGACTAAGCAAGTAAGCGAGGTGGCATGATGGCGAGGAAGCCTTCCGCGCTGGCCGGCATCTTCGATGACCAGCCCGAAGAGCCAGCACCGGCACCGGCACCGGCGCCCGCCGCGGTGCCTGTCCCCGTGTCGCAGCAGGCGGCATCACCGCGCCGATCGCGACGCGATGCTGACACATCGGCACCAGCCAAGCGAAGCAGCCATCCCGGCAAGAAGCCGGTGCTGATTCATATCCCAGAGGACATGCACCGCGCGTTGCGCCAGCTCAGTGTCGAGGAGGGCGGGGAACCCCTCACCGTCATCACCGAACGCCTGCTCCGCCAGTATCTGGTCAAGCGGGGGCACACCAGGTTCGCGCCATGAGCAAGCGGCGCGATCCCAATCCCGAGTTTGACCTGTTCATCCCGGCGCTGGGCGACCTTCCGCTCCGCGACCAGCGCGAGGTCATGGAGCGACCGTTCTTCTCGCTCCAGAAGCGCAAGCGGTTGAAGCCGATCGAGTATACGAGCCCGGACGGCGAGGCGTGGGTGCGCGTGCAGGCGATCCCCGACTATGGCATGGCGACGATCTGGGACGCCGATATCCTGATCTGGGCGGCATCTACGCTCAACCGCATGAAGCAGCAGGGCCTGAACGACCTGCCGCGCACGCTGACGACGACGCCTTACGACCTGTTGCGGGCGATCAAGCGTAGCACCGGGGGGCGGGACTACCAGGAGCTGCAAGCCGCGCTGCTCCGGCTCCAGACCACCTCTATCACGACCTCGATCCGGGCGACGAAGCGACGGCAGAAGGCGGGCTTCAACTGGCTGGATAGCTGGACGTTCGATACCGACGCCGACACCGAACAGCCCCGCGGGATGACGCTGACCCTCTCCGATTGGGTCTATGAGGGCATCGTTAACGAGAAGTCGCTGCTTACCATGCACCCCGACTATTTCCTCCTGTCCGGGGGGCTGGAGCGGGCGCTTTATCGCATCGCGCGCAAGCACGTCGGTTCGCAGCAGGGTGGGTGGCTGTGCCGGGTCGAGGTGCTGCGCGACAAGACGGGCAGCGACGCCCAGCCCAAGGAGTTCAACCGGATGCTCCGGCGCGTGATCGAGGCCGATCAGCTCCCCGACTATGCGATGGAGCTGGCGGAGACGACCGACAGGAGTCCGGCCGTCCAGTTCAGGCGTCGCGGCGAGGCGGAGACACTGGTCTTGGCAGAGAAGATGCGGGCAGAAGAAGAGCGGCGCGCACGCTTCGACGCCGATCGCCGGCGCACTGAGGAGGTGGATGCCCGGATGGATCGGCTCACCGGCCGACGGTGATTATCGGGGTTTCACCCACCGCCGGCGCAACTATCGGGGTTTCGCCCACCCGCCAAAGTCGATCAGCGGCCCCCGGCGCGCTGCTGCGGATGTCGAACAGTCCCTCCATCTGTGGATAACCGATCCGAACACCCAGTTTTCAGACGCGTCTGACTCGGGGTTTCACCCACCATTGCTTCGGGGTTTCACCCACCACACTATCGGGGTTTCACACACCGAACCACGGGGTTTCACCCACCGAGCCTCCCAGCAGGATGTTGAAAACACGCCGAATATTCCGCGTTTCGCAGCCCTTAACCTTCTTAACAATTCCTATTTAACAGAATCTCTTAACCCCATCGTATGGCCTCTGACATAAAAAGGACAAAACGGAATTGCCCCTTAGGGCAATATGCCTTCATTAGGTGCCAGCTATCGCCGTCACAGGAGCGGCCTTACGGCCGCAGGCTTCCGGAAGAAGCCCAACCGATCCGGCGGTGTGTGCCCGCAGCCGGCACGCCTGCTGAGAAGGCAGGGGAGGGTGAGCTGATACCCCAAAGCTCACCGTTCGGCCTTGCCGGTGTGTGGGATCAGACTTGATCATACCGACCGGCGAACTCGCGATCGGCGTAGTAGCGCAGTTTGGCGGCGATTACCGGCCGCTGCCCCGCAAGGAACAGGAGTTGGCGATCGGGCGAGAGGGTGCGAACCTCGTCAGGCGTGAGCAGTGGGCGGCCGACATGCTATTGCCCAAGCGAGATCCTCGACCCTTGCGTGTCGAGCGCTCGGTTCATCGTGTCGAATACCACCGTCGCCTGGGCGACCGCCTGGGATCGGAGCGGCGTGGCGATAAGCAGAACCGCTTGGTGCTGTGGACTGGTCTGGGCGGTCTAATGCTGGGCGTGTTCCTCTACGCGATGATGGCTGGGCCGATCGCGCGGCTCGCGCCGTCAGGCTGGGTGTGGCCCGAGCGTATGGCGGCGCGCATCGTTGATGAGCGTACGCCCTGGGAGGCCGGCAAACATCTCATGCGACGTGCCTCACCGGCTAGTTGGGACGCGATCGTCAGCGCCGCTAATCTGGCGAAGGGCAATCGCGAGACGATCGACGGATGCCGTGCGGCTGCTGCCGAGGTGAAATCCAGGACGGTGCGCTGCACGACCAAGGTCGGCAATTAAGCGTTTGATCAAACGGTTGACTGGTGCGATCTTTCGTGGGGTTGGAAAGGAAACTGCATCGCAATGTGACGAGTTCCAGCAAGCGGCTGATTCCAGCGGACCCTCTATGCGGCCAGGACAGCCTGTGCCGCGGCGCTGGCGGGGGCCAGGCGGGACGTCGAAATACCGCACAGACTGCGCCCGATGCGAGCGGCAGCTTGGCAGAACACTTGAGTTTGGTGAACGATAGGGGGGAGAGGTGCTTAAGACCCTAGAGCAGCGGCATAGCGAACTGCTGGCACTGATGGCGACGATGCGCGAACTGATCGTGAGCAATGAGATCGATCGCGACGCCGTGACACGAACGCGGTTGGGACTGGGTAAGGCAAGCACCGCCCGCACCAGGTTTTTGACAGAGGCGGTCTACCCTGCGCTGCTCAATACGCTGGCCGGCACCGAGGCTGCCCGAGTGCGCCAGTTACGGTTTGACGGTTCCGACGATCGGGCGCGATCGTCCGCGCACGTCGGCAAATGGAACTCCTCGGCTATTGCGCAGGATTGGCAGGGTTTCCGACGCGACGCGGCAACCATCCTGGCGATGATGGACACCCGGATCGCGCTTGAAAAGCGCGTGCTGTACCCTTTGCTGGGCAAAGCCGCCGATGACGCGGTATAGGAGGATCTGATGGCAGACGAAGCGAAATTGTACCGGGAACGGGCTGACGCCGAGCGGGCGATTGCGGCGGGTTCGATCCTGCCCAATGTGAGAAACAGAGCGCTGCATTGCGCAGCAAGGTGGGATGAACTGGCAGGTCAGGCCGAACGAACCCGCGCGGGCGCCGAGGCGCGGCAGGGACGTGCTGCCTATTCATCTTTGATAGCACGAACTTCCGCCTAAACCCTTCTGCAGCCCGCAATACGTTTGCTCGATCGGACCGATCGGTAGAGCGAAGCTGGGCCTTCGGGCAACTTCTCCCCAACTTATCGGGTCGGCTTTGCCGGCACTCTTTTGGGCAGCGGGGATCATGCCACATGGCGCACAGGCAATTTCATGGCTGATGGCAAGCGGGAACGGGTCTGTGATGCCGCATCGGTTCCTGCAACCATGGCCGCCGAAGTGGCAGGCTATCGGTGGGCACGCGATGCTGTCTGCCAGTCTGGCGGAACAGTCTATCGCCTCCACGGCAAGCCCGGCGCCCTCGATCTGTTTCTCAAGCACGGTGAGGGTGCCGTTGCCGAGGATATAACCGACGAAATGGTAAGGCTGCGTTGGCTCGTCGGCTATGTGTCGGTGCCCGCCATGATACAGTTCGTCCGCACTCCGATCAGGCATGGCTGCTGACCACGGCGCTACAGGGTCGCACAGCGCATCAGGCGCTCTCTCCACCCCTGATAACCGCTTTGCCGTTGTCGATGCGCTGGCGGCCTTCCTGCGCCGCTTACACGCCATTCCGATCGGCGAATGTCCCTTCAACAGCGATCATGCGCTCAGGCTCTACCGCGCAGCGATGCGGATCGATGCCGGCCTCGTCGAGGTCGATGAGTTCGATGAGGAGCGGCAGGGCTGGACCGCCGAACAGGTCTGGAACGCCATACAAGAGCTTTTGCCGCTCACGCCAGATCCGGTGGTGACGCACGGAGACTTCTCGCTCGACAATCTCCTGATCCATGAGGGAAAGGTCGTCGGCTTCATCGACACCGGACGGGTCGGTATCGCCGATCGCTATCAGGATCTGGCAATTTTATGGAACAGCCTTGGCGAGTTCGGTCCGTCGTTACAAACCAGGCTGTTCAAGCAATATGGCATTGCCGATCCCGATCGGCGCAAGCTGCACTTCCACCTGATGCTCGATGAGCTTTTCTGAGAAATTCCCGATGTTGGCTTTTGGCTTGGGTGGAATGTGGCCAGTGCTTCGCTTACATAAGACACCTAGTCAGGAGGCGCCGCATGCCGTTCCATGATTCAGCTGCTCGTCGTTCTTCGCGAGAGCGCATCCGTTTGGCTTTGTCCAAGACGGGCGCGCTGCGAATATCGCGTAAGCGGGGGCCAGACAGTCCGCCGAGCGCCGACCCGCTTCCTTGCCCGGCAAACCCGCGGCCTGGCGGCCTTTCGGGAGGGGCTGCCGCTTTGATCGAGAACGACTAGTCTAGCCAGGAGCCGTTGAGCCGGTCGTTAGGCCTCTGCGCTGGAGATCGGCTTACCCTTTACAGCCATCTGTACCGGCCGACCGATCACCGCACGATCGGCTGGCCACCGGCGTGCGATGCATCTACTTTTGGCGATACGGGCGATGGTGACGGCATCTGCCTGATTGCCGCCAAGCACGTGATAAGCGGCCAGGTCCTCGCCGACGTAGAAGCCCACATGCCCGCCACCCATACGCTCGAACACGAGCACTGCGCCGGGAGCGAGGCGTTCGGGACGAAGCAGCTGGCCCCATGTTGCCCAGGATGTCGCCCGCACGGCGATCGGGGGCGCTTCGATGCCGTCCTCCGCCAGGCAGGTGGCAACGAAGACACCGCACCAAGGCACGCTGTCAGCATTGTAGATCATGCCAAGCACCTTGGTGCCGAGGCGTTTGGCCCAGCCCAAGATCGTCGAGCTGTTGGCCGCGCCGGGTGCCTCGTGGGTGCCAAGCTTCGTCCGGGCGGCAGACAACCATGCTGGTTCTTTCGTCACAATGACGCCCCTTCCACCCCCGCTGCTGGTCGGTGGAGGTTGATGCTGTCATATAGCTCGAGCAGTGCATTGACCTCGGAGATGATGACTTCCTGCTCAGTCCGGCAGCGCGCGCTAGCGTCAGCGGTGGGTACGCCGTTTCTGCCATCGTGGACGGTGAACCCCTGATCCAGCAGCCACAGTGTATCTCGCGCCCGCGCTCGCTGGCGGCGCAGATGGTACACCCATTGTTCAACAACGCTGGACGGCACCAGCCGTTCGATCTCACCCATTGGCGGGTGCTTACCGGCAAGCGTGTTGATCGCAAGCTGCGTCCAATGTCGCCACCGGGATGGTCGCCGAGGTGCCGGTCAGTTGCTCGCTTTGCCTGTCCAGGATGTCTCCAAGCGAATGGGATGTCTGATGTACCGCTAAACAAAAACGCTAACTTGCAGCATCCTACATGTTACAATCGAATGCGCGTCGAACGCTCCAGCGGGTTGCGTTGCAGATCGCATAGCCTACCGACCGTTCGTGGTAAAATCGGAACTCATCAGCAGCTTAGCAGCGAGGCACCCCGATCTTCCTGATGCAGTGTTGCAGCAGTTCGTCGATGCCTTCTTCGAATCAATCTCAACGCAGCTTGCGCAAGGCGGCCGGGTAGAGCTTCGTGGCTTCGGCTCATTTCAAACCAAGGTTCTCGACGCCAGGCACTCGATAAACCCGGCAACGGGGGAGCGGATGCAGGCTGCTCAGAAGCGTGTACCTCGTTTCAGGCAGAGCATCAGAATGCATGAGAAACTGAACGGGCCGCGGGGATAGGCAGGATCACCGGTCTACCGATACCTTGCTGGAATGGCCGGCTGGCAAGTTTACGCAGCGCAACTGAGATAATAATCCCGCCTGACGCGTCCAGCGGGGCTGATGCATACCATCCAGGATTGAACTCCAGCCGTCGTTGGACCGATCATGACGATGCGCGCCTTTGCGCTATGATCGATGAAGGCTACAAGGTGCCTGCTATCGCGACTGCGCTCGACAGATCGAAGGCTTCCATCATGGCTCGCAAAAGCAAACTTGGTGGCAGCCTGCGAACACGCAACCTAGGCCTTGCTCTTGCACCGCCGAACGGACCACCTTCTCTAACCCCGCCCGATTCGAATCGGCTGACGAACCGGGAGAACGGCAAGAGGCAGATCATGAGCAGAAACGATGGAGTGACCACGGCAGAGCGAGCCTTCCAGCTTGCCAGGTCCGGTACATGCCAAACGATCAGTGAGATCAGCCGGCAACTGAACCGGGAGGGGTTCGAGATGGTCCAGTCACATCTCGGGGGTGGGAGCATCAAGGCCCAGCTAAACAAGCTGCTTAGTGAGGGGAGGGAAGAGGGCTATGTTCGGGGGGCAAGACGATGAGCACACTATCGTAAAACTCGGCGACGCCATGGGACGGCTGCATACCTTCGCCATCCTTCACGGGCACGATGATGTGATCGACGACACCAGCGGTCTTACCAGTCAGGACCTGAACCTGCTGCTCGACGTACTGAGGAAGGTGAAGGCGATTGCCCTAGCTGCGCCGAAGCTTTGATGAACCTCGTCCGCTCAGCTCAGGCCACTGCGATTGTCGTATGCGTAACCTGCTGTTGAATTTTAACCGCGCGCTAGCCGATCTCGCAGCGTCCATCGGTGCACCCGAACCTGCCCCCAAGCGCAAGCACGCAGGGGGGCGTCCACCAGGATCGGGGGGAAAGCGTTTGCGCGATTGCCTTCGAGCACTATCCGGCCCCGACGGTGCGGGTACCTTCGTGATAGGTGACATCTCTCGCACCTATGGCAAGCCGATCACGGGATCGAAGATCCAGCGGGAGTTGGCAACGCTGATTCAAGCGGGGCATGTCGCCTCCCGAGCAGGAAGCAGCTTTCAGATGACCGAAGCAGGATTGGCGATGCTGCACGCGACCAAGCCGGCGGACGACCTACGTTCGAAATGACCATCATCGATCGGCCGGTTTCTATCTTCTGGTTTCAGGTCGGCATGCGCGACTGATCGAACGATAGGCTCGCCGTCATCTCTTGGAGTGTTGAGGAATACCTCGCCATGGACATAGCCAACGATAATGAATGCCGGTTTTACCATGACGGTGAGTGACTCCGTGCTCCCGCTTGCGGTTCGCGACATGCTGGATCCATGCGATCGTTCGGGGATCGGCATGGACGTGGTCATGAACATCTTCCGCACGCGGCTTTCTCCAGCGCCCGACGTACGGACGAGCTACCGCGGCTCTGACTGCTCGTCCGCATTGCCGCGGTACACGGTCGTCCCAAGCGCATTCGCCTGGATAATGGCCCGGAAATCATCTCCAAGGATCTCGACCTATGGGCCTATCAGCATGATGTGGTGCTGGACTTCAGTAGGCCCGGAAAGCCGACCGATAATGCGTTCGCGGAGGCGTTCAATGGCCGGGTGCGGGCCGAATGCCTCAACGCATACTGGTTCTTGAGCTTGGACGATGCACAAGTAAAATGTGAGGCGTGGCGGCGCGATTACAACGAGCATCGTCCGCATAGCTCCCCCGGCAACCAGACCTTGATGGGGCAGCTCATCGACTAAACCACCGTTCCAAAGGTGAGGGCGTACCTCAAAGCTCATATTTGAGCTATCCAATCAACGCGCGTTCGTCTCAGCGATACCCGACATCCACAGGAGCTGCAGATAA
>NZ_JBWKOS010000013.1:0-57008 GCF_059416225.1 Sphingomonas sp. GW821-FHT09E03 | reverse complement strand
GCTCATGATCCAGCAATGCAGCCAGTGCCCACTACCAACAGTTCGGCTTGTACTCCGGGCGAATTGCACCTGACCCAGTTGCGGCCATTCGCGACCCCTTTTCGTGTTTCCAACTTCGGCCGTTGGTTCATCTCGACCGCATGGTCATGTTTGGTACGCTGGACCACCTGCGTAAGCGGCTCCGGGTGGGGATCACGGTCAGTCTGATCTAGGAATGGCGCAAGGCCCGACCGAACTCAAACCCGGCGCCCTTCGAGTTCCTCTCGCAGCGCCCCAACCAAGGCTGCTGCCGGCATCACGCGGGATAGCGGCGCACCTTGACCTGCCCATTGCGCGCCGAACCCATATTCTCCCCCGACCTTGGCAGCCGCATGCAGCGCCTTTCCCGCATCATAGGCAATGGGATAATCGGGCGGTCGGCGCTCACCAACCGACTCGCTCAAAGCTGTGAACCGGTTGGCCAGCGCACGCGCGGGCCGACCAGAGATGAGCGACGTGAGGACAGTATGGTAAGCGCCGGCACCAGTAAGAGCCGCCCGGTACGCTTCGTCTGCGGCAGACTCCGGGCACGCCACGAATGCAGTTCCCAGCTGCGCTGCCGCGGCTCCGAGATCGAGCGCCGCGGCGATGCCAGCGCCATCCATTATCCCACCGGCTGCAATGACTGGTAGTTCCGTCTTGCTTACCAGAAGCCGGGTCAGCGCGAACACGCCAAGAGCGTCGTCGGGCGCGGTCGGGTCGAAGACACCCCGATGCCCGCCAGCCTCGATCCCTTGCGCGACCACCGCGTCGATCCCCGCCGCCTCAATCGCCTGCGCTTCGTCGAGGCTGGTTGCGGTCGCCATGAGGTAGATACCGCGAGTCCGCAACGCCGAGATCACGTCGGCGGACGGCAACCCGAAGTGGAAGCTGACCACTGGCGGCGCGAGGTCGAGCAGTACCGCCACCATGTCGGGATCATCTGCGAAGCTCTTGTAGATCGTCCTGAGCGCCCTCGGCGGTTCTGCGCCGTACTCGGCGAACAGTGGGGCAAGCCAATCCAGCCATTGCGCCTCTCGCGAACTATCGGCTTTTGCGCCAGCGTGGACGAAGAAGTTGACGTTGAATGCGCGGGTCGTGCGGCTGCGCACCTCCTCGATCATCGCCCGTGCGCCGCCGGCGTCGGTCGCGCCCACTCCGATCGACCCCAAGGCTCCCGCCTGGGATACCGCTGCTGCCAGCGCAGGTGTGGCAACGCCCGCCATCGGCGCTTGGATCAAGGGTATCGAGAGTTCGAACTGATTGATGAGGGACATGCCTAAACGGCTTCCGATCGTGAACGATTGTCCGATTATGAGGACGCCAGCACGTTAAGTGAATGGCGCCAGGTGGGCGGACGCGGATCCCTTCATGCACTACGACCCACAATCGGACGTTCAAGCTGCCCTCCCCACCGCTCATCTCCGGCCATTTGTTCATGTTGATCGACTGACGAAGTTCAGCACACCGGATAAGCCCTCCGGCTGTCTTGAAACTAGAAGCAGCCAGCGTGGCTTGTCTCTAGCAACAAACGTCACCGAGGTAGCCGACCCCTCTGCTACACCGCCACCCTTTTGTTCAACCAGATCCTGCCCATCTCCTTATACAGGCATGACGGATCAAACGAGTCGAGCTCGGAACCAGGACACAAAGGTCAAAGTTTGGGCACTTCTAGATTTTCGCACCAGATCCGCTTTCGCTGAGGATGCAACAACGAGTGTGATGCGGTACACCGATCAGGGCAGAAGCGACGCAGGCTTCTCATGAAACGCCTTGAAGTGGCCGTGTGCGGTCTCGTCCATCAGATGCTGCATGAGGGTCCAATATCCGGCGACCGCAGGCTCCCCAGCCGCAGCATAGGCCCGCGCCATGTTGGCGTGTAGTTGCTCGAACAGTTCGTGTTCGAGCTGATCCCCATTCTCGGTCAGGTACAGAAACTTCATGCGGCGATCTCGCTCGCCGGTACGCACCTCCAACCAACCCTTCCGGGTTAATTCGCGCACGACTCTATTAAGCGACTGTTTAGTAATCCCGAGTATGCCGAGGATAGTTCCAATCGAACTCCCCGGCTGTCGCGAAACCACGTACAGTACGCGGTGATGTGCTCGCCCGAGCCCTTTAGCCCCCAAGGCGACATCTACTCGCTTAAGATGCGACTTGTGCGCAAAAATCAACAGATCCATGCCTCCGCGGATTGCGTCGGTGCGGAGGTATCGGGCGGCAGCTGGTACGATCGGCTTGGTCACGGCGCCGATATAGATGAACGTGCTGCTGTCACAATCTGGATGCCTTCAAACGCACCGGCTGTTTTAAAGCCACCTCATTGACAGGCAGAGTCTCAAAGACTGGCCCTCACCCACAAATGGGCGAGGGCCAGACGTTGCAAGCGAGTTAGCACCCTCGCCGATGGCGGGTGTTTTGCTTATCAAGGTGCCGGCCGAGCAGGCCACCGCCAACCCCGCCCGCGATGGTACCAAGCGTCCCGCCGCCAAGTACATTGCCAAGCAAGGCGCCCCCGCCGGCGCCTGCGATCGTGCCAACTGCACCATCACCGCCGCTGCAGCGATGGCGATATCGGCCGTCTCGATGGTGATAGGTCCGATCATGATGCCGGTAGCGCTGTGCAGATGCTGCATCCGGCAACACAGCGGAAGTGGCAATTAAGCCTGTAAGGGCCAGCAATTTGATCTTTTTATTCATCGTGCTCTCCTTGCGACGTTGCTCGCAACGCCAGAGCGACGAGCGGCTTCCGTTCACACGCTATTCTAAGAAACTGTCTGTGAACGCCACCCGAACCGGCTTGATCGCAATGAGCATCATCAAGAAAGCGGTAGGCTGACACATAAATCTTCGCTTCGGGCACGATGGGCAACACGCTCAAAAACCGTTGCCGATCTGAATGCAGCTGAGATGAGTCTGACCACTCAGTGAATTTCGTCGGGAAATCAGATCGCTGAAAGCAACGAATAGTCATTCAGCATGATTCACCAACGCTGTGTTGAACGCTGAGGCACTGATTGAACCGACCGTCCTGCCCCTCGTCTGGATGCCGGTGCCAGTCGCAGCAAGCTCTGATCCGTTGCACGCGCCGACGCCGTTCCGAAAACATCTCGCAAGCCTGCTACATCACAGCGACTGCGGAACCTTGAACATTGGTAATTCCCAATTGGCCCAGCGCTGTGGCGTCCTGCTAATACTAACGTCCGGCGTACAAGCAGCTGTGATGGATGCTCCAAGGCGTCACAATGACGTGGCAGACGTACGCTACCGGATGCATGGCGCGGGCGAGTTGCCCGTGATCCTGTAGACCTGCTTAGGACGGAGTGACTTCTGCCTCTCGGCTATCTTGCTCTGCTGATGTCGCTGACTGGCTCGGCCCTGCTCTCATGGGCGGTTTGGCTATTCCGCACCGCGCCACCGAGTCTGGCGCGCGCGGGTAGCTGGCCGCCGGTAACGATCCTCAAGCCGCTGCACGGAACGGAGCCGCAGCTCGCCGCCAATCTCACTGGCTTCCTGCGGCAGGATTATGCCGCGCCGGTACAGTGTCTGTTCGGCGTCCAGCGAGGCGACGATCCGGCAATCGCGGTGGTTGAGGCGCTGCGCAGGGCATGGCCAAGCCATGATCTTGCCCTGGTGCTCGATCCGCGCGCCCATGGCACCAACGCCAAGGTGTGCAACCTCATCAATCTCCATGAGCACACCCGACACGACGTCGTGGTGATCAGCGACAGTGACATGGCGGTGGAACCGGATTACCTCGCCAGGCTCGTCTCGATGCTCGATCAGCCCGGCATCGGCGCGGTCTCTTGCCTATACCGTGGTCGAGCCGATGCCGGCATCTGGTCGACGCTGGTAGCGATGGGGATTGATCTCCACTTCCTGCCGTCGACGCTGATCGGCCTCGGCACCGGCCTAGCCCAACCGTGCATGGGGTCGACCATCGCGATGCGGGCAACCACCCTGGCCCAGATCGGCGGCTTTCGCGCCGTATGCGATATCCTGGCCGACGATTATGCGATGGGCGAGGCGGTGCGGGCGCTAGGTCTCAAGGTCGCGGTCTCGCGTAGCTTGATTACGCATGCCTGCGCGGAGCCGAGCCTGGCCGCGCTGATCCGGCACGAGCTGCGCTGGAGCGCAACCATCGCCGGGATCGATCCCGGCGGGTTCGCTGGCAGCGTTGTCCTCCACCCGCTGCCGTTCGCGCTGGCCGCGCTGGCGATCCTTGGTGGCCATCCATGTACTTGGGGCGCGGTCGCGCTGGCAGTCGGAGTCCGCGCGGCGATGCTCGCCCGACTCGGGGGCCGTCCGGCGATCCGTTTCCTTCTCATTCCCGTCCGCGACATGCTGTCGTTCGGACTATTTCTGGCGACATTTTTCGTCCGCTCGGTTGATTGGCGTGGGCATCGGCTTACCATCAACGGGGGGCGGATTGTCGCCGCTTCGGAGACATTGGCATGATGCGCACCTTGTTCCTGCAAGGCCCGTCGTTCGACGGCTATGATGGCGGTGCCGGTGCCCGCTACCAAATGAAGCGGGAAGTGAAGTCCTTCTGGTATCCTACCTGGCTTGCCCAGCCGGCCGCGTTGGTAGAGGGCTCCAAGCTGATCGACGCCCCCGCGCACGACCAGAGCTGGGACGATATCAAGCACGAGATGGACGCGCGCGACCTCGTGATCCTCCACACCTCGACGCCGAGCTTCCGCCAGGACGTCCATACCGCCGAGCTGATCAAGCAGCGCAACCCGCGGATCAAGATCGGCTTCATCGGCGCCAAGGCCGCGGTGGAATCAGCCAAGGTGCTCGAGACCTCGACCGCGATCGACTTTGTCGCGCGCAATGAGTTCGACTTTACCATCCTCGATGTCGCCAACGGCATGCCGCTGCGCGAAGTGGAAGGGATCAGCTGGCGCGACGACGATGGCGCGATCATCCACAACAAGGACCGCAAGGTCGTCGAGGACATGGACAGCCTGCCGTTCGTATCGCCGATCTACAAGCGCGACCTGCAGATGGAGAAGTATTTCGGCGGCTATCTGCTGCACCCTTATGTGTCGTTCTACACCGGCCGCGGCTGCAAGAGCCGCTGCACCTTCTGCCTGTGGCCGCAGACGGTGGGTGGTCATAATTACCGCACGCGCTCGATCGGTCATGTGATCGAGGAAGTGAAGTACGTGATGGAGGCATTCCCGCAGAACAAGGAAATCTTCTTCGACGACGACACGCTGACCGACAATTTGCCGCGCGTCGAGGAACTCGCGATCGAGCTCGGCAAGCTCGGCGTGACCTGGTCGTGCAACGCCAAGGCCAATGTGCCGTACAAGACGCTGAAGGTGCTCAAGGAGAACGGCCTGCGCCTGCTGCTGGTCGGCTATGAGAGCGGCAACCAGCAGATCCTGCACAACATCAAGAAGGGCCTGCGCGTCGAAGTGGCGCGGCAGTTCACCAAGGATTGCCACGCGCTCGGCATCGTCATCCACGGCACCTTCATCCTGGGGCTCCCGGGCGAGACCGAAGAGACGATCGAGGAGACGATCAACTACGCCAAGGAAATCGATCCGCACACCATTCAGGTGTCGCTGGCGGCGCCTTATCCGGGGACGTTCCTGTACAAGCAGGCGGTGGAGAATGACTGGTTCGACGGCGGCGACCATCTGCTCACCGACGGCGGCACCCAGATCGCCCAGCTCTCCTACCCGCATCTGCCGGCCTCGCTGATCTTCGACAAGGTCGAGGAATTCTACAAGCGCTTCTACTTCCGCCCGTCGAAGATCTGGGACATCGTCCGCGAGATGCTGACCGACTGGCAGATGATGAAGCGCCGCCTGCGCGAAGGCGTCGAGTTCTTCGACTTCCTGCGTCGCCGCAAGGACGTAGCGGCCTGAGCCAGGAGCGTGCGCGACGGCTGATCGTCACCGCCGACGATTTCGGCGCGGCGGTGGCCGTCAACGACGCCGTCGAACAGGCGCATCGCCATGGCCTCCTCACCGCCGCCAGCCTGATGGTGACGGGAGACGCCGCGGCGGATGCGGTGGCGCGGGCGCGTGACCTGCCGGGCCTCGGCGTCGGCCTGCACCTGGTGTTGGTCGAGGGTCGCCCTGCGCTGCCGCCCGAGCAGGTGCCGGCGCTGGTCGACGCCAGCGGCCGGTTCCGGCGCGACATGGTCCGCGCCGGGATCACGATCTTCGCCTCACCCGCGGCGCGGCGGCAGCTCGCGGCCGAGATCGACGCGCAATTTGCCCTGTTTGCCGCGACCGGTCTGCCGCTCGACCATGTCAACGCCCACAAGCATTTTCACGTCCACCCAACGATCCTGTCGACGGTGCTGATGATCGGCGCGCGCTACGGAATGCGATCGCTGCGGGCGCCGGTCGAGCCGCGCGCGCCGATCGCCGCGGTGGACCCCACCTCGCCGGCGGGGTTCGATCCCGCCAGGCTGTGGGCAACGCTCGTCCGCCGGCGCGCGCGGGCGGTGGGGCTGCTCGTCCCCGACCAGGTGTTCGGCCTCGCATGGTCCGGCGCGTTCAATGCGCCGCGCCTGCGCGGATTGCTGCCTCACCTCCCCGCCGGGATCAGCGAGATCTACTTTCACCCGGCGACCGACGATCACTATCCCGGCCACGCCTTGAGCTATCGCTACCGCGACGAACTCTCCGCGCTGATCGATCCCGCAGCCGCGGCGCTCACGGCCGGGACGACCCGCGGCCGCTTTGCCGATTTCGTGGAGCATCCCGGCCGATGAGCCGCATCAACCTCGCCATCCTGGTGGCGACCCTGGTCGGCTTGGCGGTCGCAATCTGGACCTTCGGCTGGGCCGGGATCGGCACGGTCGCGACCATCGCCCGCCAGATCGGCGTCGGCGGTTTCCTGCTCTATTGCCTGTGGTCGAGCGGCGTGTTCGTCATCCTCGGCGCAGCATGGGCCGCCGCGACGCCCGGCCGGCCAACCGCCCGCGTGGCGCGCTTCGCCTGGGCACGGGCGGTGCGCGAGGCGGTCGCCGATCTGCTGCCGCTGTCGCAGATCGGCGGCATCGTCGTCGGGGCGCGGACGCTGACGAGCGCCGACCTGCCGACGGCGCGGATCTACGCGTCGCTGATCGTCGACATGACCACCGAGCTTGCCGCGCAGGCCCTGTTCACCGCCTTCGGGATCACCGCGGCGGTGCTGCTGTTGCCAGGCGCTGCTGCGGGCTCGACCCGCGCCATCCTCGTCGGTGCGGGGGCCGCGCTGGTCGTGCTGATCGGCGTGGTCCTCGCTGGCCAGTATCTGCTCCCCCGCGTTGCGGGATCGCTGGTCGGGCGCATGCTCCCGGGCTCGGTGGCGACCTTGGCGACGCTGCAGGTTGAGCTGGTGACGATCTACACTCATCGTCGGCATGTCGCGTTTGCCTTTCTTCTCAACCTGCTTGCCTGGGTTGCCAGCGCCGCTGGCGCCTGGATCGTCCTGCACCTGATCGGCGCGAGCTTCGCGCTATCTCGGGTGCTGGCGCTGGAGAGCCTGATCTTCATGCTGCGGTCAGTCGCCTTTGCGGTGCCAGGTGGCCTAGGCGTCCAGGAAGCAGGCTATGCGCTGCTCGCGCCGCTGCTTAGCATACCGGTGGAGATGGCACTAGCGCTAGCACTCGCCAAGCGCGCCCGGGATGTCGCGATCGGGCTGCCGACCATCGTCTTATGGCAATTGGGCGAAGTGCGAAACCTCGCTAGAGCGCAGTCGCGCGGGTCATGAGCTGACGGCGCTACCGGCCGCTTGTCGCCGCGGCCGGCGCGACAAACGTCGGAAAGGTGATGCGGACGCTCAGGCCGATGGATGTTTCCGGGATAGTGCAAGCCGCGTCGTGCAGCGATGCCACTGCCGCCACCAACGCTAGGCCGAGGCCGGCGCCCTCCGTGCCGCGGCTGGCGTCGCGACGGTAGAAACGGCGGAACACCTTGTCGCGCTCGGCCGCGGGAATGCCCGATCCATCATCGGCGACCTCCGCAACTGGCGCTCCATCGACCATCCGTAGCCGCGTAGTGATCCGCGTGCCCCGGGGGGTATGCGTGATCGCATTCTCGATCAGATTGGTGAACAGCTGCGCAAGCAGTT
Organism: Sphingomonas sp. GW821-FHT09E03; assembly: GCF_059416225.1. Lineage (NCBI taxonomy): Bacteria > Pseudomonadati > Pseudomonadota > Alphaproteobacteria > Sphingomonadales > Sphingomonadaceae > Sphingomonas > Sphingomonas sp. GW821-FHT09E03. The sequence goes on along the minus strand of NZ_JBWKOS010000013.1, from coordinate 48,908 downwards.
CTGCGTCGCCCAGCACCGCGATGCCGAGAACGTGGTCGGCAATCAGGGTCTGACCGGCATCCTCGACCACCGGGTGATAGGCTTGGTGGATCCGCGCCATCAGCTCGGACAGGTCGACGCGTACAAACCGCTGCCGGCCGACGCCGCCCTCCACGGTACCGATCCGCAGCAGCGCCTGAAACGTTTCCAGCAGACCGTTGGTCTGGACGAGCGCCTCGTCAACCGCGCTCGGCGCCACCGTCGCGCTCCGCTGCATCTGTTCAAGCCGCTGGTGGAGCCGGGTCAGCGGCGTGCGCAGGTCGTGGGCGATGTCCGTCGACACCTGACGCAGGGCGTCCATCGCTGCGGCGTTGCGCTCGAGCATCCGATTGAGGTTGCGGGCGAGATCGTCGAATTCCGGGCCAAAGCCGATCATCGGCAGGCGCTCGGTGCGATCGCCATCGATGATCCGGTCGATCGCGTGGTTGACCCGGCGCAAACGGCGCAGAAACACCCGTCCTACCAGATAGCCGCCCAGCAGCGCGAACAAGGCGATGGCGATGCCGCTCCACAGCGTGAACCGACCAAGACGATGCCTCAGATCCTGCACGTCGAAACTGTCAGTGGCGACGACCAGCAACAGGCCATCGGGAAGCCGGGTCCCGAGCGTGGTCATCCGCTCGCGCGCCGGTAGGCCTGCCCTGCGCTCCGCGATCGTCACCGTACCCGGCCCTACCCGCGCCGCCGCTGCGGGCAGGTCCCCGGCAAGACGCCGTCCCCCGCGGTCACGCAGCAGGTAATGATAAGGGGGATCCTCGTCGACGCCGCGATGCCGCGCAATCGCGTCGGTCAGGCCGGACAGGCCGAGTTCGGTATACTCGCCGGCGAGCACTGTTGATTCCGCCTTGAGCATGCCATTGCTGGCTTCGGCGGCATAATGGCTTACCTGCCGCTCGACCGCGAGCAGCAGCGCCGCGGCGCCGAGCGCCACAATCACTGCAAGCAGCAGCGCGAACCGGAAGGCCGCGCTGCGCAGCGCTTCCGGTACCAGCCCCTTAGCTCCCATCGATCCGGTAGCCGGCACCCCGAACCGTCTGGATCAGCTCCCGGCCAAAGCCGCGATCGACCTTGCCGCGCAACCGGCTCATGTGGCTTTCGATCACGTTGGTTTTCGGGTCAAAATGAAATGACCAGACGTTCTCGAGCAGCATTGTCCGGGTCACCACCTCGCCGGCATGAAGCATCAGATATTCGAGCAGCTTTAGCTCCTGCGCCTGCAGGTCGATCCGCCGACCGGCGCGGGTGACGGTACGGCAAACGCGATCGACGACCAGATCGCCCACGCTGAGGATCGTCGCAACTTCGGCGATCGGCGGGCGCCGGGCCAGCGCGTTGATCCGCGCGAGCAGCTCGCTCGCGGCAAACGGCTTGGCCAGATAATCGTCAGCCCCAGCTTCGAGCCCTTCCACCCTGTCCTCGATGCCGTTCATCGCCGTTAGGAACAGCGCCGGCGTGCGCACCCCCGCAGCGCGTAGCGCGGTCAGCGCCGGTAGCCCTGCGAGCCCAGGTACCATCCGATCGAGGATCAGCACCGCATGGTCTCCGCGGGCGCCAAGCGCGACCGCATCGTCACCAGAGGCACAGCTGTCAACAGTATGGCCAGCGTCGCGCAACACTGCTTCGACATATTCTCGCGTCGCGTCGTCGTCCTCGAGCAGTAGCACCTTCATGCCGTGACCTTCGCGCGCCGACGCGCCACCGACAAGTTGGCGATAAACAATTATTGCCCTCAGTGCCGATTAGCTAAGCGTTACCCCTATTGAAGAGGGCCACCCTGATCCGACGATGCGACTGCTGTTCGCTTCTTCCACGCACGGCGATCCGCTGCCCTGCTACCCGGCATTGATCATTGGCTGCCCGGCAAAGAAGCGTTCCCCAATACCGGAGCTCCAGTCATGAAGCGTGCCTTTCTGCCCCTCGGCGCAATGGCGCTGCTATGCCCTGTTTCGGCCCATGCGAGCGAACGCAGTTGGGACCGCGCCAGTGGCGTCGCCCGCGACGCGCTCGTCGGTGCAGCGCTCGGCATTCCTGCGGTACAGGGCGACTGGCGTGGCGACCTGGAGGCGGGTGGCAGCATAGCAGCTGCGGGGGGCGGCACCTTTGTCCTGAAAGAGCTGATCCACGAACGCCGACCCGACGGCAGTGACGATCGTAGCTTCCCCTCTGGCCACACCTCAGTATCCTTTGCTGCCGCCGCGAGCCTGGAGAAGCGCTACGGTTGGCAGGCCGGCCTCCCCGCGCTTCTCGTCGCGAGCTTCGTCGGGTTGGCGCGGGTAGAAGCGTCAAAACATTATGTGCACGATGTGCTTGCCGGTGCTGCGATTGGCACGCTCAGCGGCGCGCTGCTCACCTCGCGCCGCGATGACACCGTCCGCCTGACACCGTGGAGCTCTCCGGGCGGCGGGGGCGTCAACCTCGCCATGCGCTTCTGACGATGCTGATGCGAGAGCCCGCGATGAGGACCGAAGTGCACCGCTACGCAAAGGTGCCGCAGGTCACGGCGGTCTTCTGGGCAACCAAGATCCTGGCCACGACGCTGGGCGAGACTGCGGGCGATGCGGTGACGATGACGCTCGGGCTCGGCTATCTAGTCGGTTCGGTCATCTTCGGATCGCTGCTGGTGCTGCTAGTCGCCTGGCAGGTGCATACGCGCCGCTTCAATCCGACGCTCTACTGGGCGACGATCGTCGCATCTACAACCGCCGGCACGACGCTTGCCGATTTCGCGACCCGCTCGATCGGCATCGGTTATGCCGGCGGATCAATGCTGCTGCTGGCACTGGTGCTCGCATCGCTCGCCTCCTGGCATGCCACGACGGGAACGATCTCGGTCGGTACGGTGCACGAGCCGCGGTCAGAACTGTTCTACTGGGTCACAATAACGCTATCGCAAACGCTCGGTACCGCTTTGGGCGACTGGCTCGCGGACGACGGCGGGCTCGGCTATCTCGGCGCGGCTGCCTTGTTCGGCGGGGCGTTGCTGGTCCTGGCGACTCTTTACCGGACCACGGCAACGTCCCGCACGATCCTGTTCTGGATGGCCTTCATCCTCACCCGCCCGCTCGGCGCGACGGTCGGCGATTTCCTCGACAAGCCCATCGATCACGGTGGGCTCGACCTCAGTCGCTCCGTGGCGTCCGTGGTTATCGCCGGCGCGATGGTCTTGATGATAATTCTGTGGCCACAACCTGCTAGGCGGCGCAGCGCGCATTGACGGACGACGTGACCCGAACGGCCGAACGGGAGCGAGGCTGTGATCGTCACAATCGGCGGGTCGTCGTACTAATCGGGCAGCCGCTCAGCTCCAGCCATTCGTTCAGGGTTATCTCATCCAGCCTCTGGTGAAAGACGATCGAACCGACTTTAGAATGCGAGACGCTGAACGATCAACATCATTACCGCTTCTGCTGAGGGATTTGACGCGATCGAATTGTTCAGAGGGCAGTTTCCAATTTGCCCGCTATCGCCAGGAGCATGGCCGGTTTGCACGAATCCGCTAGCTTGAGGAGGTGCCGGATCCAGGAGAGAAGATCGCCGGACTAGAGAAGGTCGCCGGCTTGGACGGGCCTGTGTCCGGCAGCACACCGTCGCCAAACCACCAAGCTCTTTTCAGTTCCCCAGACGGGCATCTCCGGCAGAACGTCGCGGCAGTATCTGCCTTCGTGGCTGGCAAGCCACCGCGCGGGGCCGTGCGAACGAACAGCGGCCATACCGGCCGACAAAGATCGCCTCTTGTCAATCTTGCGCGTTGAGGCGCGCCTAAACAACGCGACATCAGGATCTGCTCGCCCTCACGAGGAGGAGCAGATTGCGCGCGATGCGTCGGCACTGCTGCGGGCAGGCAGCGTCGGGCAAAAGGTGCCGGCGTGATCCCTCGCCTGGTCGCAGCCACTTGAACGGCGCGCCTTCGCCGCGGCCCTGATCGCAGTGACAGGATTGTTTGGCTGGGCGCTGTTCGCTGGAGCCATCCTGTGGAGCGTGGTCGCAGCAATCATGTTCATGCCGCTCAACAGACGGATCGGCGAACGAATGCATGGCCAGCCTACCGTCGCAGGCCCTTACCTGCTTGCGTTCACTCCGGCGATCGTGATCCCGGCCATTTTGCTGGCGAGCTTCCTGCTCGACCGTGCTGCGGACATCGGCGCGCTGTATGACATTATTGGCGCCTGACGATGAGCCCCGCGATCAAGTTACCGGGCTCACCACTCGCAGAAAGCACCAAGCCAAGCTCGTTGGCCGACGAGCCATAGAATGCGCCGGATATTTCCCCAAAGCTGACCATCCCGCCCGCGCCTATGACCCTGATCGACCTCGTCTTGATGACACCGTTCACAATGTCGGCGACGACATCGATCTCGACCGGAATGCCCGTATTGTTCTGACCTGTGTATTCGTTGACGTTGATGATGCCATGAATTTGGGAGTCACTGTCACCGCCATCAACGTAAATGGTAGCTTGGCCGATGAATTGAAGCTGCTTCTTGTCCGCTGTGAAGACCGTCCCGTAGGCTTCCCCGCTATACTGCACGCCGTTCTGTCCAGGCAGTCCTCCAGCCGGCGTTGGCGTCCCAATCAGTTGCAAGGCACGGCGATCCGCAGCAACTGTCTCAACCAGGCGAGCGTGAAGGGGTAGGTTGGCGGGCGAGAGCACTGGAGTTGGCCTATCGGTAGCCTGCGCCTGAATGACGTTGAGTTCCTGTGACAAGCCTGCGGTAGCGCTCGTATGCCACTTCAGTACGGTCACCGGACGAGGCGTAACATCATCGGAACCGTAGAAATTGACGGTCGTGGCGCCTGTTGAGGCGACGCTGGGGAACTCCGCACTGTATGGAGAAGTGCCGTCGGCGCGAGCAACTGAGAACGCCTCATTGCCATTCAAGGCCAGATCCTCGAACGACGCAGCCAAGGGAGCGTCAGGATCGGTAACCGATAACGTGTTGGCTGCCGAACTACTCACAGCGGCGAGAACCTGGGCTGCACCACTTGCGTCGATCAGTGCTGTCACGGATGGCGTGTTGAAGGTAATCGCCCTGGCCGTTGGCGTAGGAGTCGGCGTCGGAGCAGGTGATGGCGTTGGCGTGGGCGTCGGGGTTGCCGTCACAACCGGAACGCTGTCGGACGATGACCCGCCGCCACATGCTGAAAGAACTAAAGCGGATGCAAATAAGAACAGATTCGGCTTCATATCGTTATCCGGACTTGCGAATAGACCTAGACTATCCTGATATCCCCCAACAATTAACAATCTGCATCACTTACCTACCCGAACAGGTGTTGCATTGATTGTTGACGCTAAGCGTAGCTGCCTACTAGCGGGGACCAGCATGAGACTGCTCGACTTGATCGACTGAATGCGATCAATGTTTGTCTCAGCTCAAGCGGCTAGGTAGCTTGTGCGGGCAACGCCGACATGATCCAGCTACCGGCCCGCAGCTGCAACGACACCCCTCAGGTTCGGGACCTCCCTGAGCCCCCAATTTGCCGTACGTTACAAGGCTGAAGTTCAATCCATGACGTCAGGAGCAGTGATCAAACTGCAGCACGAATGTGTGCTCTGGCGACTTGCGCATCACCGTTTGTAGGCGTGCACATTCACCCTTCGATCCCCGCCATGCCGACGCTGCTGTCAAAGACGATTGAGCTACCTTTCTCCAGGCACTAATCAGAAGCATAACCTACGTTAGGGCCTGCATGTCTGCTCTTTACTCCACTCATCGCCTCACCGAATTTGGCGATCTTTCACCAGCCGAACTGGACGTGATCAATGCGCTTGGAAAGGAGGCGAAGGTTTACCCCCGCGGTGCGGTCATTAGCCGAGAGGGCGCCCCTTCAGAGAGCTACTACAGGCTTGTGGACGGCTGGGCAGGCTCTGCCATCGGCCATGCCAACGGCAGTCGGCAGATCCTGAAGGTTCACCTGCCGGGGGACGCTATGGGGACCCCGAGCATGAGCCTAACTCATACGGCAGAGACGCTCTTCGCGATCACGCCGGTGGTAGCGTCCGAGATACCCTATGAGCGCTTTGGCGACATGCTCAGCCAGCACCCCCGCCTTGCGGCGCACTTTCTGCTGAGCGTGCAACGTGAGCGTGTTGCTCTGATGGATCGACTGGCCTCTCTTGGTAGGACATCGGCCCAGTCACGTCTTGCAGCCTTTATCCTCGAACTGAGCGAGCGTCTCGACCTGATTGGGAAAGTCCATGACGGATCGTTTGAGATGATGCTGACACAGGAGCAGATTGCCGATGTTGTCGGACTGACATCCATCCATGTAAACCGGATGTTGCGGGAACTCCAAGACCGAAAGCTCGTCGTCCGTGACCGTCAGCATTACACGATCTTAACGCGGGCTGGCTTGCGAGAGCTGGCTGAACAGCCAATGCGCGCGCTGAATCGAAACGCCAAATGGCTTCCGCAGCGATCAGCGGGGATGGATAACTAAGGCGGCAGCGACGTCGTGATCGATGTGCTGCCTTCCGTCCAAGTCGAATTGCGAAATGAGCTTTTTGATCACGCGTTCGGAGACACAGCCCAGGCACGTGAGAACGCTCCAGCAAGAGAGTCGAAGGTGAATGGTTTGGGGAGGATCGCGATCGCATGATCGCACGGCTCGCATTCGTCCGGCAGGGCGGTTATGAAAATAGTTGGCACCTTACCATGCACGTTGCGGATCTCTTGAACGGCATCTGGACCTCGTCCGTCTGCTAACCGCACATCTGAGGTGATGACTACCGGCGGCCGAGCCGCTGCCATGCTGACGGCCGCCGCGTGGCTTGTGGCTACGTCGAACGAGCTTGCTCCCTCCATCTCTAGGTAAGTTCGAATGATCTCCGCGATTAGAGGTTCATCTTCGATAATAAGGACGTGACACATACCATCGGAACCCTGATCCAAAGCAGAGCATATTAACCTCCATCAACCCGCATTGGTACGATTTAAAATCTGGAAGGCGCTCGGATAGGGACGGTAGTAAGGGTTTGAAGGTTGTTTGTCGCCGGCAGTTTCGATCGCAGCGGGTTTAAAGAGGGTTGGCGTGGAAGTTTGCCATCTTTTCCCTCTGCAGAACATGCTTTCCAAATAGCGTCGTCCGCCCGGGCCATATGATAGCTAGTGTGGCGTGCTGACAGTCAGCTGCTCAAGCATGGTTCTGAAGATGAGCCGCGGTGGTCGGGCCGCTGCGGTGGACCTTGTGCTTCCTCTATCAGGAAGCGCTGCAAATCCGCTGAGGGCAAGGGCCGACTGATCAGATACCCCTGGGCCATGTCGCAACCTGCCTCTCGGAGCAGGTTGAGACAGCCTTCCTCCTCGATTCCCTCTGCAACGACCTTTAGCCCAAGGTTATGAGCCAGATCGATCGTCGAGCGCACCATCAGCTCGTCGGCGCGGTTGAGATGGGCATGCTGCACGAAACTGCGATCGATCTTCAGCTCGGACAATGGCAGTTGGCGAAGATAGGTCAGCGTCGATTGGCCGGTGCCGTAATCGTCCATCGAGATGGCGACCCCGCGATCGCGGAAGCCGCGAAGGTGCAGCGCCGCTTGCTCCGGGTTGGCCAGGGTGGCTGATTCGGTAACCTCGAAGATCAGCCTGTCTGCCTGCACCTGATTGCCGTCCAGCATCTCGCTGACCGCCGCCTGGAAGGTCGGCTCGGCGATCAGCATGGCGGAAAGGTTCACCGCCGCGCACAGCTCAATGCCGGCCCGCCGCCAGCCGGCGAGGTCGTCGATGACCCGGCCGAGCACGAACAGCGTCAATGGCCCGATCCGATCGGCTTCCTCGGCAAGCGGGATGAAGAGGTCCGGGCGTACCATGCCACGGTCGGGGTGGTGCCAGCGGACCAACGCCTCGACACTAGTGATCCGATTGTCTGCCAGCGCTAGCTTCGGCTGGTAGTGAACCTCGATCTGGCCGCTGCCAATCGCGTGATCAAGTTCGCCCATCAGCACGAGACGCAGCTCGAGCGCCTCCACGTCCACGTCGCTGTGCTGCCAGAATGTCCGCCGTCCGAGCGCCTGCCCGGCAGCGTGGGTGGCAGCCGCGAGCCGCACCGATATGTCGTCCGCGGCGCTCGACACTCCAACATGGACCGCAGCGTCCATAGGACGACCACAGATCTCGACGGGTCGGGCAAGCAGGTGTTGCACCCGGGCGATCGCCGCCGGCAGATCAGCCGGCGCGGCGATTAATTCCAAGGCGAGCAGCCGGTCGTCGAGCCGGTACACCGCGCCCGTCCCAACCCGCGCCAGGCGTTCAGCGAGCCTCAGCATCAGATCGTGCCCGGCCGGAGTGCCCAGCAGAGTCACCACCGTGTTGAAGTTGTTCACCAGCACCACCGCGATTGGCGCCGCCGGCCGCTGCGCGGCATCACGAACCATGGCGTGCCGATTGGCCAGCCCGGTCTCCTCGTCGATGCTGCGCTGGCGATCGAATCGTACGATGAGGTTGTGTCCAATCCGGGCAACGCTGACGACGGCGAGCATCACCAGGCCGGCCGCCACGGGGTAGATGCGGTGGAACGCGAGCTGGGCGACCATGGCCATGCCGAACAGCAACACGGGGGAGGCGATGCCGATGGCGATGGCGACTGAATTCACGCGCGACGCTAGTAAGCCGATCGCGAGCGCCGCGGCCACCAGCAAGACAACGACGGTGCTGCCGTAGACGGGGACGGCGCTCAGAAGCGTTTCCGCTGCGAGCGCCTGGATGATCACACCGGGGATCACGCCCCAATGCGGCACGGCATAACGGTCGCCCATCTCAATCGCGGTCGCGCCGATCACCACGTCCTTGCCGTTGACCGCAGCTGGCGCGAAGCGGCCAGCTTCCACAGCAACAAAGCTCAGCCGCCGCAGTTGCCCTGGGTCGACGCCGAAATCGATAGGAAAAAATTCGTCGGCGCTGCCGGATCGTTGGGCCATAAACGATGACACCGACGGCCGCGGCACGCCATGGGTGACGGTGCCGAACGGCGCTCGTCGCACAATTCCATCGCTGTCCGGTTGCATGCTGACCGAAGCGAGCGCCGCATGATCGCGGAACAATGGCAAAGGCAGCGCGTCAATTGACCGACGGTCGCCGGACTGCGCCTGCTGCGCGAAGGTCGGCAGTGCAATCGGAGTTGTGGTACGGGCAAGCGCATCGGCCATGGTCCGATCGCCGGCCGGGGTGGAAGCGGACGAAAAATCGACGTCGAAAGTTATGGAGGCGGCACCCGCCGCGCTTAGCCGATCAATGACCCTGGCATAATGATCGCGCGGCCATGGCCAGCTCTTGATCGCGGCGACGCTGTCGGCATCCATGTCGACGACCACGACGCGTCCGCTCGGCGGCTTGACCCATGCGGCCACGCGCAAGGGATCCAGGATCCGATCGAGGTGCTCGGCGATGCCGCTCAGGGAAGCAAGCGCGCCGAGCAGCAGCGCTACTGCCAGGATCAGGGCGGATGCACGGCGGTGAGAAACGGCAAAGGACAAAACGATACTCCGGTCGAGCCTGCTGCTTGACGACCCGCCACTAAAATATCGTCACCGGCCAGGCCTTGGTGCATGAGGTCCGGCATTATCACGCTGGCGTCGAGGTACCGCCGCCGGCAGGATCAGGGCCCTTTGGCCTTGCCCTTGCCGACCGCTGCCTTGGCAATGTCGGACGCTTGATCCGGCAGGGACTGCCCGCCTTTGTTGACTGCATTGTCGGCAGCAGCAGCAGCTGCTGCTGCTGCGTCCGCAGCCGCTTTTGCAGAGGCAGCTGCAGCTTGGGCGGCCGCATCGGCGGCGGCCTTTTGAGCGGCCGCTTCCTTAGCCGCCAAAGCCGCTGCAGCATCAGCCGCGGCCTGCTTGATAGCCTGCAACTGCGCGGCCAGCCCCGTGGCTTGCGCTTGAGCGGCAGCATCACGCGCCGCCTGCTCGGCCGCGGCCTGGGCAGCGGTCTGCGCCGCCGAAGCCTTGGCGGCCGCTGCAGCATCGCTGTTCGCTTTGTCGGCAGCAGCTTGCGCGGCAGCCCGGGACGCCGCCTCGGCAGCGGCTTGCTGCGCCTTTGCTGCTGCCGCGTCTTGCGCGATCTTGGCAGCCTGGGCTGCCGCATCATCCGCCGCCTTCTGTTGCGCAGCCTGGGCTGCAGCGGACTGCGCGGCCGCCTGGGCCGCGGCAAGGCTAGCGCCGGCATCGGCGGCGGCTCTGGCCTGTTCGACCGCTTGCTGCTGAGCCGCCTGAGCCGCCGCCTGTTGCTGCGCCGCCTGCTCCGCGGCGGCCTGCGCCGCTGCTTGCACCCCGGCATCGGCAGTAGCGCCAGCCTGGGCCATTGCCGCCGCGGCGGCATCTGCGGCCGACTTGGCCTGAGCCTGAAGCGCCGCGGCCTGATCCGCTGCGGCTTGGGCTGCCGCCGCCGCAGCGGCTTGTACCTCGGTCGCAGCGATCTGCCGTGCCGCCGCTTGCTGGGCGGCCACGTCCGAGGCGGCGCGATCTGCAGCCTGCTGTTGCGCGGCTGCCGCCGCGGCCTGGGCTTGCGCCTGAGCGGCCGATGCCACCGCAGCGGCAGCGGCCTGATCAGCATCGCGCTGCGCCGCAGCGGCCGCTAGCGCACTTGCCTGCTGCGCGGCCATGTCTGCCGCAGCTTGCGCTGCCGCCGCCTGCGCCGCCGCGGCTTCGGCGGCAGCGCGCTGGGCAATCTGTTGGGCAGCGGCATCGGCTGCCGCCTGCGCCTGTGATGCGGTTGCGGCCGCCGCTTCCTGAGCCGCCGCCTGTGTCATGGCCTGGGTCGCTGCCTGCCGCGCCGCTTCATCGGCTGCCACCTTCTGCGCGGCGAGTTGCTGCTCGGCGACAGCAGCCTTGGTCGCCGCCAGATCGGCCGCTTCCTGCGCCGCAACTGCCTTGACCATGGCCAGCTGTACCGCGGCAGACGCCTGCTCCTGACCTTCGCGCGCGAGTGCGACTGCGCCATCCGCGGTGCCGCTCATCATCGTGCCGATTGCGGCGGCCGCGAGGCCGGCCGCAGAACTGGCAGGCACCGGCGCTGGTGCCACGGCATAGTCACTCACCAGCCCGCCGGTGATGATCGCCAGCGATACCGGCTGCTCCGACACGGTCGTGGCAATCGTAGCGCCGGGAGCGCTGCTCGGTCCGGTCGGTTTGATGGCGGATGGGGGCACAGCCCCGGCATCTGCCTTCGAGCGGACGACATGTTCCACGCCCGCCACCGACACGCGCAGCGCCATCAACCGTTCGGCGCCGACCGTGACAGAGCTGCCGGGGCGGATGACCTCATGGGCGTCGCCATCGACCGTTGCCACATCGACGGCACCTTCCAGCACGTTGACCGTGGCGCCTGCGGGGGAGATGTGGACGCCGAATGTGGTACCCTTCACCACCGCGGCGAGGTAGGGCGTCTGAACCTGGAAGTGCGGCGTCGCCATCTTCTTGATCATGAACAGGACGTCACCCGCGTCTTGCACCACCTGCGCGATAACGCCTTTTTGCTCGTCGATCGGCAGGCGCACCTGCGATCCCGGCGCGACCATCACAAACTCGCCGCCGCGTACCAGCACCGCGCGACCGCCTGGACCGGTGCGGATCGTGTCACCGGGAGCAACGATCCCGTTACGGCTCGCCACCCGCGAAAAGCCCCCGCGCATGATCGTGACCGCGCCTGACGCTTCGCTGATCTTCCACGCCGGCACGCGTGCCATAGCCGAGGAAGAGCACAGCGCCACCACGATCCCAATCAAACGACGACGCATGCTGTTCCCCCGTTGCTCCTCCCGAGCAGGGGTGATCCGGTAACGAGATCAAGTTGCGAGATTATCGACGGAAATGGTGAACGAACCGCACGTGACGCAACCGATCTTAAACTTGTTGCCCGGTAATGCCCGCATGAAAGGGCAAAAGGGCTATTGATGTATCGAGTGTTGACGTGTTCGGCTGTCGGCCTCGCCTTGGCGGGGACGGCACAGGCTCAGGTTCGGTCCGATCGCGCCGATCCGGCGCTGGTCACCCGCAACCTGCCAATCCCCAACCAACACCCCGATTCCACCAGCCCCGTCGTCCAGACCGCTCCCGCAACGCCGGCGCCGATCAAGGCGACGACGACCGACCCGGTAACGACGATCGTCGTCACCGGTAGCGCGCTTCATGCCGCGCTGTTCGACTCCGTGACCCACCCCTACCGCGGCCGCGCGCTGCAGCCCGCCGACCTCTCCGCCCTCGCTGGCGCGGTCGCCGGGGTGGCGCGGGCGCAGGGGCTGGTGTTCGCCTCCGCCACAATCGAGCCGCAGGCGCTGACCGGAAACCGGTTGGTGGTTTCGCTCGACGATGGCCGGGTAGATGCGGTGCGGTCGTTGGGGGTGAGCAGCCCCGCGGCCGATCGCCTGCTGGCCAAGCTCGTCACCCACGCCGGTGTGACCAAGGCCGAACTCGAACGTACCTTGCTGCTGGTCGGCGATCTTCCCGGCGTTACCGTCGCCAGCGCCCGCTATGCGCGGGAGAATGGCTTTGGGATCCTGCTGGTGACGATCACCTTTGCCAAGACCACCCTCTACGCTCAGCTCGACAATCGTGGCACTGACGAGATCGGCCCGTGGCGCTCCACCGAGCTCGTCAGCGTGCGGTCCCTTGCTACCAGCGGGGATGAGCTGAGCCTGGTGGCATCACAGACGCCCTTTCAGCCGCGCGAATTCCAATTCTTCAGCGGCCAATATGGAGTGCCCGTCGGGCGGTCGGGCGAACGCCTGTCGGTGTCAGCCTTCTTCGGCGCCACGCGCGCCGGCGCCGAACTCACCTACCTCGATCTTACCGGCCAAACCTTCGGCGGCGCAATCGGCTACAGCGCCCCCTTGCAGCGCAGCAAGGAGGCAAGCGTCTGGTTTGACGTAGACCTCAGCACGCTGCGCAACCGCCAGGACATCCGCAGCGTCCGCTTTCGCGACGACAGCCTGACCGTGCTCAGCGCAACCTTGCGGACCGTGGCGCAGCTTGGCGGCGGCGCGTTCCGCGGCGGGGTGACCACGTCGTTCGGGCTGCCGGTGTTCAGCGCGACGCGCGCCGGAGATCCGCGCGCGTCGCGCGACGACGGCGATGCACGCTTCGTCACGGAAAGCCTGCAGGCGGATTGGACCCGTGCCATCGCCGGCCCCCTCTCGCTCCAACTCGCGACCGCGGCGCAGATCGCCTCGCGGCCTCTCCTTGCTACCGCCGAGATGAGCTTGGGCGGTCCCGTATTCGGCCGCGCCTACGATTATAGCGAGCGCACCGGCGACGAGGGCATTGCCGGGTCGGCCGAAGCTCGACTCGATCTGCGCGCGGTGACGCGGCGGTTCCTGTCGCAGGCTCAGGCGTATGCGTTCATCGATGCCGGTACCGTCAGCAACTTGGCCGATGGCCCGGGCAGCGGCGGGTTAGTATCGTCAGGCGGCGGCCTACGCTTAGGCAAAGGACATCTCAACGGTGCCGTCGAACTGGCTCTGCCGATCGGCAGCGACCGGTTCGACACAGGCGATCGATCCCCGCGCGTTTCTACCCGTCTGTTCGTAGCATTCTGAGCCGAGCTAACGCTCTGACCTCTACTTCGTGTTAGCTGCCACGGACATTCACTGCTGCGCAGCGGCGAGGCCCAAGCCCGATCGCTCTGACACTCCTTTTCCGGTCCTTAGCTTACGACAGCCATCCATATCTTCGCGCCCGCGGCTCTTGGCCTGACCGGCTTTTCGTCATGCGCCGGGCCGCTGGTTGACCAGAACCGCGGCGAGCTGATCGACGGCCGGCGCCCCCATACCCGGCCTGACGCTCCACCTTGCTAGCCCCGCGCGGATCGGTGGAGCGCGTCTCCTGCCAGTTTCAGCAGTTGGCTCTATGGCCACCAAAGAGGCGCACCTGCTGGATGCTGCCTCGGCGCTCCGCTGGTGAAAGGGCCAGCGGAGCGTTTCCTCTGCTGGTCGCATTCCTTTCTTGAGCCGGTGACAGGCAGTTTTAGGATCGCTAGGGAGCAAGCGGAGGCGCACCTCCCCCTGTGGAAGCGCCTCGGTGTCCCGTCTCTCTCCCCAGTTGGGCGGGGCACCAACGTTTATTCGCTGGCGAGTAGACGCTCTGTAGATCCGTTAGGCTGGAATTCACTGGCATCTGAAATGAACGGCAGTAGAGGCACTGCCGTCACCTAACGCAAACGTCGCCTCACTTAATGCCGATGGAGCGCGGAAGTGTGCTGATCCAGGTTGAGGCGGAACCTCAGCACGTGTAGATCCGCTTGCCATTGGCAGCTCCGCTACAGCACGTCGCGGCATGATCTATCCCAATCTCGTCAGCGTCACCGAGCGCACTTTCCAGCTTGTTCGGTCAGACACCTGCCGCACCGTGAACGACATCCGGCTCCTTCTTGCCCGCGAGCGCTGCGGTGGGATTAGCCAGCATCGGACCGTCGCAAACATCCAGGCACAACTCAAGAGATTGCTGGCGGATCGAGCCCGCCAGCCGGATGTGCGATCGCGGCCGCAATCGCTAGACCATTGCCCTTACCGATAACTGAAGATGGTAGGAACCCGCAAATGCGGATCGACCGTCAAGACGGTTACACAACAAGCGTGGGTCTGCACAATGGCGCAGAGCTCACTAGGAGTAGTCCCACTCGCCGTATGAACGAAGGGCCGTTTACATTACCCTGACGCTCCGAAGCGGCCATTCTGCTCTCCACCACAATTGCTATATCCCACGCGTACACGCATTCACGGGATCCGGCTAAGCTGCAATTGCTCAACGGTGACGTGTAGAGGTCACGAGTCCATGCCGCGGCTGCTGACGTCGGGATCTCGGCCATGACAATCAGCCGGGCGCTTTCGTCGCGATTACACTGTTCGCAGTTCGCCAAACGCATCAGGCAAGCTGCTGGCTGTATTGGATCTAAGATTAGCTGTTCAGCTTGTTCGAAGCTTATGCCCGCTGATCTATCTCGCAAAGCGCTGGTTGACGGCTAAGTCCAGATCTTGAAGCGTTGCCAGCGACTCAGTATCGACGTCTGCTTCCATCGCTTTCCCATCGCTTCCGGCACGCCGGAGAAAATCGAGAACCGGCTTGATGAACTTTCCATCATGTGTAGGAAAGCCTACTTCACCTTTGGGCAGGTCGCTCTTCGAGTTCAGGTCTGGGTCCTTCAACACGGCCAATCGCAAGGCATGAACGATCAGGCGGGACCGCTTCCTCCAGCTGGGCTCCAAATCCTCACCATTGAAGTTAGGCACCGTGAGCGTCGGCAACGTCGTCCCGGCTCGAGCCGCCAGGACCGCTTCGAACAGCAGCGGATCGAGCCGTTGCTCGAGCTGCGCGAGCCGCATGCTGACCAGCCCGACGATCTGCACAGGCGTAAGGCCATTATACCAGATTTGGCTGATCTGTTGGTTGCCGACACTGGGATCCGTCTTCTCCTGAAGAACCTGCTGAAGGAACAGGTTCGACGGGTTCGAAAGCCTGGCAGAGATATCAGTCATTGCGGCGTTCAGCGCGAACTCTCCCCCCGCTCGCTCGATACGTTCACTTTCCGGTTCCGCCACGCTTCGGATGTCAACAACGGAGGCATGCCGCACCCTGAAAGCTGGCTTTGACTTACCTTCACCCTCGGATTGTTGGTCCGGCATGTCCTCCTCGAACCTGTACGCTCCGATCACCCGTCGCAGGACCTTCGCGACGGGCCGGAATAGCGCGATGGGCACAGAAGCCCTGAGGCGCGAGCCCGCTACCTTGCTGAACCACCCAAAAGGCTTCGTCATCGAGCGCCGCGCTCGCGCCGTCGTAGCCTGGCAATCGAAGGCGGCCCAGATCAGGATCATGCGCGCAAGCAGACCGATAGCTCGAGCATCGCCGATAGCGGGCGGCGGCCCGTCGACGATCAGCCGCAGCGCCGTCCCATGGTCGCCGGCTAGCGTCGCTGCAAAGAATGCAGGCGCATCCTCGCGAACATTCCAGAACTCCTTCACGAAGGCGTCCAGCGGATCCGTCGATCTCTCCGTCCCTGCCCAGCCCTCCAGAAACGTATCGACAAGATACTCGTTATCCCCACGGCTGAGCAGCCAGCGGCACAAGGCTTTCAGCTCATCCGACGAACCGGGTAGCCGATCGAGCGGAAGCGGCAGTGCACGTGCACCCAATACGGCCATCGGCAGATCATCCCAGGATTGAGTGCCGAACAGCTTGGCGCTCTTCTCGATGGTCGGAAGATCGGCGCCCCAGATGTGGTCTCGGAGTGCCTGGATCGATCGGTCGATATCGAAATCGGGGTTGCGCAGATCCTTTAGAACCGCGCGGCTCAATCGAACAAAATTAATTGGCAGGTAGCGGACAAGGTTTTTCAGCGCGGCCATGACTTACCTCGCAAAGAAAGGAGGCGATCAGCTACCTCGATCCCCTTACCATCTGGTAAGGCGCTCTTGCACACGACCATCATAGCTGCGCCAACGCCTCCACGACCCGCGCCTGCGCATGATCGAGCAGCTTGCAATAATCCGCTTGGATCAGCTGGGCCTTGAGGTAGGCGCCATGGCCAGTACGACCGGCCGCCAACTCCTTCTCGGTGTCGGCTACCGCAACCTCGAATTGGCGGCGCTGCTGTTCGACCAACGCCAACAGCTCATCAAGATCTTCAGGCATCGTCGCCGGCATCGTCATCGCTCCAGGTGTCGGGATGGGGCGGCGGCATCCAGTAGCCAGGATTACCGCCGCGTTGCTTGATCCACTCGTAAGCAGAGCCTCTGTCCGCGAGTGAGGGGATCGGCTCGTCAAGAACGGTGCACAGCGTCGCGATCAGCTCCGCCTGATCGTCGGTGACTGCGTCACGGCGCCAGCGCTCGTGCATCCCTGTGCGCCCGGAGCGTTCGAAACTCGTGACGCTGGCGTCGTACAGCGCCTTGCGGTGCCACCATTGGATCACGCCGCCCCAGCGGCGGCACCAGTCAGCTTTGCGCGGATCTCCGAGGATCCCGCCGACCAGCTCGCCAAACGAGCAAGGCCCGTGTTTCAACCGAGCCTCGCCCATCCACCGCAGCATCATGTCGCTCTGTGCGAGCAGGCCAAGAAAGGTCGTCGCGTCTATCTCGCCAGTAAGCAGCACGACCACGCCGCCAATCTCGTATTTGCGCGTGTCGATCTCACCGCCACGGCCGCGCCCACGACGGTGCGGCCTTGCCTTTGCCTGCCGCCGCAACTCGCTGACCTTTTCCTGCTCGAAAGTCTGTTTGGACATGATGGCGCCTTCCAGTTCGGCAAGGCTCATCAGCAGCATGTCCAGCGAAGGAGAAGGCGAGGCATCGTCAAGCATGGACGCAACATAGTCTGGCCGACATCCATCAGGCCGCGACCCCGCCACACCCTTAGCCGCAGCAGGGATGTTCAGATCACCACCAAGAATTAGGTAGGTGAGAGGCAAGAGGGGGGTGGTGCGCGATAAAGTGTTTTTCGGCCGGGCGGGCCGACAAACCTGCGCTACCCACCCCCCTCTCCTGCCAGAAGAAAGGTAAAGGGAAGCAGTCATCAAGAGCGGTTTTGCCGAGCTGAAGAGCGGATCGCCTGAGATTGCCCAGGCGCTGGCCGACGCGCGCGGTGCTCGCAATCGGGCGACCCGCCGCGCCCGCGAACTGGACGCCGAGGAGCGAGAGTCCGCGTCGCGGTACCGCCGTCGGCGTGCTCAGGAGGATCGCGAGCTCGCGCGTCGAATGAACGGACGGGTTCATGTGGAGATGGAAAAATCGAGGCGTCCGCAACGCAAGGCCACACCGCGGCGGCTGTATAATCGCTTGTTCGGCATGGCGGCGGGATCGGTCGGAACATCCAACGCCCGCGGTCCCGACGGACTTCATGCCATCCATTTCGCGTTTACCGCTCGCGGCTTTGCTTCGACAAAGGGGCGGCGCTGGCGCGAAGGCGAGGCCGAACGCGCCGCGCTATATGGCGTCAGGGAAGATGCTCTCGAGGGCGGCGAAGCGGGCTGGTGGTCCAACATCGCCGAGGACCGCAACGAGCTTGCCGCCTTCTTCCGCATCCTTGAAGCGCTCGAACGCCACGACCGCGCTAACGCCAACGTCTACATCAGCGAGGTCTTTGCGCTACCTGCCGAACTGACTGCCAGACAGCGGCGCAGGGTCGTGCGCCGCGTCTGCAAGAAGCTAGATACGCGTGGCCTGCCCTACTCGGCTGGCATTCATCTGCCTGACCCAACGGGCGATCAGCGCAATTACCATGTGCATATCATCTCATCGCTCCGCCCTGCGACACGGACCGGTGACTATGAGTGGTCGTTCGCCACGGGCAAGAAGAGCGACATCAACACGCCTGCGGGCATTCTGGCACGTCGTCAGGAGATTGTCGCGATCATCAATAAGACGCTGCGGGCGGCAGGCATCACCAAACGCTACACGGCCTTGAGCAACAAGGCCCGCAACATGGATGCGCCAGCACCGAAGCGCGGCCAGGAAGCCACCTGGCTGCTGCGCCGCCTTGCCCATGAAGCGGATCGCCTGCAGCGCGTCCATTCGCTGCACATGCAAGTAGGTGCCATGCGCAATGGTATCGAACGCGGAGTTGCCAGCATGTTCGACGTGCGCGCCAAAATGCGGGTGCAACTCGGTCATGCGCTTGCCCGTTTGCAGCAGACCCGGGCTCACAGCGGCAAGATGCTGGAGGAGTTCGATCGGATAATCCGAGAGCGAGAGGCCGAA
Source organism: Sphingomonas sp. GW821-FHT09E03 (assembly GCF_059416225.1). Taxonomy (NCBI): domain Bacteria; kingdom Pseudomonadati; phylum Pseudomonadota; class Alphaproteobacteria; order Sphingomonadales; family Sphingomonadaceae; genus Sphingomonas; species Sphingomonas sp. GW821-FHT09E03. Next base: position 30,188 of record NZ_JBWKOS010000013.1, on the reverse strand, counting down.
CGGCTCCGCCGGCGCGACTATTTGTGGGCGGCTCTTGCCAGAATGCGCGAAGCTCAGGATGCCGACCAGCTCGCGGCGGTCCGCTATGGGTTTCAACACGAGCTTGCCGCAAGAGATGCTGATCTGGATGAGAAAGCCGACAGTGCCAGCGCCGCCCTGGCTGACGCTCGCCTCTTAACCTTGACGGCACTACAAGCTGCGGCAGCCCGCCTGGGCACTGAGAATGCCCTGCCCTCCTTCAGCGTGTTACGCGCGCAGCGTCGCACCCGACTCCAGCAAATAGGAGCAGAACTCGCGGCAGATAAGGAGACCCTCGCGCCTGCGATCGTGAGTGCAGCCGTCAGAGTGCGCATCCAGAACGTGCTGGCCCGACTGGAGGCAAGCTCCCGCAGTGTGACGGCACGGCTTGCGGCACTTGAGAAGTTGCGGGGCGGGTCAGGCGCCCATCAGCCGGTCCAAGGGCATGCGCCGGATGACAAGGTCCGCTCGCGGGTGGAGCTTTCCCCGCTCCCTGCCATATTCGAGGCTGCCGAGCTGCAACCCGTTGGCTCCGCTTCAGTAGCGCCCGCTGCCCAACCGCGGCAAGACTTGGCATCCCAGCCAAAGCGGTTGCCAACGGGAGGCTTGCTGGCTCAAGCGGCGGCGCTGCGGCGTGGCGCCACTTCGAATGATCCACGTAAGCCGGACGGGCAGCCTGCGGCACGAGACAAAGCTGGCTCGAAGGAACCAAGCTTTGACCAGGTGCCCCCCAGCGGCATCGATGAAGAACGTGACGCGATGTTGGCGAGGGACGAAGCAGCGCGCCGGGCACGCCCGTCAAGAGAGTGATGTGAACGGCAACAGCTGTCATCGGTGATGATCACCGCTGCGACAGGCAAACAGCCCACGCCGAGGAACCTCATCTTAATAAGCGGTCGTCATGAACAATTCCGACGCGGGATGTCCGAATCTTCCAACACACCCGCTTTCAAGGTGGAGAACGTCCGGATGCTCGAGGCACCCATCACCATCGCTGGTGCCGAGGAGCCCGATTATCTCACGGTGGATGAGATCCGTGAGCAGATCGTCGCGCTGACCCCAACCGATCACGCCCGAATTCAGCTGTCGGCGCATTATCTGAGCCAGCGTTCAGGCTTGCCCGCAGCGGATCTGAAGCAGGATGCGTTTCTCCGCACTCTTCGCGGCACGCGTCGGTGCCGCCGCGACCGGCCATTCGCCCGCACCATCGCAGGAACGATGCGCAGCGTAGCGTCGAGCGAGATCGAGGCGCGGGAAGGCGGTCTGCGCCCGGTGGTGTTACCACCTGAACTGCTTGATCTCACCCCGGACTACCGCCTGTCCCCTGCCCTCCTCGTCATTGCCGCTGCTGATGACCGGCGTCTTCTTGCACGCGTGACAGCCGCGCTGGTCGATGATGCCGAGCTTCTTGCCTTGGTGGAAGCGCTTGGCGACGGATGCTTTGGCGAGGCCCTGCAACAGCGCCTCGGCTTGACCACTAACCAACTGGCGACAGCGCGACGGCGGTTGAAGCGCCGCCTCGCTGATCTCGCGCGTGAGTTTCGTCAATCATGAGCGCGACGCACGAGCGGCGGCCGACGATATCGGCAAGCGGAAGCTGGCGATGCGCAAGCTCGCCGACGAGGTCATGATTGAACAGCGTGCCGCCTGCCTCGCGGCGGCCGCTGAACTGTTGATCAAAGGCGGATGGGAAGCGGTCAATACCCGCGCCATCGCCGAACGGATTGGCAAATCGCGGACATTTGTCAGCGATCGCTACAGCGAGCGCGCACTTGGCGAGGGTCTGGTCGAACGCGCCTTCAGCCTTGTCGATCAGGCGTTGATCCTTCCTCAGGACCTATCACCGCTCTGGGTCGGTGACTATGAGGTGCGACTGCGATCGTTGTTCGGAAAAGGCCAGGTAGCTCCTATCCTCATGATGCGCGCAGCATCGATGGCCGGCGTACGATCGGGCAACGGCATGTTCCTGTCCGTTCGCTTTTTCGCTGAACGCACCAGGCTCCAGGAGCGGCTCGCGGCGCGATGTGCATCCGGTGATCGGCCGGTGCGGCGACTGGTCAACTGGTACATCGCCGCGGCAGTGCTCAGCCATGCCGACCCGGACATGACGGTAGAGGAACTGCCGACAGCGGGACAGATCCTCTTGGGATCTCGCTGACAAGCGTCAGCGGTCACCTGACACGATGCTGCCGCCGCGGTGCGCGCGGCCCCCGCACAGCGGGTCAGAAGAACGAGCTAATAAGGCAGAGAATGAGGCGAAGCCTCGAGGACGATTGAAAAAGTCGAAGAGGCATCATCCGGGACATGTGTCCCGGGTTCCACCTGCCAGGAACACGGCCTTGCTTACCCTGCCCCAGATTGTCGATCCCACGCTGATGGCGCTGCTGCGCTACTTCACCCACCCCATCAAGGATGAGGCACCCGTTCCGGTCCGAGATCCCGGCCTGCCGTTCGGGATTGCCTTTCCCGACCATAACCTACTGGTGCTCGCCGCGCGCGCGCCGATGATGCTCGGCAGCGACACCATCAGCAACATCGCCAGCCGTCGCAACGCCGACGTGCTGTTCGTACGTCTGCGGGAAGACGGCGCCGTCACGGTCGATCTCGCCCTCAGGCATCTGGGAGGGGTCGAAATCCTATGGGCCATGCGGCCTGCCAGGTTCGAAGAGCTACTATATCTCACCGGTGCCAGCCGCCGGCTGTGGGCATCATTGACTGAGGATGGTCCCCGCCTCACCGGGCGCCATCCATCGCGGACGATTGTCCACGATGATGCGGCTCGTGCTGCGGCTGCGGAAGACATCGCCGCGGCGATCGCCAGTGCGGAAGGTCGCTGATATGGCGAAGACTGGATCTGCAATGGCTCCTGTCACTGCCAACCCGCACAGCTGGTTGCTGATCAACCCGGATCCCACGCACCAGCCTCAGGCGTTCATGTACGGGGTACTGGAACGTGAACATGCCGGGCGCATCAACACCGCGCTCGAGTTCGTCACGGCCAAGCTTCAGCCCGTCCTGACCAAAGACCCTATAGGCATCACGGCCGAATGTGTCGGCGTCACACTGCCGATGGACGCTGACGACCGCTTCATCGACCCATTCCTGCTTGCCGGCGAGGTCGACCGGGTCGCTGTGAACGCCAGACCTGCCCTGCTCGCCTATAGCACGCTGTACTTCCCCGATGTCGCACGATTGCACCTGGTCTGGCGTGAGGGCTTCTCCTTTGCGCAGGCGCTCACCGACCGGTTCCATGTCGCTACCGTTGCAGCCCTGCATGTCCCCGGCCGGGCAGGATCGCCTAACCCCGTCCACATCCATCTCATGATGATGGGGCCGCGCAGGCTCGATGGCATTGGCTTTGGCGGCTACGAGGCCAGTCTGTGTAGCGCTCGCGGCCAGAAGATCGTCAGTGATCTTTGGATAAGCCATCGGACCTCCTTTCGCATTGGAAGCGTGGCATGACCGTGACCATCACCCTCGACATCGAGACGATGCCAAACCTCGAGGCATGTGACCTGGCGGGCGTCGATCCAACGAGCGGGTTGCTGCCGTGGCCGCTGCTCCAGTTGCTGTGCGTCTCGTTGCTCACCCATTCGTATGATGCAGACAGGCAGCATCACTTCGAGCTCGAGACGTTCAGCCGCGTGAACAGCGGCGAGCGCGGGATCGTCGCCGAGGTCGAGGCCCGGCTTGCCGAGGCGGACCAACTCGTCACCTATAACGGACGCGCTCACGATATTCCGGTCCTGCTCGCTCGCGCGGCAGCGTGCGGTGAACGGGTGCCGAGCCTGACACGTGCGGGTCAGCGAGGCGCGGTCGGTTATCATTGCGATCTGATCGATGTGGTGACCGGCAATGGGGCCGCCACCCGCCCGCGGCTGGTCGATTTGTGCGCTGGTCTCGGCATCCCTGCCAAGCAGGAACTCGACGGGATCAGCGTCGCAGCTCTTGCGCGGGCTCACGACTTCGAACGGGTGCGGCGCTACGCGGAACAGGACGTGGCCTCGACCTGGCTTGCGACGCAGGTGTGGGGCGGGATTTATGATCCCGACGAAGCGATGGCGCGCTGGGCAGCACTCGCAAACTGGATCCGCTCCGGTCAGCCCCGCCTCGCCCATCTACTTGGCTATTGTACCCTCCCGACCATGCCCGGGGGCGGCCGGGCGCTCGGCGCCGATGGCGTTGTGGCGATCAGATTGTGAGGGAGATGAGAGTGAATTGATGCTTCCCGATGGGGGAAGGAAATCAAGGAACAGCACCGATGAACATCGAAACCCGGCTGATGCGCGCCCATGTCGAAGCCGTAACCGAGCTCCTGCTCGGCCGCACCCGGATGAAGCCAGGCATGGTGATCACCGGCGGTGATCTGCTTACTCCCGACGGGCAGCGCCAGATGATTGTTTCTGCCATGAGGACCGCGACCGATGTCGTCCACCTTGCCTATGCCACCACGCCGGCGGCAGTCAGGCTGGTCGGCACCGATCTTTACGCTCCGCGTAAACATCTTTGCCACGTCTACACCGGCTGTCGATTCTGGCTCGGCGCCCGCTCCAAACGTGCGGTTATCCTGCCCCGCGAGGAGCGCCGCGGTCACTTCAGGCTCGTACCCGGCGAGCTCATCCACTTGGATGGCAAGCCTGAAGGCTCGCTCAGCGAGGGCGTTGCCCGCGCTGACCAGCGGCTACTCGCGCTCCTGTTGGCAAAGCGGCCAGCGGACGTTCAAATACCAGTCACGGTGATCGATCGGGTGCGGTGATCAAAACGCCAGCGGCAGTCATGCGGTCGCTGGCGCTTTGGGTGCCAGCGGAGCCAGGTCACTCGGCAGCCGAGGACGCAGCTTATAAGCTGGCAGAAAAAATGGTCGAAGCCATGCCAGCTGCTTGGCCAACAAAGGCCGCCGATTGAAGCCTCGCCATGGGGCTGAACCTGGTCGCCGCACCGGGTACAAACCCGGGAGACCGACGTTTGCGCAAGGGTTCAAATCCTGGAGCGTGGCGGAACGGCTGACTGCATGATGCATAGGGGCGAGCAGGCGTCCTGCCACCTCAGCTCGCGGCGCTCTGCTCCAGCGCCGCTATGCGGTCATCGCAGACCAGCTGTACGACCTGCCGGAGCACCTCGACGCGCTCGCCGAGCCAAGCCAGCTCTTCATCGTTGATCTGAAAATGCTTTGAATATCGAGCCTTCACATAGGCCTCCTTCAGCTTCTCGAAGCGGGCACGGCCAGCCCGGCTCTGCCCCGGCCAGGCGTCGATCAACCGCGCGTCGATGCGCTCAGCCTGCGTCCGCAGAAATCCAAGATTATGTACATGTGGAGTATAGAAGGTGCAGACCAGCAACAGGCAGTGGTAAAATCGTTCAGCCGCTTGATGCATGATGAACGCTGCTTCTTTGGTCCGCTCCTTTTCCATGAGCCCACCCGCGGTTTCTAGAAACACGCTCGCACTGGGAAACCACTCGTTGAAATATTCTCGCGCCATTGCCAGCGCCTGCACCGGGGTCATCGGCGTCGGTTCGTGGAATTCGGTTCCGCCGGTCTGATAAAGCGCAATGCCTTCGTGAACGACGTCCATGAAGAAGTATCGCCCTTGCGACAGACCCTCGTTTACCTCCTGCAATTGTGAGCGATGAAATTCACCGGCGTGCGTAGCGTCTTGGTGATCGCGAATTCGCGGTTGAGACGGTCATCCGCGGCGACCCAGAACTCGATCCAGTCGGTAAGTTTTTCGTGATTGACGATGATCAGAAGGTCGAAATCCGAACGATAACCCTTGCCGGTATGTGGCTCGTCGATCCAGCCACCGCGCGCATAGCTGCCGTAAAGGATCACCTTGAGGATGCGGGCCTGCTTCTTCCAGTCCGAGGTCGCAATTGCTGTCGCATCCTCGAATTCCGCAAACAGGATCTGTAGCACACGCTCGAGATCGCGCCGTTTGGCTTGAGGCAGATGGTCGAGGTCGGTTCGCATGGCTGCGACGATCTTATCCGGGCTATCGCCCGTCGCACAACGCTGGATCGCCTGCACGGAAAATAGCACCTGCCGGCAGCCTTCCGTGGGCAGCGAAACCCACGACCCGTCATCCACGCCCGCCTATCGCAGACTTCACTCCGGCCGTTCGCTCGCTCCGGCGCGATGAGCGCGCCTAGATGTGTGCTCCCTTGCCCTCGAGGCTCCCTTACATGTAAACGACCACTGCTGCTTGGCGCAAAGACACCGACACCGACAGGCCGGCGGATGATGAACAGCCTTTCGGACGCTAGCCGTCTCTGCTGATCGATGCTCGCGGCAGCGGGCCATCGCAAGGTCCCAGTCAGAAAGGCCGCGGCCAGGTCAGCGGTTCTACCAGGTACCGCGGGTCGAACCCCGCCAACGCTTCGACTGCTGGCGGATCGATGATCTTAAACAAGCCAGAGCGCAGCTCAATCAACCTTTCGGCGCGCAGCTTTTGCAAAGTGCGGTTTAAATGCACCGCCGTCATCCCGATTGCCTGACCGAGATCATTCTGGGTGAATGGCAGTGGGAAACCATCTGCAGCTTTCATTCCAGCCCACTCCAGCCGGACCCTCAACTCGCAAACGAGATGCGCAAGCCGCTCGATCGCGGTTCGCCTGCCCAGACTTGCGATCCACGACCGCTGTATGGCCTGATCGATGACACCGTGTCGCCACAGCGCCAGACCGATGCCAGGAGAGCTGCAGATCAGTGCTCTTAGCTGAGCGCCCTCGATCTCAGCGATCTGAACGGCCGTGACGGCTATAACGTCATGGTCCATACAGCCGGGTGCAGCGACATTGATATTCGCAAAGTCTCCCGGGAGCAGGACAGCCAAAGTTTGCCGTCGTCCACCGGACATAGCCTTGCTGCGGATCGCCCAGCCATCCAGGATAAGGCCCAGATGGTCGGGGCGGCTCCCATCGCGCATGATCAAATCACCCCGAGGTACATCGCGCAGCTTCTGTGCAAGCATCTCAAGGCAAGCGTCGCCACGCTGGAATATGTGGCCGGCAGCCGCAAGCTTGCTAGCGAGGTGGTGGGGCATTTAATGATCTACACTTGTAGGGGCGCAGGGCACTCGTTGTACCATGCTGCGGGTGTGGGCAACCGCAGCAGCCATGATCAACGACCAGCCGTGAGATTTCCCCGTGGCACTGCTCCAGATAGCATGGACAGCTCAAGGCTCAGTGGACAGGCCCAACACGCAGAGACGGGGAGATGAAGGCGCCGGAACGGCTTTCAACATTCCCTCTAACTAAAACGCTCGGGCAAGGTCGGCGAAGGCCTGGCAGTTCACAACTTCGAACCTTATCCGGTTACTGGCGGCCCCTTTCGGTTCCCCACCTGCTGCCATCCATTCATGTTCGCAGCGTGGAGGTGCTGGCGTCGGCCCTGCTCCTGCCTGCTTCCCAAAAATGATGGTGAAACGGGAATGTCCGGTTGTGGTGGACTGCGGACGGTCCGCTTTCGGTAAGGCACACCATGATAGCAGACATTAGACGGCTGCCGCCTTTTCGAAAAAAAGATCGGATTTCGGAAGTTTTTGGACCTGATAGAGCGGTCTGACCGCTTGCGATTTGGCGCCGGCCGTTAGTAGCGATTCGATGCCGTAAAGCTCGCGCCTATGCGTGGATGGTGACGATCAAACCGGAAGCTAGTAGCAAGGCAGCTACGGGCAGTGCGATCGGAAAGGTGGCGGCCACTACAGGCGATAGCGGGCAGTCGGCCTTCTGCAATGACTTGACGACTTAGCGCCATAGTGTTTCCTCATCCAGCATCAAGAATATCGAACGCACCACGTTTGTCATGGACCTATTTACCATCTGATCATACCGGCTTGGTCCTGCGATAAAGCTCAAGCCTTTAAAGTCCGTCTTAACCCTACCTCGCTTAAGTTTGCCCCGTCCAATGGCTGTGTAGCTTGTATGAAGAATGTAACCGCGTTCTTCGTTCTTAATGATAACCTTTACGGCGGATGTTTCTCTGCACGTTGCGTCCCCTAGGCCGACCAAAATATAGGGGTGCCCGTCCGCAGATGTCATCTGGTGTTTCGATGCAGCTCGGAATACCTGGCTCAGCCGATAAGCATACCTAAGCGGCAGCTCGTCATTCTGGCGGACGCTTGATCTAGGGCGATCCTCATCAGTGACGAAGATGCAAATGTGCTCATCACCAATGGCCGTTTGGGTTGAGTTAGATAAAGACGTATTTTGCAGTGCAACAAGCTGCGTTGCAAGCAGCACAAACCCAATCAGCATATACCTACAACCCCAGTGTTAACGACAGACCTAGACCACCTTTGAAGCAATACGGTCAAAGCTTTAGTAACTCCGGACGACGTTTCTGAAAAGGAACTCATAGCGGGACAGTTGCCAGGACGATCGTGCCGAGAGCCGTCCGGGGCACCTGCTTTCCGAAACCTGTTCCTCATTGCTCTTCCCCGAGATGCCTGTGGGACACGCAGTAATCGGAAAGATCGCACTTAAGGGATGGCCGTTATAGGGTAGCCCCGGTCGCCTGCCTGAGTGTCCGGGTTTGGGCGTTAGCGGACGCTCAAGTCATTGGCGGCTGGGACCCATAACGGACGTCGCGATGACACCGCCGGTGCTCAGAAGCAGACATTTGTTCATCAGAACCCAGACATGCAGGTCGTGACAGCTTGGAAGCTGAGGGGGAGGAAGTACGCCGGATGAGCAGCCTCGCTCATCAGATCCGCACGAACGTCGATTGCAAATAGCACGACGCACCGTACTGTCTGCACAATACACCAAGCGATGAGTTGCGTAATGACGTTCTTGCGGATGCCCGAATGAACCCGACACGGAGAACGATCCTGATCGGCACCGCAGGCGCTGCCAGCGGTGCCGCCGTGCCGGCGCTGGCCAGGAGCCAAAAGCGTCCGCCGATGCAATTCCAGTCATGGATGGCGCTTGCTTCGGTGCCGGGGGCAAGCTGGGCCGTGCTCGACGACGGAGCGGAGCCCGTCAGCTCTGCAGAAGGATACGCCAAAGCCGGCGAGGTGAAGGCGATCCCGGACACGCTGTTCGAAGCCGCTTCCCTGTCAAAGCCGGTCCTAGCGGCTGCCATCCACGACCTTGTCCGCAACGGCCGCGTCGATCTCGACGAGCCGGTGGCCAAGCACATCGATTTCACGACGGATGCCGCCACCCGGACCACGACGCCCCGGCACCTGCTGTCGCATTCCAGTGGCCTGCCGAACTGGCGGACGGAGGCTGGCAGCGATCTGGTGAGCAGGTTCAAGCCCGGCTCCGACTTCCGCTATTCGGGAGAGGGCTACACCCTGCTTGCTCGCCTCGCCGAAGTGGTCACCGGGCAGACGGCGGCGGAGGTCGTCCGTTCCCGGGTGCTGACGCCCGCGGGCATGACGCGGAGCAGTTACGGTTGGTCGGCCGGCCAATCACCTACGGTGGCATGGGCGCATGATGCCGGCGGCGAGCTGATGGCGGACAAGGGACCCGCGAAGTTCCAGGCGCGCCGGGACACCGGCCCCCGGCGATCCGTCGAGGCATGGACCCAGGATGATCGCGTTGCGGCGGCAAAGGCGCTCGGCAAGCCGGCCCTGCCCGTCTTCATGATCCCGAACATGGCTGCGGGACTGTGGACGACCGCGGCCGACTATGCCCGCTTCGTCCGCTTCGCGCGGAGCTATCCGGCGATGAACACGCCGACCGTGACGGTCGAAGGCAGTCTGGCCTGGGGCCTGGGGTGGGGACTTGAACAGTCCGGCTCGGGCCGCTTCGCCTGGCACTGGGGCGCGAATGACGGCGTCGCCAACCTGGTCGTTCTTGACCTCGCCAACGGCGACGGACTGGTCGTGCTGACGAACGGAGCCGGGGGTCAGCGGGTCTACGAACGGGCCGCCCGCGTGCGGTTCGGACGCGAGTTCGACGCGTTGACGTGGTTGCAACCGTGACGTTTGACAAAACGCTGTCGTAGTGTGTCGCTCAGACCCAGAGTCAGACATTCCTTCTGCTTGTTCCACTGCCCAACTTCGGCCGTTCGTTCAGACCCTTGCCGCATGGAGCGCCGCGGACGGGGACCATCGCCGTTGACCTCTGTCTGAGATCGAGGCTGATAGCCTTGTGAGCATCGGTCCCATGTCCGTCATCCTCGGTTTGTTCGAGGCGCAGATGCTGGTGCTGGCGTTTGCCATCATCGCTCGGCGAACCGGGGCGGCGCAGCGCTATCTTGCCGGATTGCTGATCGTGCTGTGCGGCATGCTGACGCCGTTCGCGATTGGCTACGCCGGCTTTTACGACCGATGGCCCTGGCTGTCCTTTGCGCCGTTCGCGGTTCCGCTAGCAATGGGGCCGCTGCTCTACGCGCACCTTAACGCGCTAATCGTCACCCGACCAATCTCGCGCTGGCACGCCGCACTACCGGCCGCGCAGTTCGGCTATCAGGCGGTGGCGTTTTGCCTGCCCCTCGACCTGCGTGGTGCGTTCGACCGCGTGGTGCAGCGGCCCTGGCTCGATCCGATCCTGACGATACTGCTGCTGGCGTCGATGATCGGCTATGCCGTCGCGGGCTATCGCTTGGTGCGGCGTCATCGCGCATGGCTGATCAGACGGCGTGGCGAGCTCGCAGCCGCCAACAGGGTGCGCGCGGTGCTGATCGCGTTTGCCGTCATCATGGTGGCGCGGACGGCATATGTCGTGACGGACGCGTTTGTGACGCCCTTGTCCTACTTCGACATGTTCGGCTTCTACGTCGTGCTCGCGATCATCGGCACCTATCTCGCGATCGAGGGCTGGCGGCAAGCCGACGCCCGCGCGCAGCCGATTATCGAGTCGGTCGAGCGCGATTGGCGTGCGGTCGCGACCGCGTGGTTCGACCAGGTGCGGGATCAGGAATGGTGGCGTGATCCGGAGCTCGACCTCGCGGGACTGGCACGCCAGCTCGGGACCAACACCGCCTATCTCTCGCGTGGGCTGAACGATGGGCTAGGCCTCGGCTTTGCTGATGCAATCAACGGCATGCGGCTCGATTATGCGGCCGCGCGTCTGCGTACGCCCGATAGCGGCGACATCCTGGCCATTGCGCTCGACGCCGGGTTCGGATCGAAGGCGACGTTCAACCGCGTGTTCAAGGACCGGTTCGGCATGACGCCGTCGGCCTATCGCCGCGTCTCAATCGATGAAAATGGCGCCGCACACCCGGTTTCGCAGCGCAGCGACTGACGATCGCGCGCACCGAAGCAGGCGTTCTTGCTTCGGAGATCTCCCATGCACGTTGATCGTCGCCATGTTCTGATGGGGGCGTCAGGCCTCGCCTTGTCGGCCCTCCTGCCCTCGCGCGTGCGAGCGTCCGGCACGATGATCCAGCCCGAGGTCATGCGGGGCGACATCGCGCTCCTGTATGACGCGTACACGTCGCTCCATCCCGGTCTCTACCGGTATCTCACACCAGCGGCGTTCTCGCGGGAGCGCGGCCGCCTTGATCGGTTCGCCGGCACACCGCGATCGCCGGGCGACTTCTACCTCGCTCTCTCCGCCTTCACCGCCAGCATCAGGTGCGGGCATAGCTTCCCCAATCCCGCGAACCAGTCGGCGGCGCTGACGGCTGCACTGTTCGACAAACCTGATCGGCTGCCGTTCGCGTTCACGTGGATCGACCGTCGCCTGATCGTCACCACCGATCTCGGCAGCGGACACGCGTTGACGCCGGGGACGGAGATCGTCGCGATCGACGGCGTGTGGGCGTCCGACATGCTCGAGCGCATGCTGCCCTATGCCCGGACCGATGGCGGCAACAACGGCCGCAAGGTCGCCGACCTCGGGATACCCGGAGACGAAGATCAACCGAGCTTCGATCTGCTACGCTCGTTGCTCTTTCCGGCCTCGACATCCGTCGCCCGGATCACGCTTCGATCCGACGGGCGCACGTCCACGCTCGCCTGCCGGCTGATGAGCGCCGCTGCCCGCGACGCCGCGTTGCGGAGGCCGGTCGCCGGCTCGCCCTATTGCTGGCGCTTCAACGTGCGCAGCACTGTCGGCGTCCTCACCATGCCGACATGGGCGGTCTTTCACGAGCGCTGGGACTGGCAAGGCTTCATCGACGAAAGCATCGACGCGGCGATCGACCGCAAGCTGTCCGGGCTCGTGGTCGATCTGCGCGACAACACCGGCGGTCTCGACTGTGGGACGGCGATCATCGCGCGGCTGATCACCACGCCGGTGGCGGCGACGAGCTACTCCCGCCACACCCGCTACCGGTCCGTGCCTGCTCGCCTTTCTCCTTATCTCAAGACATGGGACCAAAGCTTCCGCGATTGGGGATCGGCTGCTGTCGGACCGGATGCGGCAGGCTTCTACACGCTGACCGCCACCGCGGACGCGCATGGCGCAGCGCTGATCCGTCCCGCAAAGCGTCCGTTCACCGGCAATGTTGCCGTGCTCGTCGGCCCGAAAAACGCGTCGGCGACATTCGGCTTCGCCGCCCTAGTCAAGCAGCACCGGCTCGCGACGCTCGTCGGCGAGGAGACAGGCGGCAATCTGCGCGGCATCAACGGTGGTACCTTCTTCTTCGTGTCACTGCCAGGTTCCAGCATCGAAGTGGACCTTCCGCTGATCGCCTACTGGCCGAGCACACCGCAACCGGATGCAGGTGTGACGCCGGAAATCGTGGTCACGCCCGAACCGACTGATCTGTCCACCGGCGGAGACCGGCAGATGGCTCGAGCAATCGCCATTGCCTCCACGTGACCCAATCGCGGCCGTTCAGCCCGTGCCTAGCCGATCCCCACACCGGCCGCTCGTTCATCTCGGGGGAGCGTGCCGCTACACTGTTTAATCCTCACCGAGCCGGAAGGCCGGCTCATAGGCGAACAGGCCCGGAACGCCGCCGGTGATAATGAACAGCACGGGCCCCTCGCCGCTCCATTCGCCGCGACGAGTGGCGGCGATCAGGCCTGCAAACGCCTTCCCGCCATATACCGGGTCGAGCAGCAGCCCTTCTGTCCGCGCGACCAGCCGCACGGCTTCGAACATAGCGTCGGTCGGCACGCCATAGCCCTCGCCAAGCTGACCGTCCCTGACAACGATCTCGCCGCTGCCGAAGGCGCTGCACGGATCGAGCAACGCCAGCGTCTCGGTCGCTAGCCGCGCAGTGGTCTCTCGCGCCGCTTCTACGGGAGCAAGGACTGTAAACGACTGCACCCGCGACGGCTCATCCCGGAGGGCCTTGAGCCCGGCGGCAAGCCCCGCGTGAGTGCCGGAGCTACCGTTCGGCACAACCATGCGGGCAAACCGCAACCCGGCCGCCTGCTCCTGCGCGATGATCTCCTGCGCGCAAGCCGCGTAGCCGAGACAGCCAAGCGGCGACGAACCGCCTGCGCCCACGACATAGGCACGGCGCCCGGATGCGGAGAGCTGCGCGGCGCGCTCGCGAGCGACCTCCAAGGGGTCGACCTTACCTGCCCTGCGATGGACGGTCGCGCCGAACAGGTCGTCCAGCAGCACGTTGCCATTGCGCCGATAAGCCTCGTCATCCCGCGCGACGGTGTCGGTTAGCACCAATTCGCAGGTCAGGCCCGCGCGAGCCGCGGCAGCCGCGCTCAGCCGTGCGTGATTTGACTGTCTGGCGCCCGTGGTGATGAAGGTGTCGCAGCCCTGTTCGAACGCCTCGCCAATCAGGAACTCGAGCTTCCGGAGCTTGTTGCCGCCCCCGCCGGTGCCCATCAAGTCGTCGCGCTTGACGTATATGGGCGGGCCATCGCTGCAACCCAGCGCCTTTTCGAGCCGCGGAAGGCGCTGGATGGGTGTGGGAGCTTCAATCAGCGGGAAGCGAGGTCTTTGTTCAAGGGGGATTGGCATCATTCCTCCAAACGCTTGGCAGATGGCTTCAGCATCTGTTCGCGAGCCTACTGCGCGTGCGGAGCATCGCGCAAAAAGTGCGTTGCCCGGTGATCATTCAGTGCCCGCACAGGCGTCAGCGTAGTCGTGAAGACGAGATGCACGCACCATTCCACATAGCGGCCGAGAACGACAGCTGCCGGCCTTGTCACGTAGCGCAGCACAACAAACTAGCTGGGGAGCGGCCCCGCCACGCGGTAGCTCTCGATCAGCGCATCGAAAATGGCAACGTCGGATCTGCTGCGCGCAATCATCTGCGCGCCGGCCACGGCCGCGTAGATTGCGCGGGCCCTGACCTCGACGCTTTCAGGAGATCCGATTGCTGCGGCGGCGAGCTGTTTGCTCAGCCACGCCACGTTGACGTCAGCGAAAGCCTGGACCTCCTTCAAAACCGGCTCGGGCAGCTCGTCATGCTCCGTCGCCATGAAGCTGCTGAGGCACAATCGGTTGTCGCGTTCCAGCGATGTCCGGAAGATGTTCGGGTACCGCCTTAACGCGTCCATGGCGTCCTTCGCGTCGGTTGAGATCGCCTCGAGATCGCGGGCGATATCCTCCCAGTAGCGACGCGCCACCGCCTCGCCGAGCAGGGCCTTATTGGCGAAATAGTAGTTGATGCTTGCCGCCTTGATGCCGACCGCCGCCGCAAGCTCGCGAAAGTTGATGCCGCCATAGCCGCGCGTCATAGCCGCCTCGCGCGCAGCCAGCAGGATCGCCTCCCGCGCATTCTCCTTCGTCGTAGCTGCCATCGTCTTACCTCCACCTACCATATGGCAGGCAGGGGTTGACGCGGCAAGTTCTAGGCTGCAGATAGCCACCTGTCATCTGGCAGGCAGGTGGCGCGACTGACGATAGCGAGATCTCCGATGGCCGATAAGCTGACGCTCTTCACCTCTCCCTCCGCCTTTCCCAACCCGCAGCGACTGCGCATCTTCATGCACGAGAAGGGCATCGCCGACCGGTTCGCGGAGACGGTGTACGATATGTCGCCCGTTGGCGAGCAGCGCGGGTGGCGGCACCTGAAGATGAACCCTTGGGGCGAAACGCCGACGCTGGTGCTGGAGGACGGGTCGTTCCTCAGCGAGACGTCCGCCATTGCGCGCTACCTCGACGACAGCTTCGAGGGCCGCAAGATCATGGGCGAGACGGCGCACGAGCGTGGCCTGGACCAGATGTGGGACAATCGGGTCTGGGTCCACATCCTCTACCCGATCGTCACCGCCTTCCACGTGCTGCACCAGGGGCTCGGTCCCAAGCTGGAGCTGACGCACAACCCCGCATGGGGCGAGCATTCGCGTAAGGTGGCGCTGGCGCATGCGGCGCTGGTCGACCGGCATCTCTCCGACGGACGGGCGTGGCTGCTCGGCGGGGACCAGCCAACCTTCTCGGACATTACATTGGCCACCGCGATCGCGTTTTCTAAGTACCCGGTCAACGCCACCCCGCTTGACGAACGCTTCGAGCATGTCGACGCGTTCTGGCGTCGGTGGCAAACGCGGCCGGCTTTCCTGGCCGCATATGCCGACGGGCAGAGCGGTGTCCCGGAGCTCGACCGCGCCTGAACCGCCGTATCACCGACTTACTATATTAGAATTGAGGAGCGGCGCAGGTCCCTAGCTGCACCGCTCACTCTTCTACCCCAAGACAAGCTCACGATGACTCACGCGACCACTCGAAGCGCCCTCGCCTTCCGGACGCGAACGCTGGTTCACCGCCTTGATGCGACTTGACGGCAGACAGCCGAGGTTCAACGTACCGCAATCGCAAGAGGAGCATGACATGGTCGAGGCGCGCTGGAATGGCTCATTGATCGCCAGGAGCGACGAAACCGTGATCGTTGAAGGCAACCACTATTTTCCTGCCGACAGCGTTGACGCCGCGGTTCTCCAGCCAAGCAGCACGACCACGATCTGCCCATGGAAGGGTACTGCGCACTATTACAGCTTGCATGTCGAGGGAGCCGACAACCCCGACGCGGCTTGGTATTATCCTGAACCCAAACAAGCGGCGGAAGAAATTCGCAGCCGCATAGCCTTTTGGAAGGGCGTAAAAGTGGGCTGACTGCGATGCCGGCTCACGATGACAAGCCGTTCCGACCCAATGTCAGCCATTCACGTCCCCTTCCCCGCTTCCCAACTTCAGACACTTGTTCACCTGTGCGCTATGAGTGCTGCGCGCATCTTATTGACGTCCTTCTGGATCACGCTGACCGGCATGGCAGCTTTAAGCTCGTGCGGCTGAGTTCCAGGCCGCGAAGGATTGGCTTGGGACGGGCGGTCATACGTCAGAAGCGGCCAAGGACGCTGACCATCTTGCATGGATCTGGGATTGGCCTGCCCTAGCGGGTTTATGATCCGCCGATGAGCTTGCCACCAACCACAAACAGCGTTCCGGCCAAGATCGGACGCAAAACCCGATCCGGCACCCGGCCGGCAACGAGACTGCCAGCAACGATGCCAGGGACCGATCCGATTAGCAGCGAGAAGAGCAGACCTAGGTCGATCGAGCCGAACAGCCAGTGCCCGAGTCCCGCGATCAGTGTTAACGGCACCGCATGGGCGATGTCAGATCCCACCAGCTGTTTAGTCGGCAGTGTCGGATACAGGATCAGCAGCACCGTCATTCCAAGTGCGCCCGCTCCCACCGACGTAAGCGAGACGAGCATGCCGAGGAACACACCAAGCGTGATCGTCATGGCGGCGATCTGTCGCTCTGGCCGCGCCGCCATACCCCGGCCGAAGTAACCGACGATCCTGTCGCGGAAGACGATCGCTGCCGCGGTTGCGATCAGCGCTGCACCCAGAATAAGGGTGATGAAGGGCTGAGGGCCATTCAGTCGTTTGGCAAAGTGATTCACAAGGACCAGCGTCGCGACAGTGGCGGGCATGCTGCCGATTGCGAGACGGCGGACTACCTTCCAGTCGACCGTCCCGCCGGCGCCGTGGACAGCGGTACCGACCGTCTTGGTCGCGGAGGCATAGAGCAAATCGGTTCCTACGGCGGTGGCCGCATGGAAGCCAAATGCAAGCACCAGCAGCGGCGTCATGAGCGAGCCGCCGCCGACCCCTGTCATGCCTACCAGCGCGCCAACCAGAAGGCCGGCGAGCGAGTAGAGTGGGTTCAGCGCAACGGTCATATCCGCGCCGCAAATATCGCCGGCGCGGCAGCAATCCAGCCGAGCACGGCCATCGAGGCGCAGCGCGTGTATGTCAGATAACGTCCTCCAAAGTCAGCCTGTGAAGTTGATCGAGGCCAGCGCCCTTTTCACCTAACCGCTGACGCTCGCGTGCTGGCAATTTCTATCTCTCGCCCTAGATCAACTCCTGCGCAAAGCTCGCCCTGCAGTGAGTGTCTAAGAGCTTAGGCAACATGAACCTCCGCGCGCACGCTAGGCCTATTAATTTGCGCCAGGAGGGGATCGGCGCCGACGTCCGGCTCCGCGATGATGTACCGGCTGGCAGCGTTGTCCAGGCGGCTGCCGTGTGACTCCAGCTTGGAAAGAGGAGCACGGCTGAGTTCCGTTCACTGGTCGGCGTTTGCCAGGTCACCGACCTATCCCGGTCCGTGCTCTCCTCCGGAACGGCACGTGCGGGGAAGCAGGCGCGATCAAAGCGGTGGCTGTGACACCGCGGCAAGCCGGTGTCGAAAGTTGCCTGCCGGGCCGGCAGACCTTCGAACGCAACGAAAGCCGATATGGCTGGTCGACGAGTCGATCAGTTGGGCTTGTCGCGCTGCAGGTCGATACCGCTGGCAGTAGTTAGGCGCACACAGATGGGAACCGCCCTTGATCACCTTGCGGCCGATCTGAGCGCCATCTTGGGGGCTGCTGGCGCTTCCGCGAAGCGTAGCGACTCGTGAATTCGGCCTGCCGCCGCAGCAGCTTCTGACCTGCTGCGTGGAGCGCATGGCGTAAGAGTCACTCGTCCACTCCCAGACGTTTCCGATCATGTCGGCCAGACCGAAACCATTGGGTGCATAGGCACCGACCGGCGAGGTCCGCTCCCAGCCGTCAAGCAACTGGTTGGCAAAGGGGAACAGCCCCTGCCAGTAATTCGCCTTCATCGCGCCGTCAGGCGCCAACTCGTCGCCCCAGGCATATTCGGTGTCCGCGCCGCCGCGCGCGGCAAATTCCCATTCGGCTTCGGTCGGCAGCGACTTGCCCGCCCAACTGGCATAGGCGTCGGCATCTGCCCAGGCGATGTGGACCACAGGGTGATCCTCCAGATCGGCAAGGTCGCTATCCGGGCCGAGTGGATGGCGCCAGTCGGCACCGATGATGAATTGCCACCAGCGGGAGGGATCGTCGAGCGGCACCGGAGTGGCCGTGCGGTGGAAGACGAGCGAACCCGGCAATGCGTCGGCCGGATCGAGCCCGGGATAATCGTCAGCATTCGGCGCGATCTCGGCCAGGGTGACATAGGCTGTCGCCGCGACGAAGGCGGCGAACTGGGCATTGGTGACCGGTCCGCGATCGATAGCGAATGCCGCCACTGTTGCCCGCCGCCGTGGCGCTTCGTCCGGGTAGAAGGCGTCCGACCCCATGATGAAGGTGCCGCCGGGCAGCGCGACCATGTCGGTTTCCCAGCATGGGGGTTGGTGCCCAGTTCGTCCGAGGTCAGCGTCCATGTTACCGGCTGGATCCTTGTGCCAGGTGCTCGCCCCACGGCAGCACGAAAGCCGATGGTGGCAGCGCGCGCGGGGTGAATACCGCCTGTCGCACGGCGCCGTGGAAATAATCCACCTGGTTCAGGCGCACGCCGACCGACGTTCGCCCGGGCCCCTGCGGGCGGAACGCAATGGCCGCCGCCGCCTGCACCTCGCCGTTGACGAACGAGCGATAGGTGGTGCCGTCATAGCTTTGCGCGACATGATACCAGCGGCCGAGCGGAAAGCGCTTGTCCGCCGCCATCAAAGGCCGGCGATAGCCCGGGCCGGTGGCGAAGGCATCCAGATACCAATGCTCATTGACGATCCGCAGCTCGAACATCATCCGCGTGTCCGATGTGCCGAGGGGAACAGGAGGCTGGCTCTCCGCTTCGAGGTGCAGCCAGCGTTGCGCGGCGGCGCCGCCATCGGGCCGGAACAAGGCTTCAATGGTGAAGGTGGCGGCGCCGGCCAGCGGGTGCTCGGGCAGGAACAGAGCGTCTCGCACGCCGTCAAACGCCACGGCCGGCCCCCAGGGGCTCGCCGCAAGCGCCGGTGCGCCCGTGAGGGTCACGGGCAGCGAACCGATCCTTGCCAGATTGTCGAATAGCCAGCTCTTGCCGATCGGCGATGCTGCGGCAGAAAGCCCGAACAGGCCGGCGCCGAGCAGCGTGCCGCGACCGATGACGGCGCGGCGGTCCATCACCGCCGCAGCGCAGGATCCGCCGGTCACGGGCGGGTAGGGTCCGGCGTTTCGCGATAGGCGTCGGTGGCGAGCGGCAGATAATCCCCGCTGCTTACCATCCACAGGTCGAGCTGCTGGCGCAACTCGGTCTCCACCCCCTTCAAGTCTGGCCGCCCTTCGAGGTTCTTCAGCTCATAGGGATCCGCCTGGATGTCGTAGAGCTCGAAGATCGGCCGCGGCCGCTTGAAGTAGAGCCGGTCCACCGCTTGCGGCAGCGCCTTGGCCTGGTGGGCAACAACCACCGCCTTCCACGCGCCGAGCGCGCGCGCCTCGTCGCTCGCCCAGCGACCGGGTTGCACCTCGGGCGTGCCGTGTTCCTGATCGGCCGGGTTGCGGACCAGGAAGCGGCCGCCCTGATCGACCGGCGAATAGGGCTGGTCCGGCTGAGCATTGTAGATCAGCTTGTAACGGGTACCGGTGATCGCCCGGCCGAAGTCGACGCCTTCCGAGACGGTAAGGCCGCCTGGGTGCCAGCCGCGCTCGGTGAACACATAGTGGCGCCCATTGTCCGATGCACCGCGCAACAGCGGCGCGAAACTGATGCCGGTCATCTTGGCGTCGGGCTTGAGCCCCGCGGCCTCCAGGAAGGTCTCGGCAAGATCAATGTTGCTGACCAGCGCGTCGTTGCGCGATCCGGGTTTGACCACCCCCGGCCAGCGCACGATCAGCGGCACGTGGTTGCCACGCTCGTACAGCGTACCCTTGCCGCGGTACATGGACTCGCCATTGTCGCCCATGAAGACGATGATGGTGTTCTTGTCCAAGCCGCGCGCCTTCACCGCGGCAAGCAACGCTCCGAACTGTCTGTCCATCGTCCGCACGTCGGCGAGCATGTCGGCATAGTCGCTCCGCACCGCCGGCAGGTCCGGCCAGTCAGGCGGGATCGTCAGCTTGGCGGGATCGATGTCCTGATGCGGGGTGACGAACGGGCGGTGCGGCGTGCTGAACCCGAAATAGAGGAAGAACGGCTTGTTCGCCGGCACCTTGTCCAGGGTCTCGCCGACCTGGCCGGCGAGCGTCGCCGCCGGCATCGTCTTGGTGCCGTAGATGTCCACATAGTCGAACCGGTCCTGCAGCCGGCTTTGCCCGGTCTCCGCGAGCAGCTTCTTGACGTGCGGCGGGTCGTCCTCGCGCCCGCCGAGATGATGGTTGCGGCCGTCGAGCCCGACCCAATAGCCCGAGGCACGGAGCAGATCGCTGAAAAAGGGAACGTCCCGCCGCGTCGGCTGGGCGAACCGGGTAATTCCCAGGTCGACCGGATTGCGCCCTGCGAAGATCGCCCCGCGCGACGGCGCGCATTGCGACGCCGACGAATAGGCGCGATCGAAGCACATCCCCTCGCGCGCGAACGCCTCGAAATTGGGGGTGATGCCGTAGGTCCTGGCAGTAGCGTTAGGGTGGCAACCGTCGTGCGGAACGCTGTTGTCGTCGGACAGGATCAGGATAATGTTTGGGCGCTGTGCCGCCGAGCGCGACGCGGGAGCCGGCGACGGCGACGGCGAAGGAACCTGCCGGGGCTGCGCGGCGCTCGCCAGCATCGTCGTCGATAGCGCCAGTGCGCACAGGCTTCGTTTGATCAGGCTACGCATCGATACCTCTCGTCGGCGATTGAGAATGGCGCGACAGCGGGAGCGGAAAAAGGATCCGGCTACTCACAATCGATCAGTCCGCGATGTTGCTCGGAACGCCCGCTGCCTCGAGAAGCGAAGGCTTGAGCAGCGACTTTCACAGCTGAGGCGCCCAAGCCTTGGCCAAGGCGAGGTTCTGGATCGCGGCCAGCCCCCATTGCGCGGCGCCGTTGGTGGACAACCCGGCGATCTCGGGAGTGGTCTCGCCCGTCGCTTGGGAGCGCACAGCGCGAGCGGCAAGGCCCAGCGTCAGTTCTCCGGCAAGGAACTCGTGCCATGCCCGCGCGCCAAGCTGCGGATCGCGCCGCCGCGCAGCGGCATAGGCGGTCAGTCTGC
Organism: Sphingomonas sp. GW821-FHT09E03; assembly: GCF_059416225.1. Lineage (NCBI taxonomy): Bacteria > Pseudomonadati > Pseudomonadota > Alphaproteobacteria > Sphingomonadales > Sphingomonadaceae > Sphingomonas > Sphingomonas sp. GW821-FHT09E03. Next base: position 8,951 of record NZ_JBWKOS010000013.1, on the reverse strand, counting down.
TGTGCGCCTGCGCCAGATTGTGCCCGCGCGGTGCTTCGCCGAAGCGTGCCTGCCACGCCGCCGCCGGCGCATTGTACCAGGCACAATAATCGAGCCACGCCTGCTCGTAAGCGGGCGCGTGGACCAGCGGCAGAAGCTCCGCCATGATCTCCACGATCCCGAACACCGCATTCAGGTGGCTGACACTGATCGCCTCGCCACCCGAGACGAAACGACCGCTCGCCAGCTCGTAATTGGCGCCCCCCGCCCACCATTGCCGCGGCAGCGCGGCGATGCTGTTCATCCCCGCGAGGATCCGGTCGCGCCAGCGAAAGTCACCGGTCCGCTCCCACTCGGTGAACCAGGCCGCCACCAACGCTCCCCAGCTGGTGCCGAAGCCGAGCTGGATCTGGCCCTTGGGCAGCCCGTGTTGGCCGACGATCCCGGCAGTGCCTCCAGGAGGCAGCGACTCCGGTGCCCGCGCCTCGACCTTGCGGCCGATGTCGACCGTGGCCAGCGTCGCGTCCGACCCGATCAACGCGTGCATCAGATCGCCGACCCGCTCGTCGCCCGTGAGATAATAATAGATCCGGCGGTAAGCGGCGTTGGAGACCCGGGGCTGCTTGGAACTGTCGCTCCAATGCTGCACTCCATGCCGGGTCCCGAGCCCTGCGTATGGGCCAAGGTGATAGACATCGACCTCACCGGTGTGGCGGGTCATCGCCTCCGCCATCCGGAACAGATCGGCGCGCCCCGATCGAAGGTAGCTGTACCACAGCCACAAGTCCGTGGAGAGCTCGGAATTATCCCAGGCATAGCCGCCGATGTCGTAGCGCCACTCGTGACGATCGGCGTCATAGGTGTGCATCACGTCGCCATGGTTCCAGAAACCGTACCAGCGGCGTCGCTCGATCTCGCCATGGTAGAGGTCGAGCAGCAGATCATTCTGATCCTCCACCCGGGTAGCGAACGCGGTCCCGCGGTCCGGCAGCGACCAATCGCCCAATACCCCGGCGCGATGGACCTGCTCAGGCGTCGCCAGCAGCCGCGGCGGTTGCGAGACGAGCCCAGCCATCGCCTCCAGCCGTGCCTCGTCGGGCGTCGCGGGAAGCGCCCACAGCCAGAGTTCGCTGGTGCGCGCGATCCCCCGAGCGGAATCCCAGCCGGGCTCGTAATCCTCATAGGTGACGTCGAGGCCCTGGTTCTGCTTGGCATAGTCGCTCATCCCGAGCGTATCGCGGTAGGAGCGCATATCCATTGCCGGCGCATCGGGCGCCCACAGCCAGGCGGTGACCGTCGCCGCTTCACCAGCGGCATCGGCGATGTCGAGTTGCGCAGGGTGGCGCTGCCAGAAATTGGCTAGGCCCATCGCCACCCCGCCGCCGGTACCGCCGACATAAGCCAGGCCTCTCGCCCGGCTTCCCTCCAGCGACTGGATGAGAGCGCGACCGCGCCGCGTCCGTTTGGTGATTCTGAAGCCGTCGGAATCGGGCTGGAACAGCCGGAAATCACCCCAGGCGGGAATGCGGTCAAGCAGCGGGCGCAAGGCCGGCGCCATCTGCTCGACAGGCGGCGTCGCCTGTCCCGCGACCTGTGCCTGACGGAACGCCTCGCCCGGATCGCGGCGCAGCCCGGTCAGCGGCCGCACCGCCTCTCCCCAGATGCCATGCTCTGTCGCGAAGCGGACATGTCGATCGTGCAACGGCGCAGACAGCGGAACGGACGCCTGCACCCCCAGTCCCGACAGAAAATCGTGATCGCTGTCACCATCCCAGACGAAGCTGTGGACGAGCCGCACCGCATCGCTGCCTGCGGTGAAATAGAGGCGGACGCTGAACGGCAGCCATTCGCGATGGGCATCGGTATGGACGCCGTCGATCTTGATCACCGCGCGCAATGGCCCGCGCTGCTCGACTGACACCTGGTCGATCCGGCTGACGAAGCTGGCGGTCGCTACCGTTTCCGCTTCCTCGCTGCTCGCCGCATCCTGGCGTCGGGCAACCAGCTGGAGGTTTTCCGCAATCGTGGATCCTGCCCGATCCACCGCCGACACCAGCGCCGTGCCGCGCCGCGGTACCCGCCACGTCGTCTCGCCAACGCGCACCGCCACCGCCGCGGGTTCATCGATGACCCGCAGCTGGGCCGTCGCCGGCACGCGCATGCCAGGGATGATCTCGATGCCGTCGCTACCCGCCGCCGCGCCGGCCGCCAGCGCGTGGCCGCTCCATTTGATTGACCCGTCGGGCCAGTAGGCGAGCGGCCAGCTCTGAACGGCGACCGGGGTGCCATCGGTACGGCGTCCGCCGAAGCGATGCGTGTTGGAAATCGTGCCGCGCGGCCAGGCCAGTCCGAAGGACTGCCCTTCGTCGCGCACGGGCGAAACTCCGTCGATCCACCGCGCGGCATTCACTACTCTGCTAGAGCGAAGCTGCCCCCTTGCATGGTATGGGACCAGCGTGGCGGCGCCCGCTAAGAGTGCGGTTTGCAGGACGTCCCGGCGGGATGCGGTCATCATCTGATCCTGTCTTCAGGCAAGCGTGTGGACGGCGAAATTGCGCACCCGCAGGTGGCTGGCTGTCGTCCGGAGGCCGAAGCGGCCTTGGGTGTAGGGGATGGGATCGTCGAACGCGAACAGCCCACGGCCGTCCCGGGCAAAGCCGATCGCGCGCCCGGCCGCCGTCAGCCGCAGGTGCTGCCAGCGATTTGCGACGAGCAGGTCGTCGGCCCCGCGTCGGTCGTTTTCCGGCAACAGCGGGCGGTCGCCGGCGTGCCCTACGTAGCGCCGGAACCGGGTAGTGGTGTTGGTGTTGCCGCCGAGGCCGACATAATAGGTCTCGAGCGTGTCATAGTCTTCGAACCTGCCTGAGCGCGGATGCGCGAGGACGTCACCGTCGGCCGTGGCCGGATCGCGCGCCATCCAAAAGCAGTTGACGTCGCTCACCCGGTCGAAGCGACCACCCCAGCTGACCGCCTGCACGTCATAGTCAATCGCGATCCGCCCGCTCAGCCGCGGCCGAAACCAGAGCGTCAGCCCGGCAGGCGCGACGATGTCTAGCACGCCGTTGGCCGCAACCACCTCACTCGGCTGCTCGGCTTCGACGACCCACTGCCCGAGGCCGTGACGAAAGTCATCGCGATGGAGCGGCGGTGCGGCCCGGGCCTGGACGCCCGTGGCCACCAGCGTCCCGGCCAAGCCGGCCAACAGCTCGCGGCGATGCAGGGTCTGGATCACAGCTTGGCCCGGATACCGAAGTACACCCGGCGCCCGTAGGCCTCGATCACGTTGCGGCGGTCGACACTCGCGGCATTCTCGATCCGGGTGGAATCGGTGAGGTTGACCCCCTCCAGGAACAGCGACCAGTGCCGATTGAGGATGTAGCTCGATGACGCGTCGAACTGGCCGAACGCTTCACCATAGGACGGGTTGTTGCCGCGGTCCTGCGCCGCGATCAGGAAGCCGCTCCGCCAATTATAGGAACCGCGCAAGGAGACGTGCCCGTCATCATAGAAGACCGAGGCATTGTAGCTGTTCTTTGACACGCCTGGGAACGGCAGCTTCGCGCCGGTGAAATAGTCGCGCCCTTCGTACCCGGCGTCATGGATATAGGTGTAGTTCAGGGTGGTGCCGAGGTTGTGCAACAGGCCCGGCAGGAAGCCAAAGGTGAACTGGCCGCCGGCCTCAACGCCCATGATCGTGACGTGCTGGGTACCGTTGACCGGCAGGCTGATCGTGTAGTCGATGCCGTTGTAGGTTTCCTGCTGGGTTTTGGTGTCGATGAACGAACGGATATCCTTGCGGAAGCCGGTCAAGGACACATAGTCGGTGCGGCTGAGGTAATATTCGGCACCGAGATCATATTGCCAGGCGCGATAGGGTTTGAGGTCGGGATTGCCGCGCGAACCGGTGAAAGCGACGGAATCGAGCTTGAGATTGGGCGCCTGCTGCGACGGCGCGGGGCGCGCTAGCACGTCGGTCGCGGTGGCGCGCACCACCAGCTTTTCCGGGATCACGCCGACCCGCAGATTGGCAGATGGCAACACGGTGGTGTAGCTGCCGACGAAGGTCACCGGCGAGATCACGCCGTTTAGGCTCTGGCTTCCTGAAGACACCGTCCGGGTATGCACCAGCCGCGCGCCGATCACCCCGGACAGCTCCACACCGACATCAGCGTGGAGCGCAGCCTGCACGTAACCTGCGAGATTCTCCTCCTTGACGCGGTAGGTGTCGAGCGGAGAGTTCGATCCGTAAGGATCGGGAACGCCGACGGCATCGGCAAAGTCGGTGCCAAGCCCCAGCCAGCGATCGATCCCGCCGCTGATGCCGAGATCGCCGGTCTTGAAAAAGCTGCCGTCGGTCGGATGGGCGTAATTGCCAGCGAGCGATTGGATCTGGCTGAGCAGCGCCGCCGGTGTCGTGGTGCTCACGATCTGCGTCCCAGTCACTCCGGATTGGGTGCGCGTCGTCTGTCCGGTTACGCCGTTGAGAGTGTAGACCGAATCCCAGAAGTCGCTGCTCGAGTAAAGATTACGGCGTTCGAGGCCGGCCTTTAGCGACGTCAGAATGCTGTCTGTCTCCGGCCGGTATTCAGCATCGAACTTGCCGCCGATCTCACGCTGGCGAAGCATGCGCGGTCGCGACTCTACCGACAGCTGGTTGATGCCCGCGGTGGAGGTAGTATCGAAGGGCAGGATGATATTGGGCGCGTGCTGGGCGTTGTCATAGTCGATCGTGATATAGGGCAGCGCCGCCTTGCCCGAGACCACAGCGGTGGCGTCGACCTCGTCATTGAACACGCGCGACTTGGCATAGGTGCCACGCGCCGAGAGCTTGACCGGCCCGACCTGCCACTCGGCGCCTCCGATGCCATTGATGGTGTAGCGCGAAACCGTGCCGAGGACGCTGCGGTAATTGACGCTCATGCCCGCGGGTGCCGCAAGGCCGTTGATGAAGGTGACCTTCTGCGCGGTCTCGTCGGCGATGGTCACACTGGCAGGATCGATGCCGCCGTTGGCCACCGCCTGCGTGGTGCTGAGCTGCAGATACTGGTCGTTCTGCTCCGTATTGCTCTTGGTGTAGGTGCCTTCCAAATACGCCCTGAAATCGGAGCTGGGCCGCCACTCGACGATGCTGTTGATGGCATAGCGCTTGGTCGGCTCGGTCGCGGTCAGATAGCGCGGGATGTCGGGATAGAAGTCGCCAAAGCCGCTGTTGTCATTGTCTACGCAGCGTGCCTGGTTGCGCCCGCTGAGGCAGTTCTGCGCGGCCGGCGTGGCGGGCTGTACCGTCTCCACCTGGCGCCACCCGGTGGTGCGCGCCTGGTCGTAGCGGACCGTACGATCTTCGTAAGTGCCGGACAGGAGGATGCCGAGCGTGTCATGCGCGAACAGCTTGCTGCCGATCAGCGCAAACTTCGGGTCCACCTTATCAGCGAGCTGATTGTAGATCCCCTGCGCCGAGCCGGCGAGATAACCTTCCTTGGTGTCGAACGGCCGTCGGGTGATCACCCGTACCGTTCCGCCGAGCCCACCTTCGGTCATGTCCGCGGTCGCTGATTTGACCACCTCGAGCCGCGACACGAATTCGGCTGGAAGGTCGCGAAAGTCGACCTGGCGGTTACTGCCATTGCCGTTAGAGCCTGCCGCCAGGCTGGTCGACAGCGCGGTCTGGCCGTTGATCTCCACGCGGTTGAGCGAGGCGTCCGCACCGCGGATGGTAATACTTGATCCCTCGCCGCCCGTGCGACTGAGCTGAACACCCGTCACCCGTTGCAATGCCTCGGCCACGTTTTTGTCCGGGAATTTGCCGACGTCCTCCGCCGAGATCGCATCGAGCACTTGGGTCGAATCGCGCTTGGCGGCCAGCGCATCGGCGAGACTGCGCCGAATACCTGTAATGACGATGTCGTCCGCTTTCCCGTCGTTCGCCTCCGCTTGCGGCTGCTCAGGCGATCCCTGCTGGGGCGAAGACGTAACCTGTTGAGCATAAGCGGATGTGCTCGTCAGCAGCAGCGCCGCGACCGCGGGCAAGCGAATTCGTGGCATGGATCCCCCTTATTTGTCAGACCATTGACCTAGAGGTCTAATTTCCCATCAAGTTGATAGGCAATAAAGAAAAACTAGGGATCACGTTGGGCGTTGAAGGCTCATCCCATGGAGAGACGGCCTACGATATTCGTCTGACGCCGCGTCTCGTGCACTCCTACCGCAGACTGAGGTATTGGATCAGCTTTGTTTTCGATTGCGGGCAAAGCCAGGTTGCTCAGGCCCTGCAACACGCGGCAAGGAGCACGCCGAGGGGCAGCCTTGATGCAGCGCAGTCGATCCATCGTCTACGGGTGCAATGTTCCTGCGACGCCCATCAGAAGCATGCCCTACGCCCTGTCGCAGACGCACCTGGGCACCAGCGGCACCGTCAGTCAGATGCTTGGAGTCGAATGATGCTGCAGCGGCGTCGACCCAGGAGTGGACGTTTGTGCCTGCCTTCCCGCTGACCAACCTCGGACATTTGTTCACCTAAGGCTTAGCCCGGCGGTGTCTGACGGGAGCCACTGCCTGCCTCGATCCGTCCCGCACCGGCCGGTCGGGCGTGGCTCGCTTGCTCGAACGCCTTAATGATCGTGAACGAGCAGATGCCTCCTTGACCCGCATCCCGAGCCGCTGCCGCTCTAATCCGGGAGGTCGGTTGCGCATTGCTGGCCGCATGAGGCACGGCTGAGCGAGACCCGATCTCGACGATCAAGCAGCATCAGCAAACGGCTCCAATCGTTCACCCACCACATCGTACCGAGCGCCATCAACCAGCACCTGCGGGATGACGGGGCGACAATTGTAGGTGGACGCCATCGATGCTCCATAGGCACCGGTGGTGTGGAACACCGCCAGATCGCCGCGGGCCACCCGATCGATTTCGCAGTCCAGCGCAAAGGTATCGCCCGTCTCGCAAACGGGTCCGGCGATATTGGCGATCATGCGCCGGCCGTCGGGCACCACCGCTTCGAACCGGTGGACGGCACCATACATGGCGGGCCGAGCCAAATCGTTCATCGCCGCATCGACGATCACATAGGGATGTCGAGCACCCGGCTTGACCCAGATCACCCGAGTGAGCAGCACGCCCGCGGCGCCAACGATCACCCGTCCGGGCTCAAAGGTGAGCGCAACGTTCCAGCCGCCCGTCACGCGCGCGACCATCGCCGCATAGTCGGCGAGCGAGGGCGTGATCTCGTCCGCGGCATAGGGAATGCCAAGGCCGCCGCCGAGATCAACGTGGCTGACGGCGTGGCCGCGGTTGCGTAACTGGGCAACGAGGTCGCCGATGCGGCGATACGCCTGCTCCAGTGGCCCGAGATCGTGCAGCTGACTGCCGATGTGGATCGCGACACCGCGCAGGTCGAGACCCTCGTGCCGGACAAGCCGATCATACATCGCCGCCGCATCGGCGATCGGCACGCCGAACTTGTTCTCACGCCCGCCGGTCGAGATCTTGGCGTGGGTACCGGCGTCGACGTCCGGGTTGATCCGCAGCACCGCCGGTGCGCGCAGCCCCCGTGCCGCTGCCAGCGCCGAAAGCACGGCGCCCTCCTCTTCCAGCTCGAGGTTGAACTGGCCAACACCCGCGTCTAGCGCCTGGATCATCTCGGCATCGGTCTTGCCCACTCCCGAAAACACGATGTCCTGCGGCCTCATCCCGGCGGCGAGGGCGCAACTCAGCTCGCCGCCGGACACGATGTCCGCGCCATAGCCGCGAGAGGCGATCAGGCGCAGCAGCGCGCAGTTGGGGTTTGCCTTGACGGCGAACGCCAGCCGGGCGCCGGCGATCCGCGCCAGCGCACCCGAAAAGGCATTGGCGGAGGCGCGCAACGCGGCCGCCGAATAGACGTGCACGGCGGTGCCCACCTCATCGGCGATGCGGGTTAGCGGGACGTCTTCGGCATGGAGGATGCCCTTGCGATGAACAAAGTAAGACATGATTTCCTGCAATCGGGGGTCAGGCGTCCGCCTCGTCGGCACGGCGGCGATGGCGATGGATGCGTTGGGCGTGGATCACTGTCGCGGTATTGACGTGACCACGGCGTTCGGCGCGCCAGGCAACGGCGACCCGCTTACCGTTGATCATCAGCGTCAGCCCGAACAGCACCAGCGGGAAGAGCAGGAGGATCAGCGGCGAGCCGTCCATCGTCATCGCTGCGGCACAGGCGCCCAGGCTCAGCACCGCGCCTGCCGCCCGCCATGTCAGGTCGCGCTTTTTCATGCGCCCTGGCCCGAGCATGCCGGATCGCAGATAACGAAAGCAGCCGCACGCGCCAGCGCGTCGTCGATGGCGGGCCGATGCGCGCCCGACCACAAGGCGATGTCCGCAGGGAAGTCGGCTTCGTCGCGCAGCGCGGTCTGCGCATCGGCTAGCTCGAACGCAACGCCGATTGCTGGATCGCTCAGCTTCAGCGCCGCTGCGCGGGCTTGGCCGATCAGCGCCGGCGACCCGTCGATGCCGCGTCCCTCGATGGCCGTGAAACCGAGTTCGCGCGCCCGCCTGCAGGCACGCAGCAGCAACGATCCCGCCCCACAATCGGCATCGACGATGCGTAACGCATGACGATGCCGCAGCCGGAGATTGACGAGTGCCTGGTTCAACGCCGGCCAGCGGGGATCGTGCAGCGCCCGCCTGCCGCCCGGCACCATGGTGGACGCTCCGCGTATCGATGCCGGCGTGGGTGGCCGGCGAACGGCGATGGTCTTCATCGTCCCGCTCCCTGCCCCACCCGCCTCGAAGCATGCTCATGCGCAGCGACCGGAGCGAAGGATACCAGCGGCGCGAGCGGTTCTGCCGCGATGATTACCGAGCCATGGTAGATCTGCCGCTCCGCGCGGGCGAAGCTCATCGCCGCGGCTCGTGACACGAACCGGCCTTCGAGGCACTTGTTGCTGTCCTGGACCAGCCAGTGTCCGGCGCAATCCTGTCCGACGTAGATGAT
>NZ_JBWKOS010000012.1:0-86700 GCF_059416225.1 Sphingomonas sp. GW821-FHT09E03 | reverse complement strand
ATCATCTACGTCGGACAGGATTGCGCCGGACACTGGCTGGTCCAGGACAGCAACAAGTGCCTCGAAGGCCGGTTCGTCTCGCAGGCGGCGGCGATGAGCTTCGCTCGCGCCGAGCGGCAGATCTACCATGGCTCGGTGATGATTGCGGCAGAGCCGCTCGCGCCGTTGATATCCTTCGCGCCAGTCGCTGCGCATGAGCATGCGTCGGCGCAGGAGGCACGGCGATGACCAGCCTATTTCTTCGTCATCCCGGCGCCCCGGCATCAACGCACCGGGCATCGGCTGTGGCGCCGGACAGCCGGGGAGCGCTGCACGATCCGCGCTGGCCGGCACTTGACGCGGCGCTTGTCGCGCTGCGGCTGCGGCGACGCTGTGCGGTACGCATCGTGGACGCCGATTGCGGCGCGGGAGCGCTGCTGCTCCATGCCGCGGGCCGGGCCCGCGAACTCGGCTTCACCGCCATCGAGGTTCGCGGCATCGATGGGTCGCCGACACTGATCGGCCAAGCCCGGACGGCGGCCCGATCGTTGTCCGACCCGGCGATCGGCGTCACGTTCGAGCTTGCCGACGCACACGCCGCGCTGCGCGACGAAGCCGATTTCCCTGCGGACATCGTGCTGTGGTCGGGCGCGCGCCGGCCTGGAATCGACGAGGCGTTGTCGCGCGCTGCCGATCTCGTCATCCGCGATCCCGCGGATCGGGGTGACGACGCATGACGAAGCGTGATCTGACATGGCGGGCGGCAGGGGCGGTGCTGAGCCTGTGCGCCTGTGCCGTGGCGCTGACGATGAACGGCTCTCCGCTAATCCTCCTGCTCTTTCCGCTGGTGCTGTTCGGGCTGACGCTGATGATCAACGGCAAGCGGGTCGCCGTCGCCTGGCGCGCCGAACGCCGAGGTCACGTCCACACCGCGACAGTGATCCACGCCCAACGCATCCGTCGCCATCGCCGCCGTGTCGACGAGGCGGACGCCTGACCCACGATTGCAGGAAACCATGACCTACTTTGCTCATCGCAACGGCATCCTCCATGCCGAAGACGTCCCGCTGACCCGCGTCGCCGATGAGGTGGGCACCGCCGTTCACGTCTATTCGGCGGCCGCGTTGCGTGCCTCGGCCGACGCCTTTTCGGGCGCCCTGGCGCGGATCGGCGGCGCCCGGCTGGCATTCGCCGTCAAGGCCAACCCTAATATCACGCTGCTGCGCCTGCTCGCCTCGCGCGGCTATGGCGCCGATATCGTCTCGGGCGGCGAACTGAGCTGCGCGCTGGCGGCGGGAATGGCACCAAAGGACATCGTGTTCTCGGGCGTCGGCAAGACCGACGCCGAGATGATCCAGGCGCTCGAGGCCGGCATCGGTCAGTTCAACCTGGAGCTGGAAGAGGAAGGCGCCGTGCTCTCCGCGCTGGCGGCGGCCCGGGGCCTGCGCGCGCCGGCGGTGCTGCGAATCAACCCGGACGTCGACGCCGGTACCCATGCCAAAATCTCGACCGGTCGCCGCGAGAACAAGTTCGGCGTGCCAATCGTCGACGCGGCGGCGATGTACGATCGGCTTGCTGGGCATGAGGGCCTCGATCTGCGCGGCGTCGCCGTTCACATCGGAAGCCAGCTTCACGAGCTAGCGCCTCTAGAGCAGGCGTACAGCCGCGTCGGTGCTCTTATCAGTGAATTACGCGCGCATGGGCATGCAGTCAGTCAAGTCGATCTCGGAGGTGGACTAGGTGTTCCTTACGCCGCGGGCGAGATCACCGCTACGCTTGCCGATTACGCATCAATGGTTGAGCGCATTACGGCCGACTGGAATGTCGTCCTTACCTTTGAGCCTGGCCGGATCATCGTTGCCGCCTCTGGTCTGCTGCTTACTCGCGTGATCTGGGTCAAGCCGGGCGTTCGATACCCCTATGTGATCGTAGATGCGGCGATGAACGATCTCGTGCGCCCTGCCATGTATGGAGCGATTCACCGGTTTGAGGCGGTAGCTCCCGATGGCAGGTGCATGATCGCCAATATCGCTGGACCGGTTTGCGAGACAGGAGACACGTTCGCACTGGCTTCACAGATCGATCGAGTGCAGCGAGGCGATCTAGCCGTCTTCCACACCACAGGTGCTTATGGCGCATCGATGGCTTCCACATACAATTGCCGGCCGATTATCCCACAGGTCCTGGTTGATGGCGCGGGATATGACACGGTAGGCGGCCACGTTGAGCCGTTTGCTCTGGCTGCTGATCAGCAACGCCGTTCGATATGACCAGTCGTAGTCTCAACGCCATTCTTAGATCAGACGTGACAGACATGCTACGTTCGCGCCGATGACTGAACGGACCAGCTATTATCGTGAGCGTTTTCGTAAACGACTTGTCTGGCTTTACTCTGTTACCCTAATCGGCATATTAATGTTGCTGGTAGCGGCGGTGCTTTCGCCTATACCTGCCTATATGCATCGACTGGGCATTGCCTTGACGATCTTTGGTTCGCTGGCCCAATTATGGGCGACCTGGAGCTACGTACGCGAGCGCTAAGACTCTTTATGCTAGCGCCTGCCTTGCGCTCCTCGAAGGGAAGCGGTTGTTGAGCTTTCATCGGATAATGCCCTCCGGGAAAAAGCCATACACCGCGAGCGCTCGCACGACCGACATGAACAAATGGCAGATTGCGGGAGGCGCAAGGCTCTCGCTAATTGTCGGCTAGTGGGTCATCGGAGCCGCAAAGCTGCCAGTCAGTTGTCGCCCAAATTGCGCCGAAAGATCCAGGTTGCCATTTTCTCTAAAGCGGTCATTCTGCGCAGCGTGAAATACTAACAACGCCTGACGTGGGAGACGTTTATGCGGTTCTTGTTTGGCCTTGCGCTCGCGTGTTCGACAATCCTCGCTCCGCCAGTGGTCGCAGAGAACCACATTGAAACGTCGTGGGGTAAGGCTGGTGTGCCTTTGGACCGATATGCCCAAGACGCGGCTGAGTGCACCGAAACCTCACGCTACGTGATGGCCTACATTAAGCCAGAGACACTCCGTGAGCTTGATACACTAAGCTCTGCGCAGTTGCTCGATACAGTCATTCAGATTGGGTCAAGCGCCCCAATGAATGTCGTACAAGCTATAACTAAACTCAGGTCAGCGGACGACATTGCGCGGAGAAGCAACACCTTTGGAGCAAAATACGTTGCCATGGTCTCCCTCGACGTTCGGGATCAACTCCAAGCCGTAATAGACCGGTGCCTCATCGAGCGGGGGTACGTCCAAATCCACCTCACGGATGACCAGGCAAACGCACTTCGTCGGTTTAAACGGCATAGCCCCGAGCGAGTGGCTTATCTACATTCAATCGATGCAGACCCGGCGATCATCACTCGGCAGCGAGTGGAGACGGGTAACCAGCAATTGGCGGAGTAAGCACAAGGCCATTGGCGTGTGCACACGCTTCGAACGGCAGCTATGTGGGATCTTCTCCCGATAGCTGCCGTTCCGCTTTCCCACCAGGTTGCGACAATCGCGATTAGGAAGCGGACGCTGGAACGGCCCGTCAGCTTGCGCCCACTCCCCGGCGCTCAGCCGAACGATCGACTGAATGTTTGCTTGCCACCAGATCGCGACATTCGCCGGCGGAAAGCGGCCAGGCTGAAAGCGCCCATTGTCGGCCGTTAAGAGATGCCTCCTGCTTTCCCAATTGCAGACCTTCGTTCACTAGCGCACGATCGAACCATGACTTCGCAGCGATTTGTCCGGGCGCTCTTGTGGGCCATGACCGCCCTGCTCGCGAGCTTCTTCCTTATCAACGTGATCATGATCGCTTGGTACACACATATAGACCCTCACGATGGCCAAGGCGGCCTAGCGGCGATGATCTGGTCCCTCATAATCGCGCCGGTCTGCGGATTGGCGACGTTGGCGATCGTTCTGCGTCGAGGCGGCTAACGCGACCGCGGACATCAAGGGAGCCTGCAGGTTGCTTTATTGCGGTCGGGTGCGCGTCTGATTAGGCTCATGTGACGACAGGGGAGAGGTGATGGTATGAGCCTGAAGGCATTCGCTCTTGTTGCTTTGTACGCATGCTCCCTTGCCGGGAGTTCGAAGGCCCAAAGCGACACCAGTCAAACTGCGGACCGGAATGCAGGAGAAAGCGAACCGCTTGATATTGTCGTGGTCGGGAAGCGCCCGACTAGGTTGGGGCCGTCGCCAAAGACACCCCCCCCCGCTGCGTGCGACGCCCTGGCGACCCAGTTGATCTTGTGCGAGTCGGGATTGTCAAGACCGATCAGCGCGTCATCGCACCGGACAAGCGAGGTGTGCTGAGGTTGCAGGCTGATCGAGAACAGATTTCCGGCTCAGACACTTGGCAGCGCGCTGGCAACGGCATCGGGCAGTATGTCTTTCGCGTCCCTGAAAACGGTGATCCCATGTGCATCGGTGCGGCCGTGACCTCGCCTAGTGGCTGGGGCCAGCTACGCCAGATTGTGAAGACCACGCCAGCAATGATTGGGCGTTACCTGCACTTCTCTGCCATCGTTGCGGCGCGCGATGCCGAAGAAGTTCGCTTCTGGCTTGCGCCGGGCGGCTATGGTACGCGAGTAATGGGCGGCGACACGCATCGAGATCCGCTCCACGGCACTTTCGGGTGGCAGCAACTCGATGTGATCGTAGGCCCAGTCTTTTACGGAGCCGACCATGTAAGCTACGGCTTCCTGCTCTGGGGTAAAGGAGATGTTTGGCTCTCCGACCCGAAGCTCGAGGTTCAAACGCTCGATCAGGTTCGCAAAATACCGAGCTTGCCTCTTACGGTCCAGCGGGAGTCAGCAGACCTCCGATAAACGCATCGGTCGTCTGCCCAAGATCGAAAAGGTCGATAGCCGCCTAAACCGGCCATTCCCGGAACTCGCTCATTTTAGGAAGAGCAGCCATCTGCCCAATGTCAGGTATTGCAGCCCAACGCGCCGGAAGCGGCTGTTCCGCATCCCACCAGATCGCGACATTCGCAGCTTGCGAAGCGGACCCTGGAAGCAGCCAGTCGGCAAGCGCCCAACAGCAGACATCCGCGGGGTAGCGGGGTTTCTTCAAGTTTGCCGTTAGTGCCGTATCTGTTGCAGCATGACGTCTCACACCCAGAGGTCGACGTTCTTCATGGAAGAGTAACCGAGGGCTACAATAATGGCCCTCATGGATGAAACAGGCAAAGATCGCACCATTGAGGCAGCCCTTAAGCATTTTGGAAATGCCGCTGCGGTCGCGCTGACCATACTGATATCAATGAATTTAGCATGGGGCTTGATGGCTTCATCCGTGCTGATGACGCCGACACCGCGTGGGTTTCATTGGACATGCGTGACGGCGGGCGCGCTCGCTGGCCTGCTACCAGGCCTTCGCTTAGCTGTTGCCACAAACAACGGAATTACAGGAGTGTTCACTGCCATAATAATTAGCACGTTAGCAGCAGTTGGCTTTGGCGCGTTGGCGGGAGGTTTGGCACCGCGCATCTACAATGCTTATACCTTCTATGGCAACCACTCACCTTGGCGGCCTGTCCAATACCGAATTATAAACCAAGGCTTGTCGTCGTCTCGAGGAGGGCCGGACGTCCACATAGACCCCTACAATGCTGGAGAAGTCGATATTGCAATTGACAGTTACGATCACTCTCTCTTGCAGGCGGCGTTCAGAAGGGGAACTATGAATGACTTCTGCTTAAATGCTTTGGAGCAGCACGCAGGCGGCGTCATACGAGCGAGGTGGCCGAAAGGACTTGCGAGCAAATATCCAAAGATATTGCCGTGTGAATTAGCGCGAGCGACCATCGTGTTTCCTCAACAACGAGCCCGCAAATAAGGGCGGACTGTCGCCTAACCACCAGGCCGCGCCGTTCACGATCGGCAAAGCGGAAGCCACAAGCTGCCGGACGGCAGTCGCCCAATTCCGGTCATTGACGCTCTCGCGCTCGGGCATCACAATCAAGCTCATGTCGCTCAAAGCAGCACTGATTTGGCTTGCGGGCACAGCGGTCGTGTTCCTCATGTGCGGCTTCGCTATGCTTCGCTTTGGCCCTCACATGAACGCGCCAGCGATCGTCTACCCGTTCATAGCGACTTGGGGAATTAGCGCGCTCGCGTGGCCCCTGTTCGTGGTGCTCGCCTACCGAGCGCGGAATGATCGCTGATCACCAAGCTGCGACGTACGTGGCTGAAGGCGCGGACTTTAAAACCGGTTCGGCTGGAAACGCCCAGAAGCGATGTTGGCGTCGGTTGCACAATCGCAGTGTTTCAGCAGCGAGGCTCAATGGACACTGACCCGTTGGCTTCTCGCATCTCCATACGCGTTCGCTTGCCTGTGGTGGCTGTCGGTGTCGCGTCGCTTGTTATCGCCCTGGCCAACCTTGGTGACGTCATCGATGACCAGCTAGTCATCGTTGCGGGCATCACAGTGGGTGCAGCTGCTGCCGCGATGTTCTTTTCCGCCGCGTTCGACATGCGCTTTCAACGTGCTGTCTCGGACCTTAACGCCGAGCCGCCCAGCTGGGATCCACCAGACCTCGTCGTTCCCGCACCATCGTCGGCAGCAAGGCAGTGGGCGGCAGCACCAAATTAGCTATCGACGGCTTAGGCATCCGTAACAATCAACGTATGATGACGGCCAAATCCTGTCCCCGCAACCAACGACGTAACACTCAAAGCCCCAGTCCCGACGGACCGGGGCTTTTGTGCGTTCTGACCGCGGCTGCCTCCAGACGCCGCGTCGTCGGCGAACTCGAGCATCCGGAACAGGTCGCCCTTCAGCTTCAGTCGCCGAATATTTTCGCCGCGGGAATCGCTCGCGTGCACCACGACTGTTCGACCGGCCGCCGTATTGCGTCTCGTGCAGGACCAGCTTCAGTGCCGCTCAGATGCTGTTCGGGGCTTTCGACGGTCTGCGCGTATTCCGCTTCATAGTTCGCTGGCAGGCGCACGACGGTGCGGTCCGGGGCGCTGGCGAGTTCGACGGCGAGCTGGGCTTCCTCGGCTTCCAGTTCCTTGAGCCTGGCTGGCAGCGCCTTCGGGCCGTCATCGCCGTCTTCGAGACGCCGTACGATCTTGGCGATGCGTCGCCGCGCCTCGTTGAGCGCGTGCTCGAACGGCCTGCGATCTGCACGGGTCGTCCGCTGCTGCTCGTCGAGTTCGCGCTGCAGTTCGCGTGCGAACCGGCCGATGATCTCTGGCGTGAGGAGACGGTCGCGGATGCCCGCCAGCGCGAGACGTTCGAGTTCCTCGATGGGGTGGAGGCATTGCTGCACGCCTTGCGCAGAGCCGCCTTGCAGCGCCAGCGCCTACCGGTGCCGACGAACGCGCCGCCGCACACGCCGCAGGTCACAAGGCCGGACAGCAATTGGGCGGGGCGTCTGGCGCCGCTGAGCGGATTGCCGGACAGCTTGAACTTTTCATCGCAGGCGATACGCGCGTCGACCTGACGAACCTTCACCGCATCCCACAACGACTGCTCGATGATGCGCAGGCTCGGCTCGTCACGCACGACCCACTCCGCCTCCCGGTTCAGGCAGGGCTTGCGGGCGAAACCGCGGCGCTCGTTGGGGACCTCCACCCAGCGCCGCCTGTTGAAGATGCGCCGCCCGATGTAGATTTCGTTGTTGAGGATGCCCTCTGCGAGTGTCACGTCTCCCGACAAGGTCGACGGGTTCCAGATACCCGCATTGTATTTTCCGCGCTCGCGGACGCGCGGGGAGGGAGGCCTTCCGCGTTGAACGTGTTGCAGATCTGCTTCAGGCTCTGTCCGTCAGCATAGAGCTGGAAGATGCGACGGATGAGCGCTGCCTGTTCCTCGTCGATCGCTAGGTGTTTGTGGCGGTGCGTTCTACTTCAGGCATCTCCATGATCATTCTCCGACGGCCAGATTGGCCGACTGAAGAACGCATTTGAGCCCGATGAGCAGGAATGGCTTGAGGCAACCGCCGACCAGACCCGGTCGTAACATCAGCATCAGTGAACGTCCGGTCCTGCCGGAAGCTGCCGATCAGCGTGCGCGAAGCGTCTGGTCGGCACTGCGCCCGAAGGCCGTCGATCGTTCATGTCGATGCAAGTTTGGTAAGAGCGGCTCTCAGCGACCGGTTGCCGCCTCACTGCATCTGGCTCGCTGTCCGCTCGTGCCCGCGAGCATAGGAGGTCGGTGAAGCGCCGACTTGCCGTGCGAACGCCACGCCAAACGTGCTCGAGGAGCTGTATCCCACGCGCTGCGCGACCTCGGCGACGCTAAGGCTGTCGCAGCCTAATATCTGCTTGGTGATCGCCATGCGCCAGCCAAGCAGATATTCCATTGACGTAAAGGCCGACCTCCTGACGACATCGGTCGAAAAACGTCGAAGGCGATAGCGCCGCCTCCTTGGCCAACTCTCTTACCGTCCAAGCTCGGCTCGGCTCAACTCGGCGTGCATCTGGCGCAGAGCTGGTGCCAGCTGTCGTCGGCCAAGCCCGCGCAGCAAACCGGGGGCTGGGGTCGGCCCCGTGGTGGCGCAGAATGTGTCGATCAGCAGCACTTCGAGAAGACACGCAAGCACCGCGGCGCTCTTGGAATCCAGCTACATGCGTGGCATGTCACTTGGGGAAGTGAATTCCGCAAAGCTTGTTCCCGTCCGGATCGCGAACATAAGCTAACTCGATCACTCCCATGGCGGCCGTTTCGCGAGGCCCAGGCGCCGCTTCGATCGACGTACCACCAGCAGCGACAGCGACGTCGTGAAACTGCCGCACTTGCCCGGGCGAGTCGCACGAGAAGGCGACAGTGCTGCCGTTTGCCACGGTCGCCGGCTCATCGTTGATGGGCTGTGAGACAATGAAGTTGGTACCATTCTCGTTACGGTAGAAGAGTCGCGTATGGCCGCTGTCGGCTATGTTCAGCGTCGCCCCATCCACCCCAAGGACGCCGAGAACCTCATCGTAAAAACGTTTCGACCGTTCGATGTCGTTTGATCCGACCATGGTATGGAACAGCACGTGTGATCTCCTGAAGTCTGATTGCATTAAAAGATGGCCATCGGCATGTGTACACTTGCGAAAACGCACGGCACGTCACCGCTCCGGCCAGAGTATTGGCCAGAGCAGAACATCGTGAGGCCTTTGCTCCCGCTGGCCTAGTCGATCGTCGGCCCCTGTGACGGCACGTCCGCCAGCGAACGCGGCTCATGGATCGGGCAGCCATTGTGCGATCCGCGGTAAGCGACCGACTGCTCGTAGACGGGCCGACGCGATCGATTGATCCCGCCGAGCGGCCGGAACGCGGCAAGGCCATGCCAGGGGCTGAACGACGTGCCCTTTTCCTTCGCGTTGCTGACGCCGACTTCCCAGCCGAGTTGGGCTGGCACGCTGAGTCGCGCGACCGCGCGATAAGGGCTGGCCGCCTCGTCCCACAGCGCCGATGCGTCCTCGACAGGCATCGCCTCGAGGTCGGTGCACAGCTGCACGCGCACTTCCCACACGCTGTCCTGCTCGATCAGCGTTGCGCGCATGTCTTCGCGGAGCGCGTCGGGTCGCCCCGAGGTGTCGATCTTGCTGCCGGTCAGTTCGGTGAGATTGGGCGAGACCGGGGCGACCGAGATCTTGGCGATATAGTCGCCGTAACGGATCGGCACCTGGCTGTAATAGGTTTCGCCGGCCGGATGGGTCTGCGGCGCGCCGCCGAGCGTCTGTACGGTGGGGCTGGCGATCCCGACCGCCTCGAGCGCGGCGTCGATCGTCTGCATCGTCGCTGAGAATGCCTTCTTGAAGCCTTCGGCGCGATCGGTCGATGCGGCGAGCAGCTTCAGATTGGCGAGGAACGCTTTGGGCGTCGCCGACGCGAACGCCGGCCCATTGACGAGCACAAAGTCCTGAGTCGTGTCGCTTTCCGCGCCCGGCAGGCGCTCGCCCGTCACGCCGATGATCTTCAGCCCGAGCCCGCGTGGAACGCTGACGCTGTCATCGAGGATGTCGCCCGGCAAGGTCGAGAAACGCAGCAACGCCTCGTAGCTGCCGGCGGTCGCGAACAGGCCTTGCGCCAGTTCCGGCGCGAGGCCGGGAAGGACTTCGAGCGTCCCGCTGACGATCGCGTGACCCTTGGCGTGGATGCCCCGGATCGCCGTACCATAATCCGCCCGCGTCTTGTCCTGGATGGCTTTCACCTGCTCCCCCAGACCCTTGATCGCTTCCGCCTCGCCGTCGGGGATCGTCTCCACATCGGGAGAGAAGCGAACGGGCTGATTGTACGGGACATTGGACATGAGCAGGACCTTGTATGAGAGCGATCGACGGCGGCCTGGCCCGCGACACGGGCCAGGCCGAGACTTCAGGCGCGAAGCTCGCGCGCGATGCGCTGGGTGATCATCGTGTGTTCCTTGAACGTCGCGAGCGCGAGCGTCGCGAGATGCCGTCCGTGCATCTCCGCCATGTCGCTGGGGTTCGGCGGCGAATTGCCGAGATAGGCGGTCGCCAGATCGCGCAGGAACACGTGGTTCTCATATTGCGCGTCGATGTACGCGCGGTCGAACGCGGCGCCGGGCGCCGCCGAGCGGATCTTGTCCAGCGTCGCCTGCGCCTTGGCATCCATCGGCGGCACTGGCGTGCCGAGCTGCTTGAGCACGGTGGTGACGGCGATCGCCTCGGCCAGCTCGAAGCCGGCGAACTCGCGCGCGTCGGCCTTGCGCGCGCGATCGACCGCGATCTGGCTGGTGGCCAGCGACAGCATCGCCGGTCCGATCACCCCCATCGAAAATTGCTGGTTCGTGCGCGTGCCCGACACGTCGGGCATTGGCATCGCAGCGGGATCGTTCATCATCCGGCCGTTTCGCTGCGCCATCGCCATGGCGGGAACGGCGACGAGAGCGGCGGCGGCTCCGGTCAGAATCGTGCGGCGATCGGTATTCATGATGCTTCTCCTGTTGGTGGACCGAAGCACCTGTGCGCGAAGACCCGGTGTCATGACGGCTCGCCTCAAGGCGAGTTCCCGCACTGCCGATCGATTGGATGCCGCGCCTGTCACCTTGGACGATCGGACACCTACTGCGGCGATATCGCGTGTTCCGACGTCTCGCGATAACGGGTCGGGGACGCGCCATGAGCAGCTTCGAAAGCGCGCGCAAACGACCGCGAGCCAGTATAGCCGACACTCGCCGCGACGGCCTTGATCGGAAGATCGGTGACTTCGAGCAGGCGCGCAGCGACCCTCAACCGGGCCTTCTGCACGAAGTCGATCGGTCCTTGTCCAAAGGCGCGAGAGAAATGATCGGAGAATGACGCCCGGCTCATGCCGGCGAGGGACGCGAGGCTATCGACGGTGTAATGCGCGCCGGGCCGCTCGACGATGGCGGCGACCGCTTTCGCCAAGCGGGGATGGTTAACCGCCGCGGCGAGCAGCGCGTCATCCGCGATCGATCGCCAGTGTCCGCGCAACAGGGTGATCAGTGCCTGCTTCATCAGCGCCTGGCATATTGCCTGCGTGCCGAGGCCAGCGTGCGCCACTTCCCTGCGCATCATGTCGAAAATTGCCGGGGGGATGTGGCTGGCGGCGAGGGTCTCGACGACAGGCTGGCGCAGCAGATCGAACACGCCGAGCGCCGCATCGTGCGGCGCCGAAACCGCCGCGCAGAGGAGCAGCGTGTCTTCCGTGCCGTCGCCGGCGGTGAATTCGACCAGTCCGTCGCCGATCAGCTCACATTGCTCAGCGGCCGGCCCGACATCGGCGGTGGACCGGGCGTCGCCGACCCAATGCGGTTGCAGGGCCGGGACGATTAGAACGCTGGACGGCGAGAAGGAGAGCGGCTCGGCATCGCCGACCTGCAGAAACCCGCTCCCCCGCAGGACGAAGTGGATCGTGATGACCTTGAAAACCGGAAACGTCATCCGCCAGCCGGATTGAATCCGGCAGACCGAAAAGGCGTGCGGCGTCACGTCCAGGGCAGTGAGGAGGCGGTCGAGACTCTGGTCCATCGTCACTCTCCTGGCAGGGACAAGCGTCCCGCGACCCGGAAATGTTCCGGCTGGAACGCCCGGCGGCTCGCAACTTGAAGGGGAGGTTGAAGCGTTCCCGACGCAGGGACGCGCACATCGACAATTTCTTGGTATCGCTTGACTGAGGCTAGGCAGGTGGTGGCGATGCGTTGCCTGCCCGCTCACTGCCAATTGCGCCTCAATGGGCGACTGATATTAGAAAAGGGGCGAGCCAGCGGGAATGACCGCTTCAACCGAAAGCTGACGTCTTTCGCGGGACCTACGAATGACGGCTTCGTCCCAGTCGGCGCCTATTAGGCACTTGCTTCGAGCAGCTTTGGAACGCAGGCTTTGAGGTTCACTGCTTACCTAGCTGGGTCAGGCTCTGCCTTGATCCGCGCAGGCGGCTAAATATCGATGATTGGCGAAGTGTGGCACCGTTCAATGCATGTCCCCGCAACCAACGACACAAATCATAACGCCGCCCTCACGGGCGGCGTTGTCGTTTGCGGACAAGACCGGACATGGGTGCCGAGCGACCATGATCGTGTCGCACCCGCCGGATCCTATCCAAGTCGTCCCATGGCACCGAGGGCTGGTTCTTTCGAGGGATCAATAGTTCCCGGCTGCCTGATGACCGTCCACCGTGGACGCTCCGCGCGCCCGCCACAGAAGGTTGTCGCTGCGTTTAAGCCATAAGCTACTCTATGTTGACCGACACGCCTGTCGATCCGCGCGCCTCGCCGTGCTCGCCCACGCGCGTTAGCGGCCGAGCGGGCCCTGTGCGAACCCGAGTGCGAGATGATCGATCAGCGCGCGCACCGCGGGGGCAAGGCCCCGACGGGTCGTGAAGACGAGATGGACGATGCCGCGTTGC
Organism: Sphingomonas sp. GW821-FHT09E03; assembly: GCF_059416225.1. Lineage (NCBI taxonomy): Bacteria > Pseudomonadati > Pseudomonadota > Alphaproteobacteria > Sphingomonadales > Sphingomonadaceae > Sphingomonas > Sphingomonas sp. GW821-FHT09E03. The sequence goes on along the minus strand of NZ_JBWKOS010000012.1, from coordinate 73,890 downwards.
CCGCGCCAGGCCGGCAGGACATGGACGAGGTTACCTGCCGCCAGCGCAGCGCGGCAGACGTGATCGGGGAGCAGGGCTACACCGAGCCCTTCGACCGCCGCCCGGCGCACCGCCGCCATGTCGCTGCAGCCAAGCCGCGCCTCGCCGCGCTGGACATGCGTGCGTCCGTCATCGGTCTCGAGGTGCCAGGCGAGATCGTCCGCCGCATCGCTCGTGCTCAACCCCGGCATCGTCGCCAGCGCAGTCACGTCGTCGATCCGGCTCGCCAGTTGCGGACTGGCGACGAGGATACGCGTCGACTGGCCCAACGACCGCATCGTCAGGGCAGCATCGCTGGTCAGTGCGGTGCGGACACGCAGCGCGAGGTCGATCCGCTCCTCGATCAGGTCGACCGCGCGATCGGTCGCGACGAGCTGCAGCCGGACCTTGGGATAGCGCGCGAGGAACCCGGCGATCAGGCTGGAGATCGGCTCGATCATCCCCGTCGGGCAGCTGAACCGCACGCGGCCGTGCGGCTCGGCCTGCGCCTGCACCACCAGCGCTTCGGCCTGCTCCGCCTCCGCCAGCATCGCGCGGCAGCGTACGTAAAAGGCCTGCCCGGTGTCGGTGACGCGAAAGCGCCGGCTCGATCGCTCGATCAGGCGTAATCCCAGTCTGTCTTCAAGGCCCGCGATCCGACGGCTGAGCTTGGACTTCGGCTCGCCCAGCGCACGGCCTGCGGCGGCGAACCCGCCATGCGTGACCACCTCGGCGAAATAGGCCAGGTCGTTCAGGTCGATCTGCATCGTTCCTCCAGTGGAACGCTGTGTGCCATATCAACCGACTACACGCATCATCGTTCTGGCCCCAGTTAAAGCGGGCGACGGCATCCCGCCGCTACATTCGAGGAGACTGACGATGACGGACCGGTTTGCGAACAAGGTGGTGGTGGTGACGTGCGGCACGAGCGGCATCGGTCTCGCGACCGCAAAAGCGTTTGCCGACGAGGGCGCGGCGGTGTTCGTCACCGGGCGGCGCCAGGCAACGCTCGACGCGGCGGTGAAGCAGATCGGCGGGCGCGTTACCGGGGTGCAGGGCGATATGGCCAACCTCGCCGACATCGACCGGCTCTACGATGCGGTCCAGCAGCAGCATGCCCAGATTGACGTGGTGTTCGCCAATGCCGGTGGTGGCGAGATGGTGCCGCTCGGCGCGATCACCGAGGAGCATTATCAGAAGACGTTCGACATCAATGTGAAGGGCGTGCTGTTCACCGTTCAAAAGGCGCTGCCGCTGCTCAAGGATGGCGCGTCGGTGATCCTGACCAGCTCGACCACCAGCATCTCGGGCACGCCGGCGTTCAGCGTCTACTCCGCGACCAAGGCGGCGATCCGCAACTTCGCGCGCAACTGGATCCTCGATCTCAAGGATCGCCGCATCCGGGTCAATGCGATCAGCCCCGGCGTGACCGACACTGCGGGCCTCGACGAACTGTTCGGCGGGGGTGAGCAGGCGGCCGGCACCAAGGACTATCTCGCCAGCCTGATCCCGCTCGGTCGCGTCGGGCAGCCGGAGGAAATCGCCAAGGCGGTGTTGTTCCTCGCCTCGGACGATGCCAGCTTCATCAACGGTGTGGAGCTGTTCGTCGATGGCGGTCAGGCTCAGATCTGAACCACCGCCAGATCCCGAACAGGAGACCGATCATGACGTACATCTCGACGCTGATGAGTCGCAACCTTCAGGACGTTTTCGGCGAAGCGGACCCGCAGCGGCGCCGGGCGGCAATTGCCGAGCTCTGGGCCGAGGACGGGGCCTTTTACGCACCTGACGGCATCCACCGCGGCCATGACGCCATCGATCGGAACGCAGGCGTGATCCGGGCGACGCACCCCGCATTCCGCTACGTCGAACTTGGCGCCCCCGAGGAGATCCACGGCACCGCCGGCCGCGTACGGTGGACATCGGGCGTACCCGGTGAGCCACCGGCCTATGCCGGCACCGACTTTGTCATCGCTCGCGACGGGAAGATCGCCGAGCTATACATGTTCTTCGATCAAGTCGGCTAAGCCACGTTGTCCGCTTCTGGTCTCGTGCGATCGGAAGCGGACGAACCGCTCCTGCGCGCCCACGGGGCGATCGTTGCCGCCGACGCGGCGCCGAACGTGGACCTACGTTGGGTCGAGCGAGTCGTTTGAGGCTTCATTGCCTGGTCGTTGCGCATCAGATAGGGGCCTGGCGTCGCGAAAAACGACGGCATGTCTACTCGGCTCGCCGTGACGCGCATGCACGGACCTGTGCCCTGCCAGCGGCTGCATACCACCGACGCGGCCGGCGCCAACACGTGCCGCCCACTGGAGCAGGAGCCCACGCTGTGCACGAACCCATCACCATCATCGGCGCCAGGCTTGACGGCCTTGCGCTGGCTTGCGTCTTGCGCCGGCACGGCGTCACCGCCGTCGTCTACGAGGGCGATGCCACGCCACAGGCGTACGGGCAGGGCGGGCTGTTGGACATCCACGAGTAGAGCGGCCAACGCGCGCTGGCCGATGCCGGGCTGGTCGACGCGTTTCGTCGTATCGTCAGGCCGGGGTGAAGACGCCAAGCGGATCGTCGACAAGGCGGGCACGATCTTGCTGGACCCGCCGGGCAACCCCGCCTCCACCGGCCGGAGCTCGATCGCGGCGACCTGCGCCGCCTGTCGATCGGCGCGCTTCCCCACGATGCGATACAGTGAGGCCACAAGCTGAGCGCCGTTCGCCCGCTGGGTTGGGGGGGGCGGCACAGCCTCGCATTCGCCGACGGCACGCAGACAACGGCGGCACTGCTCGTCGATGCGGCCCACCTGATGTGGCCGGTTGCCGGTGAAGGCGCCAATCTCGCCATGCTGGACGATGCCGATCTGGCCCGCGCGATCGTGACGTGGCCGAACGACCGCGAGTGCGCGCTCGCCGCCTACGAGGTCGCGCCGTTTGGGCGGAGCAAAGTCATCGCCGGCGAGAGCGCCCGCAACCTCGAGCGCTTCTTTGGCGTGGCGGCGCCAGCAAGCGTCGTCGAGCTGTTCGCACGCTAGGAGACCGACGACACCGGGCGAACGCCGGCGGTTTCCCCGAAGCCGGCTTGAAGCCTCGCCGCGCAAGTGCGTTGAAGGTTGCCGCCCGCCTTTATACTAGCGCCGGACTGATCGCTTCAATCGCTTTGCGCTCGGGAACCGCCCCTGCAGCACGGATGAAGGCAGATCGTCAGGATGTTGGGTTGCCATGAACTATCGCCATTCCTTCCACGCCGGCAACAGCGCCGATGTCGTCAAGCACAGCCTGCTGATCGCCCTGGTACGGGCCTTGCAGCAGAAACCGGGCGCGCTGACGCTGATCGACACTCATGCCGGCTGCGGGCTGTACGATCTTGGCGGCGATGACGCCCAACGCACCGGCGAGGCCACGCAGGGCGTGCTGCGGACCGTTGCCGACGAGAACCCGTTGCTGAACGACTATCGGGCCGCGGTACAGGCGGTGAATGTCGGGGCAGAGCCACATCTATACCCCGGCTCGCCTCGGATCCTGGCGCAGCTTCTGCGCCCGCAGGATTTGCTGATCCTGAACGAAAAACATCCCCAGGACGCCTATACCCTGCGCGGCGCGATGCGCGACACATCCGCTGCCGTGCACGAGCGCGACGCCTATGAGTTTTGGCTGGCGATGCTGCCGCCGCAAACCGCGCGCGGCGTGGTGGTGGTCGACCCGCCGTACGAGCAACTCGATGAACGCGACCGTATCACCGCGACCCTCGCCGCCGCTCACCGCAAATGGGCGCATGGCGTGACGGTGATCTGGTATCCGCTGAAGGACCGCGCCGCGCATTGGCGATGGAAGGAGCAGGTGCGCAAGCTCGGCATTCCGAAATTGCTGCAGGTGGAGCATTGGTTGTACGATAACGACCAGCCCGGCATCTATAATGGCGCCGGGCTTTTCATCGTCAACCCGCCCTATGCCTTCACGCAGGCACTGCCGCCTTTGCTGGAAGCCCTGCGTGCCGCGCTGGCGCCGGAGGGGCATAAGGGCGAGATCACAGCCGACTGGTCAGGCGGTTGAAGCGAGCTCTCGCCGCCCTTGCTTCTCAAGCACAACCGGTGCGCTTTGGTCTGGAGCGTAGCATCGCGCGAGGGGCGCTCGCCGTCGAGCCGGTCGGCGCTAACGGCCGCCGCTAGATTGCTGACCGTTGCCGAAGGAGCCGGTTCAGCTCATGGCGGTATTTCTTGCACGTTGTCGTCAGGCGACCCTCTTTCTCCTCGCCCAAGCATCTTGTGCGCAACGTGTTGTCGGCGCGATAGCGTCCTTCTGACAAATACTGGCCCATGCCATATTGCGCCGGGTTGGCGGCAGTAATGGTCTGCGCGTTCGAGGCCGCCGCGACACCGGCGACGAGAACGGCACAGAACAGGCCTGCGATCGTCTTTGTCATGATCCTTCCCTCTTCCCGCTGGCTGACAACGCTTGGCAAGTCGAAACGGTCGACGGTGGCTATGTGCCAGCGTGTGCGCCCAGCGGACCTTGTGCAATCCACCAGGCTGGGCATCGGCGCGGAACGTGAACAACGGTCACGGGGCGTGGATGGACGAGCCTGTTGAGCGGGAAACCGGGCGGCCGGGCGCGGTTGCGAACGGGAGCAGAGGCGGTTAGCCGTCGCACACGCAGTAAGGATGAACGATCATTATTCCCGTGCTTCAGGCGACCAGTGCCATAACGGACGAATGGACCTACCCCGCCGCCGACGCCCGTCGCAGCGGGTTGTTGCAGGTCGATTCCGCGCCCGACCACCGGCTCTACTGGGAGGAATATGGCAATCCGGCGGGCGAGCCGGTGATGTTCCTGCACGGCGGACCCGGCGGCGCCTGCGCGCCGGGGATGGCTCGCTTCTTCGATCCGGCCCGTTACCGCGTCATCCTGTTCGATCAGCGCGGCTGCGGCCGAAGCGAGCCGACCGTCGCCGAAGCGGGACCCCAGGTGGCGCTGACCCGCAATACCACCGACTATCTGGTCGAGGACATCAACGCCTTACGCGACGCGGTCGGTATCGTCGGCAAGATGCACGTGTTCGGCGGAAGCTGGGGCAGCACGCTCGCACTGGTCTATGCGATCCGCCATCCGCAGCATGTCGCCACGCTGATCCTGCGCGGCATCTTCATCGGCGCGCGCGAGGATCTGCGCTACATGTACCAAGGCAATGCCGCGACCTTCGCCGACGCGCCGTTCGCGCTGACCGAGCCCGGTAGCTATGTGACCTATCCCGACGAGTGGCGCGCGTTCGTCGAGGTCATTCCGGCCGATCGCCGCGCCGACATGATGCACGCCTATAAGGCGATCTTCGACATGGTGCCGCAGAACGACGCCGACCGCGCGCTGCAGTTGCGGGCGGCGCTGGCCTGGTCGGTGTGGGAAGGCACGATCTCCAACATGATCCCCCAGGACGATGATCCCGGCAAGTTCGGCGATGCCGAGTTCGCGCTGTCGTTCGCGCAGATCGAAGCCCATTTCTTTGCCAACCACCTGTTCCTCGAGCCGGATTATATCCTCCGCAACGTCGAGCGGATCGCAGCGATTCCGATGCACATCGTCCATGGCCGGTTCGACCAGGTGTGCCCGCTCACCCAGGCATCCCGGCTGGTCGCGGCGCTGGCCGCGGTCGGCGCGGCGCCGGTCACCTATGTGCGAACCAACGCCGGTCACAGCGCCATGGAGTTGCAGACAGCGCTGGCGTTGACGGCAATCATGGATGAGCTGGCGCCGATCGATCCACGCGATCAGCCATAGATCGGCGTCGCTGACTGCACCGCGGCGCACCAGCACCAAGCCTGCGACGCTTCGCCGCGGCGCTGGCATCATGAAGCACCAGATGCCCTGATGGCGCTTGGGCACAGCGCGGCGGAAGACGCCTTGATGACCGTTGCCGACCAGCGTGAGGCAAGCGTCTGTGCCGGCCGATCGCTGGCCCATGGCGCTGCGCCAGGCACATCGCGCCGCAGCAACGCGCGCCAACAATTGGACGCATCTGCGTAAAGCTCGGTCACAAAGTGGTGCTTGGGTGCAACGCAACAAAAGTCCGTTAATCAACGGGTTCGTAGCGCTCAGATCCGTCACAAAACTTACTCAATCGCTGGCAAAGGGGGCCTGCCGCATCTCGCGGCAAGTCGGCGCCCCAGGGGGGGGCTTTGAGGAAAATGATGCGACCGAAACACATGATGCTCGGTGTGGCCTATGCCGCGCTGATGATCCCAGCCGCTGCGTTCGCGCAGTCGACGGGCACCCGCGAGTTCGAGAAGTCGGACGACATCGTCGTGACCGGCGCCACCGCCGCCGAAGATTCTGGCGCGACGATCCCGGACAGCCCGAAGACCAAGGTCGCGCTCTCTAACGCCTTCCTCAGCCATGAGGTCGCCGGCCAGTCGGTGCTCGAGTCGATCAACAACCTGCCGGGCGTCAGCTTCACCAACAACGATGCTTACGGCTCGTCCGGTGGCACGCTGACCATCCGCGGCTTCGACGCCAGCCGCATCGCGCTGACCGTCGATGGCGTGCCGCTCAACGACACCGGCAATTACGCGATCTATTCGAACCAGCAGGTCGATCCCGAGCTGATCGAGCATGTCGAGGTCGTGCTCGGCTCCACCGATCTCGACAGCCCGACGGCGTCGGCCTCCGGATCGACGGTCAACTATGTCACGGTGACGCCCACCGACCAGCCCGGCGCGCGGATGGCAGGATCGATCGGCGATCTCGACATGATGCGCGTGTTCGGCATGATCAACACCGGCACGTTCACGCCCTGGGGCACCAAGGCCTGGTTCGCCGCGAGCAACCAGACGTACAACGCCCAATATTCGAACCAGGGCAAGATCGACAAGACCGCCTATAATTTCAAGATCTACCAGCCGATCGGCAGCAGCGGCGACTTCGTCTCGCTCGCGGGCAATTACAACGTCAACCGCAACAACAACACGCCCGATTTCTACCTCGATGCCGCGCCGCGCACCAAGGCCGCACGCGACCAGCATATCGCTGCCTGCCAGGTGGACGCACCGCAGGCCGGCGTTGCCGACACGCCCAACGCCTGCGGCACCGATTACACCGCGAGCTACAACCCGTCGAACACCGGCACGCTACGCGGCGCTTCCAGCTTCCACCTCGGCAGCAATCTGATCCTCTCGGTCGACCCGACCTACTGGTACACCAAGGCGAATGGCGGCTCGAGCGCGGTGAACGCGTATGAAGGCACGGGCGTTAATGGTCAGACCGGCTACGTCTTGGGCGCAAATGGCGCCGTAGGCTATTATTTCGGGCGGGATCTCAACGGCGACGGCGACGTGCTCGATACGCCAACCTGCACCGCGTTCAATGCCGCGGGCGCCTGCACCAAATATTCCAGCAACGGCGTCAAGCTTTACGCCCCGAGCCACACCCAGACCAATCGCGTGCTGGTGCTCAGCTCGTTGCTGTGGTCGCCGACCGACACCCAGTCGCTGCGCCTCAGCTACACCTATGACCATGCCCGTCACCGTCAGACCGGGGAGCTGGCCTCGCTGCAGCAGAACGGCTTCTCGACCGAGTATTTCCCGATCGACGATCCGCTGCTCGATGCCGATGGCAACATCGTCGAGAAGCGTAACCGCAAGTCGTACGTGACGCTCAACGAAGTCTCGGGCGAATATCGTGGCCGCTTTTTCGACAACCGTCTGACGGTGACGGGCGGTGTATCGGGCAAGTTCTTCCGCCGCGAGCTGAACAACTATTGCTTCACCACCTCGGCAACCGGCGGCGTCAGCTGCGTCGACGGCGATGCCACCGATCTCGCCGCCTATGCGACGGCGAACCCGGCCTACGTGCTGCCGCAGACCCGCAACTTCGCGTACAATCGCGTGCTGCCGAGCGCGGGCCTGACCTACAAGTTCGACAACGGCATGTCGCTGTATGCGAGCTATTCGGAAGGCATTCAGGTGCCGGGCACGGACAACCTCTACGCGTCCTTCTACAGCGCCCCCGGGGTCCAGAACACCAAGCCGGAGATCACGCAGAACTTCGATGCTGGTGTCCGTTATCACAGCAGCAAGGTCGAGGCGCAGGTCGGCCCGTGGTACACGATCTTCACCAACCGGCTGGCGTCGTCCTATGACCCGGTCAACGACATCACCGTCTACCGCAACCTCGGCACCGTGCATAAATATGGCGTCGACGGCAGCGTCACCTACCATCCGATCCGTCCGCTGACGCTCTATGCCTTCGGTTCGTATCTGAAGTCGAAGATCCTCGACGATGTCGTCACCGGCGAGTGCACCGCCGCCAATGTCACCGCAGGTCTCAACGCCGGCATCGGCACCTGCACCACCGCCGGCCAGTCCATCTACGCGCTGACCGCGGGCAAGCGTGAATCGGGCGCGCCGACCTATACCGCGGGCGGTCGTGCCCAGGTCGACGTCGACCCGGTCACCATCGGTGCCGAGCTCAAGCGCACCGGCCCGAGCTACCTCAACGACCAGAACCTCAACCTCGTCTACAACGGCGTCGATTACGGCAAGGTCACCAAGGGTTATACGGTGGTCAACCTCGACGCGCGGATGAACCTCGGCTGGACCGGTCTCAACGACAAGACCTATCTCCAGCTCAACGTCACCAACCTGTTCGACGTGCTGTACATCAACCACGCCGGCAGCGGCGTCGCCAACACCAACGACCCGTTTGTCTTCATCAGCCCGCCGCGCACCGTCTCGGCGACGCTGAACGTTCAGTTCTGAATCTGATCCTGTAAGTGTACTGGCCGCAGCCCCCGGCAACGGGGGCTGCGGTCTTGTTTTGTGCGTCGAGCGCCGGCGCGCCATCGACTGAAATGTCGAGCAACACCGGTGAGACGCAGGTTGGCTAGCCCCGCGGAGACGCGCCCATGGCGCGCTTCTCGCTGGGGTCACGATGCACAAAATCCTTCTGCTGGGCGTCTCGCCCATGGCGCTGGTCGCCGCCGTCCCGTCTGCCGCGCAGACGGTGTCGTCCAATACCAGCAGCAATCTCGCCACGGGCGGCAGCGACGTCACGATCAACTCGGGCGTGACGGTGTCCCCCGCCGCCGGCGCCGCGGTCACGGTCAACAGCAACAATACGGTGACCAACAACGGGACCATCAGCTTCACCGGCGTCAACGACAGCGCCGGGATCGTCGCGAGCGGCGGGCTTGCCGGGTCGATCACCAACGCCGGCACCATCACCGATAGCGAGACCAGCACCGCCAGCGACACCGATGGCGACGGTGACAATGACACGCCGCTCGCCAACGGCAGCGACCGCTACGGCATCCATGTCGTCGGTACCGGCACCGGCGGTGCTGCCTTTACCGGCACCGTCACCAACAGCGGCACGATCACCGTGGTCGGCAACAATTCCGCGGGCATCGCGATCGACGCGCCGCTGACCGGCTCGCTGGTCAGCAGCGGCGCGGTGAGCGTCATCGGCAGCAACAGCGATGCGATCCACACCGGCGCGGTTGGCGGCGATGTCACCATTTCCGGCGCTGCCTCGGCGCAGGGCGCGAATGCGGTGGGTGTCGCCATCGACGGCGACATCGGCGGGGCGCTCACCGTCAGCAGCAGCATCACCGCCACCGGCTTTCGCGACAGCGGCGCGCTCTACACCTATCCCGATGCCGACGACCTGCTGATCGGCGGCTCGGGTCTCGCGGTCGCGGGCAGCGTCGGCGGCGGGATCAGCATCGACAGCGCAGGATCGGTGATCAGCTACGGCAGTGCGCCGGCGGTGCAGATCGGCGCGGCGAGCGCCACCACGATCGGCGTGGTCGCGGATACCACCTACGGCCTGTCGATCGCCGGCGCGGTTACCGGCTCGGGCGTCAACGCCGGCGTCGATGCCCAGGCGATCCGCATCGGCGGCGAGGGTGGCACGGTTGCCATTGCCGGCGGGATCAGCATCGCGGGCACGGTGAGCGCGGTCGCCAACCAGGCCAATGCACTCGGGCTCGAGCTTGCGAGCGGCACCACCGTGCCGACGCTGAACGTCAGCGGCACGCTGAGCACGACCGGCGGCGTCGGCACCTTTGCCTCGCGCACCTTGGTGATCGATGCCGGGGCGTCGCTGCCGTCGCTGGTCAATGCGGGCACCATCGCCGCCTATAACAGCGGCAGCGCGGGCACGTCGGTCGCAATCCAGGATCTGTCGGGCACGCTCGCCAGCATCACCAACACCGGCACCATCGCCGCGTCGCTGACCGGCACCTATGCTGCGAGCCAGCTCACCGCGATCGATCTGTCGGCCAATACCAGCGGCGTCACCATCGCCCAGAGCGCCAGTACCGTCAGCGGCGCGGTGCTCCCCACCATCGTCGGGCAGGTCATCACCGGATCGGGCAACGACAGCCTGACGCTCACCTCCGGGTCGCTGAGCGGCGCGGTGTCGCTCGGCGCGGGCAACGACACCGTGTCGCTCGCGAGCGCGCAACTCGTCGGCAATGTCGATTTCGGCAGCGGCGTCGGCACGCTCGCGCTGTCGGGCAGCGCGGCGCTGACCGGCGACGTCACGCTCGGCGCCGGCAGCAGCATCACGCTGGCGGATACCGCCTCATTCACCGGCACGCTGGTGCAGAACGGTAATCCGGTCGCGCTCACCATCGCCGGCGGCAGCTTCGTGCCGACCACCACCGGCGCAGTCGCGCTGTCCAGCCTGTCGGTCGGCAGCACCGGCGTGCTCGGCGTCCACCTCGATCCGGCGACCGCGAGCGGCACGCTCTACACCGTCAGCGGCACCGCCGATTTCACCAGCGGCGCGAGCGTCGCGCTGACCATCGCCTCGCTGGTCACCCAGCCGCAAAGCTACACGATCGTCCAGGCAGGCTCGCTGACCGGCGCGAGCAACCTCACCCTGACCACGGCCGATCTGCCCTATCTGTACCAGGCGGCCCTCACCACCGATGCGACCGCCGGGACGGTCGGCGTGACGATCGGCGCCAAAACCGCGGCCGAGCTCGGGCTCAACCGCTCGGGGACCGCCGCCTATAGCGCCATCTATGCGGCCATTCCTGCCGACAGCGCGGTCACCGCCGCCTTCATCGCCGCCACCGACGCCGCCAGTTTCGCGCACATCTATGGCGAGATGCTGCCCGAACATGCCGGGGGTACCTTCCTCGCGGCGGCCGACATCTCGCGTGGTGCGGCGGCGTTCATGGCCAATGATTCGGCGCCGCGCAGCACCAGCGGCGGCCTGTCGCTGTGGGTCGGCCAGCTCGGCAATCGCGCGAGCAAGAACCAGGGCGACACCGAGAGCTATGACCTGACGAGCTGGGGCCTGGCATTCGGTGCCGAATATAAGCTTGGCAAGTTCGGCACCGCCGGCATCGGCTATGACTGGTCGTACAACAGCGTCGACAATGGCGACAACGCCAACCAGGTGATCGGCTATCTCTCCGAGATCAGCGGCTATTGGCGTGGTAGCTGGGGCGGGCTTCATCTGTCCGGCCGCGCCGCGATCGGCCAGGTCTCTTATACCAGCAAGCGTTACCTCACCGACCCGGTCGACGCTTCGGACATCGTCGCCCAGTCCGCCGCGGACTGGACCGGGCACACCATCGCGCTCGACGGCGGCGCGAGCTACCAGCTCGCGGTGGGCAGGGCCTATGTCCGTCCGACCGTGCAATTTGATTATTTCCGCCTGCGCGAGGATGCGCATCAGGAAACCGGCGGCGGCGACGCCTTTGACCTGCTGCTTGCCGAGCGCACCAGCGATTCGCTGGCCGGCACCTATTCCTTGGTCACCGGCTATCAGCTCGGCCGCGGCGAGACCGGCAGCCGGGTCGAGCTGGAAGTGGGCGATCGCAGCCGGCTCAACGGGTCGATCGGTGATACCACCGCCTCCTACGCCGGCGGCTCCACCTTCACGCTGCAGCCGGATGCGCTGCGCTACGGCCCGCTCGCCGCGGCGCGCTTTGTGGTCGGCAACGACTTCTATGGCGTGTCGGCCGAGGTGCGGGCGCAGAAGCTGGAGGATTATGTCGCCACCGGCTTCTCGGTCGCGCTCAAGCTCAACCTGTAGCCGGCGCAGCGGCGCATCGCAGGCGTTGTGCCGGGCGCCACCGATGTGCATGGCGATCGCATGACGACCATGGCTGATCATTCCGAGGCGGCGGCGGACGGCGAACCCACACTGGGGCGCGGGCTGACCCTCGCCCTGGCCGTCGCCGCGGGGGTGGCGGTGGCCAACATCTATTACAATCAGCCGATGCTCGGGGTGATGGAGCGCGACCTGCCGGGCGCGGCGACCAGCCTGGTGCCGACCGCGACCCAGCTCGGCTATGCGACGGGGCTGTTCCTGCTCGTGCCGCTCGGCGATCTGGTCGAACGCCGCAGGCTGATCGTGGTGCAGTTCCTCGGCCTCGCCGTGGCGCTGGCGCTCGCCGCGCTGGCGCCGCGCGCCGCGATGGTGATCGCCGCCTCGCTGCTCGTCGGTGTGCTCGCCACCGTTGCCCAGCAGATCGTGCCGTTCGCCGCGCATCTCGCCACGCCGGCGCGGCGCGGCGCGACCGTCGGCATCGTGATGTCGGGGCTGCTGTGCGGCATCCTGCTCAGTCGTACCCTGGCCGGCCTGGTCGCGACGCACGCCGGGTGGCGGGCGATGTTCTGGCTGGGCGTGCCGATGGCGCTCGGCACCGCGGCGCTGATGGCCGCGCGGCTGCCACGCAGCATGCCGCAGGCGGACCTCAGCTATCGGGCGCTGATCGCGTCACTGGCCGGATTGTGGCGCACCTTTCCCGCCTTGCGCCTGGCGGTGGTCACCCAGGCGCTGCTGTTTGCCGGGTTCAGTGCATTCTGGACGATCCTCGCGCTGCGCCTGCAGCAACCACCCTTCGGCCTCGGCGCCGACGTCGCCGGGCTGTTCGGCATCGTCGGGGCGGTTGGCGCCCTCGCGGCACCGATCGCCGGCCGGATCGCGGACCGTCATGGGCCGCGGCGGGTGATCCTGCTCGGCGCGGCGCTGACACTGGCGGGATGGGTGGCGTTCGGGCTGTGGGCGTCGATCGCCGGGCTGATCGTCGGCGTGATCCTGCTCGATTTCGGGGTGCAGAGTGCCTTGGTGTCGAACCAGCACATCGTCTACGCGCTCCGTCCCGAGGCGCGGGCGCGGCTCAACACCATCTTCATGGGGGCGATGTTCCTCGGCGGCGCGACCGGCTCGGCGTCCGCCACCGCGGCCTGGACCCATGCCGGCTGGGGCGGGGTGTCGATCCTCGGCGGTGGGTTCGCCACCGCCGCGGTGCTGGTGCAGCTCGGGGCGGCCGTTCGCCGGCAATGACCATGGCGGTCACGCGCGCGAACGGCGGCTGGTCGAGCGGTCGGCTCAGCCCTTCACGAAGGCGAGCAGGTCGGGATTGAGGATCTCGGCATGGGTGGTGAGCATGCCGTGGGGGAAGCCTTCGTAGATCTTGAGCGTGCCGTTCTGGACGAGCTTGATCTGAAGCATCGCGGCATTCTGGTAAGGCACGATCTGGTCGTCGTCGCCCTGGGCGATCAGCGTCGGCACGGAGATCGCCTTGAGGTCCTCGGTCTGATCGGTTTCCGAGAACGCCTTGATGCCATCGTAATGGGCAAGCGCGCCGCCGGCCATGCCCTGGCGCCACCAATTGTCGATCACGCCCTGCGACACCTTGGCGCCTGGCCGGTTGAAGCCGTAGAACGGGCCGGCGGCGAGATCGATATAGAATTGCGCGCGATTGGCGGCGAGCGCGTCGCGCAGGCCATCGAACACCGAGATCGGCAGGCCGCCCGGATTGGCGTCGGTCTTCACCATTAGCGGCGGCACCGCGCTGACCAGCGCCGCCTTGGCGACGCGGCCCTGCGGCTCGCCATGACGGGCGACATAACGCGCGACCTCGCCGCCGCCGGTGGAATGGCCGATATGGACCGCGTTGCGCAGATCGAGATGCTCGACCACTGCCGAGGCATCGGCGGCATAATGATCCATGTCGTTGCCGGTGTCCGCCTGGCTCGAGCGGCCATGGCCGCGGCGATCATGGGCGACGACGCGATAGCCGTTGGCGAGAAAGAACAGCATCTGCGTGTCCCAATCGTCCGACGACAGCGGCCAGCCGTGATGAAAATGGATCGGCTGCGCATCCTTGGGGGCCCAATCCTTGTAGAAGATCTCGACACCGTCCTTGGTGGTTACGAAGCCGCTGCTCATGGTGCTTTCTCCGGTCAGTGAACGTGGAAGTAATAGGCCGCTGATTGTCTAAGCTGTTCTAATCGACGCTAATCGTTGGGAAATCGAGGCAACAACCGTGCTGTGGAACAGTCGAGGATCGTCTCTGGCATGGTCGTTTTCGCCGTTGCCGCAACTGTCGATTATGGCGCGATGCTAGGCGGCGCACCGCGGTAGCGCAACCATAGGCAGGATACGCGTAGCGACGCGGTATTGATGCTATGGTGCCGCGGACCGATGTTGTCGCAAGACACGGCCGACGCAACGCTTGCCACGGAGAAGCCAATGACCGGATGTTCGCACATGGCCGTGATCCACGACGTGACGCCAAGCGCGGCGGGATGCGAGGAATGCCTGAAGACCGGCAGCTGGTGGGTGCACCTGCGCCTCTGCCGGATCTGCGGCCATGTCGGCTGCTGCGACGATTCGCCCAACAAGCATGCGACCGCGCATTTCCACGCCTCCGACCACCCGATCATCGAAGGCTATGATCCGCCCGAAGGCTGGGGCTGGTGCTATGTCGACGCAATCGAGGTCGATCTTCCCGATCAGACGCCGCACCCGGGCCCGATCCCGCGCTTCGTCTAGCCTGACGCGCGCGCATCGGACGCCAGCAGGTCGCGCACCGCGGGAATCACCTCGCGGCCGAACAGCTCGATGGTCGACAGCGCCAGCGCGTGCGGCATCAATCCGGCGCTGTACTTAAGCTGGAAGCGTGCGGCGCCGAGCGCCTGAACAGCGCCGGCGATCTTGCGCGCCACCGTGTCCGGCGCACCGACGTAGAGCGACCCCTCGCGGATCTCGCGATCGAAATCGGCGCGTTGCATCGGCGGCCAGCCGCGTTCGCGGCCGATGCCGTCGTGCATGGCGCGATAGGCCGGCCAGAACTCGTCCGCGGCCAGTGCATCGGTCGCGGCGACGTGACCCGGCGAGTGGATGCCGATCGGCTGCGCGGGCTTGCCGAACTTCGCCAGCGCCTGGCCGAACAGATCGACCAGCGGGCGGAACCGGCGCGGGTCGCCGCCGATGATCGCCAGCATCACCGGCAGGCCGTAATGCGCGGCGCGGACGATCGATTGCGGGGTGCCGCCGACGCCCACCCAGGCTTTGAGCGGCTGGCTGGTCGCCGGATATACCTGCTGCGCGGTCAGCGACGGACGGATGCTGCCGGTCCAGCTGACCGGGCCGCCGGCGAGCAGCTTGGCGAACAGGTCGAGCTTCTCGTCGAACAATCGCTCATACTGCTCGAGCGGCAGGCCGAACAGCGGGAAGGATTCGGTGAACGAACCGCGGCCGACGATCACTTCGGCGCGACCGCCGGACACGGCGTCGAGCGTCGCGAAACGCTGGTAGACGCGGATCGGGTCGTCGGAACTCAGCACCGTCACCGCTGAGCCGAGCTGCAGCCGGCTGGTCCGGCTCGCGATCGCCGCCAGCACCATCTCGGGTGAGGAGACCGCGAAATCGGCGCGATGATGTTCGCCGATGCCGAAGAAATCGACTCCCAGCCGGTCCGCCAGCACCGCTTCGTCGACGACGTTGCGGATGACCTGATCCGCGGGCAGCGGCGTGCCGGCCTCGTCGCCGGTGATGTCGCCGAACGTATCGAGGCCGAATTGCACCGTGGCGGGGTCGAGGCTGGTCATAGACGCGGGTCCTGGCGGGGAGGCGCCCCGCGGCGTTCGCATGGGGGCATAGCCTCGTCGGCCGGGCGCTGCACTAGCGGGCATCGCTTCGTTACGGCCGCCGCACCATCGATTGCCATTGGCGACCGGCTCGCCGATGATGGCGCATGCCGATGCCTCCCCATCGCGATGGTGCGCTCGACGCACGCATCGCCGCCGACCCCCGCTATGTCGCGCTGGTGCGAGATCGGCAGCGGTTTTCCTGGACGCTGACCGCGATCACCGTGATCGTCTACAGCAGCTTCATCTCGCTGATCGCGTTCGACAAGCCGCTGATGGCGCGGCCGATCGGCGGCGGCACGATCAGCCTCGCGGTGATGCTGGGCGCGGCGATGCTCGCCGGCACGGTCGCGATCTGCGCGGTCTATGTGTGGCGCGCCAACGGCAGCTACGACGCCCGGCTCGCCGAGCTGCTCGGGAGCCTCGACTCGTGACGCGCAGCCTGATCCGCAGCGCCGGGCTGCTGGTGCTGCTCGGCTGGGCGACCGGGGCCGAGGCCGCGATCGCCGGCGCGGTCCAGCGCCAGCCGACCAACTGGACCGCGATCGCGATGTTCACCGGTTTCGTCGCGATCACCTTGTGGATCACCGCCGCGGCGGCGCGGCGGACGCGCACCGTGTCCGATTTCTATACCGGCGGCGGCATCACCGGGTTCCAGAACGGGCTGGCGATGGCGGGCGACTATTGCTCGGCGGCGTCGTTCCTCGGCATCACCTCGCAAATCTTCAATGACGGCTATGACGGGCTGATCTACGCGATCGGCTTCCTCGTCGGCTGGCCGATCGTGCTGTTTTTGGTCGCCGAGAAGCTCCGCAACCTCGGCCGCTTCACCTTCGCCGACGTCGCCTCCTACCGCTTCCTGCAGGGGCCGGTCCGCAGCTTCGCCGCGGTCAGCACGCTGCTGGTGGTGTCCTTCTACCTGATCGCGCAGATGGTGGGGGCGGGCCAGCTGATCCAGCTGCTGTTCGGTCTCCCCTATCTGTACGCGATCACCGTCGTCGGTGGGCTGATGATGGTCTACGTCCTGTTCGGCGGCATGCGCGCGACCTCCTGGGTGCAGATCATCAAGGCGGTGATGCTGCTGTGCGGTGCGACCTTCCTGGTGATCGGGGTGATGGCGCATGTCGGCTTCTCGTTCGAGGCGCTGTTCGCCCGTGCGGTGGCGATCAAGACCCGGCTGGCGCTGGAGAGCGGCCTGTCGCCCGCCGACGCCGCCACCAAGGGCCGCGCGATCATGGGACCGGGCGGGTTCATCAAGGATCCCGTCTCGGCGCTGTCGTTTGGTTTCGCGCTGATGCTGGGGACGGCCGGGCTGCCGCACATCCTGATGCGCTTCTTCACCGTCCCCGACGCCCGCGAGGCGCGCAAGTCGATCCTGTGGGCCACGGTGTGGATCGGCTATTTCTACGCGCTGACCTTCATCCTCGGCTTTGGCGCGATCGTGCTGATCTCGTTCAACCCGGCCTATGTCGATGCCGCCGGCGCGCTGCGCGGTGGCAACAACATGGCGGTGATGCACCTGGCCCATGCGATCGGCGGCAATCTGTTCCTCGGCTTCATCTCGGCGGTCGCGTTCGCGACGATCCTTGCCGTTGTCGCCGGGCTGACGCTGTCCGCCGCCTCGGCGATCAGCCACGACATCTATGCGAGCGTGATCCGCCAGGGAGCGGCCGATCCGGCCAAGGAATTGCGCGTCTCGCGGATCACCACGGTGCTGCTCGGCATCGCCGCGATCATGCTCGGCATCGTCTTCCAGAAGCAGAATGTCGCCTTCATGGTCAGCCTCGCCTTCGCGCTGGCGGCGTCGGGCAATTTCCCGGTGCTGGTGATGTCGCTGCTGTGGAAGGGCTGCACGACGCGGGGGGCGGCCTGGGGCGGCGCGATCGGCCTGCTCGCAGCGTTCGTGCTCACGGTGTTGTCACCGGTGATCTGGGTGGCGGTGTTCAAGTTTGATGCCGCGATCTTTCCGTACAGTTCACCGGCGTTGTTCTCGGTGCCCGCGGGCTTCCTGGCGATCTGGCTGATCTCGGTGCTCGACACCTCGCCGCGCGCGGCGATCGACAGGGCGGGATACCCGGCGCAGCGGCTGCGCTCGGAAACGGGGATCGGCGTCCATGACGCAGCGACCCATTGAGGCCGGATAATCGGCCCCGGACTGTTACTCGCCCGGGGCCGTCATCGGCTTAGCGGCGCACCCAGCGGCAGGTGCGGATGTGCTTGCCGTGATGGTTCTCGACCTTGCAGACTTGGCGCTGGCCATGGTGAGGACGGGCTGCGACCGGAGCCGACACCAGCATGGTGGCCGCGAGTGCTGCGCAGAGCGAGCCGATGGTCGTTGAACGGGTCATGATCGTTTCCTGTCTTCGTTGAAGGGGACGCGCCCAACAACCATGCCCCGCCGGCAAGGTTGCCTGACAGGACCATCAAATATTGTCGCAACTTGTCGCAGCGGACGTCGTCTGGCCCATGGCCGCACCGCGCTGACGATTGTCGCCACGCGTTATCAGCCGGCAAGCACCGGGCGCTTCCGCAGTGTCGCGGGGGGCGGAGCGATCGGCTGCAGCTGCTGGACGAGCTGGGCTGAGTTCTTGCCTGGCATTTCGCCCGTCCTCGCGGCAGACTGTGCGCGATCGGCATCACGGGGGGCATGATATGGATCGGCGCAACTTCATCGGTTCGGCGACCGCGGCGGCGGTTTTGGCAGGGCTGCGGGCGGCGCCGGGCGCGGCGCAGGCGCTCGCGTCGAGTCCCGATGGCCGGCTCAATGCCCTGTTCGACCGGATATTCAACGACAGCATCGATCGCTCGCCCGAATTCGCCACCTCGCTTGGCTTCGACAAGGGGCCGCGCGCCGCGGCGAAGAGCAAGCTCAGCGATGCCTCTGCCAAGAACCGCCAGGAGGATCTCGCCGCCGCCAAGCGCTGGCTCGGCGAGCTGGAGCGCTTTCCCGCCGCGGGGCTGACCGCGTCGGCGGCGCTCAATCGCGAGATCGTGCTCTATTCGCTGCGCCAGCAGACGATCGCGCCCGAGCGGTTCGGCCTCGATTCGGTGATCCGCCCCTATCGCATCTTCCAGCAGGGCGGCGCCTATTACAGCGTGCCCGACTTCCTCAACGACGCCCATGTCATCGCCACCAAGGCGGACGCGGACGCCTATCTGGCGCGGCTCGGCGCGTTTGCCACGGTGCTCGATCAGGATACGGTCGTGCAGCGCGACCAGGCGATGCGCGGGATCATCGCGCCCGATTTCGCGATCGATCTTACCCTTGGCCAGATGCAGCGGCTGCGCGCAACGCCGGCCGCCCAGAGCAACCTCGTGCGTTCGCTGGTGACCCGCGCCGCCGCCAAGGGCGTCGCCGGCGACTGGGCCACGCCGGCCGCGCAGATCGTCGAGACACGCGTCTATCCGGCGCTCGACCGGCAGATCGCGCTGGTGAAGGAGCTGCGTGGCAAGACCAAGCCCGGCGCCGGCGTGTGGCGGCTGCCGCAGGGCGAGGCGATCTACGCTGCCGCGCTCGCCCAGGCGACCACCACCACCTACACACCCGACGAGGTGCACCGGATGGGGCTGGCCCAGGTCGCCTCGATCACCGCCGAGCTCGACACCATCCTGCGCAGCCAGGGGATGACGCAAGGCACCGTCGGCGAGCGGCTGACCGTGCTCAACAAGAGCCCCAACCAGCTGTTCCCCGATACCGCCGCCGGGCGCGTGGCGCTGATCGCCTCGCTCAACGACGGCATCAAGCGGATGTATGCCAAGCTGCCCGAGGCGTTCGCGAACGTGCCGAGCGCGCCGCTAGAGATCCGCGCGGTGCCGGTGGAGATCCAGGACGGCGCCTCCAACGGCTATTACAAGCGTGCCGCGCTCGATGGCTCGCGCCCGGCGATCTATTTCATCAACCTCAAGGACGTCGGCGACTGGCCCAAGTACAGCCTGCCGTCGCTGACCCATCACGAGGGCGTGCCGGGGCATCACCTCCAGATCAGCATCGCGCAGGGCTCGCGCGACATCCCGACGCTGCGCAAGGTCGGCTTCTTCGGCGCCTATACCGAGGGTTGGGCGCTTTATGCCGAGCAGCTCGCCGATGAGCTCGGCGCCTATCTGTCGCCGCTCGAGCGGGCAGGCTATCTCCAGTCGTTCCTGTTCCGCGCCGCGCGGCTGGTGATCGATACCGGCATCCACACCAAGCAGTGGAGCCGCGAGAAAGCGACCCAATATCTGGTCGACACCACCGGTTTCGCGCAGGCGCGTTCGCAGCGCGAGGTGGAGCGTTACTGCACCCAGCCCGGCCAGGCGTGTTCGTACAAGGTCGGCCACATGGCCTGGACCCGTGCCCGCGCCAAGGCGCAGGCGGCGCTCGGCAGCCGGTTCGACCTCAAGTGGTTCCACGAGGTGCTGAAGGACGGCGCGATGCCGCTGACGGTGATGGAAGAGGTGGTGGAGCGGCGGACCAAGGCGCTGCTGGGTTAAGCGGAAAGGGGCGGTTCAACCTATCCCTCCCGTTCGCCCTGAGCCTGTCGAAGGGCATGGGTCTGATGCTGCTTCGACGGGCTCGGCACGAACGCGGGTGAGACGCGGCGGCGCCTCAGCGCTGTGCGGCACTGGCGTCGCGCTTGGCCTTGAACTCGGAATCCGCGCTCCACTCGGGCCAGCTGCGGCTGTCGGCGAGGTCGTGACCGACGGCGTAGAGCAGGGTTAGATCGGGCACGACGCTGGTCATGTCCCAGTCGGCGCTCCATTCGTCGGCGGGCTGGTGATAGCGATCGCGCGTATAGGCGGCAGACAGTGCCTGGCCGCGTGCGACCCCGCCGTCGATCAGGTCGCGACCGGCACCGTAGGAGAAGGCGGGCACGCCCTGCTTGGCGAAGGAGAAATGATCGGAGCGGTAGAAGCCACCGGCCTCGGTGCGGGGATCGGGGGTGTAGCGGCGGCCGAGCTTGCGGCCGTCGGCGATCAGCATGTCGAGCAGCCCCAGTTTCGCGGTGCCCGAGATGGTGAAATCATGCGCCGCGGCGGGGCCGATCGTCGAATCCATGTTGATCACGCCCGCCGTGGTGGCGAGCGGATAGACCGGGTTGTTGGCGTAATATTCGGAGCCGAGCAGGCCCTTCTCCTCGGCGGTGACGGCGAGGAACACCGTCGAGCGATCGGTGCGCGGCGCCTTGGCATAGGCGCGGCCGAGCTCGATCAGCATCGCGATCCCCGAGGCATTGTCGCGCGCGCCATTGTAGATCCGGTCGCCCTTGGCATCGGGCTGGCCGACGCCGAGATGGTCCCAGTGCGCCGAGTAGATCACCGTTTCGTCCGGGTGCGTCTTGCCGGATAGCCGGCCGAGCACGTTCTTTGAGACGATGGTCGAGGCTGCCACCGCATAATGTGCGCTGAGGCTGGCGTTGAGCGTCATCGGCTTGAAGTCGCGGCGGCGCGCGGCCTGCTTGGCCGCCGCAAAGTCGCTGCCGGCTGCCTTGAACAGATCGACCGCGAGGTCACGCTGGATCCAGCCTTCCAATTGCGCGTGCGAGTCGGTCGGTCGGCTGCGGACGATGTCGAACATCGTGTTGGTGTTGGAATTCTTGACCGTCGGCCAGCCATAGGAGGCCGGCTCATATTCGTGGACGACGAGCACGCCGAGCGCGCCCTGGCGTGCGGCTTCCTCATATTTGTAGGTCCAGCGACCGTAATAGGTCATCGCCTTGCCGCCGAAATCGCCTTCGCCACCCTCGAAATCGGGATCGTTGACGAGCACGACCATGATCTTGCCCTTGAGGTCGACACCCTTGAAATCGTCCCACTGGCGCTCCGGCGCCTTCACGCCATAGCCGACGAACACCAGCGGCGCATGATCGATCGCCACCTTGGTCTGGCCGGTGAGCGCGGCACGCACCGCGATCTCATTGCCCTGGGTGAGCGCACGCGCCGTGTTGCCGATCGTCAGCGACAGATCGGTGGGGCCGGTGATGTCGGCCTTGAGCAGCGGCACGTCCTGCGTCCAGCCGCGCTTGCCATCCTTGAGCGTGCCCCCCGGCTGCAGCCCCGCGGCCTTCATCTGCGCGGTGATATAGGCGACCGTCTTGGTCTCGCCCGCGGTTGCCGGGCCGCGGCCCTCGAACGCGTCGCTGGCGAGAGTCTGGACATCCTGGCTCACCCGCTGGGTGCTGAAGCTCGGCTGCTGCGCGGCGGCGGCGGTGGCGGCGAGCACGGCCGCCAGTGCGGTGAGGCAGGAGAGCGGAGCGAGGCGAGGCATGCGGATCCTTCCGGTCGTGGTGAGCGATAGGTGCGCTGGGCGGCGCCGGGACGCAATGCGGATTGTTGCAAGGGGTCACCGTCATCCTGAACCTGTTTCAGGATCCATCAGCTGACGCTGTGCCAGGTGGAATGGTTGGGCCATCGAAGCCGGCACCATCGGCATGACCAAGAGGGGAAGGGCGGCGTGCCCTTCCCCTTGGTCGGTTACTTCAGGTCGAGCACCACCACCGACTTCGGCGGCAGGGTGACGTTGAGCGTGCCACCCGCCAGGCTGGCGCCGGTGAATGGCTGCGGCACCAGGGCATTGGGGTGATCAAAGTCGTTAAGCGCGTTCATCGCCGCCGCGGTGAGCACCCGGCCGCCGACGCTCGTCGCCGTCACGCCGTTGAGCCGCGCCGACACCGTGACCGGCTTGTTGGGATCGAGGTTGGCAAGGCCGACATGGACCTGCCCCGCGACATCGCGCACCGCAGAGGCGCTGACCGACGGCATCGTCCACTCGTCCTTGTTGTACCAGGGCGATTTGATGTCGATCGGGATCGAGGTCGCATCCTGCCACGGCAGATACATGTCGAACACATGGTAGGTCGGCGTCTTCACCATCCGCTTGCCATCGGTGAGGATCATCGCCTGGAGCACGTTCACCATCTGCGCGATCGCGGTCATCTTCACCCGGTCGGCGTGATGGGCGAAGATGTTGAGGTTGATCGCCGCCACCAGCGCGTCGCGCAGCGTGTTCTGCTGGCGCAGGAAGCCTGGGTTGGTGCCGGGCGTCGGATCATACCAGGTGCCCCATTCGTCCACCACCAGCCACACCCGCTTGCCCGGATCGTATTTGTCCATGATCGCGGCGTGACGGGTGACGAGATCCTCCATCTTCAGCGTGTTCTTGAGCGTGCTCGCCCAGCCCGCCTCGTCGAAGTCGGTCGCCGATCCCTTATGCTCCCAGCTGCCCGGGAAGGTGTAATAATGCAGCGTCAGCCCGTCGATTCGGTCGCCGGCAATGCGCATCATCGTGTCGGTCCAATTGTAGTCGTCGACATTGGCGCCGCTGGCGAATTTCATGATCTTGGTATTGGCGGGCGCCTTGACGAAGGTCGCGTAGCGTCGCGTCTCGTCGGCGGCGAATTCGGGGCGCATGTTGCCGCCGCAGCCCCACAATTCGTTGCCGATACCGAAATAGGGCAGCGCCCACGGCGCGGGATGGCCGTTCGCCGCGCGCTCCTTGGCAAGGCTCGAGCCGGTCGGCGAGGTCATATATTCGATCCACTCGGCCATCTCGCGCGGCGGCGCATCGCCGACGTTGCCCGACACATACGGCTTGGCGCCGATCAGGTCGACGAAGTCCATATATTCATGGGTGCCAAAGCTGTTGGGCTCGGTGACGCCGCCCCAATGGGTGTTGACCTTGACCGGACGCTTGCCCCGCGCGCCGATCCCGTCGCGCCAGTGATATTCGTCGGCGAAGCAGCCGCCCGGCCAGCGCACCACCGGCACCTTGATCGCGCGCAGCGCGTCGATCACGTCGGTGCGATAGCCCTTGGTATTGGGAATGCTCGAGCCCGGGCCGACCCAGATGCCCTCGTAGATGCCATGGCCGAGATGCTCGGCGAACTGGGTGAACACCTCGCGATTGATATGCGCGCCGGGCTGGTCGGCATGAACCGTGATGGTGGCGTCGCTCGGCGCGACCTGGGCGCTGGCGGTGCCGCACAGCGCGAGCACGCTCAGCGAGATGGCCGAAGCGAGATGCCGTAATCGTGGTGCCCCGATGATCGGTGACATGCGCGTCCTCCCTATTGCCCGCAGGCGTTCGCTGCCTGCTTTGACTTGTCAGACAATAGTCGTACGAAGGTGCGCCACGGCGATCAAGCGAAACCGTCGGGCGAGGGGTTTGACGTCTGGCGTCATCGCGGATGTTTCCGCATGATGCCCGGCTAGCGGGAGAGAATGGGTGGCGCGAGCGGATACGCCGGAACGCATCATGCTGCCGATGGGGCCGCAAGGCGCCAAGCGGATCCATGGCTCGATCGCCCATGATCTCGGCGTCGCGATCATTACCGGTCGCTATCTGCCGGGCGAGACGCTGTCGGGCGAGATCGAGTTCAGCGAGCAGCTCAAGGTGTCGCGCAGCGCCTATCGCGAGGCGATCCGCATCCTCGCCGCCAAGGGGCTGGTGGAGAGCCGGCCCAAGACCGGCACCAGGGTGTCCGAGCGCAGCCGCTGGAACCTGCTCGATCCGCAGGTGCTCGCCTGGGCGTTCGAGGCCGAGCCGAGCGAAGCCTTCATCCGTGACCTGTTCGAACTGAGGCTGATCGTCGAGCCCGCCGCCGCCGCGCTCGCTGCCGAGCGGCGGACCGGCGCGCAACTCGCACACATGGGGCATGCGCTCGGCGAGATGGCGCGCTTCGGCCTCGCCACCGAGGAAGGGCGGGCGGCAGACCAGTCGTTCCATCATGTCGTGCTCGAGGCGACGCGCAATGCGCCGCTGGTGGCGCTGTCGAGTTCGATCGCGGCGGCGGTGAGCTGGACGACGATCTTCAAGCAGCGCAAGCGCAAGCTGCCGCGCGACCCGCTACCCGATCACCAGCGGATCTACGAAGCGATCGCCAATGGCGATGTCGAGGGTGCACGTGCGGCGATGACCGAGCTGGTGCGGCTGGCGCTGCAGGATACTGAGCTGTCGTTAAAGGGCTGACGCGCGGGCCAGCACCAGAAGCCCCTCCCTGTTCCCGCCACGGCAGGAACAGGGAGGGGATGTCGTCCTAGTGGTTGTCGCGCGGCAGGCCGCGGGTCTGCGCAATGCGCTGGTAGCTCTCGGCGCCCTCGAGGATCGCGCCGGTGTTGAGCTGGCCGACCAGATCGCGCTGGATTTCCTGCCACGGGGTCTGCGAGGCGGGGTAGCTGAAGCCGCCCTGCTCCATTAGCGCCGCACGACGCTGCGCCAGTTCCTCGTCCGAGATCAGCACGTTGGCGGTGCCGCGGCCGAGATCGATGCGCACCCGGTCACCGGTCTTGAGCAGCGCCAGGCCGCCGTTGACCGCCGCCTCGGGCGAGGCGTTGAGGATCGAGGGGCTGCCCGACGTGCCCGACTGACGACCGTCGCCGATGCACGGCAGCGCGTGGACGCCCTCGCGGATCAGATAGGCCGGCGGGCGCATGTTGACGACCTCGGCGGCGCCCGGATAGCCGACCGGGCCGGCACCGCGCATGAACATCAGCGTTTCGGGCGTGATGCCGAGCGCAGGATCGTCGATCCGGTGATGGTAGTCCTCCGGCCCGTCGAACACCACGGCCGGGCCTTCGAACGCCTCGGGATCGTCGGGGTTCGACAGGTAGCGGTTGCGGAACTCGGGGCCGATCACGCTCGACTTCATCACCGCGGCGTCGAACAGATTGCCCTTGAGCACCAGGAACCCGGCGTCCTCGACCAGCGGCTCGCTGAAGCGGCGGATGACGCGCTCGTCCTCGATCGTCTTGCCGCGGCAATTGTCGCCCATGGTGCGGCCGTTCACGGTCATTGCATTCTCGTGGATCAGCCCCTGCTCCATCAGCTGGGCGACCACCGCCGGCACGCCGCCGGCATGATAATAATCCTCGCCGAGATACTCGCCGGCGGGCTGCAGGTTGACGAGCAGCGGCACCTTGTGGCCGTGGGTCTGCCAGTCCTGCAGCTCGAGCTCGGCGCCGACGTGGCGCGCGATCGCGGCAAGGTGGATCGGTGCGTTGGTCGAGCCGCCGATTGCCGAATTGACGACGATCGCGTTGAGGAACGCCTCGCGCGTCATGATGTCGGAAGGCTTGAGATCCTCGGCGACCATCTCGACGATGCGCTTGCCGGTGAAATAGGCGACTTCCTGGCGATCGCGATAGGGCGCGGGGATCGCAGCCGAGCCCGGCAGCATCATGCCGAGCGCTTCGGCCAGGCTGTTCATCGTCGTCGCCGTGCCCATCGTGTTGCAATAGCCGGTCGACGGCGCCGAGGAGGCGACGAGCTTGATGAAGCCCTCGTCGTCGATCTCGCCGGCGGCGAGCATCTGCCGGCCCTTCCAGACGATCGTGCCCGAGCCGGTCCGCTCGCCCTTGTGCCAGCCGTTGAGCATCGGCCCCACCGACAGCGCGATCGCGGGAATGTTGACCGTGGCGGCCGCCATCAGCAGCGCCGGGGTGGTCTTGTCGCAGCCGGTGGTGAGGACGACGCCGTCGAGCGGATAGCCGTAGAGCAGCTCCACCAGGCCGAGATAGGCAAGGTTGCGATCGAGCCCGGCCGTCGGCCGCTTGCCGGTTTCCTGGATCGGATGGACCGGGAATTCCAGCGCGATCCCGCCCATCTCGCGGATGCCTTCGCGGATCCGCTCGGCCAGCACCAGGTGATGGCGGTTGCACGGCGACAGGTCCGAGCCGGTCTGGGCGATGCCGATGATCGGGCGGCCCGACCGCAGCTCCTCGAGGCTGAGCCCGAAGTTGAGGTACCGCTCCAGATACAGCGACGTCATGTCGATGTTGTCGGGATTGTCGAACCAGGCGCGGCTGCGGAGCTTGTTGGTCGGGGTAGGCGTGGTCATGGGGATTCCTCGGTTCAGCCGGTCGTCGACAGGCGGAAGATCATGCGGTGGTGATAGGGGTGCGCCGGATCGACGCGCGCGGAGCCGAACGCCGGCTGGTTGGGGGTGTCCGGAAACTTCTGCGGTTCGAGCGCGATGCCGTCGCCCATCCGGTACACATGCTTCGACTTGCCGATATAGGTGCCGTCGAGGAAGTTGCCGGTATAGACCTGGACGCCCGGCTGGTCGGTCCACACCTCGAGGACGCGGCCCGATGCCGGATCCTCGAGCCGTGCGGCGAGCTTGGGCTGCTTGGTCTGGCCGGCATCGAGCGCGAAATTGTGGTCGACGCCGCGGCCGAACACGATCTGCGGGTCGGTGCCGTCGCGCAGGCCCTCTTCGAGAACCTTGCCATGGGTGAAGTCGAACACCGTGCCGGCGACCGGCTTCAGTTCGCCGGTGGGGATCAGCGCCGCGTTGACCGGGGTGTAGCGGCTAGCCGGGATCGTCAGCCTGTGGTTGAGGATGCCGCCCGCCGCGCCTTCGCCGGCAAGGTTGAAGATCGCGTGGTTGGTGAGGTTCACCACCGTCGCCGCATCGGTCTTGGCATCATAGTCGATGGTGAGGTCGCCCGATTCGCTCAGCGCATAGGTCGCGGTCACCTGCAGCGTGCCGGGATAGCCCTGGTCGCCCGCCGGGCTGGTCAGCGCCAGGGTGACGCTTGCCTGCGGCCCGCTCTTGACCGAGACGATCCGCCAGTTCTGCCGGTCGAAGCCCTTGGTGCCGCCGTGCAGCGAGTTGGTTTTGTCGTTGAGCGGTAGCTGATAGCTCTTGCCGTCGAGCGTGAACTTGCCGCCGGCGATGCGGTTGGCATAGCGGCCGACGCTGGCGCCCCAATAGTTGGGCGCATCGGCATAGGTCTGGACGTCGTCATAGCCCAGCTCGACGTCCGCGAGCTTGCCGGCGCGATCGGGCACCATCAATTTCTGCAGCGTCGCGCCGAAGCTGATGATCCGTGCCGACACGCCCTTGGCGTTGCTCAGCGTCACGGCCTCGATTGCGGTACCGTCCTTGAGCGTGCCCGCGGATTCGCGCTTGGCCTCGGCGGCGAGCGCCGGGTTCGCCCATGCCGTCGTCGCCAGTAAGGCGATCATCAACCCCGTCTTGCCCAGCTCGCGCATAGCCTCTCCTCTCGGTCGCGCGCCGTTGACGCGCCGTGTGCAGGCATATAGTCCGACAAAAAGAAATAGGGCAAGTAAAGTGGTGTCGCCGGCAATGCGAACGCCCGCGCCATGCCCATCAAGGAGAAGGAGATTTATGCCCGCGCCCATCTCTGCCGGTACCCCGAGCGGGGTTCATCCCGCCGCTGCGGGCGGTAGCTACCGCTCCGCGCTGAGCCTGCTCGCCAGCCTCTTCTTCATGTGGGGCTTCATCACCGTCATCAACGGCACCTTGCTGCCGCACCTGCGCAGCGTGTTCAACCTCAGCTACACGCAGACGACGCTGATCGAATCGGTGTGGTTTATCGCCTATTTCTTCGCCTCTATCCCCTCGGCCAAGCTGATCGAGCGGGTTGGCTATCAGCGCTCGATGGTGATCGGCCTGGCGATGATGGCGGTCGGCGCATTGATCATGGTCCCCGCGGCGCGGATCCCCTCCTATGAGGTGACGCTGTTCGCCCTGTTCGTGATCGCGAGCGGCATCACCCTGCTCCAGGTCGCCGCCAACCCTTATGTCGCGGTGGTCGGCACGCCCGAGACGGCATCCTCGCGGCTCAACCTCGTTCAGGCGTTCAACTCGGCCGGCGCCACGCTCGCGCCGCTGTTCGGCGGCTATCTCATCCTCGGGCGGACGACCTCGGGCACGGCCGCGGCCGGTGCTGCGGCGCTGACTCCGGCGGAGCGGCTCGCCGA
This sequence comes from Sphingomonas sp. GW821-FHT09E03, assembly GCF_059416225.1. NCBI lineage: Bacteria > Pseudomonadati > Pseudomonadota > Alphaproteobacteria > Sphingomonadales > Sphingomonadaceae > Sphingomonas > Sphingomonas sp. GW821-FHT09E03. The sequence goes on along the minus strand of NZ_JBWKOS010000012.1, from coordinate 45,283 downwards.
CGCCCAGTCGGTGGTGCTGCCCTATCTGATCGTCGCCGCGGTGCTTGCCGTGCTCGCGGTGGTGATCGCCCGCTTCCCGCTCCCCGCGATGGGTGCCGCCACCCAGCGTTCGGCCAAGGCGGACCGCCAGGGCCAGTCGCTGTGGAAGCATCGCAACCTGGTGTTCGGCATCCCCGCGATCTTCATCTACCTGATCGCCGAGATCGGCGTCGGCAACCTCTTCATCAACTTCGTCTCGCAGCCCAACATCGGCAATCTCACCCACCAGCAGGCGTCGGATTACCTGTTCCTGCTGTGGGGCGGGATGATGGTCGGCCGGCTGGTCGGCGCGTTCGTGATGCAGAAGGTCGAGGCCGGCCGCGTGCTCGCCGTCGCCAGCATCGGCGCCGCGGTGGTGATGCTGATCGCCGCCTTCACCTCGGGCCATGTCGCGATGTGGGCGCTGATCTCGGTCGGGCTGTTCCACTCGATCATGTTCCCGACGATCTTCACCCTCGGCATCCGCGGCCTCGGGCCGCTCACCGAAGAGGGCTCGGGCCTGCTGATCATGGCAATTGCCGGCGGCTCGCTGGTGGTGGTGCAGGGCTGGCTTGCCGACACCTATGGTCTGCAGACCTCGTTCCTGCTTACCGCGGCCTGCGAACTCTACGTGCTGTTCTATGCCGTGTGGGGCAGCCGGGTGACCGAGGCGCTGCCGGACCCGGTCGTCCACTGATCGGCCACTTCGGCGGCGCCTGACGACCGGCGCCGCCCTCCTGACTTTGATGGCAACCGCCCGCAGGCATGAGCTTGCGGGCGGTTTGTCGTTGTGGAGGGGTGCATGCCGACCGGTGCGGTCGGGCGTGGCGGATTGGCAACAGCTAGCCAGCACCTGCCATTCACACGCAAAACCAGGTTGCAACTGACGGAGGAGCCTTCTAGCCAATTGTCCGAGTAATAATCCGCGAGCGCCAATGCCGCGGAGCAATGGAGAGGATAATCATGCGCTTGAAGCATCGTGCCGTGCTGACCGCATCAGTGTTCGCCATCACCGCGTCCGTCGCGGCACCCGCCTTGGCACAGGACGTCAACAGCAGCGTCGCCGGCCGCTCGGGCGCGACGCAGGCGACGACGCCTCAGTCTCAGGCCACGACCGACACGCCGACGGCACCCGATGCCGCTGCCCCCGCGCAGAGCCAGGATACCGGCGACGACATCGTCGTCACCGGGGTCCGCGGCAGCCTCGCCTCGGCGCAGGCGCTCAAGCGCAACGCCACCCAGATCGTCGACTCGATTGTTGCCGAAGATATCGGTAAATTGCCGGACAATACCGTTTCCGATGCGCTTCAGCGCGTCACCGGCGTGCAGGTGACCCGCGGCGCCGGCGAAGCCGGCACGGTGCTGATCCGCGGCCTGCCCAATATCACCACCCTGATCAACGGCCGCGAGGCCTTCACCGGCACGGCGCGTGGCGTCGCGCTGCAGGACATTCCTGCCGAACTGATTGCTGGCGTCGACGTCTACAAGACTACGACGCCCGACATCGTCGAAGGCGGCCTGTCCGGTACGGTCGACGTTCGCCTGCGCCGCCCCCTCGATTTCGACGGCCTGCAGATCGCGGGCGGCGGTCGCGCGGTGTACAGCGACCAGTCCAAGAAGTGGGGCTATATCGGCAGCGGGCTGGTGAGCGATCGCTGGACCACCGGCATCGGCGAGATCGGCGCACTGGTTGGCGTCTCGTACAACCGCCGCCAATATCGTGACGATACCGCGTTCGATTTCGTCTCCAACCCGATCGCGGCGGGGCAGCCGGCGATTCCCGACACGGTCGGCGGTACCTATGCGCTCGGCGAGCGCAGCCGCCTCGCGGTCAACGGCTCGCTGCAGTGGAAGCCGTCCGACAATCTCGAATTCTACGCCGACGGCATCTTCACGCGCTACAAGAACACCCACGACGTCAACTTCTTCATCGGCCTGCCCAAGGCCGCCGAAACGACGACCGTGACCGGCACCTACCCCGACAGCCCAGAACTCGCCAGCGGCACCACCTCGACCAACGCCTACACGCTGACCAGCAAGCAGGCCTATGCCGACAAGACCGATACCTATCAGGCCGATATCGGCACCAAGTGGACCACCGGGCCGGCGGTCTTGTCGACCGAGGTAACTTATAACTATTCAAAGCTGCCCAACCGCAGCGTCATCCTCGACACCTCGTTCAACGCGCCGACGATCGGGATCAACTTCGACAACAAGGGCACGCCGCTGGTCAATATCGGCGGAGTCGACGTTACCGACCCGGCCAATTTCACGCTGCGGACCCTGTTCGACAACCATAGCGTCGCGACCAGCAAGCAGTGGGCGTGGCGTGGCGACCTGCTGTACACGTTCGATGGCGGGCTGCTGACCAACTTCAAGATCGGTGCCCGCTACACCAACCGGCATGCGGCCTCGCAGGCGACCGCATCGCAGGGCATCGGCATCACCAATCCGGTGCTGCTGAGCAGCGTCGACGGGTTGAGCTCGCTGTCGCCCAACGATCTGGTCAAGGGGGCAGCCGGCATCGGGCAGTTCGCGCTCGCCGATACCGACTATCTGCTCGACAATACCGATACCATTCGCGCGCTGTTCTCGCAGCCCGCGGGCGATCGGGCCTATGACCCGAGCCTGGCCTTCTTCGATACTGAAAAAACCTACGCCTTCTATGGCCAGGTCGGCTATGGCTTCGATGTCGGCACCTTGCGGGTGAGCGGCGTCGGCGGCGTCCGCGTCGTCAACACCGTCGAGGATCTGGTCGGCGCCGGCGTGTCGGGCAAGGCCAATTACGTCAACGTGCTGCCGAGCGTGAACGCGAAGGTGGAACTCACCGACAAGCTGCAGCTGCGCCTGTCCTACGCCAAGACGCTGACCCGGCCGGACTTCGCATTGCTCAATCCGCTGGTAAGCTACACCACCACCGGCACCACCGGTAACCAGAACTATGTCTACACCGGCGGCGGCGGCAATCCCGATCTCCAGCCGATCAAGACGACCGCCTATGACATCTCGCTCGAATATTATCCTGCACGCTCGACGTCGATCACCGCCGCCGGCTTCTACAAGGATCTGAGTGGCTACATCCAGACCTATACCGGCGACGAAATCTACCAGGGCCAGCGGGCGCTGGTTAGCCGGCCGCGCAACACCGGCTCGGGCAAGCTCTACGGCACCGAACTTGCCTACCAGCAGTTCTTCGATTTCCTACCCGGCGCGCTCAGCGGCTTCGGTGCCCAGGTCAACGGCACCTATATCATCGGCACCACCGAGGATCCGATCTTCGGTGGCCAGCAGCGGCTGGTGAATGTCTCCAAATATTCGTACAATGTGGTCGGCATCTACGAGAAGTACGGCATCTCGGCGCGGCTCGCCTACAATTGGCGCTCGAGCTTCGTCGACAGCTACACCTCGGGCGGCTCGCAGGCGAGCAGCATTGTCGTGCAGCCGACCGGCCAGCTCGACTTCTCGGGAAGCTACGCGCTGACCTCGAACATCACGCTGACCTTCGATGCGACCAACATCACCGATCGCGTCTATCATGATCGCTTCGAGGGGCTGAGCCAGACCACCGGCCTCTACTCGAGCACCCCGCGCGATACCCGCACCTATGATCGCACCTTCGCCGTGGGTGGTCGCTTCAAGTTCTAGCCTGCACGACGAGCGGGGCGGCGGTGCCGTCTCGCTCGTCGTTGCACAGGGAGATACGCGCATGTCGCTTCGGACCTATCTCGCCACGGCGCTGGCGGCGGCATGGCTGGCGAGCGGCGGCAGCGCGCCCGCGCAAGCCCCGGCGTCGTCATCCGGCCCCGCCGATACCGGACCGATCAACTCGGTGATCACCGGCGACCTCGTTCCCACCCACGATCCGGTGCTGGCGAAGGACAAGGGGCGCTATTACGTTTACGGCACCGGCCTCAACGTCAAGACCTCGCCCGATCTGATCCACTGGACCGCGGCGGCCAAGCCGTTCGCCGCGCTGCCCGGCTGGGCGACGACGGCGATCCCCGGGGCCAAGGACATGTGGGCGCCCGACCTGTCGTTCTGGAACGGCCGCTGGCACCTCTATTATGCGGTCTCGACCTTCGGCTCGAACCGTTCGGCGATCGGCCTCGCCACCAGCCCGACGCTCGACCCCAACGCGCCCGGCTTCGGCTGGCGTGACGAGGGCATGGTGGTGTTGTCGCGGCCCGGCGACGACTTTAACGCGATCGACGCCAACCACGTCATCGATCGCGACGGCCGCCACTGGCTGTCGCTCGGCAGCTTCTGGACCGGGATCAAGCTGTTCGCGCTCGATCCCGTCACCGGCAAGCTGCTCCACCCTGCGGAGAAGCCGGTGTCGCTCGCCAGCCGCCACGCGCCCGCCGGCGGCCCCAACCCGGTCGAGGCGCCGTTCATCGTCAGCCACGGCGCCTATTACTATCTGTTCGCGAGCTATGATTATTGCTGCAAGGGCGTGAACAGCACCTATTACACCGTGGTCGGCCGCGCCGCGCGGATCGACGGGCCTTATCTGGGCAAGGACGGCAGCCGGCTGCTGGATGGGGAGGGGACGATCGTTCTGCGCGCCGATCTCCAGGAGCAGGGGCGCTTCCGCGGCCCGGGCCATCCCGGCATCTTCCATGACACCGACGGCAAGGATTACATCGTGTACCACGCCTATGACAAAGCCGCGCGCGGCGCCCCGACGCTGCGCATCTCGCCGCTGAACTGGACAAGCGACGGCTGGCCGGAGGCGGTGCGTTGAGCGCGCCCTGGTCGCCGAGCCGCCGCGGCGTTCTCGCCGGGATCGGCCTTGCCGGCGCCGCGCCGGCGCTGGCCCGCGCCGCTGGCGCGGCAGCTGCCCCGGCGGGCGCGGTGCCGCAGAACCCGCTGGTCCGCCAGCGCGCCGACGCGCAGGTGTTTCGCCATACCGACGGCTATTATTATCTCACCGGCTCGGTGCCCGAATATGACCGGCTGGTGCTGCGCCGGTCGAAGACGCTGGCGGGGCTCGCCACCGCCGACGAGCGCGTGCTGTGGCGCCATCTCGCCAGCGGGCCGCTGTCGGGCTTCATCTGGGCGCCCGAGCTCCATCTCGTCGACAATCGCTGGATCATGTACTTCGCCGCCGGCCCGAGCGGTGGCGGCGAGGACGTGTTCCGCATCCGCACCTGGGCGGTGGTTTGCGACGGGCCCGATCCGATGACCGGCAGCTGGCGCGTGCTCGGCCAGTTCCAGGCGCCGTGGGACAGCTTCAACCTCGATTCGACCAGCTTCGTCCACCGCGGCACCCGCTATTTCGCCTGGGCGCAGCGCGAGCCGGGGATCGAGACCAATTCCAACCTTTATCTCGCCCCGCTCAAGACGCCGCTGACGCTGGCCGCCAAGGCCGTGCGCCTGTCGGTGCCGACACTCGACTGGGAGATCCAGGGCTTCAAGGTCAACGAGGCGCCGGCGGTGCTTGAACGCCACGGCCGGCTGTTCATGACCTATTCGGCAAGCGCCACCGACCAGCGCTATTGCCTGGGCATGCTCACCGCGCGCGCCGACGCCGACATCATGCAGGCGAGCAGCTGGACCAAATCGCCGCAGCCGGTGTTCACCACGTCAGTGGCGACCGGCGTCTATGGCCCCGGGCACAATTCGTTCACCGTCGACGAGCAGGGTCGCGACATGCTGGTCTACCATGGCCGCGACTATGCCGCGATCAAGGGCGATCCGCTGTTCGACCCCAACCGCCATACCCGGGTGCAGCGGCTCTACTATCAGGCCGACGGCACGCCGGACTTCGGCGTGCCCGTCGGCAACGGCCCCTTGCCCGATCGGCTGTCGTTCGCCGCGCACGCCGGCCAGTTCGTGGTGCATCGGCAAGGCGCGCTGCAGCTCGGCAGCGGGCCGCTCGCCGACACCCAGTTCCGCTTCCTGCCATCGGGCGCGTCGTCGGATCTGGTCGCGATCCAGCCGATCACGCGGCCCGAGTCGCGGCTCGGTTGGGATGCGCAGGGTCGCGTGACGCTGGTGGCGCCGGGCGCTGGCAGCAGCCAGCTGTTCCGCCGGGTTTCGATGGGCAGCAACAGCGTGGTGCTGCAGGCGGCGGGCAATGATCGCCAGTGCCTCCAGCCGACGTCCGGTGGCGGACTGGTGATGCAGGTGCCCGCCAAGGGCATCGCGGCGCGCGCGCTCGCCATCACTCTCAGCTGATCTCCCCCGTCACGTCAGCCTGAGCCGGGAGTGACGGGCAGGCGTCGACGCTTGCCCGCCGTCTCCCCGGTAACCGCTTGTCGATCCCCGGGGGTTGCCACGCCAACCCCCTTCACCTAACAACGCTATTGAAAGTCACTCGCAACGATCGGCCAAGCGCAGGAATGACCAACACGACCGTCCGCGCCTGGTATCTGGTCCACAAATGGACCAGCCTCGTCTGTACGCTGTTCCTGTTCATGCTTTGCGTCACCGGCTTGCCGCTGATCTTCACCGAGGAAATCGACGAACTGACCTCGCCGGCGCCGGCCGTGTCCGCCGCGCCGGCCGGGCCGCCGGCGTCGCTCGACAGCATCGTCCGCACCGCGCTCAAGGATCGCCCCAAGGACGTCGGCCAATATCTCAGCTTCGACGAGGAAAAGCCGGTCGTCTATGTGACCACCAGCCCGCCGGACAAGATCACCGACTACACCTTCCGCGGCTATGACGCCTATACCGGCAAGCCGGTCGGCGCCGCAAACAACGGTGGCGGGGTGATGGCGTTCATCCTGCGCCTGCACACCGACATGTTCCTGGGCCTGCCCGGCCTGCTGTTCCTCGGCTTCATGGGCCTGTTGTTCTTCGTCGCGATCGTCTCGGGCGTGGTGTTGTACGCGCCGTTCATGCGCAAGCTGCGGTTCGGCACGCTGCGCACCACCCGCAGCCGGCGGCTGAAGTGGCTCGACTATCACAACCTGCTCGGCGTCGTCGCGCTGGCGTGGGCGAGCGTCGTCGGCCTCACCGGGGTGATCAACACGCTGGCAACGCCGATCGTCCAGCTGTGGCAGGCCAATGATCTGGCGCGGATGACCGCGGCTTATGCCGGCCTGCCGCCGATCGCGCCGGGCAAGCTCGGTTCGATCCAGGCGGCGGTGGACACCGCCAAGGCCGCGGCGCCCGGCAACCGGCCGCAATTCGTCGCCTTCCCCGGCACCACCTACAGCAGCAAGCATCATTATGCGGTGTTCCTCCAGGGCAACACGCCGCTGACCAAGCGGCTGCTGACCCCGGCGCTGGTCGATGCCGTCACCGGCAAGCTGACCGCGATCGCGCCGATGCCCTGGTACGTGCAGGCGCTGCTGGTGTCGCAGCCACTCCATTTCGGCGATTACGGCGGGCTGCCGATGAAGATCCTGTGGGCGCTGCTTGATCTGGTCACGATCGTGATCCTCGGCTCGGGGATCTACCTGTGGCTCGGCAAGCGGCGCAGTTCGCTCGACGCGCGGGTGCGCGAGGTCGAGACCGGCGGCATCGCCGTGCCGGTGACCTCCGCATGAAGGCCTATCCGTCGGTCCGCCCGGCGCCGCCACGCCGCGGTGCCCAGTCGCTCACCACCATCTTTGCAGTGCCCATGGCGATCGGCGTGATCAGCTGCATCGGCCTGATCAGCGCGCTGACCGGCGACGGCCTTCGCGACATGATCTCCTGGGTAGCGTTGGTGATCCCGATCGTCGCGATCGTCTGGGCGATGCGCACGCGCCGCTGCTGACGCTTGCACTGTAGAACGACGGGTTCAGCAGTCCTACTTAGATTCGGATCGATCCTTGATTCTGATCTCGATAGAGACCCACGATCCAACCATCACCTTGCCACCCACGCGTGGCGGTCGGATAAGAAACTGCCACGCGGCATCGCGTATGCCCCGTGCATATCCCGATCCGGCCGGAGATTCCCCGAGAATTCGGCAATCCTCAACATGGTAAGCTGCAATCGTCTTGCAGGCGATGGTCGCCCATGCGCCAACGGGCAAGTTGCGTGGCGTGTAGAATGACAGCTGGGAGTCGCTCGGCTCCTTGTACCATTCCGCCTTGTATAGGCGCACGCCGCCGGGGCCTGCGCCGGGGCCGTAGGTCGAGCCGCTGTCCTTGCCGCTGCCGGTGCCGTCGCCCTCGTCCGCCTCGGCGTCGCTCGCCGGTGCTGACTGGATCTTGCTGATGTCGGACGACGCCAGCGACAGGTTGAGCATCTTGGGGAAGGGGGGCGTGACCGGGGTGGGGGTGGTCGGCGTGGTCTTCACCGGGGTCGGCTCCGAGCGCTTGGGTGGCGCCCCGCCGGACGTCTTGGCAGTTACCGGCTTGCGGGTGCGACTGTCGGCGGTGGAGGTGCTCTGCGGCTCGGGCAACATGCTGAAGGTGGTCGGCGGCCGCTCCAGCTCGCGCGGCGGCGGGTTGAGCGTGGGCGCGAGCCGCAGCAGGAGCCAGATGATGAGGATGTGCGCGGCGACTGCGAGCAGGAACGATCCTGTCCGCCGGCGAGTGGCGCGCGGGGTGTCCGACGAGGGCAGGTAGGACGCCGAACGCATTGGCCCTGCGCCTAGACGGCGGGGCCGCGCACTGCAACTGTCGAAAGCGTCATCGGCCTGTCAGGCTGGCAGGACGCCCCGGTGTCATCTCAGATCTCGCTCATCACGCCGTCATACACCGGGTCTTCCAGCGCGCGGCCGGCGCCGAGCGCGACGCAGGTCAGCGCATCCTCGGCGACGATCACGGACAGCCCGGTCGCTTCCGACAGCACGGTGTCGATCCCCGCAAGCAGCGATCCGCCACCGGTCATGACGATGCCGCGATCACCGATGTCGGCGGCGAGTTCGGGCGGGGTCTGCTCCAGCGCGACCAGCACCGTCTCGACGATCTGGCCGATCAGGTCGGCGACCGAGCCGGCGATGTCGCCCTGGCTGACTTCCACCTCGCGCGGCACCCCGGCGACCAGATCGCGGCCTTTGACCATCATCGTCTCGCCATGGCCGTCGGCGGGGAAATGGGCGATGCCGATGGTGAGCTTGATCCGCTCCGCGGTCGCCTCGCCGACCATCAGATTGTGGCGGCGGCGGATGCTGGAGGCGATCGCCTCGTCGATCTTGTCGCCGCCCACCCGCGCCGAGGCGCTATAGGCAAGGCCGCGCAGCGAGAGCACCGCGACCTCGGTGGTACCGCCACCGATGTCGACGATCATCGCGCCGATTGGCTCCGTCACGGGCAGGCCGGCGCCGATCGCCGCCGCCATCGGCTCCTCGATCAGCAGCACGCTGCTCGCGCCGGCGCTGGACGCGGCCTGGCGGATCGCGCGGCGCTCGACTTGGGTCGCCCCCGACGGGATCGACACCGCCACCTTGGGTCGCCGCGGCAGCCGGCTGGGGCCGCCATGCGCCTTGTCGATGAAGTGCTTGATCATCTGCTCGGCGACGTCGAGGTCGGCGATCACCCCGTCGCGCATCGGCCGGATGGTCTGGGTGCCGTCGGGGGTCTTGCCCATCATCAGCTTGGCCTCGACGCCGACAGCGCGGACCCGGGCGATGCCGTCGATCGTCTCTATCGCCACCACCGACGGCTCGTTGAGAACGATACCGTGATTGCGCAGGTAGACGACGGTGTTGACGGTGCCGAGATCGATCGCGAGATCGGTCGAGGCGAGGCTGAGGAAACGGGGCAGACGCATGAGCTGGATGGTTCCAGGCCGAAAAATGCGGCCGCAGCAAGGGGATGGGGTGATTGTCTAACAGCTCCATCCGTGGCCGCCAGCCTGCTTTTCGTCAACGCTGGCTGCGACGGGCGGAGTATGCGGCGGGATCGTAGCCGCGGCCGCCGCCGCGCCGGTCAGGCCGCCGGGTCGGTCAGCGTCCGCGCCAGCGCGCGCTGCCAGCCGGCGATCAGCTTGGCGCGCGCCTCGTCCGCCATCCGCGGCGCGAAGGCATCGCGGCGTGCCCAGGTGCGCGCGAGCGCCTCGAGATCCGGCCACAGCCCCACGGCCAGCCCGGCGTGGAAGGCGGCGCCAAGCGCGGTGGTCTCGAGATGCACCGGCCGTTCCACCGGCACCTGGAGCATGTCGGCGAGGAACTGGCACAGCCAGTCGTTGGCGGCCATGCCGCCATCCACGCGGATGGTAGCGGGCGCGGCGCCGCCGTCGGCGATCATCGCATCGGCAAGGTCCATGGTCTGGTAGCCGACCGCCTCGAGCGCAGCGCGGGCGAGGTGCGCCGCGGTGGCGCCGAGCGTCAGCCCGAAGATCGCGCCGCGGGCGTCGGGATCCCAGTGCGGCGCGCCGAGGCCGACGAAGGCGGGGACCATATAGACGCCATGGCTGTCGGGCACCTGCGTCGCCATGTCGTTGGTTTCGCGGGCATGGGTGATCACGCCGATGCCATCGCGCAGCCATTTCACCGCGGCGCCGGCGACGAAGATCGAGCCTTCGAGCGCATAGGTCATCTTGCCGTTCAGCCGGTAGGCCGGCGTGGTGAGCAGGCGATGCTCGGAGTCGATCGCCTCCTCGCCGGTGTTGAGCAGCATGAAACAGCCGGTGCCATAGGTCGACTTGGCCATGCCGGGGGCGAAGCAGGCCTGGCCGAACAGCGCCGCCTGCTGGTCGCCGGCCATACCGGCGATCGGGATCGCCGCGTCGAACAGCCCGGCGGCGGTGGTGCCGAACAGGTGGCTGTTGTCATGCACCGTCGGCAGCATCGCCATCGGTACGCCGATCAGCGCGCACAATTCCTCGTCCCAGCGCTGCTCGCGGATGTCGTACAGCAGGGTGCGGCCGGCGTTGGTGACGTCGGTGGCGTGAACCGCGCCGCCGGTCAGCCGCCACAGCAGGAAGCTGTCGATGGTGCCGAACGCCAGCTCGCCGGCCTCGGCGCGGGCACGCGCGCCCTCGACATGGTCGAGGATCCAGGCGAGCTTCGTGCCCGAGAAATAAGGGTCGAGCAGCAGCCCGGTCTTGGCGCGCACCATCGGCTCGGCGCCCTCGGCCTTCAGCCGCGCGCAGACCTCGGCGGTGCGGCGGTCCTGCCAGACGATCGCGTTGTGGATGGCAGCGCCGGTGGCGCGATCCCATACCACCACCGTCTCGCGCTGGTTGGTGATGCCGATCGCGGCGATCCCGTCGGCGCCGACGCCGCTGTCGGCGATCGCCTGGCGCGCGGTGGCGAGCGTGTCGCGCCAGATGTCCTCGGGGTCATGCTCCACCCAGCCGAGATTGGGGTAATGCTGCGCGAATTCGGTCTGCGCGGTGGCGACCGGGCGGGCATGGACGTCGAACACGATCGAGCGGGTGGAGGTGGTGCCCTGGTCGATCGCCAGGATGTGGGTGGGGGCCATGGGCGTTCCTCGTGCTGATCGTTGTCGGTTCGGCGCTCAGTCGCGCCTAGCGTCGGCGCGGCGCGGCAGATAGGGTTTGACCAGGAACTGGTAGACCGCCGCGCCGCACACCCCGCCCGCGAACGGGCCGGCGATCGGCACCCACCAATAGTTGTCCGGCCCCGGCAATGCAGCGTCGCCCCAGCCGAAAAGATAGCAAAACAACCGCGGTCCGAAGTCGCGCGCAGGGTTGATCGGCCACGCCTCCAGATACCCGGCGGACGCCCCGATGCAGGCGACCAGCAGGCCGATGATCAGCGCGCTGGCATTGGCCATCGGCGCTTGGGTGTTGAATTCGTCGGTGATCGCGAAGATGCCGAGCAGCAGGATACCGGTGAGGATCACTTCGTCCCAGAAGGCGTGGATCGGGGTGATATGCTCGCCAGGATGGGTGAAGAACACGCCCGCCGCGCCGCCGGCCTCGCGGCCGACGCCATGGAGGGTGTTGAACGCATCGATCACCGGCGAGAACATCTGATAGACCAACGCCGCACCGATGAAGCCGCCCACGACCTGCGCGGCCATATAGGGCAGCACCTTGTGGCGGGGAAAACCGCGGAACAGCGTCAGCGCCAGCGTCACCGCCGGGTTAGCGTGGGTGCCCGAGACGGCACCGGTGACGTAGATGGCGGTGGTGACGGCGAGACCCCAGGCGATGCACACGCCCCAATAAGCGGTAGCATAGGGGCTTGGATCGTACAGCGTGAACATCGCCGCCGCGGAATCGCCGAGGCCGATGACGATCGCCATAGCCAGCGTCTCCGAGATTAGCTCGCCGATCAGCTTGCGGGCGGGTGACAGCGGCGGCGCGCTCGCGCTTGCTGATGCCACGGTGGTTGCCGCTTCGTTCGGGTGCGCCATGCCTGCCCGTCCTCTCGTTATCGTTGCGTCGCTTCGCGACGCCCTCGCTCCCTTGGGCCAATTAAAACGAACGTCAACAGTTTCGTTCGAATGATCAATTGAGTTTTCGAGCGTTCGGATCTACATGAAGCGAACCGAATGGCGCGCGACGTTGGATAAAGCACCGCGCTATCAAGAGGATGTGACGATGGCCAGTCCGATAGCCGTCAGCGGGTACGATGTGGATATGCTGGTAGTCGGCGGCGGCATCAACGGCGTTGGTATCGCCCGCGACGCAGTCGGCCGCGGACTGCGAATCATGCTCGTCGAGCAGGACGATTTCGCCAGTCACACCTCGTCCGCCTCGACCAAGCTAATCCACGGCGGGCTGCGCTATCTCGAATATTACGAATTTCGCCTGGTACGCGAGGCGCTGATCGAGCGTGAGCGGCTGCTCGGCATGGCGCCGCACATCATCTGGCCGCTGCAATTCGTGCTGCCGCAGACCAATTCGCCGCGGCCGGCGTGGCTCGTTCGGCTCGGCTTGTTCCTGTACGACCATCTCGGCGGTCGCAAGAAGCTGCCCGCCACGCGCACCGTCAGCCTCGATACCGACCCGCTCGGTGCCGGGCTGAAGCCAGGCAAGGCCAAGGCGTTCGTCTATTCGGATTGCTGGGTGGAGGACAGCCGGCTGGTGGTGCTCAACGCCCGCGACGCCGCCGAGCGCGGTGCGACCTTGCTCACCCACACCCGCCTGATCGATGCCGAGCGCCAGGAAGGCGGCTGGCGCGCCACGATCGAGGATGCGGCAGGGCGGCGCACGGTAACGGCACGGGTGCTGGTCAACGCCGCAGGGCCGTGGGTCGCCGACGTGCTGGGCAAGGTGCCTGATGCACGCCGCGATCGTGGCGTGCGGCTGATCAAGGGCAGCCATATCATCGTGCCGCGGCTGTTCGCTGGTGATCATGCCTTCCTGCTCCAGAACCGGGACAAACGCGTCGTATTCGCCATCCCCTATCAGGGCGGGTTTACGCTGATTGGTACCACGGACGAGGCGTGGCGGGGCGCGCCGGGCAAGGCGACAATAAACCAGGCTGAAATCGCCTATCTGTGCGCAACGGCGACCCGCTATTTCGAGAAGCCGACGACTCCTGCCGATATCGTCTGGACCTATTCGGGAATCCGGCCGCTTTATGACGACCATGCCGCCAGCGCGTCGGCGGTAACGCGCGATTATGTGCTCGATCTCGACGCCGAGGACGGCCGCGCGCCGATGCTGAGCATCTTCGGCGGCAAGATCACCACCTATCGCAAGCTCGCCGAACACGCGATGGCCGAACTCGCGCCGTTCTTCCCCGAGGCGGGCACGGCGTGGACGGCGGGCGCGGTGCTGCCCGGCGGCGACATGCCGGATGCCGATTTCGAGCAGTTCCTGACCCGGCTCACCGCGCGCTTTCCATCCTTGCCGGCGACGCTGCTGCGCCGGCTGGCGCGTGCTTACGGCACGCGGGCTGACCGGTTGCTCGGCGATGCCCGCGATGTCGCCGATCTCGGCGAGCATTTCGGCGCCGACCTCTACGCCCGCGAGATCGATTATCTGGTGGACCAGGAATGGGCGCAAACGGCGGAGGACATCCTGTGGCGCCGCAGCAAGCTTGGCCTCCACGTGCCGGCCGGCGCGGCCGCGGCGATCGACCGCTATCTCGCGGGCAAGGCGTTGATCGTGCGCGAACCGTCGCTACTGTCCGCCGCTCAATGAGAAGGGGGCATGGATGATCGGCTGGGCAGACACCGCGACGCAGATCGCGCGCTTCTGATGCCGGACCAGCCGAGCTCAGCCGATGTCGTCGCCGCGCGCCATCGCGAGATCCTCGAGCTGGCGCGACACGCCGGCAGCGTCACCGTCGATGATCTTGCCGAGCGGCTCCAGGTAACCCCGCAGACCATCCGCAAGGACCTAAACCTGCTCGCCAAACGCTCGATGCTGGCGCGGGTCCATGGCGGCGCGGTGGTGACTTCGGGGGTCGACAACATCGCCTATGACGAGCGCCGGGTCGTCGCCTCGGGCGCCAAGGCGGCGATCGGCGCGGCAGCGGCGGCGCTGATCCCGAACGGCGCGTCCTTGTTCATCAACATCGGCACGACGACCGAGGCGGTTGCGGCCAATCTTGCACACCACCGCGAATTGATGGTGATCACCAACAACCTCAATGTCGTCGACCTGCTTAATGGCCATGACAGCGTCGAGCTGGTGATGGTCGGCGGCCGGGTGCGCGGCAGCGATCGCGCGGTGGTCGGCGGGCTGGCGGTGGACTTCATCCGCCAGTTCAAGGTCGATTATGCGCTGATCGGCGCCTCCGCGATCGATCCCGACGGCGACCTGCTCGATTTCGACCTGGATGAGGTCCAGGTGTCGCAGACCATCATCCGCAACGCGCGCCAGGTGATCCTGGTCGCGGATTCTACCAAGGTGGATCGCCCGGCGCCGGTGCGGATCGGTCATCTCGACGATGTCGATTTCTTCGTCACCGATCACCTGATCGACCGCACCTTGCGCGACGTTTGCGAGCGCAGCGGCACCGCCTTGATCGAAACCGATTTCGGCCGCGGATAACCGGCGGGCGCCGCTCAGGTTACCCGTTGGCCGCGAACCAGACGGCACCGTCGCTGAACGCCTCATCGCCATCGAGCTGCCGCCCCGAGGCGAAGCTGATCGCCGCGCCTTCACCCGGCAGCGCGGTACCGCGCAGCAGCACCGCGACATCGAGCGTCTCCTCACCGGCCCGCCGGGTGAAGGCGAGGATGCGCTCGCCGGCGGCGCCCGCCACGGTGGCAGGCTCGTAGCTCCCTTCAGCGAACAGACCCGGTCGCGCGCGGCGTAGCGCCAGCAGCGCGACGATCAGCGCCAGCTTGGCGTCACCGCCGTCGTCGAGCAGCGCCTGCCGGCGGGTATAATCGACCGGCCGGCGGTTGTCGGGATCGACCAGGCTGAGATCCGCCAATTCGGTGCCCTGATAGAGGTCCGGCACGCCCGGCAGCGTATAACGCAACGCCACCTGGACCAGGCTATTGGCCTCGGCGGCAGGGGCGATCTCCGCCAGGAACGCTTCGAGGTCGGTTGCGAAGCTACGATCGGCGAGCAGCGCGTGGACCAGCTCGGCGCAAGCCTGTTCATAGGCCTCGTCCGGAGCTTCCCAGGACGAGCGCAGCTTGCCTTCGCGCAGCGCCTTCTGCTGCCAGGCGATCACCCGTTCGGTGAAGTCGGCCGAGGCGCCCTCGGCTGGCCAGGCACCGACCAGGGTCTGAAGCAGCATGTAGCGATCGGCTGCATCGACATCGTGATCCGACGCCACGTCCAGCCAATCGTCGACGCGCGCGGCCCAGCGATCGGGGATCTGGCTCAGCACCGCGAGGCGCGCGCGCATGTCCTCGCCGCGCTTGTGATCATGGGTCGCGGTGGTGAGCATCGCCCGCGGCACCTCGCGGGCGCGCGTCATCATGTCGTCGTGGAACTCGTCGATCGGCACGCCCAGCGTCTCGGCATCGAAGCCGACGTCGTTGCGGCTGAGCAGGCGACCGTAGCGATAGAAAGCGGTGTCCTCGACCGCCTTGGCCGCGATCGGCGCTGAAAGCTGCTGGAACCGCCGCACCGCCTCAGCGGCCAGCGCGCGGTCACCGGGGCCGTCGCCGGCGAGCCAGGCGAGGACGAGATCGACCACCGGCGCTTCGCCTGGCGGGATCAGATCGGCGACCTGCTCGCGCACCAGCGCGCGGGTGCGCGCGTCGCGCTCGGGCGCGGCGGCGCCATTGCCATAGGTGCGGTAGACCGGGAACACCCACAGCATCCGCTCGATCGCGCGGCGCAGCATCGCCGCGGTCAGGCCATCGCCTTCGGGCGCGGAGGCGGCGAGCGCGGCGAAGGCAGCGACGCAGCCGTCGAGCTGACCGCTGAACTGCCAGGCGAGCAGGTCCTGCCGCGCCGCAAACTCCTCGGGCGCAAAGAATTCGCCGCGGCCGCTGATCCGGTCCCACAGCGCGCCGAGCCCCGGCTCGCCGGCGGGGTCGTGGATCAGCGTGCTGACCTGCTCCATGAAATCATAGCCGCTGGTGCCATCCGTTCCCCAGCCGGTCGGCTGCGGCTCGCCGACGCCGAGGATCTTCTCGATGACGAGATAGGCGTCGGGCCCGAGCCGCTCGCGCAGCTTGCGGCAATAGCCGATCGGGTCGGTGAGGCCGTCGACATGGTCGACGCGGACGCCGTCGATCAGGCCCTCGTCGTGCAGCCGGAAATAGAGCGTGTGCGTGGCCTCGAACACCAATGGATCCTCGATGCGGACGCCGGCGAGATCGTTGACGGTGAAGAAGCGCCGCCAGTTGAGCTCGTCATTGGCGACGCGCCATGAGGCGAGGCGGTAATGCTGGCGGTCGAGAAGGTCGGCGAGGTCCAGCGTGGCGGCCTCGACGCGGTCCTCGGCCCGGATCGGGAAACGGTGCTCGCCATAGGCCACGATCTCGTCACCCTCGAACGCGAGGTCGCCATTCGCCAGCGCCTGCGACAGCGGATCGCCGAGCACCGGCAGCACCAGGCGGTGACGCCAGTCAATGTCGAAGAAGCGCGCAAACTCACTGGCCTCGCCGTTCGCGAGCACATCGTTCCACCAGGCGTTGCCGCCGCCCGCGACGCCCATGTGATTGGGGACGATGTCGATGATCATCCCCATGTCGCGCGCGCGCAGGGCCGCGACCAGGCGACGGAAGCCGTCCTCGCCGCCAAGTTCGGGGTTGATCCGGGTGGGATTGATTACGTCATAGCCGTGGGTGGAGCCGGCACGCGCCACCGTGATCGGCGAGGCGTAGAGATGGCTGATCCCGAGCTGGTCGAGATAGGGCACCAGCGCCTCGGCATCGGCGAAGGTGAAGTCGCGGTGGAACTGGAAGCGATAGGTGGCGCGCGGGGTCATGCGGTGGCTTTCGTCAACAGGGCGGTGCGGCGCGACACGTCGGGACGGGCGAGCAGCGCGACGGTGGTGTCCGGCATCCGGCGTCGCCAATTGGGGTGTTCGGTGGTGGTGCCGGGCAGATTGGGCTGCTCCTCGAGGCCGAGCAAATCCTCGACCGGCACGATCACCAGCGGGCAGGGAGAGCCGGCGACAAAGCGCAACGCCGCATCGACCGCCGGCGCCGGTTCGGCCGGCACCGGGCCACTGGCAACACCGGCGTCGGTGAACGCTTGCCACATCGCCGCGCGCTCCTCGTCGCGATGAACGCTCACCTCGGCCAGGTCGGCGTCCGGGTCGGTACGGCCGAGCGCCGCCGCCCATTCGAGGTCGCGCCCGCGCCACCAGCCGGCGACGGTGGCGGTGTCATGGGTGCCGGTCATCGCCGCCGCGTCGCTGCCCCAGTCGCGGTTGGCGATGAAGACGTCGTCCTGCCGCTCGAACGGCAGCACCTTCATACCGAGCATCGAGCGCTCGGCCAGCGTGTCGCGAAAACCGGGCGTCACCGTGCCGAGGTCCTCGGCGATGATCACCGCCTGCGCGCGGTGCGATTCCAGCGCGATCAGGCGGAGCATGTCGGCGAACGGCATGGTCAGATAGGCACCGTCCGCCGCCGAGCCGCCGTCGGGGATCACCCATAGCCGCTTGAGTCCGAGCGCGTGATCGATGCGCAATCCCCCGGCATGAGCGAGCGCGGTGCGCAGCGTCTCGACGAACGGCGCAAAGCCGGTCTGCTGCAGCGCAAACGGCGACAAAGCGGTGATGCCCCAATTCTGCCCCTGCGGGCCCAGCGGGTCGGGCGGCGCGCCGATCGACAGGCCGGACAGGAGATCGCCGCGGCGGCTCCAGGCGTGGCTGCCGCCGACATCCATGCCGACGGCGAGATCGGCGATCAGGCCGATCCTCATCCCCGCGCCGGTGGCGGCCGCCTGCGCCGCGGCGAGGCTGCGCTCGGCGAGCCATTGCAGGAAGGCGTAGAAGGCGACGTCATCAGCGTGTTCGGTCGCAAAATGGGCCACTGCATCGCCGGCGCAGTCGTGGAACGCCGTCGGCCAGTCCTGCCAACCGGTCGCGCCGGTGGCGATAAGGAAATGCGCATGCAGCGCATCGAAGCGGGCATGCGCTTCCAGCGCCGCACCGCGGTCACGGCGATAGGCAGCCAGATCGGCTTGGGCGTCCCCCGACAGCGCCGAAAAGATCGCGCGCAGCTGGGCAAGCCGCTCGGGCAGGGCCGCCGGCCAGTCGATCAGCGCCGGTCCTGCCGGCGTGCTCGGCGAGGATCCCACCAGCGTGGGGTCGGCCAGCAGGGCGTGATGGAACAGCCGAGTGGAAGGCGAATAGGGGCTGAACCGCGTCGGATCCGCTGGGAAAAGCGCGTGGGTGGGGCTGATCGCCAGGGCATCGGCACCGGCGGCGGCAAAGGCGCGCGCCGCTTCGGCGAGCGTGCCGAGATCGCCATAAGCGCTCGGTCGCGAGCCGCGCAGGCCCGGGATCTGCACCGCCGGCCCCCAATACCGCCCCGGCGGCAGGGTGAAGCAGCGCGGCGGCGCGACCGCGAGCTGCCACTCGCCCGCGCCGGCGCGCAGCCGATGATAGCCCGCGGTGTCGATAGCCGCGATCCGGTGCGCGGCGTCGATCAGCATGTTGCGCTCGGTGCCGTCCTCGAGGATCAGCCTGGCGGGCCCGGCCGGCGCAGTCGCCGGCAGCGTGATCGGTGCGTGCTGGTCGGCGGTGACGAAGCGACCATCGCCGGCGTCGGTGTCCAGCACGGCGAGGATCGCATGCAGCACTTCGTCGGTCACGCGATGCGCGACACCGTTCGCATCTTTCCAGTCGACCACCAGCCCCGCGGCGGCGGCCGCCGTGCGCACCGCGGTCATGGAGTCAGCCACGCCGCAAACCGCGCGCCGTCGCGGTACAGCGGCAGTTCGGCCGGTTCGGGCCAGACCACCGCCTCGTCACCCAGATCGAGCATGATCGTCAGCGTCGTGCCATCGCCCATCCGCCAGCGCGCGACCACCGCTGCGGGCCCGATCGCCTCGGCTGCGATCGACACCGCCCCGGCGAGCCGCGGCACGATCTCGCGCGCGCGCCGGTCGAGCAGGGTGCGGTAGAGCGGATGCCAGTGATGCGCGTGCGGGCCGGGCGCGGGGCGCGATTGCGCGAAGGTGGCCTGCGCGTTGGGATCGGGAATCCGTTCGCGTGCCGCCGGGTCGGCGAAGGCGTCGAACTTGGCGAATTCGCGCCGCCGACCCTCGCGCACCGCGTCGGCCAGTTGGTCATGGAAATCGGTGAAGAACAGGAAGGGCGTGTCGCTGCCGGTGTCGTCGCCCATGAAGATCAGCGGGATCTGCGGGCCAAGCAGCAGCAGCGCGGTCGCGGCGCGCAGCTTGTCGGGATCGGCGAGGACGGTCAGCCGCTCGCCCATCGCCCGGTTGCCGATCTGATCGTGGTTCTGGAGGAACGACACGAAGCGGGTGGGCGCGAGATGCGCGCTTGGCTTGCCGCGCGGCGCGCCGTCGTGATTGGGCGAGCCCTCGCCCTGGTAGATAAAGCCGTCGGCAAGGCAGCGCGCCAGCCGCTCGGCGGGGCGATCGGCAAAATCCTGGTAATAAGCGCTGGTCTCGCCGGTAAGCAGGACATGGAGGACGTTGTGGAAATCGTCGTTCCATTGCGCGTCGAACGCGTCGGCGCGCAGCCGCTCGGCGTCATTGCCCTCATTTTCGAGCACGAGATGAACATGGCGATCCGGCAGGGCGGCGCGGATCTCTGCGGCCATCGCGTCGAGAAAGGCGTCGTTGCCGATGGCGTGGACCGCGTCGAAGCGCAGCCCGTCGATTCGATAGTCGCGCAGCCACATCAACGCATTGTCGACGAAGAAGCGATGCACTGCGGGTTGGTTCACCGCGACGGCGCCGCCCCAGGGGGTTTGGACCGCCGCGTCGAAGAAGTCGCTTGCATAAGCGCCGAGGTAGTTACCATCGGGGCCAAAGTGGTTGTAGACCACGTCGAGGAACACCTGCAGCCCGAATTCATGCGCGGCGTCTACCAGCGCCTTCAACTCGGCAGGGCTGCCATAAGCCTCGGCGGGCGCATAGGGCAGCACGCCGTCATAGCCCCAGTTGCGCGTGCCCCCGAAGACGTTGACCGGCATCAGCTCGATCGCGGTGACGCCAAGCGCGGCCAGCGACGGCAGTTCGTCCATCACCCCGGCAAAGCCGCCGAGCACGCCCGCATGGAGCTCGACCAGCACGGTTTCTTCCCACGGCCGCCCGCGCCAGTCGGTGGCGCGCCAGGGGTGGTGATGGTCGATCACCAGGCTCCAGCCATGCACCCCGCCGCTCTGCGCGCGCGAGGCGGGGTCGGGCACGGCCAGATCGTCGGCGAGGCGGAAGCGATAGCGCGTGCCCGCGCCGACCGGCGCAGTTGCGGAGAACCAGCCGTCGTCTCCGCGCGCCATCGCCACGGCGTCGCCGCCGTCGATCTCCAGCGTCACCGCGTCGCGGTCCGGGGCCCACAGCCGAAACCGGGTGCGCCCGTCGTCGAGCAGCTCGGGGCCCCAGCCGCTCATGCCGGCGTGTCCGCGGTGTCGAGCGCGCTGGTCCAGGTCAGCAGCACCGCGCCTTGCGGACCGACCTCATATTCGTCGTCGATTTCCACCTCGCCCTGCTCGGGCCTGGCGCTGTCGATCAGCACGATCCGCTTGGATTCGGGCGGCGGCAGCTTGAAGGTGATCGGCGTCTCGGCGGCGTTGATCAGCAGCGACACGGCTTCCACCTCGCCGCTCTCGGTCTGCACCGCGCGGCGCATCATCAGGGCGCGGCCCTCGGGGTTGTTCCAGTCCTCGGGCGAGAGCTGGTGGCCCTGCTCGTCCCACCATTCGATGTCGTTGATGCCATGGCCGGGCGAATTCTCGCCGTAGAGGAAGGCCGAGGCGCGCAGCACCGGATAGCGCCGGCGCAGGTCGGCAAGGCGTGCGGTGAAGTCGATCTGCACCTCGCCAGCGGGGCTCGCCGCCGCCGTCCAGTCGAGCCAGCTGATCTCATTGTCCTGGCAATAGGCGTTGTTGTTGCCGCCCTGCGTGCGCCCGAACTCGTCGCCGGCGACCAGCATCGGCGTACCCAGCGAGGCGAGCAGCGTCGTCAGCATCGAGCGCTGCACCCGGCCGCGCGCGTCGTTGATCGCGGGATCGTCGGTCGGCCCCTCGACACCCCAGTTGCGCGAATGGTTATTGTCGTGGCCGTCGCGATTGTCTTCGCCGTTGGCCTCATTGTGGCGCTGCTCGTAGGCGACGGTGTCGGCGAGGGTGAAGCCGTCATGCGCGGAGAGCAGGTTGATGCTCGCCCAGGGCCGCCGCGCGCGCCGGTCGAACAGGTCGCCCGACCCCGACAGCCGCGCGGCGAGGTCGGCACGCTGGCTCTCGTCGCCGCGCCAGAACTGGCGCACCGTGTCGCGATATTTGTCGTTCCACTCGGCAAAACCGGGCGGGAAGTTGCCGAGCTGATAGCCACCGGGGCCGACGTCCCAGGGCTCGGCCATCAGCTTCAAGCGCCCGAGCACCGGATCCTGGCGGACGACGTCGAAGAAGGCGGCGCCCGGATCGAAGCCGGTCTCCTCGCGGCCGAGCGTCAGCCCGAGATCGAAGCGGAAGCCGTCGATGCCGAAGCTCGTCGCCCAGTAGCGCAGCGAATCCGCGACCATCTGGATGACGCGCGCCTTGGAGAGGTTGAGCGTGTTGCCGGTGCCGGTGTCGTTGATCGTGTAGCGCGGCTGATCCTTGACCAGGCGATAGTAGCTCGCATTGTCGAGCCCGCGCCATGACAGCGTCGGGCCCTTCTCCGACCCTTCGCAGGTGTGGTTGTAGACGACGTCGAGGATCACCTCGATCCCAGCCTTGTGCAGGCGGTGGACGGCGCGGCGCAGCTCGTCCTGGCGATCGGTGGAGAAATAGGCTTGTTCGGGGGCGAAGAAGCCGAGCGTGTTATAGCCCCAATAGTTCTTGAGGCCCTTTTCCTGCAGGAACCGATCCTGGGTGAATGCCTGGATCGGCAGCAGCTCGAGCGCGGTGACGCCGATCCGCTTGAGGTGCGCGATCACCGCGGGGTGGCCGAGCGCCGCATAAGTGCCACGCTCGCGCGGCGGCACCAGCTCCATCAGCTTGGTCAGGCCCTTGACGTGGGCCTCGTAGATCACCGTTTCCGACCATGGCGTGTTCGGCCGCGTGTCGCGCGACCAATCGAAATGGTCGTCGACCACCACCGCCTTGGGCATCGCCGGCGCGCTGTCGCGCTTGTCGAACGAGAGATCCTCCTTGGCGCTGCCGACCCGATAGCCGTGGAGCGCGTCGGTCCATTTGATCTGGCCGGCAAGCTTGCGCGCATAGGGATCGAGCAGCAGCTTGTTGGGGTTGAAGCGATGGCCTTCCTCGGGCGCGTAGCGGCCATGGGCGCGATAGCCGTAGAGCAGGCCGGGCTCCATGTCCGGCAGATAGCCGTGCCACACCTCGTCGGTGCACTCGGGCAGGGTGAAGCGCTTGATCTCGCGGCGGCCCGAGGGATCGAACAGGCATAGTTCGATGGCATCGGCATTGGCGGAGAAGACCGCGAAATTGACGCCCATGCCGTCAAAAGTGGCGCCCAGCGGGTAAGGAGTGCCCGGCTCTAGCCGGTCAGGCAGCGACATCGATGATTGTCCCCCAAGGATCTGATTGACGGCGAGAACGCCGGGGCCGGGGCTAAGCTCCCGAGACCAAGGTTTTCTTGGGCGGAACCGCCTTAGGCAAGGCGCATCGGCTTGCTGAGGAACCGCGATCCTGCCGCGGCGAAGCGCCAGGGCGTGTCGACGCCGACGCTGATGCCAATCCGCGGACCGGCCAGCACCGCGGGCACGCCTACCGCGGCCAGGAGCGCGAACGGCGCGGCGTCGAGCGGCGCTGCATCGAGGCTCTTGTCGATGCCGAGCGCCTGTGCGAGCCGGCCCGGTCCGGCGCACAGCAGCCGCGGATCGGCCAGGCCGCGCCGCTCGATCATTCGCGCGATCCCCGCGGTCGGCTCGAGCGCGCGGATCAGCACCGCGCTGCCCGGGCGGCATACGCAGTTGAGGCACCAGTGCAGCCCGTAGCTGCGGTAGACATAGGCATGGCCCGCCGGCCCGAACATCGCGGCGTTGCGCGGGGTCGGCCCGCGGGCGCTGTGCGAGGCCGGGTCGGCAGGATCATAGGCTTCGGTTTCGACGATCACGCCGCCGATGCCGTCGACCAGCAGCGTCGCGCCGATCAGCGCCCGTGCCACCGTCTCGACCTCACGGTCGAAGAAGGCGGCGGCGAGCTGTGATCCCGTTTCCGTCAGCCGATCTGCTCCAGCAGCGCCTCGATCCGCTCGAGCCGCTCGTGCGGGTCGTCGATGCGCTCGGCGAGAATCAGGCGGCCGTTCTTCTCGGTCAAGCCCAGGGCCGCGGCATCGCCGGCAAAGCCGCGTCGCGGGGTGAGGGCAATCGCGCCCGGCCCGGCATCGATCCGCGCGATCTCCGCGGCGCGCGCGGCGACCCGCACCCGCGCCACCGCGAGCAGCGACAACACCTCTTCGGGCAGCGCGCCGAACCGGTCCTCCATCTCGTCGGCGAACGCGTCGAGCGCCGCGGCATCCTCGAGCCGCGCCAGGCGGGCATAGGTGGTGACGCGCAGCTCCTCCTCGGGCATCCAGCCGTCGGGAAGCCGGCCCTCCAGCCCGAGGTGGAGCGCCGGGCTCCAGCGCTCCACCGTCTCGCCGCGCGCGGTGCGCAGCGCACCCTCGAGCAGATGCTGGTAGAGATCGATGCCGATCAGCTTCATGTGGCCGGCCTGGGTTTCACCGAGCAGGTCGCCGGCGCCGCGCATGTCGAGGTCGCGCGCGCTGATCGCGAAGCCGGCGCCGAGCCGGTCGAACGCCTCCAGCGTGCGCAACCGCTTGAGCGTCCGCGGCGCGATGTCGGCATCAGGCTCGGTGAGCAGCAGCACCTGGCCGCGGCGGCGGCCGCGCCCCACCCGGCCGCGCAGCTGATGGAGCTGCGACAGGCCGAAGCGATCGGCGCGGGTGATCACCATGGTGTTGGCGCGCGGCACGTCGAGCCCTGCCTCGATGATGTTGGTGGCGAGCAGCACGTCGCCTTCGCCGCGGCCGAACCGTACCATCGCCTCGTCGATCTCGGCGGCGGGCATCTTGCCATGCGCCTCGAGGATCTCGAGCTCGGGGACGAGCGTCGCGAGGGTCGCGGCGAGCGGCGCCATGTCCTCGATCCGCGGCACCACCACGAAGCTCTGGCCACCGCGGCTGCGCTCGCGCAGCAGGGCGGTGCGCACCGTCTCGGGATCGAAGGTGCCGACGGTGGTGCGGATCGGCTGGCGCCGCGCGGGGGGCGTGGCGATCACCGACAGCTGCTGCAAGCCCACCAGCGCAGTCTGCAGCGTCCGCGGGATCGGCGTGGCCGAGAGCGTCAGCACATGGCCCGCGCCGAGCTCGCGCAGCCGCGTCTTGTCGGCGGCGCCGAAGCGCTGCTCCTCGTCGACGATCACCAGCCCGAGCTTGGCATAAGCGATGCCCTTGGCGGCGACCGCGCCGGTGCCGATCACCACCTGGATCGAGCCATCGGCGAGCCCCGTCTTGACCCGCTTCTTGTCCGCTGCACTGGTCAGCCGGGATAGGCCGGCAACGACGATGCCGGTGTCGGCGAAGCGATCGGTGAAGCTGTCGAGATGCTGGCGTGCGAGCACGGTGGTAGGCGCTGCGATCGCCACCTGGTGTCCGGCGAGCGCGGCAATTGCCGCCGCGCGCAACGCGACCTCGGTCTTGCCGTAGCCGACATCGCCGATCACCAGCCGGTCCATCGGCCGGCCCGAGGCGAGGTCGTCGCGTACCGCGGCGATGGCGCGGGCCTGATCGGGCGTTTCGGTGAACGGGAACCCGGCGGCGAATCGCTCATAGGCGGCGGTGTCCGGCTCGAACGCCGGCGCGGTGCGCTTGCCGCGCTCCTCGGCCAGCCCGGTCAGCCCGCGCGCGCTCTCCGCGATCGCGGCGTCGATCTCCACCCGCCGCTTCTGCCAGCTGCTGCCGTCGAGCTTGTCGAGCGTCACCGCCTCGGCATCGGCACCGTAGCGCCACAGCCGGTCGGCCTCTGCCACCGGCACCAGGCGGACGCCCTCGGCAGCATAAGTCAGCACGATCGCATCGCCCGGTTCCTCCTCGGCCGCTGCAGGCATCCGGTCGAGCCCCGCGACGACGGCAATGCCATGGTCCTCGTGCACCACCACGTCGCCGATGCGGATCTCGCCCATGTCGAACAGCGCGGTGTCGACGACGGCGGCATGGCTGTCGCCGCGCTCGGCGCGGCTGCCGAGCAGGTCGGCTGCGGCGATCGCGAGCACGCCGTCGCGGCGAAACCCCCGATCGGCGGCGATGGCAAGCATGCACAGCGATCCCGCCGGCGCGGCAACGACGTCGGCCCAGGATCGCGCCTCGATCGATGTGAGCTTGAGCGTCTTGGCGACGCGGCGACCGAGGAAGCGCAGGTCGCGGGCGCTGCCGAGCAGCGCGACCCGGCCGTCCGCCAGCTCCTCGCGCGCCAGCTTGGCAAAGGCGCGTAGCGGTGACTTGCCTTCGACGAACCGCGGCGGCGGCGGGCCGCCTGGCGCCAACGCTTCCACGCGACAAGCTTCGATGGCCTTGGCCCAGCGTCGCTCGTCGAGCACGTCATTGATTGCGCGCTTGGGGCGGCGCTTGGCGGCATCGGCCGCCAGCGCGAGGAAGCGGCGGCGGCGCTCGTCGGCGGCAGGCTCCACCACCAGCACCGCGTCTGGCAGATGCGCGAGCAGCGTCTCGCCCTTGCCGTCGAGCGCGGGTTCGGACACGCGGCCGAGCTCGCGGGTTTCAATCTCGCCGGTGGCGCGCTGATCGGCCGGATCGTAACAGCGCACCGCCGCGATATGGCCATCGGCCGCCTCGATCCGCAGCGGCTGTTCGGCATCGGCGGGAAACACATCGAGCACCTGGCCGCGCAGGGCGACCTCGCCGGGCTCGTCCACCCGCTCGTCGACCACATAACCGAGCGCCTGCAGTTGTTCGAACAGCGCACCAAGGTCCACCGGCTCGCCGCTGGTGACCTTCGGCGGCGCGGTTTCGAATGCCGCGGGCAGGGGATAGGCGCGACCGAGCGCCTCGCCGCTGGTGATGCAGGCGATCCTCGGGCGATCCCCCCCGGCGATCAGCAACCGCATCTGCCGCAACGCCGACACGCGATGGCCGACATTGGCGGGCGAGGCGGGGGCGCCGTCGCCGGGCAGGGCGTCGCTGCCGGGGCAGAACAGCACGGCAGCGTCGGGCACGGCGGCAGCGAGCGCCTGGGCAATCGCGATCGCCCTGGGCTCATCGGTCGCGGCGAACAGCACGTCATCCTTGCCGAGCAGATCGGCGAGTGCCGCGGCGGTATCGGCGATGCCGAGCGGGGCGGCGGCAGGATCGGACGGTGACGCCGGCATGGCTGGACGATACTTTCATCAAGGGAGCCACGTCGAACGGACGGCCCTCTCGGTCGTTCCCGCCGGCGTTCGCGCGATCGCTACAGCCCCGCGGGTTGCGCCGGTGCCGGATCCCGGCGGCGCCACGCCGGCAGGGTGCCGTAAGCGATGGCGCGGAGCAGTTGCTCGCCCGGCCCCATGTCAACACGGGCGAGCCACCAGCGGCAGAACAGCGCGGTGATGGTCCAGATGCCGGCGGCGATCTGCCACAGCTCGAGCAGCGTCAAGCGGCCGACCAGCCCGGCGGCGTAGAACAAGGTAGATCCGAGGATCGACTGCAGGCAGTAGACGGTGAGCGTCATCCGCCCCAGCGCGCGCAAGGTGACGGCGCGGCCCAGCCAACCGGCGCGCAGCAAGGTGACGATCAGCCCGGCATGGCCGAGCGTGATCAACAGCCGCGCCGGCTCGAACGATGCTTCGTTGAGCGTCCACCAGAAGGGCGTGACCAGCGGCGATCCCATGTCGAGTCCGCTGCGGACGCCGAGCACCACCGGCAGCGCGCGCCAGGCCAGGCCGGCGCCATAGCCCCACAGCATCAGCCGCCGATAGGTGGCGTCGGATGCTGCGCCGGTGAGCACGCCGAGGCGGAACAGCGCCATGCCGACGAGCATGAAGCTGAGGCTTTCCGCTACGTCGAGCCAGCCGGTCACCGACAGGTTTTCGGTCGCCCAATAGCGTCCGCTCCAGCGGATCAGCGAACCCCAATGGGTGCGGCGCTCGATCTCGGCGCGATGCGTCGCGACAGTGGGGTGGATGTTGCCCCGCGCCTGCCGCTCGGCTCGGACGGCCGCGGCCTCGTCATCCGACAGCGGCGCGCCGGTCCCATGCGCCAGCAGCGTGCTACCCTGCTGCAGCTGCACCACCTCCTCATGGGTCCAATAGGCATTGTTGGCGCTCAGCCCCGCGATCAGCAGACCGGCGGCGATCAGCAGCGTGCGCGGCCGTGTGGTGCGGAAGGCGAGCAGGAACAGGCCGGTCACGCCGTAATTCCACAGAATCTCGCCGGGCCACAGGAACAGCGCCCATTGCGCGGTGCCGAACGCCATCAGGGCAAGGCAACGCCGCGCCCAGATATCGAGTGACGTTGCCTTGCCGTCTGGCCCTTCGGCGCGACGCAGCATCAGCACCATGCCCGCGCCGAACAGCAGAGTGAACAGGCCGCGCATCGCTCCCTGGACGAGGATGGTCTGCACCGCCCAACTGATCCATTCGCTCGTCCAGCCGGCCGGAAACCGCTTGAGCGGGTGTTCGGCGACGCCGCCCATGGTCCAGATGTTCATCAGCAGGATGCCGCAGATCGCGACCCCGCGCAGCACGTCGAGCGTGTGGATGCGGTCGGCGGCGTTGGTGGGGCCGGACGACACGGATGGCTGCACGGTGCCGAATGCTGCCGCAAAGCCGGCCTGAGGTGAATCGGGAGGCAAAGCCTGTCGCTCCTTGTTGCCTGTGTCGTCCCCGGAAGGATTGCTGTGGCGCCACCCGGGCGCTCGGCCAAGTCGTTGCTTGGCGAAGGCTCTGTATCAATCCGGGATGCCCTGGGCCTGGCATGCCGCCGGCGGCGGCGCGGGGCGGCACGGAACCGCGTGGGCCGCCCTCTCGTTCGCGCTGGCATAACAGGGAGATAGCAATTTGGCCGACCAGGAGCACGAGGCGACCAGCCCGTGGACGATGAGCTTCGCCGCGTGGAAGGCCGTCGCCTGGCGGACGTGGCAGGAGACGAGCAGCGACAATATCGGGCTGATCGCCGCCGGGGTCGGCTTCTACGGATTTCTCGCGCTGGTACCGCTGCTCGGGGCGATGGTGCTGAGTTATGGCCTGATCGCCGATCCGCAGACGGTGATCGGCGACATGCGCCAGCTCACCTCGGTGATGCCGGCCGATGCCGCCAAGCTGATCGCGGACCAGCTGCTGAACGTGGTTCAGGCATCGGACGGCAAGAAGGGGCTGGGGCTGCTGGTCGCGCTCGGCCTGGCGCTGTTCGGCGCGCGCAACGGCGCCGGCGCGGTGATCACCGCGCTCAACGTCGCCTATGAAGAGACGGAGAAGCGCAGCTTCATCCGGGTCAACGCGCTTGCGCTCGGGATCACCGCCGCGGCCGTGGCGGTGGCACTGCTCGCGACGGTGGCAATTGCCGCGCTGGGGCATCTCGAGGATCTGCTGCCCTGGGCGCCCGATGGATTGGTCGCGGTCGGCAAGATCCTCTCCTACCTTGTCCTGCTGCTCGCCGGGGCCGGCGCCGCGGCGACGCTGTATCGCTACGGGCCATCGCGCCAGCAGGCGCGCTGGGCGTGGCTGACGCCGGGTTCGCTGCTCGCCGCGGTCGGCTGGCTGCTGCTGACCCTCGGTTTTGGCATCTACGTTGCCAATTTTGGCAATTACAACGCCACTTATGGATCGCTCAGCGCCGTGGTGGTGCTGCTCACCTGGCTGTACCTGTCGGCCTATCTGCTGCTGCTCGGCGCCGAGCTCAACTCGGAACTCGAGCATCAGACCGCCAAGGACACCACCACCGGCGTGGCCAAGCCGCTCGGCAGCCGCGGCTCCTGGGTGGCCGATCATGTCGCCGAAACGCCGGCTGACGGCGGCGAGGTCGCGCCGGCGCTCGAGGGCCCATCGCCACCAAGCCAGGCGCCGGCGATCGTCTCCAGCTTCGCCGCCAGCCGTGTCGCGGCGCGGGGCGGGCAACTCGCCGGGATCGGCAAGGCCGGCCTGCTGAGCTCGGCGGCTGCGACCCTCGGGCTGCGACTGCTGCGCAAGCGCGGCAGGGGCGGGGCGGGTGCGGCAGTGCTAGGGGCAGCAGCGGCCGTCGCCTGGCTCACCCGCGAGCGCGGCGCGCCGGGTGCGATCCAGGCGGTGTTGTTCGACCTCGATGGCACATTGGTCGACAGCAACGACTTCCACGTCCAGGCTTGGGACGCGGCGTTCCGCGAGGGCGGTCATCGCGTGCCGGTGGAGGCGATCCGCGGCCAGATCGGCAAGGGCGGCGACATGCTGGTGCCGGCGCTGCTGCCACACACGACCAAGGACCAGCAGGAGGCGCTCGCCGAGCGTCAGGGCAAGATCTTCAAGAGCCGTTACCGCACCAAGG
This sequence comes from Sphingomonas sp. GW821-FHT09E03, assembly GCF_059416225.1. NCBI lineage: Bacteria > Pseudomonadati > Pseudomonadota > Alphaproteobacteria > Sphingomonadales > Sphingomonadaceae > Sphingomonas > Sphingomonas sp. GW821-FHT09E03. Next base: position 15,445 of record NZ_JBWKOS010000012.1, on the reverse strand, counting down.
TGAAGCCGTTCCCGGGCGCCACCGCGCTGCTGCAACGGGTCCACGACGATGGCCGGCAAGTCATTCTGGCCTCGTCGGCCAACCAGGGCGATGTCGATCACTATCGTCGCCTGCTTGGCGCTGAGAAGCTTGTCGACGCCACCACCAGCACCGACGATGTCAGCACTTCCAAACCCGCGGGCGATATCTTCGCCGCCGCGCTTGCCAAGGCCAAGGTGGATCCCGCCGCAGCGCTGGTGATCGGCGACACGCCCTATGACGTCGAGGCCGCGGCCAAATGCGGCATCGCGGCGGTGGCGGTACGCTCGGGGGGCTTTTCGGAGGAGGTCCTTCGCGGGGCGGGTGCCGTTGCGCTGTATGACGATGTAGCGGCATTGCTCGGTGGCTATGCGGCCTCGCCGATCACGCGCTGAACGCGATACTGCGCCTGACTACAAGCTTCCCTCGAACGAAAAGGCGAAACGTGAAGCTGTGGTCCTTGCCGACTGCCCGGGTCTGCGGCCAGGCGTCACGGCAGTCAGCGTGAGCATGCCATCGGCCACCGGGACGGGCACGCCGAGGATCAGATCGACCGGCTTGGACCAGCTTCCTCCTGACACGGTAGCGCGGACAACGACCCGGCCCGCCCACACACAGGTCGTGCCGACCGGGCAGCGACTATCTTCGACGACATGATCGGGGCGAACGGTGGGGCCGTTGACATAAGCGGTCTGGCCGAGCGCAACGGGCCCCGACACCGGAACCACTGCGGAACAGGCGGCAACGCAGCACGCCGACAGCAGCGCAGGCAGCAGGATCGAGCGGATCATCATGCTGCCGATATAGGCCGTTCGGCGACGAACCGGAAAAGGCCGGCCGGCTGCCGGTGCGCGCTGGTCTGATGAGGCGCGATAAAGGCGCGATCGTCATCAGCATGTGCTAGAGTCGTCGGCAGAGGCGCCGTCACCAGACGCGCGCCTCGGCGCCCCGCCTCATTCTGTGTCACTACGGGTCGGCGGGGCGCCTTCACGCCGCAGCTATTGCTTTCGCGACTCGGCAGGGTGTGCCAGCCTGTGTTCAGCCGGACCACAAGGCCCGGCTCGGCGCCCCGCTGTTCCCAAGACGCGCGGGGCGCCACGATCACACCGGCTTGGCGCCCGGCGTGCCGCACTTGGCGAACTTGCCGTTCGCCGCCTTGCACCTGACCGGCTTGACCGGGCCCTTGGGCGGGCATTTGACGAACTTGCCCTTGGCATCCTTGCACGGCGCGGCGATCGAGGGGGCGGTCACGGCCACCAGAGCGAGCGACGCCGCCGTGAACAACATCTTGCGCATGATCTCTTGTCCTTGGTCGGGAGGGGGGCCGGCTAAGCTGATCGGCCAAAATGCTCCCGTCAAATGAAGACCTTGTCACCCATCGTCAGGGCAGCAGCAGCGACGCGTCCCCGTAGGAATAGAAGCGGTAGCCGCTGGCGATCGCATGAGCGTAGGCAGCCTGCATCCGCTCCCTGCCCATCAGCGCCGATACCAGCATGAACAGGGTCGATCGCGGCAGGTGGAAATTGGTCATCAGCCCATCGATGCCGCGGAAGCGGTAGCCAGGGGTGATGAAGATCGCGGTATCGCCGTCAAAGGCTCGGATCGTGCCGTCCTCTTCCGCGGCGCTTTCAATCAGCCGTAGCGAGGTGGTGCCGACCGCGATCACCCGCCCACCGGCGGCGCGCACCGCGGTGAGGCGGGCAGCGGTGGCGGCGTCGATGCGGCCCCATTCGGCGTGCATGCGATGCGCGTTGGTGTCGTCCGCCTTGACAGGCAGGAAGGTGCCTGCGCCGACATGGAGCGTCAGCGTTTCATGAGTGATGCCTGCCTCGGCGAGGCTCGCCATCAGCGAAGGGGTGAAATGCAGCGCCGCCGTGGGGGCGGCGACGGCACCGGCCTCGGCCGCGAACATCGTCTGATAATCGTCGGCATCGCGCGCGTCGGTCGGGCGTTTGGCGGCGATGTACGGGGGCAGCGGCATCCGCCCGGCGCGTTCGAGCAGCACCTCCACCGGCTCGTCGCCGGCGAAGTCGAGCGCGAAGCTGCCATCCTCGGCGCGATCGCGCGCCGCGGCGGCAACGCCATGGCCGAAATCGATCGTGTCGCCTTCGCGCAGCCGCTTGGCGTTGCGGATGAAGGCCCGCCAGCGGCGCAGACCCTCGCGCTTGTGCAGCGTCGCGCCAATCGTCGCCTCGCCGCGCCGACCTTCAAGCTGCGCCGGGATCACCTTGGTGTCGTTGAACACCAGGCAATCGCCGCGGCGTAGCTGGCCGGGCAGGTCACGCACCGTCAGGTCGCGGCTGGCAGCGCTGCCGTCGAGCACCAGCAGCCGCGCCGCATCGCGCGGTGCCGCCGGGCGCAGCGCGATGCGCTCGGACGGCAACACGAAATCGAACAGATCGACCTTCATTATTGAGCGGGCGCGGGCGCCTTCTTCGGCGCGGCGGTGCCGGCGGGCTTGCGCTTGGCCGCGGGGGTGGCACCGGGCAGCGTCACCGGCGCGCCGAGCGTTACCGGCGCCGGCGCGACCATCGGTGTATAAGCGGGCGGATTGTCGGCGGCGATATAGGCGTGGACGATCTTGGTCGGGTTCGCCGGCGGCTCGCCACGCTCGATGGCGTCGACATATTGCATACCGTCGAGAACCCGGCCGAACACCGTATACTTCTTGTCGAGGCTGAGCCGCGGCTGGAAGACGATGAAGAACTGGCTGTTGGCGCTGTTCTCGTCATCGGCGCGGGCGGCCGAGACGGCTCCGCGGACATGGGGCAGATAGTTGAACTCGGCGGTGACGTTGGGCAGCGTCGAGCCGCCGGTGCCGTCACCCTTGGGATCGCCGCCCTGCGCCATGAAGCCATCGATCACGCGATGAAACGCGAGCCCGTCGTAGAAATGCTGTCGGGTCAGCGTCTTGACCCGCTCGACCATCTTGGGGGCGACATCAGGGCGCAGCCAGATCTGCACTCGCCCGCCATCCGACAGATCGAGCAGCCAGAGGTTTTCCTTGTCGGTGGTCGCTGGCGGAGCGGCGCGGCCGGGAACGGCAGGCGTAACGACCTGCGCGGCCGCGGGAACGGCGGCCAGGCAAGCGACGAGCGCAAACAAACGGGCAAAAAAGCGCATGGAATCCCCAACCGAGCTGGAATGATGGCGGCTTAGAGCAAATCCGTCGTGTCGCCAAACTGAACGTGGCGCAGGAGCGTTCAGGCGCCCTTGCGCCCGAGCACCGCGACCCGCGCGACCACTTGCTCGCACACCCGCGGTGGCACGAACTTGGCGATCGCGCCGCCGAACAGCGCGATCTCCTTGACCAGCCGGCTGGCGATCGGCTGCAGCGCGACGTCCGCCATCAGGAACACCGTCTCGACCCGCGGATTGATCTGCTGGTTCATCCCGGCCATCTGATACTCATATTCGAAATCCGCGACGGCGCGCAGGCCGCGGACGATCACCCGGGCACCCTCGCGCTCGGCAAAGTCCATCAGCAGCGAATCGAACGCCACCACCTCGATATCGCCCTCGATCCCCTCCACCTCGCGGCGGACCATCGCCAGCCGCTCCTCGATGCTGAACATCGGCGATTTGGACGGGTTGGTGGTCACCCCGATCACCAGCCGGTCAACCAGCTTGGCGCCACGGCGGATGATGTCCATGTGGCCAAGCGTGACCGGATCGAAGGTGCCGGGATAGACGCCGATGCGCTGGCTCATCGCTGCTGTTCCTCCCGCGGGCTCTAGCGGTCGCGCTCAACGACGTAGCGCGCGATCTCGCGCAGCAGATCCGCCTGATCTCCGAAGCTGTGGAGATGCTCGATCGCCTGGTCGACCAGCATCAGGCATTGCGCGCGCGCGCGGTCCACCCCGAGCAGCGACAGGAAGGTCTCCTTGCCGGCATCGCCATCCTTGCGCAGCTTCTTGCCGGCGAGTTCCTCATCACCCTCGGCATCGAGCAGATCGTCGGCAATCTGGAAGGCGAGGCCGAGATCATGAGCATAGCCGCGCAGGCCGGTACGCCCCTCGATCGGCAGGCGACCGAGGATCGCGCCGACCTCCACCGCCACCGAGATCAGCGCGCCCGTCTTCATCTGCTGGAGCCGCGTTACCGTGGCGAGATCGAATCGCGAGCTTTCGGCGACGATGTCCATCATCTGCCCGCCGGCCATTCCGGCGGGACCGGCGGCGCGCGCGATCTCCATCACCAGCTCGGCGCGGACGAACGGATCGGGGTGCGTGGTCGGCTGCGCAAGCCACTCGAACGCCAGGGCATGCAGACTGTCACCGGCAAGGATCGCGGTTGCCTCGTCAAACGCCTTGTGGACGGTGGGCTTGCCACGGCGCAGATCGTCATCGTCCATCGCGGGCAGATCGTCATGGATCAGCGAATAGACGTGGATCGCCTCCAGCGCGGTGGCGGCGCGGCCGGTGCAATCGCGATCGACGCCGAACAGATCCGCCGTGGCGTAGATCAGCAGCGGACGCAGCCGCTTGCCGCCGCCGATCGCCGCATGGCGCATCGCCTGGTACAGCGTCGCGCGGGCGTCGTCGGGTACCGGCAACAGCAGGTCGAAACGGCGATCGATCTCCGCGGAGACCTCTTCCAGCGCAGCAGCGAGCTTGGTCATGCTAGGGTCAGGCTGCAGCAAAGGGCCGGGTGCCGGCGGCGTTGCCATCGGCATCAAGCCGGATCGCCTCAATCCGGGCCTGAGCGGCATCGAGCCGCTCGGCGCAGCGCTGGCGCAGCCGGTCGCCACGCTCGTAGAGCCCGATCGATTCGTCGAGCGTCGCCTCGCCGCTTTCCAGGCGCGATACGATTCGTTCGAGTTCCTTGAGGGCGTCTTCGAACGACAGGGTGTCGATGGGCGTGTCCATGGCAGACGCTATGGGGCAGGGGCGGCGGGGAGGCAAGGATGCGGAATGGCTGGAATCCTCGCCTAATTGGCACAGCCCAGCGTGTCGATTGCCCTTGCTTGCCTGCGCGCGGTCAGTGCAGCTGTCGGCTCGTCCACGTATAGAGCACGGAGACGCCGACGAGCCCGAGGTCGACGGCCGCCTGCAGGCGATGCGGCGTGGGATCGCCGATGTCATGCGTGACCAGGCTGATGTTGGCGGTAGGGTGGCGTGCCGCAAGCACTGCGCAGGCCATAATTGCCGCCAGTGCAATCTTCCGTCGATCGTTCATCAGCCGCACCGCCTTCCTGGCAAGTACTTTAACAGAACATTGCCGATCTATCCAGCGATTCAGGCGGCGCGGGCGAGCGCGCCGACATCATGCGCACGATCACGACCTTTGGCCTTGGCTTCGAACAACGCCTGATCGGCACAGCGATACATCGCCTGCCAGTCCGCCTCGCGCAGCAACGAGCCGAAACAGGCGCCGATGCTGGCAGTCACGGCGACGTCGTGCGGCATCCGCTCACGGCGCAACCGCTCGAGCACGGCGGCCGCCTTGAGGCCGGACTGCAGTGGCGCGACGATCGCGAACTCCTCGCCACCGATCCGCGCGACCAAGGCGTCGGTCGGCACCGCGGTGCGCAGCGCGCGGGCGATGGTGCGCAGCACCTCGTCGCCGCCGTCATGCCCGATCGTCTCGTTGATGGCCTTGAAGTGATCGATGTCGGCGATCAACAGCATCTGCTCGCCCTCGCGGCCGATCGCGCGATCAAGGAAGGCGCGGCGGTTGAGCAGGCCGGTAAGCGGGTCGGTGTCGGCCAGGGTGCGCGCCGCGCTCTCCTGCTGGCGCCAGTCGTCACGCTCGAGGCTGAGCAGGCGGATACGATAAGCGACGCCGAGCGACGACAGCACGGCCTCCAGCGCCATCGAGGCTAAAGTCGAATTGTCGATCCAGAAGTTCCAGTGGATCAGGCTGAACGCCGCGGCGATACGGAAGATGGCGAAGATTACCGGCCCGCCCCAGGCCAGCGCGAAGATCCACAGATAGTTGCTGCGCTGGCGCGCGGCGCGCCACAGGATCGGGATCACCAGCACGACCAAGGCGAGATAGCTGCTGGTCGCGAGCGGATCGATGATCGCGGCGAGCCCGGGCGCGCACAAGGCGAAGGCCCCGGCGCTGCCGAGCAGCAGCGCGATCACCGCGTTGCTCATCGGTCGCAACCAGCCGTCAAACACGCGTCGTTCGAAAAAGGCGCGGGCGAAGACCAGCGCTGTCGCTGCCGACATCGCGAGGAACAGATAGTTGAGCCGCAGCCGATCGTTGTTGTCGATGTCGGTCAGCTGCCCGACCAAGCCCGACGAGGTGGAGGTATAGGCAAGCAGGCACAGCACCATCAGGCAATAAGCGGGCTGGAAGCGCTGGCGCAGCGCCGCCCAGAGTGCGAGATTGTAGATCAGCAGCGCCAGGCACATGCCGGCGAAGGTGGCGTAGACAGCCGCCGTAGCCACCTCGCCGCGAGCCGCCTCGGCGTCGTCGACCAGGGTTGCACCGATGACGATGCCGCGCAGATTGAGCGAGCGTTCGACATGCCACAGCAATTGAACCGGCGGCGCGCTATGCGCGGGCAGGCCAAGCTGGATGATCGCCCCGAGCCGCAGGTGCTGCCCGGTCGTCTGGCTGGTGAAGCCGGTTTGCCGGACCGCGCCATCGGCATAGCGGATGTAGAGAGTGACGCGATGCTGCCACACACTGCCGGTGCGGACGCTGGTGCCGTCGCTTGCCACGTGGGGCAGGCGAGGCGCGAGCACCCAATAATCACCGCTGCCGAACGAGGTTTGCGACCGATGGCATTCGAACCGCGCCGGCCTGGCGAACATTCCCCGCGCCGTGTCGCCGGGCTGCACCCGCGCGACGCAGGTCGCTAGCGGCGTGCCGCCCCGGGCCCACGCGGCCGGCGAGACGACGAACCCCAGCAGCACCATGGCTATTGTGGCAATCGCCCGCACCCATCCCGCATCCGGCATGCCGTGCTTCTAGCGCAACGGTTCCCAATCAATGGTAAAAACCGCAGGCTAGTCGTTAACCGTGACCACGGTGCGACTCGTTGCGGGCGCTCGCAAGTTCAACGTCTTAGCGCTGCTGGACAGAATCAGCGCGTTAAGCCGCCCGAGAAATATTTGCTGGTCACGTCGGCGCCGCACCATTCGGGTCACGTTGGACCGCGTCGACCTAGCGACTGCCATCGTGAGTCTGCCTGATCCACATGACCGCCAAAGCGCCGTGGGCAAGGTGATAGCGCAAGGTAAAGGGGCGGAGCGTGTCGCGCCGGCCGATGCCGGGCGGCAGCACTGCCGCGTCCCGCTCCAGCGCCGCGGCCATCGCCGTCACCCGATCGGCGAAGCGGCATGCTGCCGCGGGATCGAAGGCGGTGAGGTAACGGCGGATATGCTCGAGATCGGCGATCGCGCCCTCGCTCCACATCAACGACGTCGCGAACTGGGATTCGCTGGCCTCGACGGTCGGCCGGCTGGGCGCGGCATTACCCCAGCCACCGATCCAATAGCGAACCGCCGCATCGCTGATCACGCGGGTCGCGGCAATTTCGGCAAGCGCGCGCACATCGGCTGCGGCAATCGCCGCCGGGTGGCCGAACACGCCCGGCGCATTGTCGCCGATGGCATGTGGCGGATCGGGATCGTCTGAACGAGGCACCCATGCGAATTAACACGAAAACGGACCGGTCCCGCTGGAACCGATCCGTTTTGGAGGCAACAATCAAAGGCGCCGCGCGGCGCCTTACTTGGCGTCGACGGGCTCCGCCTTGCCCTTCTTCTTGGGCTTCTTGGGCGCGGCCGGCTCGATCGCGAACGACAGCGCACCGTCTTTCATTCTCACCGTCACCTCGCCGCCATGGACCAGCTTGCCGAACAGCAGTTCCTCGGCGAGCGGCTGCTTGATCTTTTCCTGGATCAGGCGGCCCATCGGGCGCGCGCCGTACAGCTTGTCATAGCCTTTCTCGGTCAGCCAGCTTTTGGCGGCATCGTCCAGGTTGATGTGGACGTTGCGATCGGCAAGCTGGAGCTCGAGCTGGAGGATGAACTTGTCCACCACCCGCGCGACAACCTCGGTCGGCAGGTAACCGAACGGCACGATCGCATCGAGCCGGTTGCGGAACTCCGGCGTGAACATCTTCTGCACCGCCTGCTCGTCCTCGCCCTCGCGGGTAAGATTGCCGAAGCCGACCGTCTCGCGCGCCATGTCGGACGCGCCGGCATTGGTGGTCATGATCAGGATGACGTTCCTGAAATCGACCGTCTTGCCGTGCTGGTCGGTGAGCCGGCCATTGTCCATCACCTGCAGCAGGATGTTGAACAGGTCCGGATGCGCTTTCTCGATCTCGTCGAGCAGCAGCACGCAATGCGGGTTCTGGTCCACCGCATCGGTGAGCAGACCGCCCTGGTCAAAGCCGACGTAGCCGGGAGGTGCGCCGATCAGCCGGCTGACCGAGTGACGCTCCATATATTCGGACATGTCGAACCGCTGCAGCGGAATGCCGAGGATCGACGAGAGCTGCTTGGCGACCTCCGTCTTGCCGACACCGGTGGGGCCGGTGAACAGATAGTTGCCGATCGGCTTTTCGGGCTCGCGCAGGCCAGCACGGGCGAGCTTGATCGCCGAGGCGAGCTTCTCGATCGCGCTGTTCTGGCCGAAGACGACGCGCTTGAGATCGGTCTCGAGGCTTTCGAGCTGTGCCTTGTCGTCGGTCGAGACCGACTTCGGCGGGATTCGCGCCATGGTGGCGATGACAGCCTCGATCTCCTTGGCGGTGATCGTCTTCTTGCGCTTGTTGGCGGGCACCAGCATCTGCATCGCGCCGACCTCGTCGATCACGTCGATCGCCTTGTCCGGCAGCTTGCGGTCGTTGATATAGCGTGCGGAAAGCTCCACCGCCGACTTGATCGCCTCGGGCGTGTACTTCACCTTGTGGTGATCCTCGAACGCCGAGCGCAGGCCGGCGAGGATCTTGATCGTATCCTCGATCGTCGGCTCGTTGACGTCGATCTTCTGGAAGCGCCGCAGCAGCGCGCGGTCCTTCTCAAAGTGGTTGCGGAACTCCTTGTAGGTGGTCGAGCCGATGCAGCGGATCGAGCCGCCGCTGAGCGCGGGCTTGAGCAGGTTGGACGCGTCCATCGCCCCGCCGCTGGTAGCGCCGGCCCCGATTACGGTGTGGATCTCGTCGATGAACAACACCGCATGCGGCATCTTCTCGAGCTCGTTAACGACCGCCTTCAGCCGCTCCTCGAAATCGCCGCGATAGCGGGTGCCGGCGAGCAGCGCCCCCATGTCGAGGCTGTAGATCACCGCCTCCTTGAGCACGTCGGGGACCTCGCCCTCGACGATCTTGCGCGCGAGGCCTTCCGCGATCGCGGTCTTGCCGACGCCGGGATCGCCGACATAGAGCGGGTTGTTCTTGGAGCGACGGCACAGGATCTGGATCGTGCGATCCACCTCCGGCCCGCGGCCGATCAGCGGATCGACCTTGCCGATCTTGGCCTTCTCGTTGAGATCGACGGTGAATTGCTTGAGCGCGCTTTCCGTCTTGCCCTTCTCCTGTCCCTTGGCGGATTTTTCGTCATCGACGCCCTTGGGCGTCGATGCCTCGCCCGTGGCGGCGCCCTTACCGACGCCGTGGCTGATGAACGACACCGCGTCGAGGCGGCTCATGTCCTGCTGCTGCAGGAAATAGACGGCGTAGCTCTCGCGCTCGCTGAACAGCGCCACCAGCACATTGGCGCCGGTCACCTCGTCGCGGCCCGAGGACTGGACATGGAGGATCGCGCGCTGAACGACGCGCTGGAAGCCGCTGGTAGGCGAGGGATCGGTGGCGGCATCAACCTTGAGCGCGTCGAGCTCGGTGTCGAGGTAATGGGCCACGGTGGTCTTGAGTTCGCCGAGATCGACCTTGCAGGCCTCCATCACCTTGGAGGCGTGATCGTCATCGATCAGCGAGAGCAGGAGATGCTCGAGCGTGGCATATTCATGGCGTCGGGACGATGCGGCTTCGAGCGCCTTGTGCAGCGTCGTCTCGAGCGCGGGGGCGAATGAGGGCATTCAATCTACTCCAGTCGGGCCCCAGCAGCTGCCGGGCCCTTTTCTGCAATGTCGGGACGATGGTCACGCGCATCAAGCACTTGAAAGCAGGCAATCCGAGCCCCTGATCGGGCGTCACACGGCACCGTTGCGAGTCGCGACGAGGTGCCCCGCAGCGTCACGATCTGAATAACGCGTCGGCGCTTGCGCGATGCTTAACGGCATGGTCGAGCTTGAGACGGCAGCGGGCAATTTCGCCCTCCAGCACGGTGATGCGCGATTCGAGTTCGGCGACCGACAGCGGATCGAGGTCCTGGCGGATCAGCTCGGTCAAGGCGTCGTCGGGACGCGGGCGGGCGTCGTCCAATTCCATTATCTTACTACGTTGACCCTCGCCCCGGTGATGTCAATAAGCCGACAGCCCTCAAATCCAGGATGCGACCGGATGAATGCGATGCCCCAGACGATGCACGCGATTGATCCGGAGGAGAACGGCGGCCCCGAAGTACTCCGCCTTGTTGAGCGGCCGGTGCCGCAGCCCGCGCCGGGCGAGGTGCTTATCCGCGTTGCCGCCGCCGGGGTGAACCGCCCCGACGTGATCCAGCGCGAGGGTAAATATCCGCCGCCGCCAGGCGCGCCCTCGATCCCCGGGCTGGAGGTCGCCGGCACCGTCGTTGCGGTGGGCGAGGATATGATCGCCGAGCTGATCGGCCAGCCGGTATGCGCGCTGCTCGCCGGCGGCGGCTATGCGCAGTACGTCGCGGTGCCGTTCGGCCAGTGCCTGCCGATCCCCGAGGGCATGTCGATGGTGGAGGCGGCGGCGATCCCGGAGACGCTGTTCACGGTGTGGACCAACTTGTTCGAGCGCGCCTTCGCCACCGAGGGCGATACCGTGCTGGTGCATGGCGGCACCAGCGGCATCGGCACCATGGCGATCGCACTCGGCGCCCTGTTCGGCGTGACGGTGATCGTCACGGTCGGCTCCGATGCCAAGGCGCAGACCGCGCTCGAGCTCGGCGCCGCGCACGCGATCAACTACAAAACCGAGGATTTCGTCGAGCGGGTGAAGGCGATCACCGAGGGCAAGGGCGTCGCCGCAGTGCTCGACATGGTCGGCGGCGATTATGTGCCGCGCAACCTCCAGTGCCTCGCCGATGACGGTCGCCACGTCTCGATCGCGGTGCAGCGTGGCGCCGAGGCGACGATCCCCTTGTGGCAGATCATGGCGCGCCGCCTCACCCTGACCGGCTCAACGCTGCGCGCGCGTGACAGCGCGTTCAAGTCGCTGGTTGCCGATGAACTGGTGCGCACCGTGTGGCCGCATGTCGAGGCCGGGCGACTGCGACCGGTGATCGACCAGGTCTATCCGCTGGGTGAGGCGGCGGCGGCGCACGCCCGGATGGAGGCCGGTGACCATGTCGGCAAGATCGTGCTGCAGGTGATCTGACACCGAGGAAGCAACGGCCCCGAATCCGGCAGGATGCGGAGCCGTTGTCGGGGCTGACGCTGCCGCGCGGCAGCGCCGGGTTTTAGTTGCTATCGGCCGAATCGTCGTCGTCACCGCCGGTGACCGCGAGCACGATGCCGGTCAGCGCGGCGAGAATGCCGATGCTGATCAGCGTGGTGGTCGGCACCGAAGCGCCGAGCTTGCTGGCATGGGTGCTCGACGCGCCGGCGCGGGCGACCGACAGGCTGGCTGCCGGATTGGCCGGCGCGGCCGCGGCGGCGACGGGCGCGGCGAGGAGCGCCAGCCCGGTAATGGCGGCAGCTGCGCCCTTGATGATCTTCATGTAACATTCCCCTGTAACGAGACGAAACTGCTTAAATCACTTTTGTGACAGTTACATCATCCGCCGACGAATCTTGCCACGGGTTGCTCTTGGGCAACGCCCGCAGTACATCGGGTGCCATGCGAGGCCGCTCCGGATGGGGCGGCCCTATTTATTTCTGACGGAGTTCGCCCGTGGCCCAGCCGCTCATGCCTCATGCGACCGCCTCCTGGCTGGTCGACAACACCTCGCTCTCGTTCGAGCAGATCGCGGAATTCTGCGGGCTGCACATCCTCGAGGTGCAGGCGATCGCCGACGATACCGCGGGCGCCAAGCTGACCGGCCGCGATCCGGTGCGGGCGCACGAACTGGCGCAGGAAGAGATCGACAAGGGCCAGGAGGATCCGGATTACCGGCTCAAGATCATCAAGGGCCCCGAGCAGGTCCGCCGCACCAAGGGTCCGCGCTACACGCCGGTTTCCAAGCGCCAGGACAAGCCCGATGGCATCGCCTGGATCATCCGCAACCATCCGGAGATCACCGACGGCGCGATCGGCAATCTGATCGGCACCACGCGGACGACGATCGCGGCGATCCGCGACCGCAGCCATTGGAACATCGCCAACATCACCCCCAAGGATCCGGTGACGCTGGGCCTCACCACCCAGCGCGAGCTCGACGCGGCGGTGGCCAAGGCCGCCAAGTCGGCGGGCATCGAGGCGGCGCCGACCGATACCCGCCTCGAAGGCGATCGCGAGGCGCTGCTTACCCAGCTGCGCGCCGAGCGCGAAGCGGCGTTGCGCGATCCCGAGGCTGGTCCGCAGGATCCCGCCGCCGAGGCACGGGCGCTGTTCGAGGACCCGTTCAAGCGCTGATCGGCGCTGGCCGGGCGGAGTCCGGCCGCTCGGACGACAATCGGGGGTGGCTCCCGTCGCCCGGCTGATCTAGCCTCCGCGTGCCTTTGCACGAACGGGAGCCGCCATGTCCGACCTGCACGATGCCGCCGTCCAGCTGTACGATGCCTTTACCCATGAGCATCACGACCGCCGGGCCCTGCTCAAGCAGATGACCGCGCTCGCCGGCTCGGCGGTAGCGGCCGAGGCGCTGATCGCCGGCATCGCCGCCTCGCCGGCCGCGGCGGCGCTGATCGATCCCGCCGATCCGCGGCTCCAGACACGGATGCTGACCGGAACCGAGGCCGGCAAGCCGAGCCGCGCCTATCTGGCGATGGCGCGCCAGGGGGCGGCGGCCAAGCGCGGCCTGGTGCTGGTGATCCACGAGAATCGCGGCCTTACCCCGCATATCCAGGATGTCGCGCGGCGGATCGCGCTGGCCGGCTTCATCGCCGTCGCGCCCGACCTGCTCGCGCCGCAGGGCGGGACCCCCGCCGACGAGGATCGCGCGCGGACGCTGATCGGCACCGCCGATTATGATCTCGCGCTCGCGCAAGTGCAGTCGATGATGGCCAAGATGGGCCGCCGGCAGCGCAGCTCGGGCAAGGTGGGCGCGGTGGGCTTCTGCTGGGGCGGGGCGTTCGTCGACCGCCTCGCCGTGGCGGCGGGCACCGCGCTCACCGCCGGTGTCGCTTATTACGGCCCGGCGCCGGCGCCGTCGGAGGCCGCCAAGGTGCAGGCGGCGCTGATGCTTCATTATGCCGGCAAGGACGCCCGGGTGAATGCGGGCGGGGTACCGTGGACCGCGGCGCTCAAGGCAGCCGGCAAATCGGTGGAGGCCTTCACCTATCCGGATGTCGACCACGCGTTCAACAACGACACGTCGGCGGATCGCTACAACGCCGCCGCGGCGGCATTGGCCTGGCAGCGGACGATCGCCTTCCTCCACCAGCGGCTTGACGGCTGACGCCGTTCCGTTCCACCTTCGTTCCATCGACTCGGGGAGACGGATGATGGCGACGGACCTTACCCTCTACACCAACCCGCAATCGCGGGGCCGGATCGCACGCTGGATGCTCGAAGAGGTCGGCGCGCCGTATGAGGTGGTGCTGCTCAATTATGCCACGGCGATGAAACAGCCGTCGTATCTGTCGATCAACCCGATGGGCAAGGTGCCGGCGCTGGTCCACCGGGGCAAGGTCGTCACCGAATGTGCCGCGATCTGCGCCTATCTCGCCGAGAGTTTCCCCGACGCCGAACTCGCGCCGCGCGACGACGAGCGGGCCGATTACTTCCGTTGGCTGTTCTACGCCGCAGGGCCGGTCGAGGCGGCGGTCACCAACCGCGCGCTCGGGGTGGTGCCGGACGACCGGCAGCAGCGGTTCGTCGGCTATGGCTCCTATGACTCGGTGGTCGACGTGCTGGAGGCCGCGGTGGCGGCCCATCCGTTCATTGCCGGCGACCGGTTCACCGCCGCCGATGTCTATGTCGGCGCCCAGGTGATCTGGGGGCTGCAGTTCGGCTCGCTGCCGAGCCGCGATACATTTGCCGCCTATGCCGAGCGACTGACGGCGCGCGCCGCCTATCAGCGTGCGTCCGGCCTGGACGATGCCGCCATCGCCGCGGCGGCGTAACGACGGCATAACAGCGTGGCGATGGCGTGGCGCCCCCGTTGATGGGGGTGGGGCGCTACGGCGCGATCAACGAGCCCGCGAGCCGTCGATCAGGCGGCCCATTGCGCCAGCCAGTCGGCAAGCGCCTGCGGCGTCATCGACCGGGCGTCGGCAAGGGCGGTCTCATGACCCTTGTTGACCAGCCGATCGGTGCGCGGATCGACGATCAGCACTGCCGGCACGCCGGCAAGCCGCCCGGTGATGCCATAGCGTGCGGGTACCTGGCCGTTCTTGTCGAACCGGCCGACATCGACGGTGACGACCTCATAATGCTGGGCGACGAAGCGGTGGACGGCGGGCAGGTCGATCACGCCGGCGAGCAGCCGGCAATCGAGACACCAGTTGCCGCCAAGATCGATCAGCAGCCGCTTGTGGCCGCGGATCGCCCGCGCGCGCGCGGCGGCGATCTTGGCATCGGCGTTGGCGGCCTCATCATAGGGCAGCGGCAGCGGCTTGGCGAGCTGGTCGAAGCTGGCCGCTACCCTGGGCGCCCGTACGGCGGCATCGGCGCCGAGGCTGGGGACCGCCACCGCGGCACAGGCCGCCGCGATCAGGGCAGGGCGAGAGAAGATCGAGCGCATCAAGCAGAATTCCTTTGCAGCCATCAGGCTAGATAGCCCTGCGCGCGGGCGTGTCGACAAAGAGAATGCGCACCCGATAACGGGCGAAGTTTAGCGACACGGGCGGCCACGGGCCGGTGGAGACGGTGGTTGCGGCATCGTCAGACGGCGCGCGCAACCACCGCCGATCGCTTAAGGGTTGATGATCGCGTTGAGGAAGTCCGGGATCGGCCCGTTCCAGCCGACATCCGGCCCGTCGTCGCGCTCGTCGCGGCGCGGGCGGCGGCGTGGCTCGTCGTGGCGCGGGGCGACGACCCGATCGGGCATGCGTGCCGCTGTGCGTTCGGGCGCGCGCTCAGGCACGCGGGCGACCGGCGCGGGTGCCGGTGCCTCGGCGCGATCATCGATCTCGGGCACGGCGGCGGCGACCATCTCGGCAGGCGCCTCGGCGTCGGCCTGGCGGGGACGGCGACGCGCACGGCCGGGCTTGGCAGGCGCGGCGTCGGCGGCCGGTGCGGCGGCCTCGGCAGGGGCCGGCGCGGTGCGGCCCG
>NZ_JBWKOS010000011.1:0-113624 GCF_059416225.1 Sphingomonas sp. GW821-FHT09E03 | reverse complement strand
TGTTGTTGCCGACAGCGACGACGATGCGGATAGCTCCGTCAGCCCGTAAGCTGATCGTCAAAGTTTCGGGAAAAGGGTCGAGGACGTGGTCCTCGGCCCTTTTTTTGTGCCTCCCGGGGTGCACCCCGTATCGATCCGACCTACTGCTTGCGCCATGATCTTCGCTCCTTCCGCCGTGATGGTGCTGGCACTCGTCATCGGCCGGGCTCAGGCGACCGGCCCCCAGTCAATCCAGGCCGTACCTCGGCAAGAACAATCATCGGCCGCGAGTGCCTATCTGCCCGGTCGCGAGGACGATGCCCGGGTGGCACGGATCGCCTTTGGACTGGCCACGGAGGCGCGGGCGCGATGCTCCCGCCCGGCGCCTGCGACCGGCCTGGTGCTGCAGCATCTCTCCCAATTCCATCCTGCCGATCGGCCCGGGATGATCGCGGCGCTGGCGCTCGACCGCGGGCCCGGCGCGATCGTGATCGTGCCCGGCAGTCCCGCCGCGCGCGCCGGTCTCCGCCCCGGCGACGTCCTGCTCGCCATCGATGGCAAGGCCCTGCCGCCCGAGGCTGATCTCACCGCGCCATTCGATGCCGCCCGTGCGCATGCGCGGTCGGACGCCATCGAGGATCTGCTGGACCAAGCGGCTGCCGCCCCCATCGCTATCACCCTGCTACGCGATGGCGTTACCCTCACCCTCGCCGTCACGGCGGTGCCCGCCTGCCCGTCGCGAGTTTTCCTGGCGCGGTCGGACCAGCATAATGCCTATGCCGATGGTAGCCATGTCTTCCTCACCACCGGGCTTGTGATGCGGGTCCGGTCAGACGATGAGCTCGCCTTCATCATCGCCCATGAGATGGCCCACAATATCCTCGGCCATGCGGCCGTGATGCGCGGGCCCACGGTCAGCCATGGCCTCGGCCGCACCCTCGGCAGAAGCGGACAGATCGTGCGCTCGACCGAGCGCGAGGCGGATGCGCTGGGCGGCGAGATGATGATCGATGCCGGCTTCGACCCCGTGGCCGGTGCCGCCATCCTCAAGCGGATGGACACCGATCTCGGCATCGCCCTGTTCGCTTCCCACGACCCAGCCGGGCGTCGCATCGCGGCGATGCGCACGCTGGCAGCGGCACGCCACCTGCCATGACGGTGCCGCAGCGAGACTTCTACCAAGTCCTCGGGGTGCCGCGCTATGCCTCGCCGGCGCAGATCCGCCATGCCTATGTTAGGCATGCCAAGCGGCATCATCCCGATCTTGCACCTCAGGGTAGCCTGCCAGGCCGCCTGCAGGAGGTACAGCAGGCCTATCGCTGCCTCTCCAATGCCGAGGCACGGGCGCGACACGATCGGATGCTTCAGGAGCGTGAAGAATCCCACCTCGCCCATCAACGTGAGGTCCAGCGCCGCCTGCGCCGCTACGATCGCCGCCATCCACATTGGCAACTGCGTCCTAGGCGCCTGCTAGGATGGCGGCCGCTGCTGATCGTCACTGTCGGAACGGCCGTGCTGCGCTATCTCTCGCGCGGCGCAATCGGCTGATCATTTGGCGCCAAAACCGGTGAGCATGATGCGGACCGTGCGCAAGGCGATCAGCAGATCGAGCCATGACGAGAAGAACTTGATATAATAGAAGTCGTAGTGGAGCTTGACGTGCACGTCATCGAGCCCGGCGACATGACCTTGATTGACCTGCGCCCAGCCGGTGATCCCTGGCCGCACGATGTGCCGATAGGCGTAGAAGGGCAGCTCACGCTCATACCAGCTCGATAGCGGCACCGCTTCCGGCCGCGGGCCGATCCAGCTCATCTCGCCACGCAGGATGTTCACCAACTGCGGCAATTCGTCGATCCGCGAGCGGCGCAGGAAGCGGCCGATGCCCGTGATGCGCTGGTCGCCGTCACGGGTGATCGCCGCGTGACGCGCCGCCTCATCGTCATCAACGATCGTCGGCGCTACCGTCATCGTCCGAAATTTGAGCATGTCGAACGGCACGCCGCGATAACCCATCCGCCGCTGGCGGAACAGGATTGGTCCGGGCGAGCTCGTGCGCACCAGCAAGGCGACCACCAGCAGCGGCAGAATCAGGATCGGCAGCAGCACGATGCTCGCGACGATGTCGATCGTACGTTTGATGCCGCGATAGCCGAGAGCCGGCAGCAGCGACCCGAAGCTGTTCTCCGACAGATGCTCGATCTGAACGCGCCCGGTCAGCGACTCCCGCAGCTGCTTGGTGTGATAAACGGGAATGCCCGAGATCGCAGCTTGGGCGAGCATGCGTTCCCATTCGGGCGAATGCGACAGCCTGAGGTCGGCGACGATCGACGCCCCGGGATCGCGCGGCACGACGGCCTCGGTCAGCTTGACCCAGTCGATCTGCGGAGTGTCGCGGACAATGTCGGTCTTGCCGAATGGCACATAATACATCCGCATCGGCGCGGCGCGCTGGTTGAGATAGCCGAGGATGAAGGTCACGGCGAGTGAGGCGAGATAGCCCGCGAGCAGCATGGAGCCGCTGTAGCTGGCGCGCGAGAACAGCAGTACCGCCGCAGCGATGCCGAAGGTGGTGGAGAAGGCCGGCAGGATGAAGCCGAACGCGCGCGTACCGGGATAGATGGTCACACGGCGGAAGATGAGCAACGCGACGACCGCGGCGATCAGCGAGGTCAGTTGCGTGTTGAACGTGCCGGGAAGGTTTTGCGACAGCGTCCCCGACGCGATCAGCGGGGCAACCAGCGGCACGAAATAGGCGACCAGCGCCACCATCAGCAACGGCTTGAGCAAACGAACATTGGGACGGCGAGCCCGCGTCGATCGCCCGTGATCTCCCGTTATCAGCACCAGGCCACCTCATACCGGGGCCGAGAGCCCGAACGCACCGATTACCCACCGGTCATCGTGGGGACGCAAGACGCGCCGCGCCTCCTTAGCGCCCTATGTCAAAGCCGGGCAAGCCATTGGCTTGCGCTCGGGCCGGCAGCCACGTTGCGGGTAGATCAATATACCACTAACCGCGTGGCGATGACCGACACCGCATCTCCTGTCCGGCTGATCGTTTCAAAGCGCTTCGGCGATGCACGCGGGTGGTTTACCGAGACCTATTCGGAACCGACCTTTGCCGAACTCGGCATCAGCTGCCGGTTCGTACAGGATAATCATTCGCTGTCCGGGCCGCGATACACGTTACGCGGCCTTCATTTTCAAACGCCCCCGCGCGCGCAAAGCAAGGTCGTTCGCTGTGTCCGCGGCCGCATCTTCGACGTCGCAGTCGACATCCGTCGCGGATCCCCGACCTATGGGCAATGGATCGGCACCGAGCTTTCCGCGGACAATGGCCATCAGCTGTTCATTCCTACAGGGTTCGCACACGGGTTCGTGACGCTGGAACCTGACTGCGAGGTCATCTACAAATGTTCCGACACCTATGCGCCCGAGCACGATGGCGGCATCCGCTGGGATGATCCCGCCCTGGGCATCGCCTGGCCGATTCCCGCCGACGTCACTCCCGAGCTGTCCGCCAAGGACAAGGTGCAGCCGCTGCTGGGCGACTTCGATAGCCCCTTCCCTTATGATGGCCGCCCGCTCGCGCCTCTCGCCTGAAGGACATCCATGCGCATCTTCGTCACCGGCGGGGCCGGCTTCATCGGTTCGGCCCTGATCCGCCACCTGATCGAGCATAGCGACCACGAGCTGCTGAACTTCGACAAGCTGACCTATGCGGGCACGCTGACCACGGTCGAGCGGGTTGCGACCTCCAACCGCTATCGCTTCGTCCAGGGCGACATCTGCGATGCCGAGGCGGTGCGTGCGGCGATCGCCGAGTTCAAACCCGACGTCATCACGCATCTCGCAGCCGAGAGCCACGTCGACCGGTCGATCGACGGCCCCGGTGCGTTCGTCCAGACCAACGTCGTCGGCACCTACACCATGCTTGCCGAGGCCCGCGCTTATTGGCTGGGGCTCGACGAGGTGGCGCGCGCGACCTTCCGGTTCCACCATATTTCCACCGACGAGGTCTATGGATCGCTCGGCGACACCGGGCTGTTCACCGAGCAGACGCCCTATGATCCGCGCTCGCCCTATTCGGCGTCAAAGGCCGGATCCGACCATCTGGTCAGCGCCTGGGGACATACCTTCGGCCTGCCGGTGCTGATCACCAACTGCTCGAACAACTACGGCCCCTATCACTTCCCCGAAAAGCTGATCCCGCTGATGATCGCCAAGGCGCTCGATAGCGCTCCCCTACCCGTCTACGGCAAGGGCGACCAGGTTCGCGACTGGCTGTTCGTCGAGGACCATGTCCGCGCGCTGCAGACGGTGTTCGAGCGTGGCGAGCCCGGCCGCACCTACAATGTCGGCGGCAACAACGAGAAGCAGAACCTCGAGGTGGTGAAGACCGTGTGCGCGATCCTCGACGAGCTGCGGCCGCGCGAGGATGGCGCCAGCTATGCCGAGCAGATCAGCTATGTCGCCGACCGCCCCGGCCACGACAAACGCTATGCGATCGACGCCAGCCGGATCAGGGATGAACTCGGCTGGACGCCGGCGGAGACGTTCGAGACCGGGATCGCCAAGACCGTCGCCTGGTATCTCGCCAACGAGGCTTGGTGGCGGCCGCTGGTTGCGGCCAAAGCGGCCGAGCGGCGCGGGGTCGCCTGACATGTCTTGGTGTAGGCCTGTCGACATGTTGGCGCGCCGATGACGCGTCTTGTTCTCGTCACCGGCGCCAACGGCCAGCTCGGCACCGAGCTGCAGCGCTGCTCCTGGCCGACAGGCTGGGAGGTCGTCGCGCTCGATCGCGCCGCGCTCGACCTCGGTGATCCCGCAGCGATCACCGCGCTGATGGCGGCGCGTCCCTGGGCGGCGGTGATCAACGCCGCGGCCTATACGGCGGTCGACAAAGCGGAGAGCGATCTGGTCGCCGCCTGGGCGATCAACGCGCTCGCCCCCGCCGCCCTCGCCGCGGCCTGTACCTCGGCGGGCATTCCGCTGGTCCAGATATCGACCGATTACGTCTTTGCCGGCGACAAGGCGGGTGCCTGGGAGGTTGACGATCCCGTCGCGCCGCTCGGCGTCTATGGCGCCTCCAAACTGGGCGGCGAGTTGGCGGTGCGCACCAGCGGCGCTCGCTATGCGATCGTTCGCACCGCCTGGGTAGTGAGCGCCCACGGCAGCAATTTCGTCAAAACCATGCTGCGGGCCGGCGCCACGCGCGATAGCTTATCAGTGGTCGACGACCAGCACGGCAGCCCGACAAGCGCAGCGGATCTTGCGGGCGCGCTGATGGCAATCACCGTGCGCCTCGTCGAGGTCGATGACGCCCCCAGCGGTACCTTCCATTTCAGCAATGCCGGCGCTGTGAGCTGGGCCGGGTTCGCGGCCGAGATCTTCCGCCAGAGCGCCATGCGGGGCGGTCCTTCCGCCGCGGTGATACCTATCCCGAGCAACGCCTACCCTACCCCTGCACGGCGCCCGGCCAACTCGCTGCTCAGCCACCAGGCGCTGCGCACCGCCCATGGCATCGAGCCGCGCCCCTGGCAGGCGGCGCTGGGCGACATTCTCGACGATCTGATCGGGCCAATCGTCACCTCTGCAGGCGAAGACGCCGCCATCAAGGAACAGCAGCCATGAAGGGCATCATTCTCGCCGGCGGATCCGGCACCCGGCTCCATCCCGCGACGCTGGCGGTCAACAAGCAGCTCCTGCCGGTCTACGACAAGCCGATGATCTATTATCCGCTGTCGGTGCTAATGCTCGCCGGCATCCGCGACATATTGATCATCTCGAGCCCCGAATATCTCGGCAATTACCGCAATCTTTTCGGCGACGGCACCGCGCTCGGCTTGGCGATATCCTATGCCGAACAACCTCGCCCCGAGGGCCTTGCCCAAGCGTTCACGATCGGCGCCGAGTTTATCGGCGGTGATCCGGTCGCGCTGGTGCTGGGCGACAACATCTTCTTCGGCGCCCAGCTTACCGAGCTGCTCGCCAGCGCCGTTGCGCGCGCCAGCGGTGCCACGGTCTTCTCCTATCGGGTCGATGATCCGGAGCGCTACGGAGTGGTTGAACTCGGCCAGGGCGGCAGGGCGCTGAGTATCGAGGAAAAGCCAGCTCAACCCAAATCGCATTATGCGGTCACCGGTTTGTATTTTTACGACAATCGAGTGGTTCAGTTGGCCCGCGATCTCAAACCATCAGCGCGGGGCGAGCTGGAAATCACTGATATCAACCGGCTCTACATGGAGGCCGGCGATCTGTTCGTGGAACGAATGGGCCGCGGCTATGCCTGGCTCGACACCGGTACTCACGACAGCCTGCTCGAGGCGAGCGAGTTTGTCCGCACTCTCCAGAACCGTCAGGGCATTCAGGTCGCCTGCCTGGAAGAGATCGCATTCCTCCAAGGCTTCATCACCGCAGATCAGGCCCGGGAGGCAGGCGAGCGGTTCAAGAAGACGGCGTACGGGCGAGCCATCCTCAACGCGGTGGAAGAGGCTTGATCATGTGCCGGGATCACCTCGCCCCCCACCCTGAGTTCCTACGGACCTGAACCTGCCACCATGGGATGAGCACGATGTTCTGTCGTGGTGCGAATCCACCCTGCCCGTTGTTGGGTTGCGATTTGCGGCTCCTGCCTAGAAAGGACACCATCCTAAGGGTCGATAGACCAAGGGGCACCAACTATTGGAAGCCTACAATTCCCCAGGACGTAAGGTCGCCAGCGTGACATTCCGGTTCGCGACAGTGGATCAGGCGGTGCCGGTCACGCCCTTGGCAGGAGAACCGACGTGTCGAGCTCGCGGGCAATAGGGCAGAGCTCCTGCTGCAAACACAATCAGCTGGTTCGCGGGAGTTGCCTGTTAAGCGTCATAGCGGGACTTAGTGTTGCTGGCGCGAGACAGGGCGATCGGCTGCTTGCTGCGTCGCAGCAACAATTAGGATATGATCCTTGCGCCGCTGGCTCGGGAGTTACGCGATGCTCTGCCGATTTGGAATCCATCGTTGGACACGCCGACCAGCGATGTTGCGCCCGATGATAATGGTATGTCGCTGCCTGGGATGTGGAAGGGTTCGGCTACGACGGAGCCGACAGGCGGATGTAGTCGCCCATCGGCATGGCCATGGTAACACCATCCTTGGCGCCGTGCTGCGGTTTCACCTCATCCGAAAGGGCGACGTTTGGCACCTAGTACGCCGGGAAGAGCATCGTCCTCTCCCGGAGGTACTGACCGTGCTGTTGACGAACAGCCCCGCGGTGGCTTGCGGCGTTGAAGAGCGTCGAATTGCCGGATGATCCCGTTCTTGCTCGACTGATCTTGCTAGCAAACGCTCCGGCTTCCAGCAGATTAGCACTCGCTCCAACAGGCAGACCATCGCGCCGGCATGTCGAGTTGTAGACACGTCGATTGCCGAGGTCAGTCGCCGATCGGGCTTTCGCCATGCTTTCTCAGCACATCGTTAAACGCCTCGGCCATCAGTGCTTGAAGGCTCCTACCCTGGCGCCGGGCAAGCGTGTGCATAGCAAAGGACATTTCCGGGCTGAAGAAGCCGGCGATCTGCTTGCGGCCCTGGCGGCTAGCCGGACCCTGGCCTGCCGGAACCGACAGGGCGGGAGCCGCAGCTGGCGGGGCGACCGACGGAGCCGCAGTGGCAGGACCGCGCAAATTGGCGAAGGAGGGCTTGCGGCTCATGCGGCGGCCTTTGTCTTGCGTTTAACGGATATCGACAGCCCGACCTGTCGACATGTCCACGTGTAGAGCTGCCGAATGTCATCGGCTGCCTTGCCCGACGACTCGAACTCCATGACCGTGCGGCCTTCGGCGCTGGCGTGACGATAAGCGGCGCGATCGGGAATTTGGATCGGGCATGGCGGGGTGCCGTAGCTCTCCACCAGTTCGCCGGCCTCCTGGTAGACCCGCGGCGCGTTGGGCGAGCCGGCGGTGAAGACCACATAAGCGGGCTTGCGCAGCAGCTGGACGAGCTTGGCGGTGGTCTGGATCGCGGACAGGTCGAACGCGCTCGGCCGGCACGGGATCAGCACCAGGTCGGCAACCTCGACCGCGGCGCGGGCGGCACTGTCGGCATGGGGTGGCGTGTCGATGACGATGAACTCGGCGCCCTGACCCCTCGCCTGCTCGACCTTGGCAGCGAGCCGGGGTGGCGGGCTGTCGATCACCTCGGGCGGCGCATCCTGGCGCCATGAGGCCCATTGGCTGGCGGTCGCCTGGGGATCGGTATCGATGATGAGCCCGACGCGGCCGGCATCCTGGGCTGCGGCGGCAAGGTGGAGCGCGAGGGTGGTCTTGCCCGCCCCGCCCTTCTGGCTGATGATCGCAATTGTCGGCATGTCTGCTTTCCTACATGTCTCCCGTCCTACATGTCTACATGTTTGTCGCTCGACGTGTCGATGCGTCTGGTTTCGAACGGCATAGCCATGATCCGAGCCGACGCGTGTCGACGATCATACAGCTCGACCGCCGCCCTGCCCTCGCGATCGCTCCTGCCAAAGCCGCTTGCTCCTTCTAGGGAGCATGTGACGGCGTAAGCCGTCACTCCTGACGTGGCAGTTGCTTTGTTTCGTTGAGGAGTTTTTTGTCTGTTCGGCATGGGACCGTCGGGTCAATCTTGGCGGCCGACGAGGCCGCTTCGGGTTTTCTTTGAATTATTGAACTTGTGTCGGGGTTGAGGATCGTTGTGAGACTCGCGCTCAAGGCGATCGATCCCAGCACCCAAGCGCGCAAGCATCGCGCCGAGCGCACCACCTACCGTTGCCGCCGCCAACTCGCGGCATGACAGGCTGGCAAGCATCGCGGCCTGATCCTCGCCCCGGTCGGCGTCACGCTGGACCTGATCGCAGGGAATGGGCGCGGGCCGCATCCAGCGCGGCAGATAGGCGAGCACGCTTGACGGCAAGGTGGGCCGGTAGACGTTGGATGTCTGCTTGTAGCGCGGGCCGGCGCCCTGGGCCTCTATCCGCTTGAAACGACGCTGACGGACGAGGAAGCCGATGCCTTCCAGGACGCGCAGCGCGCGCGCGACGGTGGCCCGGCCGAGCGCGGTCGCCTCGGCGAGATGATCATAGCTTGGGAACACCTGGCCCCGGTTGAGCCGGGCGAGGGTGAGGATCTCCTCATAGACGCGCACCGCGCCGGCGCTGAGCGTCGCGATCGCCTGCTCGGAACGGCTCAGCACCCGGCTGCCGGCGCGCGCCTCGCGGCGCAGCTGGCGGGCGGCATCGAGCGTGCGCCGCGCGATGCGCAGCAGCCGATCGGTCTCGCCCTTGGCAGGGACGGCGAAGAAGGCCTCCTCGAAGGTGCCGGCCTCGATGCTGCCGCGCAGCACCGGCGCGCCGGTACGGTGCGGCGCACCTGAGCGGGCAGGGCGGGGCCGTGGTCCCCGCGCATCGCTTCCTGCCGCGGCGACGCCGCGCAACGCCAGCCCGGCCGCTTGGCCGAGGGTAAACACCGTCATCGTCCATCCCCTTCAAGGGCTGGGACCGGGGCAAAAAAGGGGCGTGGCGCGAAACGCGCATCCTTGAACCGACGGTGCGGGTCGAGTATCTGGAGGAAGTGTGATGCACTTCGGATCGACGTTTGGCGACGTCGCTCCATCAAACCCTTGGGATGCCCGGCCTCGTGCCGGGCTTTCCTTTATGTGGTCACAGCCGCTTCCTGATCAGTTTCGCCGGCAACAGCGCCAGCCCGGCTGATTTTTGCAGCAATCATCCAACATAGAAAGCAGCGACAGTTCGTGCTTTCGAGTATTTAGGTCCAAAAAAGTTCGTGCTTTCGAGTATGAATTGCCGATCATATTCGTGCTATCGAGTATGATATTGGTGAATACTTCGTGCTATCGAGTATCAATTGACCATGGCGGCAGAGCCGCGACCCGACTCAGCGCAGCCTGATTCGGGTCCGCTGATTCGGACAGCCGGTCTACCCACCCATCCGGAGACGTGCTTCGGAAAACGGGTGGCCCCTCAGGCGGCGGGCTCGCCCGCGCCGTCGGCCAGCGCGCGCGGGCGCGGCGTGATGATCACCCGCACCTGGGCCGCGCGGCGACCGCGCCGGGCGGGTTCGTCGTCATCGGCGGGGGTGGCGACATCCTCGACCAGCTTCAGATTGAAATCGGGGATCGCATCGGTACCGACGATCTGCTTCAGCGCCGCCTTGAAATTGGCGAGCGGGTTTTGATAGCCGATCTGCAGCCGGAAGGTGGCAAGGTCGATGTCGAGTCCATCCTGCTCGCAGGTCGAGCGTGCGACCTCGTAGATCCGCCGCTCGATCGGTCCCAATTGAAAATAGGCCGCGGCATAGTCGAGCACTTGGCGATCGCGCAGGATCGCACGGAACAGCCAGTCACACAGCCGGATCTTGACCGCTTTCAGCCGGCGCTCGTTGTTGCGGGTCTTGGTGTAATGAAGCTTGGCTTCGGACAACCAGGAGAAGAAGCCCTCCTCGCCTTCACCACCTGCCTCGATATTGGTCTTGATCTGCGTACCCTGGAGCCGCTCCAGCGCCTCGGACAGGCGATTGTAGGAACGCGCCGAGTGATTGCTGCCGGTGACGCTGAACAGATCGTGCGCGGTGAACACGAAATCCTGGTCGACCTGCTCGCCCGCTTCCAGCTTCGCCGCCATCAGGCTGGCGATGTAGAGCACGATCTCTTTGTCGTAGATCGTCGCCACCCCGGTCGCGCTCGGCCGTACGTCGATGGTCACGGTATCGGTGCGATAGCTCAGCGGCTTCATCCAGGCGTTCTTGCTGAGCGCGAAGAACGGGAAGGCCATCAGCGATCGCTCGCCGCGGATCTCGCCGTACAACGGGCTGTCGAGCAGAAACAGATCTCCCTGGGGAACGACGACGGGCTTGCCGTCCTTCGCCTGGGGGGCGCGGGCGGCGGAAGCGCGGGAGGCAGGGGGGCGCTTCACGGGGGGTGGTCGGGTCATGCGGCTTTCATACTCGAAAGCACGAACTTATGGGAGCCTGTCCCTCGGGGCTTAGGCGCAGACGGGCAAAATCGGGCCTCAGTTCGTGCTTTCGAGTATGAAAATCGTGCTCGGCGAGCCGATGGTGCCGGCGATACCGCGACCGCCCTTATCGACATGTCGACAATGCGACATGTTGAAGAGACATAGGCCATGGTGTGCCGTCCGCCGGGGATGCTGCGAAGCGTCCAACCGCCGATCTGTTGAACTTGGTGCAACGATAAGGCATATAACGGGCAGGGAGTGCACCCATGCTTGCCGCTTTTCTCGACGACATCCGCGACCATGACATGATCGCGCCCCGGCGGATGGCCGAACGGCTGCGGCTACCGATGGCGCAGCTCGCCCGTCTCGCCCACGTCAACCGCAACACCATGACCGCCAAGCCGGAGAGCCCGGCGGTCCAGGCCAAGCTCGGCGAGATCGCCCGGATCATCGCCCGCGCCGCGGAGCTGACCGGTGGCGACGAGGGCAGGGCGATCATCTGGTTCCGCCACCAGCCGATCCCGGGTTTCGGCAAGACGGCTGAGGAACTCGTCGAGCAAGGTCAGGCCGCGCTGGTGCTGGAGGATCTCGAGCGGATCGCCGAGGGCGTCTATTCGTGAGCCGAGATGCAGTGGCAGCCGACGATAACGGCTGTGGTCGCCACCGTTAGCCTGCTGCCATGACCTACCGGCTTGCTCCCCTGCACGCGCCGGCGTGGCGGATGCTGTCGATCCGCTACCAGCGCGCGCCATTCTCGGGGGAGGGCGCCCGCCTCCATGGCGGTCGCTGGAATGCCAAGGGCACCGCCGCGCTCTACCTAGCGGCCGATCCGGTGACCGCGGTCGCCGAATATTATCAGGGCCTGCCGCGTCCGGGCACGCTGGCGCCCTATCGCATCGACGCCGAGGCTATCGCCGATCTCACCGATGGCCACGGGCGGCCGGGCGGTACTCAGGTTGCCCTTGCGGCTGTGTCTCCCTGGAAGGCACTCGCGGCGTTGGAGGGCAAGGACCCGCCAAGCTGGGCCCTGGCGCGTACCCTGATCAGCGCCGGCGCCGATGGCGCGCTCGTCCCTTCGGCACAGAATTACGGTGGCACGGCGCTGGTATTGTGGCGCTGGCAGGTGGCAGGCGAGGGAGGGGCGGGAGCATTGCTCACCCTGCTAGATCCAGACGGTTCGCTCGCCGGCAAGGCATGACGAGGGGCAAACCGACCACCTGCAATTATTTGGTCGACATGTTGACCTGTAGACATGTCGGAGTGAACGCATGTCGGCAGCACCTCATGCCGGCAGGCGAACCAGCATTGCCCCCACGCGATGAGCGAGCCGGCATAGCGAATAATTAACCATGATCAGCCAGAGTGCCCGCAACGTGTTTGGAGGGAGGCTAGCGTTGACCAAGGCCATGGCCATAACCCTGCGGAACGACAAGCTTGATCCTTGGCTGCTGCTGCGCGCGTTGCTGATGGGACTGATCGCGGCGCTGAGCTATGCGCTGGTCGCCAACTGGCTGGGCGATGATCGCCCCGTGGCGCTGATGCTGGGTTTCAACAACGATCTGTTCGGCGATTATTTCAAGAACATCTTCTCTTATTCAGACGGCCGGCCGATACCCACCGGCAGCCTGTTTGGGCTGGCCCATTTCCCCGTTCGTCCGGCCGTCTACGACCCCATGCAGGGAGCAGCAGGGCTCGGCCACGTCAAATATACCCATTTCCACAGCACACCGCTGATGACGCTGTTCTGCCTGCTCAGTCTGCGCGCGATGAGCGTGATCGGCGGGGTTGGCGGTTTTGTGCTGAGCTATGCCGTGCTCGCCTTCTACTGGATCACGGTCGCGACAAAGAGAGCCGACACGCGCGCAGACGCTGTGGCATGGGCGCTGATCGGCCTGCTGAGCTATCCGTTCGCGCTGATCGTCGCGCGCGGCAACGTCTATGCCGGCTTTGCCGGGGTAATGCTGATCCATGCCATGCTGCTCGGCTCGCGGCGCCAGGCGCCAGTGCTCGCCGCGATCCTGCTGGCGGTGGTGGTCAACCTTCGCCCCAATGCGATGCTGTTCACGCTGCCGCTCGGCCTATTCTACTGGCGGCAACTCGGCCGGATAATACCCGCCTTCTGCCTGACGGGGGCCAGCGTCGGCCTCGTCAGCCTGATGCTGGCGAACCGCTTATACCCTGATTACACGCTGCACAATTTCCTGCGCGGTCTAGCGACCTACTATCAGGTCTATGTGGTGGAAGACGATGGGCTTACCCTGGGCTCGTCGCTCTACGGCGCGCTCAAATTCTTCCTTGGTTACCACCCGGGACTCGACAAGATAGCGCTGATCCCCAGCATGATCGTGCTTCTCGCCGGTGCATGGGGATGGGTGACCAGCCGCCTGTCCGACGCCGGCCTGCTGTTCATGACGGCCACCGCCTACTGCCTGGGCTCGAGCGTGATTGCCGATTATCACCTGCTGATCTTCATGCTGCCGCTGATGTCGGCAGGGCTGGAGCCGATCGCGTCAACTACCGTCTCGAGCGATCGCGTTGCGATGATCACTTCCTGGCTGATGCTAATTCCCAAGAATGTCGCGTACCGCGGCAATGTCTCATACCAGGTAGTGCTCAACCCCGCGATCCTGCTGTTCGGCGCCGGGATCATCATCGTCCTCGCTCTGCAGGTGCGCGGCACCTTCCGACTGACCTACCCGGCTGCTCCGGCATGGCTCGCGCGGATGAGTGCGCGGCGGCATACCGTCTCGGGCTGATCGTCTCAGGCTGCCCCGATACCCCTGATTGACGCGGGGCGCAGCCAGCCTCGCCCTTCATCGGTAGCCTCTGCGCATCCTCCTGCCGATCGTGGGTTGGAGCCAACGGTCGCATCGCTTATCATCTGGCGATAACGACAAGTCGGGTGCGCTCGCTGGCCGGGGCACCAATCGGGAGAGCCGACCGGTCACAGCGGTATGCAGCTGGCGGGCCTTGCTGGAGCTGCCGATTTTCGAAAGGACGATCATGCTTCGCATCGCGGCCTTGGCCGGATCACTTGTGCTCGCCCTTCCTGCGCACGCGCAGGTCGTGGTGGAGACCTTTGGTGGCCTTTCCTCGTCCGACAGTCGCAGCGCCGCTATCCGCACCGACGATGCAAGGGTGGACGGAACCTTGGCCGCGACGCGGATCGGCGTGAATATCGAGTGTCTCAAGCTGGCGCCGCGGCCGGTCTATGGCGTGCGCCTTGGCTATTGGGCGGGCATGATCGGGGTCGCCGTGGATGCCGCGACGCTCAATCCTGACGTGCGTGAACAGACGGTCACCGCCACGACCGACCGCCGCTTCGACCAGGACGTGTTCGGCGAGCGCGTCGTGATCGAACCAGGCTACCGGGTGACGGTGAAGCTGCCCCGGCTGACCGTGCCGACCACGGGAGGCATCGCCGCCCTTGCCATGGTCAGGCTGCCACGCGGACGGGTGCGGCCCTATGCCTTTGCCGGCCCCACCTATGTGATCACCGACACTGATCTGTCGGGCGCCTGGGGCCTGCGCGCAGGCGGTGGGCTGCGGGTTGCCTTGACCCGGTCGCTGGGTGTCTTCGGCGAATATCGGTACACAAGGGTGAATGCGTCCGCGGTTGCCGGGCGGATCGACACCTCTATCGCCGGTATCAGGGGGGACAGCGGCGAGACCCGGGTCGACGTCAAGCTGCGCCAGCATGCGATGGTGGGGGGGATTAGCCTGCACCTTTGACGCGGCAGCGCATTAAGACGAAGCGGATGTTAACCAACATCGGCGATAATCGCGCCATGAACCATGTTGCCGCCGTGGATCCAGCCGATCAGCGTGTCCACCGCCTGAAACCAGCCAGGCTGGGCAGGGCGCTCGCGACGGTGATCATCATCGGCCTTGCCCTGGCCGGTCGGCTGACATCCGGCTGGAACGCGCCGCTGTGGTTCGACGAGACTTTTTCGGCGGTGATCGCCAGCCAGCCGTCTCCTTCATCGCTGATCCAATGGTGCCTGAACGAGGTGGGGGGGCCGGTCTATTATCTGCTGTTGTGGGTCTGGGCGCATGTGTTCGGCATCCAATCCACGGCGCTGCGATCGTTCAGCCTGCTCTGCTCGCTGGCCGCCCCGCTCGCCGCGTGGCGCCTCGGCCCTTCCTCGCACGTGGTGCGACTGTACTGGGCGGCGCTGCTGGCGCTGTGGGTGCCGGTATTCGATTATGCGAGCGATGCCCGCTGCTATGCACTGCTGCTGTTGATCAACACGCTGCAGGCGATCGCCTTCTTGCGGCTGCTGTCGGCACCGACCCGTCGGCATGCGCTCGCCTGGACCACATTGTCGGTGCTTGGCATTCTCACCCATTACCAGACCACGGTGCTCGCCGGGGTGCAGGGCGTTGTATTCCTGGCGATGCACCGGCGCGAGGCGGTGCGCTGCTGGCCGGCGCTGCTGGCATTGATCCCGATGGCAGGATGGATGGCGCTTCACCTGCCGCTGCTGCTGCGCTTCGCGGAGAGCGGGACATGGTATTCCCCCATCACTCCGCTCGACCTGATGCTCGCCCCGGCAAGCTTCTTTGTCTCGATTCCAATTGGCATGGTGCTCGGCCTCGGCGGGATCATCACCGCGATCGCCCGTTGGCGGGGGTGGCCGATCGACACCGCGCCTGCGCCGGAGCGGGCATTGGCGTTCAGCGGCCTACTGGCGATGGCGATCATCCTGCTGATCTCGATGATAAAACCGAGCTTCACCTGGCGCTATGCGGTGGTGTGCGCCCCCGCCATCCTGTTTGCTGTCGCCATCTGGGTGCAGACGTTGAAGCCGCGGCTTGCGCTCGCACCGGCCGTCGTACTGGCGATGCTGGCCGCGCTCGCCGCCAGCCATATTGCGATTAACCTCCGCTATCCCGCCAGCAATTACCGCTTTGCCTTCAACCTCGATCAGCCCTCTAGATGGTTGGGCGAGGACCACCCCCGCCGCCTCGGCTTCCTGTGGGACAGCCCTACCGGCAGGATGAGCGATCCCACGCGAATGGCGGAGATTGCGGGATTTTTCCTGCACCAGGCCGGGCATCCGGTGTCAGTCTCGGTGCTGAAGGCATGGCCCGGCACCGATCCACGGCGCCTCGTCGCCGATCAGATAAGTCACGGCGCGGTAGATTCACTGATCTGGATCAGCGACAGCGCGGTCGCGGGCACGCTGGCAAAGGCCGACGGTCGGGCCCTCGTCCGGGCGGGATGGCAATGCCGCAATTTTGGCCTGGCGTCGAATATCGTCCTTGCCTGCCGCCCCGCTCAGGCATCGCTGAGCGGGGCGGCCCGGCCGCGCCCTGTAGCCAGCAGACTCACCTAGAAATTGGGCGTCAGCTTCAGCAAGCGGCCGGTGGGCTGGTCTTCGAGAACCCAGAGCGCTCCGTCAGGCCCTTGGGTGACCGATCGGATACGCGCGCCTAGGTCGATGCGCTGGACTTCGGCGGCCGATGTGCCGGTGAAGCGGACCCGCACCAAGCCCTTCGATTGCAGCCCCGAGATGATCGCATCGCCGCGCCAGTCGCCGAACAACGAACCTGAGTAAAAGATCATGTCGGAAGGCGCGATGACCGGTGTCCACCAGAAGGCCGACATCGCAAACCCGTCACCCGCGGCCGGCTTGGGGATCGGGCTGCCATCATAATTGTTACCGTACGACACGCTCGGCCAGCCGTAATTGTTGGTCGGCTTGATCAGGTTGAGCTCGTCGCCCCCCATCGGCCCCATCTCATTCTCCCACAGCTCGCCGGCTGCATTGAACGCGAGGCCATATTGATTGCGGTGGCCGATCGACCAGATTTCGGGCCGGGCACCAGCTTGAGCGACATAGGGATTGTCGGAGGGGACGGTGCCGTCGGGGTAGATGCGGATGATCTTGCCGAGGGTATTGTCGAGCGCCATCACGAACGCAGGATCGAGCTCCTCACGATCGCCGGCAGTCACGTAAAGGTAGGTGCCGTCCGGCGAAAAGGCCATGCGCCCCCCGGGCTCGCCCGATCCCGGGAAGCTGACAATCTTGGGAAACTGCCGCCAGATGACCGTGGCGTTCGCGATCGTCGTCACGCCCGCCGCGTCGGTGGTCAGCGTGCCGCGCATCACCGCCAGCCCGGCAGGATCGATGTTGGTATCAGCGGCATCGCGCCCGACCCGGGCGGCGGACGGATCACGCTCCATGAAGCTGATGTAGACGCGATGGTTGTCGACATAATGGGGGTCGAGCTGCACGTCGAGCAACCCGACATTGGCCGGTACGCCGGCGATGGGATCGGACACCGTTCCGGTCTGCGTCACCACCCGCAACCGCCCGGATTCGACAGGATTGAGCAAGGTCGCCGGCGTCGGTGGTCGCTCGGTGACCAGCATTCGGCCATCGGGAAGGAAGCGCATCGACCACGGCGCGGCAAAGGTGGCTACAGGAGTAGCCGTCACCGACACCACGGGTAGCGGCGTGGGGGTAGGTGTCGGCGTCGGAACCGGGGTCGGGGTGGGAGTGGGAGTGGGCGTGGGCGCGGCCGCTATGGGTGAAGAATCACCGCCATCGCCGCAACCGGTCACCGCCAAAACACCCGCCATCACGCCGGCCGAGCGCCACCAACCCTGAATCTTCATCTGCCCCCCATTCTCACGCCAACTTAAGATAACATTCCGCCGTTAGCGAGGGCGAAGCAATGTGCCAGCAACATTTGCATCGGCGCTCGGGTGCGGCGTCGGACAGATCCAGTGACGCCAGCTAAGCCGGACTGGCTTTTGCGACGGGTAAGCTGCGCCAGTTGTCCGTAGGCAAGCCATAGCCTGTCCCGACATGTCTACACGTCGACCATCCAACCTAAGCTGCCTCCTGGTCGATTGAGCCAGGAGGCGTCGATCCCGCGCGCAATTTTAGAAGTTCAACCCAAAGAACTCCTCGAGCTTGTCGCCGACATAGTCGAACTGCGCCTGGCCCAGCGCGGGGTAGAGGCCCAGCCAGAAGGTGTTGTTCATTACCCGATCGGTCTGGGTGAGATCGCCGACCACGCGGTAATTGACGTGCTCGAAATAGGGCTGGCGGGTGAGATTGCCCGCGAACAGCAGCCGGGTGCCGATCTTGTTCTGGTCGAGGAAGCGGGTGACGTCGACACGCTTGGCATCGACGCCGTCGCGCAGCATCAGCGGATAGCCGAACCAGGAGGGGTCCGAATTGGGCGTCGCTTCCGGCAAGATGAATATCTCCTCCAGGCTCTTCAGCCGCTCGGTGAGCAGGCGGAAGTTGCGTCGGCGCGCCTCGACGAAACCGTCGACGCGATAGAGCTGGGCGAGGCCGCAGGCCGCCTGCATGTCGGTGATCTTGAGGTTGTAGCCGAGGTGCGAGTAGACGTATTTATGGTCGTAGCCGAAGGGCAGGGTACCATGCTGCTGGCCGAAGCGAACCCCGCAGGTATTGTCGCAGCCCGGCGCGCAATAGCAGTCGCGGCCCCAGTCGCGGATGCTCTCGATGATCGGGCGCAGCTCGGCAGACTTGGTGAAGACCGCGCCGCCTTCGCCCATGGTGATATGGTGAGCGGGGTAGAAGCTGACGGTGGCGACATCGCCCCACAGACCGACGTTCTTGCCGTCATAGGTAGCGCCAAGCGCGTCGCAGCAATCCTCAACCAGCCACAGATCGTGTTCGTCGCAGATCCGACGGACCTCGGCGAGGTTGAACGGGTTGCCGAGCGTGTGGGCGATCATGATCGCACCGGTCTTGTCGGTGATCGCCGCCTCGATCAGGCTGGCATCGATATTGTAGGTCGGCACGTCGACGTCGACGAACACGGGGACGAGGCCGTGCTGGATCGAGGGATTGACCGTGGTCGGGAAGCCGGCCGCGACGGTGATCACCTCGTCGCCGGGCTTGAGGCGGCGGTCGCCGAGCTTGTGGCTGGTGAGGCAGGAGAGGGCGAGGAGGTTCGCCGACGATCCCGAGGTGGTGGTGAGCACATAGGGCGCGCCCAGCACCTTGGCGAGCCCCGCCTCGAATTCGGTGTTGAAGCGGCCGGTGGTCAACCAGCCGTCGAGCGACGCTTCGACCATCAGCTCGATCTCGGGCGCGCCGATCACCTTGCCTGCGGGCGGGATCACACTTTCGCCGGGCACGAACGGCTTGGGCGCGAACTGAGCTTCGGCATATTGGCCGACAAGCTGGCGGATTTGCTTGCGGAGGTCGTCAGCGGTCATGAGACAATCAGTTCCTATGCGGCAATGGAGTGGCTGGCGCCGAAGCGTGCCAGTTCGGTGAGGCAATAATCGTGCATGTCGGTGCCCGACAGCCAGGCGCGATGCCAGGCAACGATGCTGTCGAGCGCCTCGGCAAGGCTCCAGCGCGGCGTCCAGCCGAGGCCGGCGCGCGCCTTGGAGATGTCGAGCTTGAGATAGCGCGCCTCGTGCGGCTGGATGCTCTGGTCGCGGGTCCAGCCGGCGCCATCGCTCCATAAGTCGCACACCTTCTCGACGATCCACTGGACCGGCTGCGCATCGTCGTCGCGCGGGCCGAAGTTCCACGCCTCTGCCGCAGCCGCGGGATCATCCCACAACGCCTGGGCAAGGACGAGATAGCCCGACACCGGCTCCAGCACATGCTGCCAGGGGCGGATCGCCAGCGGGTTGCGGATCAGCACCGGCTCACCCGCCGCGACGCTGCGCAGGATGTCGGGGATCAGCCGGTCGACGGCCCAGTCGCCCCCGCCGATGACGTTGCCGGCGCGGCCGGAAGCGATCGCGGTCTTGCCGTCGCCGAAGAAGGAGCGGCGATAGGCCGAGGTAACGAGCTCGGCGCAACCCTTGGAATTGCTATAGGGGTCGTGGCCGCCCATCGCCTCATCCTCGCGATAGCCCCACACCCATTCGCGATTCTCATAGCATTTGTCGGTGGTGACGATCACCGCCGCGCGCACCCCGGCCGCCTTACGCACCGCCTCGAGCAGATGCACCGTGCCCATGACGTTGGTGGCATAGGTGCCGACCGGATCGTCATAGGAGGCGCGCACCAGCGGCTGCGCGGCCATGTGGATCACGATCTCGGGATCGGCCGCCACCAGCGCCTGTTCGAGCGCCTCGCGGTTTCGAATATCGCCGATGATCGAGGTCATCCCCGCCGCGACGCCCGCCACCTCGAACAATGCCGGATCGGTCGGGGGCGCAAGTGCGAAGCCGGTCAGCTCGGCGCCCATCTGCTGCAGCCACAGCGACATCCAGCTGCCCTTGAAGCCGGTATGGCCGGTCAGAAACACCCGCTTGCCCGCCCAGAAGGCGGGGTCGACCACGCCCATTGCCGACGACGTCACCGCCACACGCACCAGGGCGCCTTGCCGGCCTCCCACAGGCTGTTGAGCATCTGCTTTTCGCGCAGCGTGTCCATCGGCTGCCAGAAGCCGTGATGCTCGAACGCCATCAATTCGCCGTCGCGGGCGAGATTGCGCAGCGGCTCCTGCTCCCACAGCGTGTCGTCACCGGCGATATAGTCGAGCACCTTGGGCGACAGCACGAAGAAGCCGCCATTGATCATGCCGCCATCGCCCTGGGGCTTTTCGAGGAACTCGGCGACGCGGCCATCCTCGATCTGCAGCGCGCCAAAGCGGCCGGGCGGATAAGTGGCGGTGAGGGTGGCGGCCTTGCCATGGGCGCGATGGAAATTCATCGACGCGGTGATGTCGATGTCGCCGACCCCGTCGCCATAGGTGAAGAAGAAGAATTCCTCATTCTTGACGTGATCGGCGACCCGCTTGAGCCGTCCCCCCGTCTGGGAGTCGTCGCCGGTGTCGATCAGCGTCACCTTCCACGGTTCGGCGCGCTTCTCGTGCACGATCATCTGATTTTCGCGCATGTCAAAGGTGACATCGGACATGTGCAGGAAATAATTGGCGAAATATTCCTTGATCACATAGCCTTTGTAGCCACAGCAGATCACGAAGTCGGTGATGCCGTGCGCGGCATAGATCTTCATGATGTGCCACAGGATCGGGCGCCCCCCCACCTCAATCATCGGCTTGGGGCGAAGGCTGGTCTCCTCCGCGAACCGTGTGCCGAGCCCGCCGGCCAGAATAACTGCCTTCATCGATACGCCCTTAATTCGAACTGACGAATGCATCGGAAAAGAAGCGCTTGGCCGGTAGCCCCATGGCCAGCAACGCCGCCTTCGCCGACGCAATCATTGCGGTAGAGCCGCAAGCATAGACGACCGTATCGTCCGGATCGACCCCATGATGGATCGCGGCATCTTGCACATAGCCCCGCCTGCCTTCCCAGCCGGCGTCGGGGCCGGACAAGAGATGGTGGAAAGCGACGTCGAGCCCGAGTTCGACCGGGTCCCAGCAGAAGCTCTCCGCCTGGCGATTACCCCAGAATACGCTGATCCGGTGCCGCGCGGCGCGCGCCGGATCGGTGCCGAGCTCTTCCAGCAGCGCCTTGACGGGGGCGATGCCGGTGCCAGTCGCGAGCAGCAGGATGTTGGTCGGCCCTTCGTCACGCAGGAAGAAGGTGCCGAACGGTCCCTCGAGACGGAGGAGATCGTTGGGCTGGGCACGTTCGAACCAATAATCGCTGAGCCGCCCGCCGGGGTACCGTTTGATGATGAATTCCAGCAGCGCATCGGCGCGCGGGGCATTGGCCAGCGAATAGCTGCGCCGCACGCCCTCGGCGATCACGTCGACATATTGGCCGGCAAGGAAGCGCAGCGGCGACGCCGGCGGGGTCTTCACCACCAGCTTGACGATGTCGGGGGCGAGCCGGTCGATCGACACGATGCGCGCGGGCATCGTCTTGATCTCAAGCCCGGCGAGCCGGTCGAGCGGCTCGACGTCGAGCGCCACATCGCCTGCAGCGGCGCGGCAGCAGGTGAGGATCAGCCCCTGGGCGAGCTCATCGGGCGACAGGCTTTGGTCTTCACTGCGAAGAACAACGGTATCGCCTGCGGCCGGCGCCTTGCAGATCCCGCAGCGTCCCGTGCGGCAACTATATTCGAGCGTGATCCCCGCCGCACGCGCGGCATCTAGGATGGATGTCGCAGCATCGGCGGGAAAACGACGCCCGGTGTTAAGAGTAACGGTCGACATGACGGGCTGAATAACCCCAAAAACTGCCGGGTCCAGCCGAACCCATCGCAAGACGCGGCGCTATCGGCTGGTCACATAGGCCGCGCCGCCATCCCACCCCGGTGCATGCGGATCGAGGCGCACGATCCGCATGATCGGTCCGCCGACCTGCCCGGCAACCGGCCGGAAGGTCGCGACGATACGCCCCTGGGCGATCAGCGCGCGATAGTTGCGCACTTCCGCGGCATAAGCGGCCGGTTCCAGCAAATAGCGGTCGTAATCGGCGAGGATTGCCCAATCGGCACGGCAGCGGGCGAAAGCGGCAGGCGCGATGGTGCCGATATCGAGCACCGAGCGGCCGTTCTTCCAGCGCTCCACCCGCGCATAAGGGACATGCGACTTGAGAGTGGCGGCGACGTCGACGCAGCCCGCGTCGCCGATCGGGTAGAGGAAGCGCCAACCATTGCCGAGCAGGTCGAACGACATCTGCTCGATGATCACCGTATCGCCCCGCGCGATCCGCGCGCGTGCCCAGGCCGAGGCGGCCGATCTGGTGTCATGCGCCCGCTCGCGCGCCGCAGCCTCGCCGGCGACCAGCAAGGGGATCACGACCACCGCCAAGCCCGCGGCGCCCATTGCGCCCCCCCACGGCCGGCGCAGCCGCGCGATCAGCGCCTCGAGCGCCGCGGCGAGCGCGATTGTCGCAAACGGCAGCAGCGGCACGATCCAGCGCTCCCAGATCAAGCCCTGCACGGCGATGGCGACGAACGACACGAGGATGAAGGGGATGACCACGGCGCCGAACACCACGCTGCGCCGCGCACCGACCACCAGCCCCGCCGTCGCCCCGATCAGCCCCGCCAGGCCCAAGGCGTCGCGCAGCGGATGGGCAAGATACCAGCGGGCGTTGGCGACCAGGCCATGCCCCGTCGCGCCGAGATGGCTGGTCGCGGCCTCGCCGGTGACATTGGCGAGCACCGTCGGCCAGTCGAGCAGCAGGAAGGGCGAGGCGACGACCAGCGCGACCACCGACATGACCGCCGCGATCCCAAGCCGGCCAGCCTCGACGCGCCAGCGCTGCGGGGCGTGCGCCACTCGATAGGCAGCCGCGCCGACGATCGCGACCAGCACCGTCACCGCCGGCCATTTCGTCGCGACCGCCAGCCCCAGCCAGATTGCCGCCCACAGATAATCCGCCATCCGCCCGCGGCGCGCGACGTTGACCGCGGCGAGCACGCAGAGCAGCAGGAACACCGTCTCGTGCATGTCGGTGCGGATGATCTGCGAATATTTGACATGAACCGGGTCGATCGCGAGCAACCCCGCCGCGATCAGCCCGGCCCGCCGCCCGAACAGGCGCCGCGCGAGGACGAAGGTCAGCACGATGGTGGCGAGCCCGCACAACAGGATGAACACCCGCCCGGGCAGCACCACCACCGCCGGATTCGCGTAGATCGCCCGGCCGAGATCGCTCGCCTCGGCAAACCGCCCGGTGATGAGGCCGATGCCGAGCACCAGCAGATCGATCAGCGCGAGC
The DNA here is from genome assembly GCF_059416225.1 of Sphingomonas sp. GW821-FHT09E03. Classification (NCBI taxonomy): domain Bacteria; kingdom Pseudomonadati; phylum Pseudomonadota; class Alphaproteobacteria; order Sphingomonadales; family Sphingomonadaceae; genus Sphingomonas; species Sphingomonas sp. GW821-FHT09E03. The sequence continues at coordinate 90,072 of NZ_JBWKOS010000011.1, read as the reverse complement.
GTATAGATGGTGGTGGTACCCGGATGACCGAACCAGCCGGGGTTGAGCGTGCGATCGTGCAGCAGCTTGAGCGCGTTGAGAAAGAAGATCGGCTCATCGGGATCGTAGAGCGCCGGCAGACCGAAAGCGAGGCCACGCAGCCGCAGCAATGCAGCGACGATCAGGATCGCCGCCATGCCGGTCATGACCAGACCGCGTCTTTCCGTTATCGTCGCCTGTGTCACGTTCCCGCCCTTGCGGGCTCCCCGCGCCGCTGCGGCCTGCTAGGGCGCACGCCGATCGCTGGCAATGGCAGGGCCGAGCCGGACAGGCGGGCCATGCACGCCGGCAGCGTCACGCGGCGCTAGCGCCAACGCTCAGTCGCTGACCCCCACCAGCACGTTGCCGGCGTCGGTGAACGGCGTCGCCTTGCGGGCATCGGCCCCGGCGAAGCGGACCTTGCCGGCGACACCGCTGGCGAGGCAGGCCGGATCGACCGCGCTGCCATCGACCTGGACATGGCTGCAGCCGGCATCGAGCTCGATGCCGCTGGCGAACGAAGGGGCTCCAAAGCCGATGATGGCCGGCCGCAGGATGCTGCGCGAGACGCCGCGCGCGGCGATGGCGGCCTGCGCCGAAGTCTTCTGGTAATTGGAGATTTGCGGTTCGATCTGCAGACCGCTCGCTTCCGCGATCACCACCGGCCGCACCGCTTGGGCGATCTTCAGGCCCTGGACGCGCACCCCGCGGGTCCGCGACACGAACAGCGATCCACCAGCGAAATCACCCAGCACCTGGCCACCGGTGATCGTGACCAGCCCGGCGCCGTCGCGAACGAGGATGCCGCGATCGCCGCGACTGCCGGCGGGCGTTATATAGGGATCGACGATCTCGACGCAGGCGCTGGCCGTCGCATCGAGATCGAGGTCGAGCCCGAAGCGGCCGCAGCCATCGAGGATCGGATTGCGGACATGGAGATCGATGGTCTCGCCGAAGCTGCGTGCACCCGCGGCGCGAAACGCCATACCAGTATCGATCCGCGCGCTTTCGAAGCGGTCGATGAAGCTGTCGACGAAGGCGCCGAGCGCGAGCAGCCCGGTGGGATCGACATGGTGGCCATGCTGTTCCGCCGCGACGCAGCGATCCATGTACAGCGAGGCATTGCCCCCCGGATAGCCGAACCGGGTACGGCCATCGAGGAAATAGCCGACCGCCAGGTCCGCACCGGCGCCGTCGCCGGCCCGGGTGCGTTGCGCGAGGCAATCGTCGACCTTGGTGTAGACCACCCCGCCGATATGGAAGCCGACGCTGCTTTCGAGCGATGCCACGCCGCTGACGGTGCAATGCGCCAGATAGGCGCAACGCAGACCGGTCGGGTAATGCGCGAGGTCGCCCGAGGCGTGCGGCTGCGCGGCGCCATCGCGGATCAGCGTCAGGTTGCTGAGATGCGCTTCGGTGACGAGGTCGCCGGACGGTCGTGAGGCGGTGCCGAGGAGGACGATGTCGTCGGTGCGCAGCCCCGGCGCGGCCTGTTGCAGGATGATCCGGGTGCCCTGACCTTGGTTGGTGGCATAGCGGCCGACCCCGGCGACCGTGCGCCAGCTCAGCCCGAAGCGAACCGTTCGGCGGACGAAGTAATCGACCTGGCCCAAATGGGTGACGGGGCACAAGGCATGACAGGCTTCCAGCGCGTCCGCACAGTCCGCCGTGGGATCATTGATCCGCGCGCCGAACCATTCGGGACGACCGTTGGTCCCGTCCCACACCCGCATCCACAGGAGTCCCGACTGGCGTGCCGGCACGTACAGGCCCTGCAACGGATCGGCGCCTGCGGGCGCCGATGCCCGCTCGACGCAGCGGAACAGCCCTTCGCGGCCCGGCTCGTCGAGATGGACCAAGCGCCCAGTCGAGACATTCTCGATTGCCGCCAGCGCCGCCCGATCAGGCACCGACGCGATCGGCCCGGCATAAGAAGCCGTTTCAGATGCCAGAGCCGCTGCACCGGCGCTGCCACTGGCACCGATTGCAGCGACCGACGCTATGCCACCGCGCAGCACTGCTCGACGAGGGAGTTCATCCACAGTCTTTCTCCTCGGATCGGCAACGCGTGATGGCGCCTGCGGTTCTTGCGAGCAGGGTGGAGACGTCGCCTCAAACCCTGTCGTGTGCCGGAGCCTGACCTGAAGCCTGATGACCCTGGGATGATCCAGGCGGCACGATCCGGCCTTCGCCGATCATGACCGGCAGGTCATGGCGGAACCGCCAGCGCGACCGCCAGCCCTGCGTGCGGATATCCACCCACACCTGGCGGATGGTGACGCAGGCGAGCGCGAATGGAATAGACATGAACAGCAAGGGCCGGAGCAACGGCCCGATCATGAAGCCATATTCGATCATTACCGAACGGTTCGCCAGGAAGCTGAAGCTGATGTTCGATCCGACCCGGCCGGTCTCGATGTCGGCGGGAATGCAGATGATATAGGCCAAGACAATCGCCCATTTACGGCCGAACCCCTGCCAGCGCTCCATCATGGCGAAGAAGATGCCGATGCTGAGCGAATAGCCGCTGGTCTCGGTGCTGATGATCGCCAGCGACGCACCAAGCCCGGTCAGCCTGAACATCGGCACCGCTTCCGGGCGGACCCAGGCCGCGACCCAAGCCAGCAGCACCGTCAGCTGGACGATGCGGGTGAGGAGGGGCAGGACCAGCAACAGCATGTCGACGTTCTTCGACCCGATCAGCGAGGCGACCGGCAGGGCTTCGCTGCTCAGCAGCCCGACGAGCGGCTGGTAGGTCGTGGCAAACCAGATATCGAGGAAGTTGCTGATGACATAGGCTTTGTCAGCCGTCACATTGCGGTAGATCTCCAGCGGCGTGCCACTGCCCTGGATGAGATAGGTCACGATGTAGATCAGGACAGTGGCGATGACGCCGCCCTCGAACCATCGCCAGCGGCGGCGAATAAGATAGGGCGCCAGCCCGGCGATCAGATAGATCTTGAAGTTGATTGCTAGCCCGACGTTCACCCACCGCCAGCGCGCCGACGCCACCAGCGGGCCGAATGCCAGGATGACCGTGGTGACTGTGAGGATGAAGGGGTTGGCGCGTTCCAGCGCGAACAGCATCGGCAATCCCGCGGCGACCGCGATCGACCGCGGCAGCGCCGTCTTCCTGTCTAGCTTCAGGAAGGTCATCGAGATCAGCACGATGTTGAGGATGAAGAACAGGTGGAAGGTGGCGACGCCGAACCAGTCGCAATAGCGCACATAGGGATCGGCCGATCCGCCGGGGGCGTAGCAGGACGATTGGCCGAAGATCCTCATGACGACAAAGGTCAGCGGCGGATAGACGCTGCTCCACAGGTCGTAGGCACCCTTGTCGCGCGCCCAATAGGCAGTGTTGAACCAGTCCATCCACACATCGCCAGGATCGTAGAAAAAGGGCTGGGGCAGGTAGCCATAGGTTTTGAAGAACACGAACGCGCGCACCAGCGCGGCCAGGATCGCCACCGCAAACAAGGGCTCGAGCCAGCGATTGACCGGCGTCAGCCGCGGCCTTCTCATCGTCCGCCCGTCATTGCGGCGCGGCGTCCCTGAACACCAGATGCTTCAGGACGAAGTAGTTGATGAGCGAGGTCAAGACGAGCGACACGAAGCCCGCCACATAAGCGGAATGGACGATGCGGTCGGCACCGGCCAATGTCGCCAGGCTGATCACGTAATTGACCGCATAAGAGGTCGCGAAGCGCAGCTTGGCCGGCCCCTTGTCGCGAAACACATGCCGCGAATAGGTGACGTAGTTGAAGGTGACGCCGATCACATGGGCGACGATCTGGGCGACGTAGAGATTGAGCCCCAGCCGGACGAACAGCGCGAACAGCGCAAAGCCGAATACGGCATTGAGGATGCCCGCCTGGTAATAGCGCCAGATCTGCGCCAGCCGCGTCCATTCGACGCGATTGATCACCGGCGTGGTTCCACGGGGAAGTTCACGCGCTCGCGCTCGATTACAAGCGGCGTGCCGCGGGTCCGCTCGGAGACGAGCCGCGCCTGATCGCCAATCAGCCCCAGAAAGCCGAACAGCAAGGCGAGCTGCACCTCAACGACGGCCGCGATCAGCCACCAGCCGCCCGCGCCACCCAGCAGCCACGCCACCGGCGCCGCCACCAGCGACACCAAGGCAAGCAGCCCGCACAGCGCAGCGACCGGAAAGGTCAGGCGGATCAGGTTTTTGGACGAGCTCGCCAGCCCGGACAGGGCAAAATCGAGCAAGGTCAGGAAATTGTTCTTTGAGAGCCCGCGCAGCCGGCCGGGGCGCGGATAACGGATGATATCGACCGGATAGCCTGTCTCGACCAGCATGCCCCGGAAGAACGGCTCCGGTTCGCGCAGCGACGCGATCGCCTCCACCACCTTGCGATCATAGAGGCCAAAGCCGGTCGCGTCGGGGATGATCCGATATTCGCCGACCTTGGCGGCGAACCAGTAGAACAAGCGGCGCAGCGATCCGAACAGCAGGGTCGAGCGGCCCTGCTCGCGCACCCCGAGCACGATGTCGAACCCGGCACGCCAGCGCTCGACGAAGCGACCAAGCAACGCCGGCGGATCCTGGAAATCGGCGCACATGCCGACCACCGCCCGGCCGTTCGCCTGGAAGATGCCATGCGTCGGCGAGCGCATCTGTCCAAAATTGCGGGTGTTGACGATCAGCCGGATACGCGGATCGATCGCGCACAGACCGCGGACGATCTCCACGGTACGGTCAGTCGAGGCGTTGTCGATGAAGATCAGCTCGAAGCTGGCCTGTGCCTGCTCCAGCTCGGCCACCACCGCGGCGGCGATCTGGGCGGCATTGTCTTCCTCGTTATAGCAGGGGATGACGACCGAAATGTCCGGCCGCTCAGTCATCCCGCCGGCCTTCGCCGACCGGTGGACGCCAGCCGTAGAATTCGATGCCGAGGCCGAGGAGCAGGATCAGCACGCCGAGCGCTACCGGCATCAGGTTCAACTGCCGTGCGGTATCGATATAGGCCGGTTCCAGCACGCGCACGGTTGCCGTCGAGGTCAGGTCCTCGACCGCCGTTCCCTCAAGGAAGCGGGTGTAGCCATCGTACAAACGCTGGGCGATATCGAGCTCGCGTTCGAGCTTGCGCACCTGGGTCGATTCACGGACGACACGGCCGATCGAGTTGCTTCCGGTCGGGTTGGTGGCCTGCAATTGCGCCAGCTGCGCCTTCAACGCATCGAGCTGGGCGATGATCTGGCGGACCGAGATATTCTCGTCGGTGGCGAACTGGCGGGCGGCGTTGAGTTCCACCTCCTTCGCCTTGATCGCCGCCTGGATCACCGGGATGCGCTCGCCAATCGCGCTGATGGCAAAGCGTGGATCAGAATAGCGGGTGTGGAGCCGGAACTCATTGTAGGCGGCTTCGGCCGCATCACGCCGGGCGCCCGCCTCGCTGACCAGCCGCTCGAGGATCTTGCGCTTATATTCGGTCTGCCCGCGCGCGATTTCGCCCAGGCGCTCCTGCATGGCATGCTGATAGGCGGTGACCAATTGCTCGCCGAACACCGGGTCCGCGGTCTCGATCTCCATCTGGATGATGCCACCACGAATGGTGCTGATGTCGACATGTTTGTCCAGCCAGCGGCTGGCGTGAATGTCGTCGGCTACCCCTAGCCGCTTGACCAAGTTGAGCTGCTTGATGATGCCCTGGCGGACGAAGACGCTCCGCGCCACGCGCAGGCTGACCTCGACCGCGGCCTGGTTGCCGAATGCGGTATTGAGCGCACCAAGCTGGCCCAGCGTCGCGCCAAGACCGAGGCTCGACGGATCGGTCGGCGTCAGCGTCACCGCCGCGCGGTAGCGTTGCGGAAAGAACGTCAGCAGTGCGCAGATCACCAGTAGCACGACGATGATCGCGCGCCGCAGCCACGGGTTGCGGATCACCGGCGCGCGGCGAAGCGAGCCGACCAGGCTGGGGGGCGGGGTCAATTGTTGATCGCCGCGATGGTCGCCACGCCCAGGCCGAGCTGGAAGACGATCGTGGTGATGTCGCGGATCTTGGCCCAGAGCGAGCCCGCCTGCGTCTTCACCGGCACGAAGATCACGTCACCGGGAAGGACGGTCGCGTTGAGCGCCCCGGTCTTCTTCGACAGCACTTCGCCATTGGCGCGAACCACGAAGATCGCTCCCTTGTCAGCAGCGCGCAGCGGCCCACCGGCGCGTGCCAGATAGGCGGAGACCTTCATCGGCCGCGCCCCGTCGAGCGAGAAGGATGCCGGGCGATACACCGCGCCATAGACGCCCACCGTGGTCGGCCGCGCCGGGATGACGATGCGGTCGTTATTCTCCAGCACGAAGTCCGCCGGCAGGGTGGTGGCGGTCGGAGGCAGGTCGAGGACGACCCGGCCATCGGGCTCGGCCGCGCGCAGCCGCTCCAGCACCTCGCGCGCCGCCTGTTGCTGTGCGGCGCGATCACCCGTGGCGCCGACCTGATCGGCGGTCAGCGGCGCGGCAGACAGCGAGATCTCGAGCTGGCGAATGGCGTCGCGATACGCCTCCCGCTGCTGCCGACGGACGGACACGCGCTCATATTGGGTGCCATAGACATAGGCGCGGTCGGTCAACCCACCCGCCTTGACGACGACATCGTTGAGACGGGTGTTCGCGGGCAGGTAATAGCTGCCCGGCGTCTGCACCTCGCCCTCGATCCGCACGAGCACCGATTGGGTCGCGGTCGGACGCTGCAGGGTGCCCTCTGACAAGACCTGGATGATGTCACCGCCACGGGCGGGCGCGGTTTGCGCAAGCTGCTGCGGGATCTGCTGCACGCCAAGCGCATTGGCGTCCGACAGCCGGTACAGCATCAGCCGGTTCTTGTCGGCAAGATCGCTGGGCCCACCGGCGTAACGAACCAGTTGCTCGAGCGTCTCGCCCTGCTTGGCTTCGTAGATGGCGGGAGCGTTGACGCTGCCGGCGACCGCAACCTGCGCGCCCACCGGGGCAATGTAGAGGACGTCCTCATTCTGCAGGACGACATCGTTGGTCCGGTCACCGCCACGCACGAGCTGGTAAAGGTCGAAGTCGCTGACCAGCTGGTTGTTGCGATACAGCTTGACCGAGCGCAGGCTACCGCCTGCATTGGGGCCGCCCGCGGCGAGCACGGCATTGACCATCGTCGACAGGCTGTTGACCGAAAACGATCCGGGATTGTTCGCAAAGCCGGTCACATACACGCGAATACCGCGCAGCTGGCGCACCGAGACATCGACGGTGAAGCCGCGGAAGCGGGTGTTGATCGCCTTGGTCAGCACGTCCTTGAGGTCGCCGAAGCGTACGCCCGCCAAATTGACCGAGCCGACCCGCGGCAGGAAGATGCGGCCACGGGTGTCGATCTCGCGCTCGACACTGCCCTCGATCGAACCCGCCATCGAGATCGCGACGACGTCGCCGACGTTGAGAACGTAGCCCGGCGGAACGGTTGCGGTCGCCGGGCGGGCATAGTCCCGGTCGCCGGGCAGCAGCAGATCGAGCCCGAAGCGCGGCAACGGCGCCCCAAGCGCGGTGGTGACGAAGCGCTCGAACTCGTTGGGCAGGGCGGGTGGGCGCAGCCGCGTGCCGGACGATGGGTCCTGGGCGCGGGTCGACGGCACATCGGAGCCGCTGACCTCCACCGGCTGGATCCGCGTGCTCGGCACCGCATCATTGGCGGACGACCGCGAGCGCTCCTCGCTGTCGCTGTTGTCGGAACTATTGTTCGAATTGCCGTTGTTCTGGCGCTGCGACAGCGGGGAGCCGTTGGGCGTGTTCTGCTGGTTATCCTGCTGGAGGATCTGCGCGCCAACCGGAGTGAAGGCCAGTCCTGCCACGGCAACGCCGGCCAGCAGGCTCGTAGCCGTTCCCCACGCCCGCCGCGCGATGCGCCCGCGACGATCCCCAACATTCACGCTCATGCCATTCCTATCAATTCGACCGGCAGACGACGCATCTGCCAGCCTCCATGCAGCTGCTGCCGCACCCCGATCCGCGTCACGGTGTTAAATCATGGCTCATTGCGCCGCAACGGCAGACTCCACCGCCAGCGCCTCGGCCGTATCGGCGATCTGCACCGCCAGCGGCACCGGTGCGATGGCGAAGCGGGCGAGCAGCGCATCATAGGCCGCACGATCGCCTGCATAGCGGTCCACCCGGTCCGAGACGATCGGCGCGCGATCGACGCGGCCACCCAGCACCCCCGCCACCGCCGCGCCGACCTCGGCCAGTTCCAGCGGTTCCCCGCCGGTGTCGAAGGCATGGACCGCGGGCGGATCGCTAAGCAGCAGCAGGACGACGAGCGACATCAGCTCGCGGATCGCGACATAGCCGCGCACCACGCGATGGGGCGCACGCACCGTGATCGGCCGCCCGGCCAGCGCATCGAGGATGAACGCGGCCATCGCATAGGCCTGATGCTTGTTCATATACGGGCCGGCGACGTTGAAGATGCGGGTGACGACCGCGCTGCGGCCGGTCGCCCGGGCCCAGGCGGCGAAATCCTGTTCATCCCGCTGCTTGAGCCGGCCATAGAGGCGCATGTCGGGTGCCGCTCCGGCATCGTCGGCCGATCGCGCCGCGCCCGACGAGGCGACGAACACGCCGGTCGCGCCGATCGGGTCGAGCGCGTCGAGGACGATGCGGCTGAGCGCGGCATTCGCCGTCGCATAATCCTCGGCCGACATGTCCGCCACGCGATCCTTGGTCAGGAAGGCGAGGTGGAGGACCAGCGTCGGCGCCGGCGGCAGCTCGGCGATGGCGGCGAGCGGCCGTTGGTCGATCAAGGTGCCGTCGCGCAGCACCAGCGCGCGCGCCGATGCGCCAAAGGCGTGGACGCGCGCCGCAAACGCGTCACCGAGTGCACGGTGCAACAACTCCAGGGTCGCCAGCCCGAGCCAGCCGCCCGCGCCGGTGACGACGATCCGCCGGCCGCTGGCGGCGAGCGCCTCGGCCGCAGCGGGCGTCAGCTGCTGGCGGGCGCGGACGCCCGTCCGCCAATCACTCACTTCGCCATCATCTCCGCCAGTTCCTCGCGCGGCAGGAACGGCGCCATGTCCTCCAGCGGCGAGGTGACCATCGTCCCGTCGTCGAGCCGGCGCGACGACAGGCGCGGCGCGAAGCCCTGGCGCTTGTCAATCATCACCTCGCACAGATGCGGGCCCTCGCCGGCAAGCGCGGCGCGGATCGCGGCGGGCAGGTCTGTATGATTGTCGACACCCGAGGCGGCGATGCCGAACCCGCCGGCCAGTCGCCGGAAATCGGGGAAGGTGACGCCGCTGTCGGGGCCGCAGCCGACGATGTTGGTTGGGAAATAGTTCTGCTGTGCCTGGCGGATCGAGTGATAACCGTCGTTGTTGAGCAGGAAGATCTTGATCGGCATGTTGGCGCCGACGATGGTCTGCAGTTCCTGCAGGTTCATCATGATCGATCCATCGCCGGCGAGGCAGATGATCCGCTTCGCGCCCGAGGCATAGAAGGCGCCGATCGCGGCGGGCAGGTCATAGCCCATCGAGGCGCAGCCCGAGTTGGTGTACAATCGCTGCCCTGGCTTGAGGGTCGCCGCCTGGAAGATGGTGACGCAGGCGGTGCCATCGCCGGTGACGACGATGTCGCCTTCTTCCAGCTCGGCGAACAGCGCCGCGCCGAACACATAAGGATTGATCGGCGATTCCTGCGCCGCATAGTCGGGCAGCACCACCGGATAGCGCGCAGTGCGCTCGCGGCTCCAGGCGAGGAAAGCGGCGCGCGCCTCGGCCCGATCGACCGCGGGCACCGGCTGCGCAGCTGCCGCGGCGAAGAAAGCGCGCAGATCGGCATGAATCGGACGATGCAGGTGGAGCGTCGGCTTGGCGAGCTCGGCCGCATCGACATCGACCATCGCGATCTTGGCGTCGCGGGCGAAGCTGCCCCAATTGAAGCTGATCTGGCGAATGTTGAGCCTGCTGCCCAGCACCAGCACGTAATCGGCGGTCTGCACCGCGAAATTGCCGCCCCGATTGCCCAGCGACCCCGGCCGGCCGACATAGAGCGGATGATCGTCGAAGATCGTGTCATGCGCGTTCCAGCCGGTCACGACGGGCACGCCGATGCGTTCGGCGAAGCGGAGGAATTCGGCATGCTGCCCCGACAGCCGCACGCCCGCGCCGGTCATCACCACCGGCCGCTTGGCCGCATGGAGTTCGGCCAGCATCGCCGCAACCTCGGCGTCCAGCGCCGCGCCCGTCAGCAACCCTTCCTCGGCGGTGGTGTTGAGCGCCTCGCCGACGCGATCGTCCTCGGCCGCGGGATCGAACGCGACCAGCGTATCGGCATCGATCATCGCGCCCTGAACGTCGCCCGGCACGTCGATCCAGACAGGGCCCGGCCGACCGCGCCGCGCGAGATGGAGCGCCTTTTCGACCACCTTGCGGGTATCGGCCGGGTCCTGCAGCACCACCGCATATTTGGTGATCGGCCGCACCATGGCGACGATATCGACCTCCTGGTCGCCGAGCTGGCGCAGCCGCGGATCGATATTGGGGGCGAAGGTCTCGCGCTTCACCTGCCCCGAGATGACGATCATCGGAATCGAATCGACATAGGCGCCATAGACGCCGTTCAGCGCATTGACCCCGCCCGGGCCGGTGGTGACGTTGACCGCCGGCAGCTTGTTCGACAGCCGGCTGTAGCTTTCCGCCGCGATCGCGCAGCCCTGTTCGTGATGGAGGAACAAGGTGCGCAGGCCAGGCGCCAGGCCGAAGGCATCGTTCAGATGCATCGATCCACCGCCGGTGAGCATGAACACATCCTCGACGCCCGCGGCGACGAGAAGCTGGGCGATGTAATCAGATACGCGGATACTGGTCATCTGGGCCTGCAATGCTCAGGAGGAGAAGGTCGGGTGAAGATGTGATCATGCGCCCGCCGGCACGATGTTCGTCGGTGAGGCACGCCAACTTGCCAGCGCCATAGCTTCACCATGTCGCCTCGCCAATGACATTTGCCATCGGCGAGGCGGGCGACGCGGCATCGATCAGGCGAGAACGCTGCGCATGCTGTCGTCGAACGGGGTCCATTCCAGCCGCGCGGCGATCTTGTCGACCAGATTGGGGTTGGCGAGGAAGGCGCGGCCCCAGGTGACGAGATCGAGCAGCCCCGTCTCCAGTTCGGCCTCGGCCTGGTCGATGGTCAGCGAGGCGCCGCCCATCAGCACGCCCGACCACATCGGCCGCACCTTGCGGACGATCTCGCCGGCGGTTTCGAAATAATCCGAGTTGGCGCAGCTGATATCGAGCGCGGTGAGGCCGAGATTCTGCAGGGCAGGGATGAAATAGGCGAGCATCTCGTCGAGATCGGGCCAATTGTAGAGGCCGCCCATCGAGCGCGACGGCGAGATGCGCGCGATCACTCGATCGGCCGGGCACACCGCCATGATCTCGCGGACCAGCTCAAGCGCGAAGCGGCAGCGGTTCTCCACCGATCCGCCATAGGAATCCTCGCGGTCGTTGACGCGGGAATCGAGGAACTGGTCGGCGAGATAGCCGTGGCCGAGGTGGAGTTCGACCGCGTCGAAGCCGACGTCCAGCGCGCGCTTCGCGGCCGCGGTGTAATAGCCGTAGATCGTCGGCATCTCAGCGGCGTCCAGCGCCCGCGGCTCGCCATAAGGCTTGCCATTCTGGCGATTGGTGCCGCCCGCCGCACGCGCCGTCGAGCTGACCGGGGCATCGCCGGTGTAATCCGAATGCGAGATGCGTCCGGTGTGCCACAGCTGGCAGGCGATCTTGGCGCCGCCCTCGTGCACCGCATCGATCACCTGGCGCCAGCTTTCGGCCTGCTCGTCGGTCTCGATATAAGGCGCGTTGTTCCAGCCATCGCCGCTCTTGTGGATCACCGTCCCCTCGGTGAGGATCAGGCCGACGCCGCCATCGGCGCGGCGCTTGTAATAATCGCGAATGTCCGCCGTTGCGCGATGGCCCTCGTCGGCGAAGCCACGGCTCATCGCCGACATCACCGTGCGGTTGCGCAAGGCCAGGAAACCGGAACGGTCGAGCGGGTCAAGCAGGGTGGTCATCGGACGGGCTCCAGTCGGTAACGGTCGAAAAACGGGTGGGACAGATAGGCGTGCAGCGTTGCCCGCCAATCACGTTGCAGGTCGAGTCCCTCGCGGTCCAGCCGCATGCCGCTCAGGACCGCCCGGTCGGGGCGCCGGCCGAGTTCGTTCCCCGATACCGCAGCCGCGGCGACCGGGTCGATCGCCAACCGCTCCTGCCAGCCGAGCGCGACCACGATCTCGGCCGCGATCTCGGCGAAGCTCGCATGGCCGTGGCACGCCATCTGGACGCTGCCGGACAGGCCACGGACGACGAGATGAAGGGTGTTATAGGCCAGATCCTGCGTCCAGGTCGGCTGCCAGACACGGTCGCCGACCGCAAAGCGCGTCTCGCCCCGATCGATCGCGGCGCGCATCGCCGGAATGATCCGCCCGACGAAGTTCTTGTCCGCCGCCTCGCCGCCAAAGAAGCCGGCCATGCGCACGATCGTGGCATCGGGAATGGCGGCGGTGACGCACCGCTCCGCCTCCAGCTTGAGCTCGCCGTAGAAGGACAGGGGCCGCGGCGTCTCGTCCTCGGGGATCGGGTTGACCGCACCGTCATAAGTCAGGAACGACTGCGGATACAGGAAGCGGGCGCCGACCGACCGGGCGAAGGCGACCGCATGGGCGGTGCCCGCGACGATCGTCTCGCGTGCCGCTTCGGGCTCGCGCGCGCAGCCCTCGACGTCGACGCGGGCCGCGCAGTGGATCACCCAGCCGCCCGCGGCCGCATCGGCGAAACGGGCGAAGGCCGCGGGATCGCGGACATCGAGCTCGTCGCGGCCCGGCGCGGTCACCGTCAATCGGGGAAAGCGGCTGGCTTCCTGCGCGAGCGCGGCACCCAACATGCCCTTGCCCCCGGTCACCAGCACCGGAATGGTCGTCGTCATCACATCGTCCACTTCAGGATATTGGCCGACCGGCTGTCACAATTCCTGTGCAACCAGATCGGCATGGCCGATGCCGGCGAGGATCGGGCCGAGCACCTCGATCGCTTGTGCCCAGCTTTGCCCGTCCACCGCGGCGATCAGCCCGACACCGCCGTCACCCAGCCGATATGGCGAGCCGTCCCAGCGGGTCGCCTTGCCGCCTGCCTCGGTGAGCAGCAGGACGCCGGCCGCATGGTCCCACGGCAGGGTGCGCTGGAACACAGCTAGGTCGTTCTCCACCAGCGCGAGCCGGGGATAATGTTCCGCGGCCGAGCGCGGGATCGGCACGACATCGAACGCGCGCGCCGCCTCGTCCAGCAGGCGCTCGCGCCATGCCGGCGTCAGGAACTGAGCGGCGAGGGCGGCGATCGGGCGCCGGCCCGATGGTGCCGTGCGCAACGGCCGTTCGTTGACGAACGCGCCCTTGCCCCGCCAAGCGTGGCAACAGCGTTCGCTGACCGGATCGTAGAGCCATCCAGCCTCGGTCTCGCCGTCGACCAGTAGCGCGACGATGATCCCGAACGGCTCGCGGCCGGCCGCGAAATTGGCGGTGCCGTCGAGCGGGTCGATCACCCAGACCCGCCCGATCGCCATGCTGTCGACCAACGCCGGATCGACCGCGCAGGCCTCCTCGCCGATCGCCCGGCTGCCCGGATCGAGGCGCTCCAGGCCTTGCTGCAGCAGCCGCTCCGCCTCCTGGTCGACCACCGTGACCAGCTCGCCCCGTGATTTCTCGGTGACCTCATGGGCGAGCAGATTGCGGAAGCGCGGCATGATGACCTGCCGGCCGACATCGGCCAGCAGGTCACGCACCGCGCGGTCCAGCGCAGCTATGGCGCTACCCTGAGCGTTAGACGACTGGGAGGGATCAGGGATGAACATCAGACGATCCGCCGGCGAGCCGCGCCGCGATCAGGCTTGGGAGCCTGTCCGCATCCGCGCTTCCATCATCTCGATGCGCTTCGCGTCTTCCTGGGCGATCTGCGCATAATAATCGCGCTTGTTGGTCAGCCAGTCGAGCTCGAACGCGACGGCGTTGGCAATGCCGTCCTCGATCGTGTCGGTGTTCACCGCGGCACCCTCGAAGATCACCTTGCGCGTTTCGAAGCGGTCGAGCCGGATCGCCTGGATCTCGCGCAGCGCGGGGATCGCCTCGGCCGACACCGACCCGCCGACGACCAGCTCGAGATCGTGGTCGGCACAGACCCGAGCCACCTGCAGCACCGCGTCGGTGATCTGCCGCTCGTTGATCGCGGTGCGCGGCAGCCCGCGCGACAGGGTGAAATCGACCCGGCCGAACACGATGCCATCGACGCCGCCCTTGGCGATCGGCAGCATCTCGTCCATGTTGCGCAGCGTCGTCTCGGTCTCGAGATTGTACAGGAACTCGGTCCGATCGCGCAGCGAGCCGTGGGTCTTGTTCTTGGCTTCAATGAACTTGGTGAGCGCGTAAGCCGTCTCGACCATCGGGGCGATAACGTAATCGACGCCATAGACCTTGGTGGCGAGCAGATCGGACACCGCTTCGCAGCCACCGATCTTCAACGCGACCTTGATATCGGCGCGCTGGGCGAGCTCGAGCAACCGATGGAACTCGTCCGGCCGCGTGCCTTCCGCTTCAAATTCGGCCTTGACGGCAACGACGCCATGATGATCCCGCCCGCGCTTCAGCGCGTCCAGCATCCTACGTTCGGTAGAGTTCACGATCTTTCCTTGTCACTTGATGCGTCAGCAGCTCTGACAATTACGACTGGCAGCGTCAATCGTCAGGACCAATTACCTCCGGAAGCCAAGCAGATCGGATAGCACACAGTGACCCAGCGCCTTGCCAATCGCCGCGAAGCGCTGGCGCTACCCGCGCTGGCCGCGGTCGCTAGCACATCGATACTGCAGCCGTCGAGCGGGGCTGCGCCGCATTTTCACTCCTGCCGAACGCCGGATTGACTGCTCGCTGCAGGTGAACTGATTAAGAAATTGTAACCTCGGCTCGTAGCTGGCGGCGAGATCATTCTATTTCAGGTCATCTTGATGGGCTGGAGGACGTCAAAGACTGGCATAGCGATTCAACAACTGCTTCGAACATTTGCTGTATCGGGCTACCTTACATGATGCATCATTATCATGCCCCGACTATCGGGCTCCAGGGACACCCTGATCCGGCCAAGTCGCGTCATGATATGCCTGGCTTTACAGGAAACGCCCGCCCGCATGGTCCTTGAACAGTTCCGCGTTGCGGACATAATCGGACAGCACCTGCACCGATTTGTGCCGGCTGACCTCCTGCAGCTTGAAGATCGTCGCGCCCTGCGCCGCACCCTCGGTGAGAAAACCCGCGCGGAGCGAGTGGCCGGCAAACTGGGATGGGTCATAGCCTGCGGCCGCGGCATGCTGCTGGACCAGCCGCGCGATCGCGCGGTCGGACATCGGGGCAGGCGTCAGCGCATCGGCGCGCGACAGGCGGCGGAACAGCGGCCCCTCACCATGGCCGGCGGCCGCCATCCAGGCGAGCAGCAGCGCCTTGGGGCGGATTCGCGAACCTTCGGGAATGGCGATCACCGCGCCTGCCCGCGCCTGATCGGTCTTCGAGCGCGCGATCGTTAGCCGCAGGCCTTCTGGAACGATGCCGACATGGCCGACCTCGAGCGCGACGATCTCCGAGCGGCGCAGCGCCGCAGCCATGCCGATGCCAAGGATCGCGCGATCGCGCACCGCGCGCAGGCCGTCGCCCTCGATCACGCCCAGCATGTTGCGCAGCGCCGCAGCATCGGCGGGGCGTTTCTGCCGCTTGGCGCCGCCATGTTCGGCACGGATCCCGGCGAGCACCTCGGCGAGCCGGCCGGCGGTGGGTAGGGCAGTCGGCGCCGGAAAGCCGGCGCTGCGATGATGGTGGCCGATCGCGGCGACCCGGCGGGTGATCGTCGACGGGTTGCGCCCGGCGGTCGCCTGGTCGCTGGCGAACACCGCAACCACATCGGGCGTCGCCGGCAGCGCGACCAGACCGTGCGCGGTGCACCAGGCGGTGAAGATCGCCCAGTCGGAATCATAAGCGCGCCGGGTCGAGCCGGCGCGTGCCGCTTTGGCATAGGCTGCGGCGCGTTCGATCTTGTCGTTAAGGATCGCCGGCAGCGTGGATTGCGCCACGGCGATGCCGATCAGCGCCGTTGACGCTGGTGGGGCGGCCGGTAAGGGCAGGGGGGTGAGCTCGGGCGTGACCATCCGACTAGTATGTGCCACGCTTGCCGGCCTTACTGAACCGTAGATTGGCCGAGGTCATTCATCGAGGCGGGCCGTGGTTGGTGCCGCGCACTGGCGCGCTCCTAAATAGAGCCGCTCAGTCTGACGCCATTCTGGGGGGGATGCGCCCCCCCCAAGGGCTATGCCTACACCCTAGAAGCGAACCTGAGCGCCGGCATACATCCGCCGCCCGAACGGATCATAGACGTCGGCCGCCGTCGTGGTGCCGGTGATCGTCCCGTAAAAGACTGTGTCTTCAAGCTTCGGTGGCTTCCGGTCAAACAGGTTCGTCACACCAGCGAAGAATTCGAAGTTCCGCTTCTCGCCGATATCAACATGAACCTGCACATTGTTGTAAAACCGCGAAGCGATTTCATTGTGGCTCGCGATCTCATCCGAAAGCCCCAGCGACTCCACCGTGTCGGCGAATTCGCCGCGTTCGGTGTCGACCATGTGGCTTAGGAAGTTAGTGGTCCAGCTGATACCAAAGTTACCGACCGAGTAGTCCAGGGTCGCCGTGAGCTTATCGCGAAACACTTCGCCGTATTCAAGATTTCCAACGCCGCTGTCGATCGGGGCTGAAGGATCCGATTGGGTTTTGTAGTGGAGCGTGTGTGTGTAAACAACGTGAAGGTCGACGCGGTCGTCGCCCAGCAGGTTGACGTTCCGGCCATACTTGAGGTCGAAGTCGATACCGCTGGTCTTGAACGTGGCGATGTTGACGTTCTGCGCGTTGACGGTTGTGATGAACCCGGTGGCAGAATTCCGGATCACGTTATTGCAGAATTGCGAGAGGTTGGTCAGCAAGCACTGTTGAATCGACGTGGCGCGAGGCACGATCCCGATCGCATTCTCAACCTTGATGTTGAAGTAATCAGCTGTGAGGCTGAGGCCGCGGATCTGAGATGGAACGATCACGACACCCGCGGTGATCGTCTTGCCCTTCTCCTCCTGCAGATTGGTGTTCCCACCGTCAAAGCCGTTGATGCCCTGCGTGTCTGCCAGCGTGTAGGTCAAACTGCCGTTGCGTGCGATGGCTGCGGCGACAAACGGGTTTGCACGACATGCAGCAGCATACTGGCCGCCAGACGTGGCGGTCACGCCGTTGCAGGGATCCTGGATCGACGGAAACGTCTCCGAAGGCGGTGAGTAGAGTTCGCTGATGTTGGGTGCGCGATTTGCCACCGCGTAATTACCGCGGAAGCGGAGTCCCTCGAACGGGGAATATTCACCACCGGCGTTCCAGCTGAACACGTTGCCAATCGTCGAGTAGTCGGAATATCGAGCTGCGCCGGAAAGGCTCAGCGAATTGGCGAATCGGGTGTTTTTCAACAGCGGGATCTGAAGCTCGCCAAACGCTTCCTTGACGTTGAACTTGCCTACAGTGTCGGAGAGCTGGTTGCCGGTGTTGAGGCCGGCATTCGTGAGCTCGTCGAAGTTTTCCACGCTCTTTTCATGCCGGTACTCTCCACCGACCGAAACCTGCACATCGCCGGCCGGAAGCGTAAACAGGCTGCCCGTGACGTTAGCGGTTGCAACAATTTCAGTGTTCTTGATGTCGTCGGTCCGGGGCACAGCCGCCTGAACATAGGCGGCCGCAGCTGGCGAGACGGTGTTGTAGCCAAACAAGTTGATCGGAGTACACCCGGCGGCACGGGCCGCGGCGTCGCGGCAAACGATGTTGCCGGTCGCATCCCGCACGGCGTCCAGCGCGTTCGCGTACTTGGAGATGTCCAGGTCCTGCGTCTGGGTATGATCCTTCAGCTGCCCATAAACGCCCGAGATGTCATATTTCCAGCTGCCACCAAGGTCGCCGCGGAAGCCGCCCGCGATCCGGAAGGTGTCCCGCTTCGCAACGTTGCTGCGGCTGAACACATCGTTCTGACGCCGACGGAAGGAAATTTGATCTACGTTGTTAGTGGCGATCCCGTCGCTGTTGCGCGCGGCGATCTGCGCCTGGATCGCTGCGGGAATGTAGGGATTGTCGATCCTGTAGCCAAAGCCGAGATCGGTGTCTGATCCGAGCGCATACGGTTCGATTGCCGACGACGAGTTGGTTCGGGCGTAGGTACCTTCGACGTAGGCCGTCACATTCTCGGTTACGTCGTAGTGACCGAGCACGGTGCCCAGGAAGCGCTCGACGGGTGTCGAAATGCGGCGGAAGTCCTCCCGATTTACGCCATAGCCGGTTGGAAAGCCGGTAACGAGGCTGTTGTCGCCGTTGAAGGTGAACAGATTGGACGCGTAACCACCGGCATTGCCGGTCGGAGCCGACCGATTATAGAGTTGGAAGCGGCCCTGTGGAGCGTAGCTGCTGTAGGACTGAGGTCCGCAACCAAGACTGCTGCAGTCCTGCGCAGAAATAGCCCGGCGATTGGAAAACAGGCCCTCATCCTTGTCATAGGTGAAGTTGCCCATGATGGCGCCACGGCCGTCGCCGAACTTCGTACCAGCCGATACGCTGGCGGAGAACGTATGCGTGTCGCCGCGTTCGCTTATCCCGTTCTGAAGGCGGGCGCTGACTCCCTCGAAGTTGTCCTTCAAGATGAAGTTGACGACGCCCGCGACCGCGTCGGAGCCGTAGATCGACGATGCGCCGCCGGTGACGACCTGAATGTTCTCGACGAAGTCGGCGGGAATATTGTTGACGTCGACGGTGGAGGTGCCGGCTACGCCCGCCACGAAGCGACGTCCATTGACGAGAACCAGCGTCCGCGATGAGCCAAGGTTGCGTAGATTGATCGTCGCAACGCCGTTGCCGCTTGTGAGAAAGTTGCTGTTGGTGTTGCTGAGCCCTGGAATGCCGAGCTGCGGCAACTGGTTCAAAATACCCTGGACGTTGGTGATGCCTTGCCTTTGGATCGCCTCCGACCCGATGCTGACCACCGGGGTCGCGCTTTCGAGCTCAGGGCGCGCAATGCGCGAGCCGGTTACGATGATTTCTTCTCGCGCCGTCGGTGAACTGCCATTCGGATCGCATCCAGGTGCCGCAGGATTAACCGAGCAATCGGGTTGCTGAGCAGCCGATGCTTGGCCCTGCGCGATCGATGGAAACAGCATCATCGCGGCGGCGAACGCGGTGGTCGTAAGAAGCTTCGATTTGATCAACGTGCGATCCCTTTAAGCAGTTAAACAGCTCTGTGACACACTATGAACGACACGTTCATAATCGCTACCTCGAAAGCTCGATCTTTGCGCAATCGCTTCAACCCGTAACAATTTGGCAACAGTCGGTAGCTCGCATGCACGTAAGTTAGGGCAGCCTTCGGCCTTACCGGCGGGTCGTGCGTGGAGCATCGCTGCCGCCACTCACCTGCTCCAGCCAAGGGCTCGCATCACGGGGCTCAATTCTCGTCAACAGGCAAGCAGCTCTGATCCACACGGCAATGTCCGAGAAGGTCAGTTATCGGACATAGCGCATGATTGTCGGAACCAAGCGATGATTGTATGCTGCTGAGCCATGCTACTGATGATGAGAGAAGCGACAAATGAACGTGCAGCGAGGCAGATTGGTGAGCGGAGGCCGCCTGCAGCTTCCATCCGACATCCGACGCGAGCTCGGGCTGGTCGATGGAGATCAGGTAGTCATGCGCATCGTAGACGGTGAGCTGCACGTGCGACCGGCACGCGACGTATTGAAGCGGATCCAAGCGATGCTGCAGCCCTATGCGTCGGCCGACGGATCTGTTGCCGCGGAGCTGATTGCCGATCGTCGCGCCGAGGCCGAGCGTGACTGACATCACCTATGTGCTCGATGCATCGGCTGTCCTCGCCGCCTTCTTCGACGAGCCCGGCGCTGACATGGTGGCCGAGCGGATGAGCGGCGCATTGCTCAGCGCGGTCAATTACCATGAGGTCGTCGCCAAGCTGGTAGACCGCGGGACACCCCCCGACCAAATCGTCGACATCATGTCGCAGCTCGACGTCGAGGTCGTGGCGGTCGACCGCGCGCAAGCCATGGCGGCAGGACTCCTACGCGCCACAACCCGCGCTGCTGGTCTGTCGCTCGGGGATCGCAGCTGCCTTGCGCTGGCGCTCTCGCGGCGGGCAATTGCGCTGACTGCCGACCTGAGCTGGCTGGAGATCGCCAATGCAGCAGGCGTGATGGTAGAGGCGATCCGCTGAACGGGGTTGGCTCGCATCGACACGCATCGATAGATTTAAAGCCAAGATGGCGTTGACCCTGACTCCAATGCGCATACATCATGTGCATGGCATCTCGCATTTACTCTGCCGACCGGCCGCGCCGTGCCACCAATGTATCGCTCGATCCGCGCCTGATTGAAGAAGCGCGCGCGCTGGAGGTCAATGTCTCGCGCGCATGCGAGCGAGGGCTGATTGAGCAGATTGGTGAGGCGCGCGCGGCACGCTGGCTGGCCGAGAATGGCGAGGCCATTGCTGCTTCCAACGCCTATGCGGATCAACAGGCGCTGCCGCTCGCATCCCTCCGTCTGTTTTGATGGCGCGGCTCGATGTGCATGCTCGCCGCGACGGCGGCGTGGGTTATCTGCTCGACGTGCAGGCTGACCTTCTTTCCGGCCTCAATACGAGGCTAGTAGTGCCGCTACTACCCGAGGCACATGCGCCAGCACCGGCCGCACGGCTCAATCCGCTGGTCGACATCGCCGGCGGGCGGCATCTAGTCGTTACCCAGTTTGCCGCGGCGATCCATGTTCGCGAATTGGGCGAGCGGGTCGCGACGCTCGCCGATCGCCACGAGACGATCACCGCCGCGCTTGACCTCCTGATCACTGGCGTCTGAAAAGCAGCCTGCGCAAATCTGCACTCTCGGGGGAATATATGGCAATCGGCATGGACGTTACCGGCTCATGAGCGACGCCGCTCCCCGCCACGCCCGCTACACCAGCATCGATTCCTTGCGCGCCTATGCGATGACGCTGGTCGTCGCCCAGCATTGTGACCTGCTGCCGATCGGCTGGCTCGGGGTGTGGATTTTCTTCGTCATTTCCGGCTTCGTGGTGACCTCGTCGATCCTCGATGCCAAGCCGACCGCCTT
The DNA here is from genome assembly GCF_059416225.1 of Sphingomonas sp. GW821-FHT09E03. Lineage (NCBI taxonomy): Bacteria > Pseudomonadati > Pseudomonadota > Alphaproteobacteria > Sphingomonadales > Sphingomonadaceae > Sphingomonas > Sphingomonas sp. GW821-FHT09E03. The sequence continues at coordinate 68,806 of NZ_JBWKOS010000011.1, read as the reverse complement.
GCCCGTCGCGGAACGGCTCCGGCAATTCTACTTCCGCCGGATCGCGCGAATTGTGCCGCTATACGCCTGCTATGTGGCGGTTTTCATCGTCTTCTGCCTGGTCTTTGCGCATCCGCTGATCCCTACCCAGCTACTGAGCTTTGCCACCTTTACCTATAATTTCTATCCGCTGCACGGCGACACCGTGTTTGCGATCTCGCACCTGTGGACGATCTCGTTCGAGATGCAATTCTACGTGGTTGCCGGCGCCGCGCTGATCTTGCTGCGGCCCCGGCAGATCAAGCTGGTGATGATCGCGCTGCTGATCATGCCGGTGGCCATGCGGGTGCTCTACAGCCTCTATGCGCAAGCCGCGGGGGTATCGCCGGACGATATCCAAAGCTGGGAATATCACGTCTCCGTGTTCCACTTCGACGCTTTTGCGGCCGGTTGCCTGCTGTCGCTGTACCGCGGCCGCATCGAGCGGCGGATGGCGAACGCCAGCCTGTTCCTCGGCATTGCATCGCTGGTCGCCTTCACCGGCTTCTATGCCTTCATCAATCATGTCACCCGCGGCGCAGCGGGCATGTCCGCGTTCAAGGATATCCTGTCGGGCGCCGCCTTTGGTCAACTGCGCGAGGCATTAGTCTATGTGCCGGTGCTGCTGCTCAGCATCGGCTGCGTGCTCTCAGCGATCGCTGATCGCTCGCTGATCCAGGTCTTCCTCAAGTCGACGTGGATCTCCTACGTCGGCCGCTGTTCCTATTCGGGCTATATGGTTCACCTGGCCGTAATCTGGTACCTGCGACTTGGTCTCGTTACCTATTTCGGCCTTAGCGATGTCGGCGCACGCTCGGCGATGATCATCGCCGAGCGCCTGGGTCTATTCGGCATCGCCACAGCGCTGACCGTCGCGCTCTCCATCCCGATGTTCGAATGGATCGAAAAGCCGCTCGCCAAGCAGACCCGGCGCCTGTTGCGCTTCTAGGCAGCCAGGCAAGCGGTAGGGCCGCACGACAAGCTGACCTCCCAACCAGTTGGATCACGGTGCAACGCTACATCCAGCGCCGAGCAAGGCTGTTGATGAGCGACAAGGCCAACTACACCCATGACATATTCGATGGCGGCCGCGGGGGGCGAATGAGCACGGATAGGATATCGACGGTCATGGCCTCGCCCCTGGGCGGCGGCAACAGCGGCGCCGCCAATCACAATCTCACGCTGGACTGGCTGCGTGGGGTGGCGGCAATCGCCGTCGTCGCCTTCCATTTATCCCGGCGCCTCGATCTGCCGCTGCTGTTCGGCCACGGCTATCTCGCGGTCGATTTCTTCTTCGTGCTCAGCGGTTATGTGATCGCCAAGGCCTATACCGAGCGACTTGCTGACGACCGGCTGACGGGATGGAGCTTTTTCGTCATCCGCGCGATCCGGCTGCTGCCGATGGTGGTGGCGGGCACCGTGCTGGCGGCGCTGGTCGAGATCGGACGCCCCGGCATCGGCGATCACGCGCTGCACCTGCGCGAGGGGCTCACCGCGATGGTGCTCGGATCGATCCTGATCCCAGTGATGTGGACCACCACGCTCGAGCATACGGTGTTCCCGCTCAACGCGCCGATGTGGACGCTCTTCCTCGAGGCGATCTCCAACCTGTTGTTCGTGCCCTGGGCGCGGCTGCGTCTCGGCCGCGGCTGGCTGTACGCCGCCATGGCGCTGAGCGCGCTCTTCCTGGTCTATGGCACGCTACGGACGGGCGGATCCGAGTTTGGTCAGGTGCCCGAGACCTTCTTCTTTGGCTTCGCCAGGATCGGCTGGTCGTTCCCAGCGGGGATCCTTCTTTATCACTGGCGCGGCAAGGCACCGCGCACGGGTGCGGTGACGGTCACCATTGCCTTGATTGCGCTGTTGGCGGTGCCGCATCTCGCAACGCTCAATGCGCTGTACGATCTGGCCGCGGTGCTGCTGGTGCTGCCGCTGATCGTGCTGGCGGCATCAAACAGCACGATGGACCGGCGCTGGGCAGCGTGGAGCGGCAATCTTTCCTATCCGCTATATGCGATACATTATCCGCTGGTGCGTCTGCTTGGGGTAGTCGGGCTGAAGCTGCACCTGTCAGCTTGGGGGCGTCTCGGGTTCGCACTCGGCGGGCTAGCTGTGTTGGTCGCGATCGGCACTGCTGCGTTCCACTTCTATGACAAACCCGTCCGATCCTGGTTCACCGCCAGGCGCCGGCTCCGATCAGCTCACCCGATTTAAGACTGAGGAGCGTCGAAGCCCGATAGGTCGAGCGTGCCGGCGTCGAAGCCCGCCATCCACTCGCGCCAGGCGATGGCGCCCTTGATGTAGCGGCAGTCAATACGCCGCTTGCCGGCTTCGGCCGCGTCTTCGCCTTCGATGAAATAGCGCGACGCGTGCTCCACGCAGGCAGCCTCGGGCCCGACCGGCTCCTGCATGCCGAACCTGGGGTCTGCCTCGGCCAAATTGTTACGCTCCATGGGTTGGCGGACGATAGGCAGGCCTTCGGCCCGGTGTCATCCGATGCTTCGATGATACGTCGCCAACCGCCGCTGGGTTCCCGGGGCATGGACGACCGACACGCACGCCGACCCGTGCTGGCTCACTCAGCCGCGGCTGAGGGGCCCTCGCCCCTTGCCCGCGCCTAAGCCGTTGCCCTTAAACCGTGCCGCCTGGCGCTCGCGCTGAGCGCGCAGCTGGCGGCTGATCCACGCCCGCGCCGGCTCGTCGATCAGCTTGAGCACCATGGTGCTCCCGATCACCACCGCCACGACCACCAGCACGCTGCAGGCCGCGACATCGCGGCGCCCAAGTAATTGCTGATAGGCCGCATTGACCCACACGAAAATCGGGTAATGCAGTGCATAGACCGGGTAGGACAGCTCGCCGAGAACCAGGGCAGCCCGGCGGGTTGCGCCCGTCAGCACCACCCGCGCCCCGCTGATCACCAGCAGCGGCGAGGCCAGCAGCGACCAGCTCCATGCAATCGGGAACCACAATCGCGCCGGCCAGTAGAACAGGATGACGCTGAGCCCGAGCAGTGGCACGAACAGGCGGCCCCAGCGTGGATTGGTGAGCAGCGCATAACGCTGCTGGGCGTGGAAGACGGCAACGCCGGCATAGAAAGCACCGAACACCCGCGGAAAACCGGTCCAGAAGGTCGCGACATCGTCACCGGCCAAGCCGTAGATCGCCGTCAGCGTATAGCCGATGATGGTAATCGCCAGCGCGGTCCACCAGCCCTCAATCCGCCGCGTCAGCGCCCAAATGATGTTGACCACCAGTTCCAGGAACAGCGTATATTGAGGGCCGTTTAGCGGAAACACCTGGGGTCCGCCGATCGCGCGACTGGCGGTAAACATCGGCAAGCACGCCATGCCGAGCACCGCCGCCAGCGTGACCTCGGCCGGCGATATCGCCTCATCACCAAGGCCCAGGCTGCGGGCGAACAGATAGGCGGCGCTGATCAGCGTGCCGACGACGATCACCGGCAGCAGCCGCACGGCGCGGATTCGCAAGAAGGTGCGCGTATCGAGCCCCGTGTCGAACTTGGCACGATAGGCGAGCGACAGCACATAGCCGCTCAAGCAAAAGAAGAAATCGACGGCAAGCCCGGCATTCGCCGCCAGCCAGCTTTCCTCGTACCAATGACCCAAATGGAACAGCAGCACCGAAACCGCGGCAAGTCCACGTAATCCATCAAGCGCCGCGTAATGATCCCGCTGCTCCACGAGCCTCTCCCAACGTCTGCATGATCTTGTTGCCGATCATTGCTTAAAAACCGGTGCGGGCGGCTACTGGTTAGGCCTACCCCGCGCCGAGGCTGCTGACATCACATCCCGGAGTCAACAGGCGGACGCAGCACCGCTCTCAAGCGGGTCGGATCGGATCAACCCGTCCGATAGATCTTCACCCGGTAAGCGGTGCTGTCCCCACCAGTGACGTTCTTGTTGGTGCCGAGGATGACATTGACCACGTCGCCCTTGTTGATCGTGACGTTCTTGACCGCCATGTCATAATGGCCGGTGAAGGTGGTCGACAGCACCGTCTGGGTATTGACCTGCACCGTCAGGTCGACGCCATCGGCCGAGCCGCTGCCGACATCCCAGATGCCGTTGATGTTGAAGCTACCGCTGACGGGCGAGGTGTAGCGCAGCACCGGCTTGTAGATATCGGGCGAGCTCGCCGAGCCGAAGTCCACCGGATTGAGCTTGTTCGCGCTCATCGTGAACGGGCGGAGCGAATTGCTACCGATATAGGGCATCCAGTCCGAGCTGCTGATCTCGCCGCCTCCCTGGGTGTACATCACATCGAAGGTCTGCCGGCGGGTGCCATAGGCGTAATAGGCCCAGGGTCCCTCGTAGGTTGCAGGGCCGGATACGTCATAAGTGAAGTCGAACTGATCATAGCTGTCGGCGACCAACTGGGTCGCGCCGAGCGTGACGTTGCCGCCATAGACCAGTGGCGTATCGCTGACGATGATGATCGGCGAGTCCTCGCTGATCGCGGTCGGTTGGGCGATCTGCGCGCCCTGCGCATTGTAGAATTTGGCCGATGCGGTCACCGTCAGGCTGCGCGGCTCGCCCCAGATCACCATCGCATTCTGCCCGAACTCATAGGCATAGGTGAAATCGTCGACCGCGACGCGGGTGCCGGCACCCTTGGCCAGCACCTGCTGGCTCATCATCTGAAACGCCTGGCCGGGAGCGAGGAGCTGGCCGCTGAACGACGCCAGCGCGACGTTCTTGTACCAGATGTTGCTCGCCGAGCCCTGCTGGCGCAACGCATACCAGTCTGCCTCGGCAACGCCCGAGGTCGCCATCACCGTGGTCGCCTTGACCAGATAGCTGGCGGTATCAGGAATGCTGTCGACCTCCTTGGCAAATTCGGTGACGTAGATCGGCCGCGGCGTCGTTCCCATCGCGGTGCGCAGGATGCCAAGCTGCTTCTCGAGCTGCTCGGGATCGGTGTCGTAAGGATGGATGGTGATGCCATCCATGTAGTTGAGCGCGCCGAGCGCGAACAACGGTTTGAAATAGCCAACCGGGATGTCGATCGCGGCGCCGCCCAGCACCTTGACGTTGGGATGGCTCGCCTTCACCGCCGCATAGACGGTGCGCAGCATGTCATAATAATATTGCTGGCGCGGGCCATAGCCGCCGTTAAGTACCGGCCCGGTGACGAAGTTGAAGGCGTTGTACTCGTTGCTGATCTCGACCGACTTGACGCCGGGGAAACGATCGAGCGTCGCCACCACATATTTGGCGTAAGCGGCGCGGCCGGCATCGGTATAGACGGTGTTGCCGCCATCGTAGAGCGGGTTGCTGTCCGAAACCAGCAAGGTCACCGAGAAGCCCTTGGCAATCAGCGTGTCGAGATAGTTCACCTTTGCCGAACTGAACTGGTAGCTGCCCGCAGTGGTCTCAATGTCGCTCCACTGCACCCCGTCACGCAGGGTGGTCGCGCCCATCGAACGTGCAGTATCGAGGATCGAAAAGTCCCAGCCCTGCTGGGCGAACGCCGTTGCGGCGCCGAGCACCATCTTGTTCGGGGTTACCGCGACGGGGGTCGGAGTGGGCGTGGAAGTCGGAGTCGGGGTGGGAGTCGCCACTGCAACTGGCGTGGTCACCGTGCTGACATCCTCCGTCCCGCCGCCACCGCCACAGGCGCCGAGCAGAAGGAAAAACAACATCATCCATGCGTTCTGAAACCTACGCATAACCCGCTTACCTCTTGAGCCAATATCAAAAGGTTAGCCCAAGTTGATTAACGAAGGTTTGATTTGGACCGGATTATCGCCACGCTTACCTAGAATCTCGGTCCGGCCCAAATGTTTAAGCCAAGCCCACACTGGCTAGCACCGGCCTCCGCATCGAACCGAGACATGCGGCATCTATCCTAGTGAGCTAATCATCATCGGCACTCCGCGCCCACCTCATCGCGACGGCGCGCTCCAGGGAATCGAGGCTCTCATCATTGTGGAGGCCTTAATTGCAAGTGCTGCTTCCGCTTATCTCAATAGTCCAGCAAGCTTGCCAAGGACTAACAATTTCGCAGCGCGGCAAGCGCCCGCGTCGTCACGGCCGGACTGATTAGAACGGTAATGAGCCGGTAAAATCTGTGCCTGGGCGGGACAGGGCGAACGTTCAGGTCACGATATTACAATTAAAAATACATGAAGCTGTCACCAGTAGCCGCCACCGGCGCAGTGGGAGGTCGCTGCGTGGCTGCGATCCCCCCAGCGCTTCGAGGGGAAATCATATCTTACGCGTACTGAGTTTGCTTCGGAGTCTGTGGGGCCGGACGGGACTCCACGCTTGCAAAGCGTGTGGGCCTGACCGTCGCTTCATCTGCGAAGATTGCTTGAAAAAGGGGGTCTGGTGACGCCGCGAGTAGAAGCGCGAGCAGCGCTGCTCGCCCTCTGCTATTCTGGCGCTTGGCAAGCGCCCTTCGTCAGCGCGGTCAAGCAGGCTGATACGGGAGACGATCAAAGATCCGCGTCTGCATGGATCGTCATTGACGCAAGGATGAGCCGCTAAGGCTCCATACTCAACGTCATTATGTACTGATTTCTAGATTGATTCAAGATAATCAGGATAGACGCTGGAAAGTACGTCGTTATCTCTCAAAAAGAGATTGGGGTCATTGTAAATGCTTGTGGATAGGCCGACGCCAACAGCTGTGGCTCGTTACGAGCAGCTCGATGCTTTGCGAGGCATAGCCGCCTTGATGGTTGTTTTGGGTCATCTTGACCTGCTCCCCAGAATTCATGCCATTGGTAAGTTAGCTCGTCAGATGGAGACGAGTTATGCGGCGAGGCCGATTTACCGAGGATCAGATCATTGGCGTGCTGCGCGAGCATGAGGCTGGCGTGAAGACCGCTGACCTGTGCCGCAAGCACGGGATCAGCGATGCGACGTTCTACAACTGGAAGTCTAAGTACGGCGGGATGACGGTGTCGGAGGCGGCGCGTTTGCGGACGCTCGAAGACGAGAACCGGCGGTTGAAGAAGCTGCTGGCGGAGTCGATGCTCGACGTGTCGGCGCTGAAGGATTTGCTGGGAAAAAACTGACTCGGTCTGCGGAGCGCTACGCTGCGGTGGAGAAGCTGATGGCCGATCACGGCTTCTCCGAGCGTCGCGCCTGTAGGCTGATCGGGGTCAATCGGTCGGCGTGGCAATATGAACCGCTTCGCGGGAAGGACGATGCTGTCCGCGAGCGGATGCGCGCGATCGCGAACGAGCGACGCCGGTTCGGCTATCGACGGCTGGCGATCCTGCTCAAGCGTGAGGGGAAAGGGATGAACCTGAAGAAGGTCTATCGGCTGTATCGTGAGGAGCGACTGACGGTGCGCAAGCGTGGCGGTCGCAAGCGCGCGTTGGGCACACGGGCGCCGATGGCGATCCCGCAGGAACCGAACCAGCGCTGGTCGCTCGACTTCGTGTCGGATGCATTGGCCTGCGGCCGGCGATTCCGCATGCTCAACGTCATCGACGACTACAGCCGAGAATAGTTGGCGTGCATCGTCGATACCTCGTTGTCAGGTCGGCGCGTCGTCCGCGAGCTGAGCGCCATCGCCGAACGTCGCGGGCTGCCGTGCATGGTGGTCAGCGATAATGGGACCGAGCTGACTAGTCACGCCGTCCTTGCCTGGTGCCAGGACACCGGGGTCGAGTGGCATTACATCGCGCCCGGCAAGCCGCAGCAGAACGGCTTTGTGGAATCGTTCAATGGTCGCTTGCGCGACGAGTGCTTGAACGAGCACCTGTTCCCATCGCTGGCTGCGGCGAGGCGGATCATCGAGGCATGGCGGACGGACTACAACACCGTGCGTCCGCACAGCAGTCTCGGCGGGTTGGCACCCGCTGAATTTACGGACCGCCCCCGCCAGGGGCATATGAACACCGAAGCTAAGTTATCAGCGGCCTGAAAATGGGGAGCAGGTCAATCTGTATACCGCCTACAACGCCGACGTAACGACGCTTGTCTACCGAAGCCCGCTGTCTCCCTACCTTACCGGGCCATTCGCAGTTGTTCTTTTCTTCGTGTTAAGCGGCTTCGTGCTTTCGCTGCCACGAATCGCCGGCAAAACAATGACTTACGATGCCTATGTCGTTCGGCGAGTGTGCAGGCTCTACGTCCCATTCTGCTTTGCAGTGCTCGTCGCCGCGGTGCTCTGGCGAACCGTTGGACAGGATGCGAGCCAGTCTGCGTATGCAATAGTCAGGAATTCTTGGGGCAGCCCTATAACCGCGGAGGACGTCATCCGACACGCGCTGATGGTGGGTTGGCCGTCATCCGCCTTTCAGCTGGACACGCCGATCTGGAGCCTGATCATCGAAATGCGGGCGTCAATCATTTTCCCGCTGTTGTTCATTTTCGCCCGCAAAACGGGCTGGATTGGGATTGCGATTGGTGCAGTAATAACTGCCGTCGCGGTCTTTTCCAAGGCTCGTACGGGCGACCCGTCGGCAATTTATGCTCAGTCGGCGTACGGATCGTTGCTGCTGACCTTACGTTATCTCGGATTCTTCGTGTTCGGGATTGTATGCGCCACTAAGCTCGACTTTCTGACCGGCATACTTAAAAGGGTGCCGGCGGTCGGCCACGCCGCAGCAATTGTGGCTTTCGTTGCAGGTGTTGCCGTCTTGGCACACGGCAACCACATCAACACCGTCGTGAACGACGTCTATTACGGCCTTTTTGCGGCTTACCTAATTTGCCTGTGTGTAGCCTCTTTCAAGGCCAAGCGGGTACTTGGCTGGGGTCCGCTTCCGTGGCTCGGCAACATTTCTTTCAGCCTGTACCTGATCCATTGGCCGATCATCTGCGCCGGCATTGTTCTGGTGGCCGATCGGGTCGGTTTGCCCGTCGCATTAGTTATCTCACTTGGCGCTGCACTAGCTGCGGGAGCCGCAATGGAGAAGTGGGTGGAACGGCCCTCGCATGCAGCGAGCAAGCGGCTGTCAAAAGCAGTGGAGCAACGTCGGCTCACTCTGGCGAGTCCCAGCTGACCGTACGAACAACGCGGGAGGACTGCCCAATGCTGTCAAATTTACATCATGCCGCGCTCTTTCTGGATGCCACGACGCCAGCCCGCTGGCTTAGACGGACCTAACCGGTTTGTGTTGGTCGTGGCAGGTGAGCAGGGAATGCCACTTCCACGCGATCACAAACGGCGGACCAAGAATATGCGGCACGCACCTTGGCGTAACCGGCCCGCCCCATCTCAGTTGCCTGCGCGGGGTCGTCCAACAGCGTGGCAATGGCCTTGGCCAAAGCCTGCGGATCATCTGCGGGCACTAGCAAGCCATCAACGCCATCCTCAACGATATCTCGGAAGACCGGCAGATCGAGGGCGATCACTGCCCGCTTAGCCGCCCATGCCTCAAGAATAACCATTCCGAAAGATTCTACCGCCGAAGGGAGAACGAGCAGTAGGCAGCTATTCAGCCACTGCTCCTTTTCCTCGGCCGATACGTTGGTACGATCTACCAGCATGTCGGGGGCAAGCCCCTCGCGAAACAGCGCCGCCATATCGTCTGCATCGTCGGCTTTTGATCCGATCAGCGCCATTGTGAAATCGCGGCCCTCCTTGGCAAGTTGGGATGTTGCCTCGGCTAACAGAGGTAGGCCTTTGGATTTGGTCTTCCTGCCCAGAAACAGCACGGTCTTTGACGGTGATGGAGCCAAATCACTGGGATACTCGTCCTGCTCAACAACGTCCACGCCTAGGCTGGTATAATGGATTGCATCATCTCGCAGGCCATAGGCGGTAGCGAGTTCCACGGCCTCGACATGAGTCACGGCGAACACAGCATCTGCCTGATGCATGGCATTCTTGATCGCCTCGAACGGCCAATCAGGATCGTGGGAGTGGACAAGCGGATAGACGCCGCACCAAATGTTCAACTGGTTGGCTGCCGCAATCGCTGCCTTAACGTTCGGCTGCAGGTGCGGAAGCGTGATGATCACATCCGGCGCAGCAGCGCGCAACTCCGCGAGAATGGCTCGGCCGAGCCGTCGCCGGAAGAACAGCTTAGCGGCTTTTCGAAAAACTGACGCTAAGGCCTGCGGCAATCTGCCGGATACGAGCGCCAGACGATTAATCTCGTTATGACTGTAATAGACCAGCCGCGACAGCGACACACCGTTAATGCTGTCGTGCGGTGCACCACCAACTGTCTCGCTCCTCAGCGTGTAATAGCCTTCGGAACTGAGCAGATTGGCTGTTACTACCGCCACCTCATAGCCGCGACGGGCGAATTCCTCTGCCATCATCTTCGTCTGATGCTCCGTCCCGCCACGAGCAGGAAAATAGGCAGACGGCACAAACGCGATCTTCATGGCTTACAATCCTCCGAGGCCGACATGCGCAGACTGGCAGCGACACTAAGAGACGCGGCAACATAGTGTAACGATTTCGCACCCGCAGCATAGCTGCACGTGCGATATGGCGGGCTAATTGTCCGACAAACCACTGCCCTGCTCCATCTCAGAGCTCTTGGCCTGCTACCGCGTACATTTACGCTAGCACAGATGCCAGAGCTCGAAGGCTCTACTCGCGACGCCCGGCTCGTCAGGCCCGCTGCCAAGCGGGCAAAACACGTGCAGTTTCCACCCCAAGCGCTGTGCGGCAACTCGGTCCACGTTATGACGACGGGGCAAAGAAAAGGGGGCCGAAGCCCCCTGGAATATGGTCACCGCAAAGCGGCTGATCGAGGTTGCTTAGAACAGGACCTTGCCGATCACCGCCCAGATTGCCAGGCTGAACGGCAGCGCCAACAATACGCCATGTGCACCGAACGGATGCCATTCAGTCGGGGTTGCAGCATTCCGGCGCGACGCCGGCGTGAAATTGGCAGGGCGTGATGCCATGTTTCCTCTCCATTGGGCCAATCTGGCTCCTGAGGTTTACAATGGTTAATTCCCGGTAAAGTTGCAACCTACATCAGCCTGCTAGGCTCAAATAATTGAGTTTTGATGTAATTTTTTTTGGGCTAGCGAAAATTTGAGTGCTGCGGGCTCCGCAATGGCAGAGCAGGTTAGCATGCCATTATTCTTGGAAATAGTTGCTCATGCCTGACCGCCGACGGCGACGCCGGCGGCGACGCAGCCTCACCCCCCCGCTGACCAGCAGGACGGCCAGGCACAGGCCGAGCAGAATGCCGGCGATCATCAAGCGATCACTTGGTGCCATGAGCCCCTCCTTGTAGCCACTGATGAATCAGGAGCGGCCGAGGAGAGACGACGCGCACCGATGCTTGTTCAACCCGGTCATGCCATCACAACTCGCACCCGCATCCCGGCGTGGCAAGAGGCAATGCCACGGCTTTTGCCCGGTCCATCGCATCGAGATTTTCGTTAACTGTCTTATCTTCCGCCATTTACGCGATCTTCACGCCATCTCGTCAAAACAGCGCAAACAGCTTCAGGTAGCGACATGGCAATAACCGCAAAACTGATCGACGATAACCGCACCGCAGAGCGCTTTCCGGTCGAACTCGACGCCACCGTCCGCAATGCGGCCGCGCGGCCCTATGACGTGGTGCTCGAGGATCTCTCTTCCACCGGCTTCCGCATGGTCGGCGGACCGGACATGCCGATCGGCTCGGCGGTCTCAATCGGCTTCGCCGGCATCGGCGTTCAACCGGCCCGGCTGACGCGGCTTAATAACGACAGTTATGGTTGCGAATTCGTTAAACCGCTGACCCCCGCCGAACTGTCCGCCGCGCTCAACGCCGCCCCGGTCGCGCCGATCGCCTTCCCGACGCTGCCGACCCAGGCGTGGCTGGCGGATGCGCCCGAGCCGCATGTCGAGCCTTATTCGCCGCAGACCAAGCTGGCGCTGGCGATCATCGTTCCGGCAACGCTCTGGGCTGTCATCGCCGGCATCTATTGGGCGAGTTAAGCATCGCTCCCTCGATGCGATGCACAACGCCGATCCACGCCACGTGTGGGTCGGCGTTTCTCGTTGCTTTTGCGTGCGACAAGATGATTTTGTACGCCGTTTAGCATTTCTCAAGACCCTGTCGGCAAAGCTCGCACCCGCAGCATGACGGAGCGTGACGATGCGGATGATTGGGCGGCTGAACGGGCGATTGAACGGTACCTGGCTGATCGCCGTGGCGGCGCTGGCCGCGCCCCTGCCCGCTGCGGCAGCGGCGATCGATCCCTTCCTGACGCCGCAGCAGCCGATCGCGGCGCCCAACGGCTTTGTCGCGATGTGCAGCGCCCAGCCCGATGCTTGCGCCGACGCCGGCGTCGGTGACGCCGTGGCGGCCGCCAACCCCAAGCGCTGGGAAACCTTGCTCCGCCGCGTCAACCGCCGCGTCAATCGTCATGTCCGCCAGATGTCGGACGAGGCCCGCTTCGGCCGGCATGATCTGTGGCGGGCAAGCGGCATAGGTCGCGGCGCCGCGGGCGATTGCGAGGATATCGCGCTCGAGAAGCGCAAGCTGCTGGTCGATGCCGGGGTGCCCGCCGACCGCCTGTTCCTAGCGGTGGCCTATGGCCGCGCCGGGATCGGGCTCCACTTGGTGCTGATCGCGCGCACCGACAAGGGCGACGTCGTGCTCGACAGCCGCTCCTCGTCGATCACGCCGTGGTCAAACGCGCCTTACACCTGGATCGCGATGCAGTCGGCCAATCGCCCCGACGCCTGGTTCAGCGTCTGATCATCCACCGCCGGCTAGGCCGGTGCGATGATCAACCTTGGCCATCATCGAGCATTGCCGCTGGATAAGCGGTTCTGTATTATGGCCGAAACAACCCGAGGCGATGCTTTGAAGACTTTCCTGCTGCCTCTCCTCTGCCTGGCCCTCGCCCCGGTCGCGACCGGGGCTGCAGCCCAGCAGGCGCCCGCGCGGCAGAGCGCGCCCGTGACAACCGGCGCCGCCTCGCCGGTTGCTGGCCTTGCCAAGGTCGACAGCGATTATCGTCTCGGCGTCGCCGACAAGGTGCGGATCATCGTGTTCGACGAGCCGTCGCTGTCGGGCGAGTTCCTGGTCAACGCCAATGGCAGCCTGTCGATGCCGCTGATCGGCGACGTACCGGTGGCGGGCTCGACCGCCTCGGTGGTGACGGAGGCGATCCGCAAGCGCCTGTCCGACGGCTTCCTCAAAGAGCCGCAGGTCAGCATCGATATTCTCACCTTCCGCCCCTTCTATATTCTCGGCGAGGTCAACAAGCCCGGCGAATATCCCTATTCGAGTGGCCTTACCGTGTTCAACGCGGTCGCGACCGCCGAGGGCTTCACCTATCGCGCCAACAAGAAGAAGGTCGTGATCAAGCACGCCGGCGCGACCGACGAGAGCAAGGAAAAGCTCACCCCCGACCTCCAGGTCCGCCCCGGCGACACCATCCGCATCCAGGAGCGGCTGTTCTAACCCCGCCACAGGGCCATTACGGCATCGAGGTTAACGCTCGACTTTAACGAGCAGCCCGATCGTACCGTCCTTGGACACCTGATTTTCGGGTACCTTCCTGCATTGCTTGCGTTTTTGACCCGTGCGATAGCATTGGCCAGAGAGAGGTGCCTGATATGAGCGTTAACCTTTTACGGGGATTGGGCCTGATCGCCCTGTGGGCAGGGTCGTTTTCCATCGCGGCCGACGCGGCGCCGCAGGCGCGCACGCGCGCGGCGGTTGCCCTGGATGGCAAGGCAGCGATGACCTACGGGCTGGAAAATCCTGAGGTTCGCCGCGGCTATGAGGCCATCCTCGCCGCAATCGCCCTGGTGCCGGCGCAGACCGGCCAGCGCGCGCAATATCAGGCGCAGATCGCCTACGCGCTCGACCAGACCCAGCTCGACTGCCCGACCACGCTGGCGGCGCTCGACATGGCGTCGCGCCAGCCCGGTTTCGCGCGGGCGACCTATGGCGCCCTGCGCGATGTCATCACGGCAGCGGCACGGTGCGGCGGCAATGGCATTGCCGGGATCGACGGTGGCCCGGCAGGCCTGCTACTCGGTAACGGGCCCGGCACGGGCTTTGGGGGCGGCAGCTCCAATTACGGCAGCTGATCGGCGCCGGTTCGAAGGGGGAATAGAATAATCATGAAGCGCAACGCGACATGGGCAGCAGGGGCGCTTCTGGCGGGGCTGTGGACCGGATTGGGATCGGGCGAGGCTGCGGCGCAGACCGTTGACGAGAATCTAATCACGCCCAACCTGCCGCTCGAGTTCGATCGTGGCCGCAACATCGGCGTGCTCCAGCGCGAGCGCCCGGAGTATCAGGCAGTCGGCATCCCCTTGTCGAGCTTCACCCTCTATCCCAAGGTCGAGGCCGGGGTAGGCTTCACCGACAACGCCTATCAGATCAGCGGTGGCTCGGTCAGCGACGGCTTCGTGATGCTCGCGCCGTCGGTGACGGCAAGCAGCAATTGGGCGGTCAACCAGCTCACGCTCGACGCCACCTATCGTGCCAAGCGCTATTTCAGCGAGACCCCGCGCAACGAGAACAATTACAGCGTTGGCGCCAACGGCCGGCTCGACATCACCCGCAGCTGGACGCTCGACACCCAGCTGCGCACCGCGCGCAATACCGAGCCGCGCGCGTCGGCCGCCTCGCCGCAGGATGCCGCAGATACCGTCCAGTATCAGCAGACCAGCGGCGGCATCGGTACCACCTTCAGCGGCGCCCGCGTGCGTGGCCAGCTCACCGCCAATTTCGATACGTTGTCGTTCGATAATGTGAAGAATTTTGCGGGCGGCACGCTCGATCTCGGCAATCGCGATCAAACGGTGCTGCGCACCACCGGCCGCGGCGAGTTCGCGATATCGCCCGATACCTCGCTGTTCGCCCAGGTCGGCTATACCGATACCAGCTATGATCAGCAGCTTCTCCCCGGCGTCGCCAACCGCGATTCGAACGAGATCAACGTGCTGGGCGGGGCGACCTTCGATCTGTCGGCGCTGATCCGCGGCGCGGTCGGCGTCGGCTATGTCGACCGGCGCTACGATGCGCCGATCTACAAGGATCTTTCAGGCGTGGCGGCCGAGGCCAAGATCGAATATTTCCCGTCGCAGCTAACCACCGTCGGCGTGACGGTGCGCCGCACCGTACAGGACAGCTACTTCTTCAACAGCAGCGGCTATTTTGCGACCGCGGCTGCGTTCCGCGTCGATCACGAGTTGCTGCGCAACCTGCTGCTCAACACCCAAGTCGCCTATGAGGTCGACGATTTCACCGAGAATGCCGGTACCATCAAAATCTTCCGGGTGAGCGGTGGCGGGCGTTACCTCCTCAACCGCGAGTTCGGCCTCGGCTTCGTCGTCGGCCACGACAAGCGCTCGGGCACCGGCAGCGTTGCCACCAACACGTTCAACGAGACGCGGGCGCTGATTTCTGTCATCGTCCAGCGATAACTTCACCTAAGGGCGTCTCCATCGCATGAACGTACAGCCAATGGCCGGTGATACCGCGCCGGTCAGCCGCTTCGACCAGTCGCGGCACATGGAACGCCGTCCCGTCACCCTGCGCTCGCTGGGCGACGCGATCCGACGCCGCTGGTGGGTCGTGGTGGCGAGCGCCGTCACCCTGTTCATCCTGGCAATCGCGATCAGCCTGCTGCTGACGCCCAAGTACGACGCCTTTACCAAGGTGCGGATTACGCCCAACGGACAATCCGCGCTCGATACCGAGGGTAGCGATCGGCCACTCGACACCACCGCGGTGAACACCGAGGTGGCGGTGATCGGCTCGCGCAACGTCGCTCGCAAGGTCGTCACCGATCTCGGTCTCTACCGCGATCCGGAGTTCGTGCCTGCCAAGGACGGCGGCGTCGCGCCGTCGCGCGAGGAGGCGACCGAGGCCGCGACCACCAGCCTGGTCAACACGCTCAACATCGACCGCAATGAGAAGAGCTATGTGGTTACGATCGGCTTCCGCTCGGTCGATCCGGTCAAGGCCGCGCGTATCGCCAATGCCGTCGCCCAGACCTACGTCGCCGGCACCGCCGATGCGCTCGCCGGCACCGCTGCGCGCCAGTCGGCCTCGATCGAGGGTCGGCTGCGCGAACTCGGCGGCGAAGTAGAAACCGCCGATCGCCAGCTCGCCCAATATCGCGTCCAGAGCGGCATTTCGCAGGGCGGCACCGGCGGCACCATCACCGATCAGCAGATCGGGCCGCTTTCCTCGCAGCTTGCCACTGCCGATTCCGAGGCCGCGGCCGCCCAGTCCAACGTCTCGGTCGCCGAGCGCCAGATTGCTACCGGTGGCACCGAGGCGGTGTCTGCGGTGCTCTCCTCGACCGTAATCGCCGACCTTCGCCGCCAGCGCGCCGAAGCCGAAAAGCGCAGCGCCGAGCTCAGCGCCAAATATGGCCCGCGCTACCCGCTGGTACTTCAGGTCAGCCAGCAGATCGACTCGCTCGACGGCCAGATCCGCCAGGAAGCCCAGCGCATCATCGGCGGCCTGCGCAGCGAGGCTGCCGCGGCGCGTGCCCGCGCCGGCAGCCTGCGCGGTCAGCTCAACGTGCTGAAGGGCGCGATCGCCCGCGACGACCGTGCCTCGGTCGCCGCCAGCAGCCTGGAGCGCAACGCCGAGGCCAAGCGCACCGCCTACACCCGTCTTGCCCAGGCCGCGCAGCAGAACAGCCAGGCGGCGCGTTTGTCGCAGCCTCAGGCAGACATCGTCGAGAATGCGACCATCCCCAGCCAGCCGACTTTCCCCAACATCAAGGCGGCCGGCGCCGCGGGGCTGCTGCTCGGCCTCGCACTGGGCCTTGGCGGCGTGCTGCTGGTCGAAGGGCTGCAGTCGACCATCCGCAAGCCCGAGGACGTCGAGATGCTGCTCGGCGTGCCGTTCATCACGGCGGTGCCGCGGCTGCGCAAGAAGAAGCGCTATTTCTCGCGCAAGGCGCTCAACCCGGCGAGCACGTTGCTATCCAAGCCGATGACCGTCTATGCCGAGGCCTTCCGCACGATCCGCGGCCACCTTACCGGCAACGGCCAGCGTGAGGCCCTGCGCGTCATCGCGCTCGCCTCGACGCTGCCGGGCGAAGGCAAGACCACCTCTTCGCTGTCGCTCGCCCGGGTCATGGCGCTAAGCGGCGACAAGGTGCTGCTGGTCGACATGGACGTCCGCCGCGCCGGCCTCGCCCGCACGCTGCGGCTTGAGCCCGCGGCAGGCCTCGTCGAGGTGCTGACCGGCACGGCGACGGTCGACGAGGCGCTCGTTGACGATCAGGTGCCGGGCCTCAAGCTGCTCCCCGTCCGCCAGCCGACCTTCTCGGCCGCAGATCTGTTCGGCGGCGGCGCGGTCGACGATCTGCTGACCCGGCTCAAGGGCCAGTTCGACTATATCCTGCTCGACACCCCGCCGATGCTGGGCATTGCCGACGCCCGGACGCTCGCGACCAAGGCAGACGGCGTACTGCTGCTGATCAAGTGGAGCTCCACCCCGATCCCGGTGATCGATGCTGCGCTGTCGGGCCTCGAGCAGGACGGTGCCGCGGTGATCGGCGCGGTGCTGACTATGGTCGACCCCAATTCCGAGGCAATGGGCGCGCATTACTACTCGTCGCATTACGCCGCTTATTACCAGGATTGATCGCGAGCCCCCGCGCATGACCGGCGGGATTAAATATGCCGGTCTGGCACTGCTGGGGATCGCAGCCGTTGGATCGACCCTCGACCTCGTCCGAGGCAGGCGGATCGAGGCGGCCCGCATGGTCCTCGCCAATCCGTCGCAGGTCGGTCGTGATCAATTGCTCGCCGGCTGGGAGCATCGCGGCGGCGATGCATCGACCGCGCTGGCGGGCACCGCCCCGCCCGAGGCGCTCCCGCTCGCCGCCTTGTGGATAGACCAGGCGGCCGCCTTGCCGCGGCCGCTCCAGCCGCGCGCGCTCGCCCATGCCGACGCCCTGCTTGCCGTGGTGCGGCGGGTCAGGCCCGGGACGCCGGGTGCCTCGCTGCTCGCCGTCCGCGCCGATCTGGTCCGCCATGGCAGCCCGCGCCCCGCCACGGTGGCAGCCTTCGCGCGCAGCTACGACCAGGCCGGTTTCCTGCGCGACGAGGGCATGTGGCGGCTCGCCTTTGCCGCGGTATACTGGCGCGCGCTGCCGGAAAAGACCCGCATCGCCGCTGTGAACGAGGCGGTCTGGCTCGCGCGCATCGACGGGCGGCTACGCACTGCGGTCGATCAGCTGGTAACTGGCACGCCCCTTGCCCTGCCCGTCGAGCTGCGCCTCCTCAGCTGAGCAGTGGAAGCATGCGCTGGCCGAGCACCCCAGAGCACGCCCAACAGCACACAGCTGAAAGCGCCGATTGCCGGCACGTTCCAGGCGATGTCGACCATCGACGCACCCGCCACGATGCCGAGCGCGCCGATCAGCCCGATATCCTCTGCGCCCCATGACCGCCGCGCAACGTCGCGGCCGATGGCGATCACGCCCGCCGCCAGCAACAGCAGCGCCGGCCACCCCGCCTCAAGGGCAATCTGGAGGGCGGCATTGTGCGCGGCGCCGAAGTTCCAGAAGCGCAATGCGGTGGCGGTGGTCAGCCGTGCCTGGTTGACCTCGAAGAAGCTGCCCGGGCCGAACCCCCACAGCGGCGACTCCAGCGTGTAGCCGATATAGGTGGTGATGATGTCCCAGCGTGACAGCCCATCCGCCGACAGTGCAAGATAGCGGGGAAATAGCACGCCGGCACCGAGATAGGCGACCATCATCGCTGCCAGGGTGATCGGCACGATCAGCGTCAGTGCCTGCCGCTTGCTTGCCAGCAGCGAGGCAGCGCGGCCATGCCATACTAGCCCGATCGCCAACGCCATCGCGGTGAGGGTGAAGGCCGAGCGCGACTGGGTGGCTATGCACAGCAGCAGCGTCGCGAGCAGCGGCAGCGCGAACAGCGCATGCCAGCCCCAATGGCGGGCGCGGCCCCGGGCCAGGATGGCGGCGAGGCACAACGCCGCGATCATGCCGAAATAAGCGCCGGCAGCGTTCCAATTGCCGATCGTCGCGGCAAACCGCCCTTGGCCGGCAGCGGTGAGGAAGCGCCACGGCAATGGGGTGCAGATCATCCAGCCAGCATACAGCGCGCCCGCGAGCGCCAGCGCCAAGACGAACGGCCGCGCAGCCCCCAGCCGGTAACTCGCCGCGGCCGCGGCTATTACCATGGCGAGCCGGCTGATTGCTTCGGCAAGCTCGGGCCACAGCCGGTCCGGTGCGGGATCGGCGGGAACCCCGATCCACGCGGCGATCGCTATCGGCAACAGGCGCGGCAGCAGCGCCCACAGCAAGGCGGCCACGAATAGCAGAAACGGCACGCGCATGCGCACCCAGACCCGCGAGCCACGGTCGGTCGCGAGCAGGACCAGCGCCGCCACGACGGCGTTCGCCAAAGCCGCGGCCGGCCGCGTCGCCCAGCCATTGGCCCCGCCGATCGCGACCTCGAGAGTGATGACCGTCGCGATCAGCGCCGGTGCCCAGCGCAGGCTCCGCCAATAGACGATCGCCGGCGACCCGGACCCTGCTGCGCCGGATGTCATGTCGTCAGGCGGCGTGCGGCGCAGCGAAACGCTTGAGCGTTTCGACCAGCCGGCGCCCTGCAGCCGCCCAGGTAAACTGCCCGCTCTGCACACGCCCGGCGTCGACGAGCCGCTCGCGCACGTCCGCCGCGTCGCGCAGGCGACGCATCGCCTCCGCCCAGGCGGCAGGATCGTGTGGATCGGCATAAAGCGCCGCTTCCCCGCACACCTCGGGCAACGCGCCGCAGGGCGCGAGCACCGCGGGGCAGCCGAGCATCATCGCCTCCAATGGAGGCAGGCCGAAGCCTTCGGTCAGCGACGGCATCGCGAAGCACAAGGCGTCCTCCATCAGCGCGCGCATTTGGCCATCGCTGACCTTGCCGGCGAACACGGTGCCGGGCGGCACCGCCAGTCCCGCGGTGGCGAACTCCGCTGCCCCGGTTCCGCCGATCAGCACCAGCCGGGTATCGCCCATCAGTCCCTGTTCGAAGGCGCGGAGCAGAACGCCGATGTTCTTGTGATGCTGGGTACTCGCCAGCGCGACCACATAGCCGTGCCGGGCGAGCCCATGCGCCTGGTTGATTGATGGATCGGCCGTGAACGCGAGAACATGGTCGACGCCATTGTGGATCACGGTGATCTGGTCCGCGGGCGCAACGCCGAACTCGACCAGTTGGCGCGCGGAAAACTCCGACACGGTCAGGATCTGCAGGTGACGATGACCGATCCGCGGCAGCACCAGCCGATACCATTGCCGGAAGGCACGCGAATAGGATGACGGCATGGTGTAGACCTGCGCATCATGGATCATGGTGATCGCGTTCCTCGATGCGATCGGCGCAAGGTTGCAAAGGCTGAGTAGCAGCTTGCCGGAGGCTCGGCGTGGCAACTCGATCTGTTCCCAAGGCTGCCCGGTGAGCTTGCCCTCGGCGTCCAGACGTAGGGTATTGCCCTCCCCGACTGCGGTGACGTTATGCGGTGCGCACACCGTCACACCATCGGCGAACAGCGCGTCAAGCTCATGCTGGTGATGTTGCAGTGCGAGCAGCAACTGCCGCGCGACCCGCTGCACGCCGGTCGGCTTGGCGCCGAGGAACCGGCCGTTGATCACCAACTGACGGTAATGGCGGGCACTCCTCACTGCGGCTTGCCTGCAGGGCGGCTCGATCCACGTCGCTTGTACCTAAGCATCTATCATCCCCGACAATCAGCGCCCCTAGTCGCCAGAACCCAGCAGCCCGAGCCATTGCGGACAGCAACGCTCGCCCGCAATCGTCTCCTGCTACCATGTGCGCGGCAATTTCCCATCCAACAACCGCCGCGGCATTACCCTCGGCCATCGGCTGTGGTGCCGGCGTCGACACGGTTCGAGCGCAAACCATCGCATCTCGACGACCTAACAGCGCATATTGCTATGCTGATTTTAATAATTCGTTCATGACAATGACTGCGTGGAGCAGGCGACCGATTTCGAATTCGGCGCTGACGATCCCGTTGGGAAAGGGTGCGTTTTTGGTTGTGCAAATGACGAGGCCGCTGCCCGGTCTTCGATCATCGGCGAGTGTGCGTAGGAAAAGCGTAGGGAAGTTGGATACCGGAAAAATACGGGGCTCCTCACTACCTTTTGACACGACCTATCTGGATTATAGCCGGACATGCAGACCATTGATGATCCCGTTTTCCCCCTGTCGCACCAGCAGACACAGAAACGGCTCAATGATCCGGATAGTTGCCACAGAGCCTAGGGGCAGATCGCGATGCCACGACAGATTCTCGGATACCGCGGCTGATTATGGGGCTTAGCATAAAGCCCCGGCCGGTGACGCCATGATGGTATTCCCTGCCATGATCTTGCTCGCCTTTGCCATGCCCGATCCTCAAGGTCGCCGATGCTGATGCAGCCGTTCATCTCCAGCCACGGCAGCCCGAGTCAGTCACCCGGCGGGCGCCCCGTCCTATTGTCCGCCAAAGCCCCGAACAAATCGCATCGCTTTCTGGTCGCGATGGTGCTGCGGATCCAAGGGTCGCCGTTCATCCGCCCGCGGCTGCGCCGGCGCCTGCTCAACATGGCGGGCGCGTCGATCCACCGCACTGCCGTCATCGAGCATAGCTGCTGGCTGAGCGGCCCCTTGTTGCGCATGGAAGCTAATTCGCTGCTCAACGTCGGCGCCCGGCTTGATTGCTCCGCCTGGATCACGATCGGGCAGGATACGCAAATTGGCATGGAGTTCATGGCGATCACCCGTACCCACCCGATCGAGCGATCCTCAACGCGCCGGAACCCCGCCTCGCCCGATCTATGGGGCGAGGTGTTCGTTGGCGCCGGCTGCTGGCTCGGTGCGCGCGTCACGGTGATGCCCGGGGTGACGATCGCGCCCGGCTGCGTCGTCGGCGCAACGACGACGCTGCTCCATTCCACCGGCCCGGACGGGCTGTACCTCAACGCGGCGGGGCCGTCGGGCACCATCTACGGGCATCGTACCAAAAACCTTTAGTCTACAGTCATCGCAGCGCTGTGATGATGTCAGCCGACCAGTTCGCGATAGACGTCTAGCGTCAGCTCCGCCATGACCGACACCGTGAGGTCATCGATATCGGCACTGGCGGCGTCGCGGTAGCGCTGAAGTCTTGCTGGCGTGTTAACCAAAGACAGCAGTGCCTCTGCCATGGCGACGGGATCGGCTGGGGGCACCAACAGGCCATGCTCGCTGCCGCCCACCGCTTCGGGCAGGCCATCGACATTGGTGGTAACCAACGCGCAGCCCATCTCGCGGGCCTCCGAGACGACCAGGCCAAACGGCTCGCGCAGTGACGCCAACGCGAAGATGTCGGCGGTCGCCAGCACCTCACGGGGATCATCGAGATGGCCGGTGAAGTGGATCGCATCGCCCGCCCCGCTGTTGGCCGCGCGCTGCTCGTACGCCGCGCGATAGGGACCTTCGCCGACGATATAGAGATGCGCGGCCGGGCATTGCCGGTGGACCATGGCAAAAGCATCGATCAGGTGATCGACGCCCTTGCGCGGGTGCAGGCCGCAAACCGTGGCGATTGCCGGGTGCGCCAATTCGCGGCGCCGGGCCGGTACAGCCGGGCGCCTGGCCCCACCGATCGTGCCATTGCGGACGATACGCAGCTTGCTCTCGGCAGTACCAAAACCGCGCATCTCGTCATAAACCGATTTGCTGACCGCGATCACCCGATCACCGACTCGCATCAGCGGCGCCTGCTTATCGAACGAGTTGTGCACCGTGGTGACGAGTTTGAAGCCACTCCGGCGGGCGACGAAGCGCGCGGCCAGCGCAGCCGCAACCATATGCGCGTTGACGATATCGGGACGCAGACGCCGCATCACCGGCAACAGCGACATTGCCATCCGCACCAATCGGATCGGAAAGAAGCCGCCTACGTCGGGGACATGGACCTTGGTGACGCCGTTGCGCGCCAGCACATCGTCAAAATCGCCGTTACCCGAGACCATATAGACGTCATGGCCCAACGCCGCGTGCGCGCAGGCCAGATCGACCGCGACCGCAACGTGCCCGTTCGCCTTCTGCGTGTGGTTTAGGTAATGGATGATCTTCAAGTCAGGGCTCCGCAACGCCGCAGCGCCGGTATCACGTCACCATGCCATCGAGGCGCATGGGTATCGGGCATTTCCACTACTCCTCTCGGCAAATACGCTAACGACGCGAGCTACATCTCGAGAATGCGCTCGGGCTTCACTTCACCCTTCAGGCAGTCGGCCAGGGCCTGCCAATTACCCACGATCCGTCCTTTTCGATCCACCCACGGCTCGGGCAGCAATGCCCGGATGTGATTGGCGACGAAATTGCGCACCAGCAGCAGCGCGCCCTTGCCGGCCGGCATCGTGCCCTTGCGCATCAGATAGACGATATTGACGACCTGCGAATAGCCGAGCTTGCGCCCGGAGGTACGACCGCCCTTGGCACCTTGATGCACCCCGGTGAACAGGTTGCTCTTGCCCATCCGCCCACGGCGCGCGATCCGGCGCGAAAAGTCGATGTCTTCCTGCCAGCCGTAGAGGGGCAGCCGCTCGTCAAATGCTTCGCCGGTGATCGCCGAGGCGCGATAAGCCATGTTGCAGCCATAGGCGCCCGACACACGCTTCAGCCGCGGCGCATGCCATTCATGGCTGCCGTCAAACGCGTCGACCATCCGTCGCGCGTCTTCATAAGGGAGGCCGGGCGAATTGATGCCGTCGGCGAGTAAGGTGCCGCTTGCGACCACCAGATCGGGCTGTTCGGCGAACGCCTTGGCGATACCCTCGAGGCAATAGCGCGAGGGCACATAATCATCGTCGAAGAAGGCGACGATGTCCGGTGCGCTGGTCAGCGCCGCCATGCCGGCGTTACGTTGGATGGTAAGCCCGCCGGGCCCGATCACGACCTTGGCGGAGGGATCGGAAAATCCCTCGGGCAGATCACCGGGACGGGCAATCGAATAGATCAACTCGCTTGGCGGCACGGTCTGCTGAGCGCAATGCTCCACCCACCGCGCGGCTTCCACAGCGCGACCAACCGTAGCGATGATGACAGCGACTTTCATACCCCGCCCTTTAAAATCATACCGTTACTTACCCCATGCGCATCGGTCCCTGGACGCGAGCAAGCCATCCTCCCCCAGCCGTGTCGGTTCGTTAGCATGATTACCGACACGCATGCCCCATCATTGTCATTGCTGAACTTTGCGCCATTGCCAGCAGTCAGCCAGCCACGGCCGATGCAGCGTTGCCGAACACCCGCTCGTGAGCGATTGTTACCTGTGCTGCGAACCCCGCG
Source organism: Sphingomonas sp. GW821-FHT09E03 (assembly GCF_059416225.1). Lineage (NCBI taxonomy): Bacteria > Pseudomonadati > Pseudomonadota > Alphaproteobacteria > Sphingomonadales > Sphingomonadaceae > Sphingomonas > Sphingomonas sp. GW821-FHT09E03. Next base: position 44,548 of record NZ_JBWKOS010000011.1, on the reverse strand, counting down.
AGGAAGCGTGCTCGCGTAAAATTCTGCGCCTGAAGGATTGCTGCAGCAGGATCAAAGCCTGGCAGCCAGGCATCGAACCTGTCCAACGTCGCCATCACGGATTCAGCAGTCTGCTCGCCGATGTAGAGGCCGGTGACGCCGTCGACGACGGTTTCCGTCCCCCCGCCACGGCCGTAGACCAGCACCGGGCGCCCGGCCGCCTGGGATTCGACGGGGATGATCCCAAAATCCTCCTCGGCGGTGAACACCAGCGCGCGCGCTGTGGCGTAAGCCTCGCGCAACTGGTCGAACTTCATCCGCGTCGTGAACCGCACGTTCGGCCCGGCACGCTTCTTGAGTTCGGCGAGCATCGAGCCGTCGCCAATCACATGGAGCTTGCGGCCCGAGCGGGTGAAGGCATCGACCGCAATGTCCGGGCGCTTGTAAGGCACCAGCTGCCCGACCCAGATGAACTCGTCGGTGACGGCATCGCTCTGGTGGAACTGCTCGACGTCGACCGGCGGATAGACCACCGTCGCCTCGCGACCCCAGAATTTGCGGATACGCCGGCGCACGAAATGGCTGTTGGCCATGATCAGGTCCGGGCGGGTCGCGCTCGACTGGTCCCAGATCCGCAGCCGCGGCGCGACCTTGGACAGGAACAGCTTGGCGCCGCGTCCGCCGGCGCCGACATAGGCGTGATACTGATCCCAGATGTAGCGCATCGGCGAGTGACAATAGGTGACATGCACCGCATCGGGGCGGGTGATCACACCCTTGGCAGGGCCGGCTTCGCAGGAGATCACCAGATCATAGGCGCTGAGGTCGAGCTCCTCGAGCGCGCGCGGCATCAGGGCCAGATACTTCTGATAATGCTTCTTGGCGCCCGGCAGCTTGGCGATGCTGGTGGTGAAGATGCGGTGCCGCTGGAGCACCTGCGACAGCGCGTCATGATCGACGACATGGGTGTAGATGTCGGCGTTCGGATACAGCTCGCAGATGCGCTCGAGCACGCGCTCGCCGCCCCGCATGGTGACCAGCCAATAATGGATAATCGCGACCCGCGGCGAGGCCGCTAGAGACGGTGCAGCGTTGTCAGCCATCGGGGGGATCAGCGCGAGCCGCGGGCGGCAAGCACCGCCGGGATGGTCATGAACATGATCTTGAGATTCAATCCGATCGAGCGATGGCGCGAATAAGCGACGTCGAGCGCGACCCGCCGCCGATAGGTGGTGTCGCTGCGGCCGCTGACCTGCCACAGGCCGGTGATCCCGGGCTTCACCCGGCAATAATCGCCGAACCAGCGCCCGTAGCGGGTGATCTCGGCGACCACGATCGGCCGCGGGCCGACCGCGCTCATCGTGCCGTTGATCAGGTTGAAGAACTGCGGCAGCTCGTCGAAGCTGCTCTTGCGCAGGAAGCGGCCGAGCGGGGTGATGCGCGGGTCGTTGCGCAACTTGTGATCGCGCTCCCATTCGAGGCGGGCGGCAGGATCCTCCTCGAGCAAGCGGGCAAGCCGGTCCTGTGCGTCCACCACCATGGTGCGGAACTTGAAGCAGGCGAAGCTCTTGCCGTTGAAGCCGATCCGCTGCTGCACGAAGAAGATCGGGCCAGGATTGGATACATAGATCAAGATCGCCAGTGCGATCAGCAACGGCCCGAAGACCACCACGGCAATGATGCCAATCGTCAGATCAAGCAGACGAAACAGAGGCTCGCTCCTGCCGCTACGGTTATCAGCAGTAGAATTTTGCGCAAAGGGTTGCACAACCGCCATACAAGCCCTTTCTCTTCATCCGCCACGTATCAGCAAATGCTGCGCTACGACATCGGCTCGCGGATAGCAGAACCGATATACGCGGATAGCCCCAAAAAGATATAAATATCCCTAATTTGGACACTTCGCTGATGCAATAAAAACCCCGGGTTTTAGCGGTATTCGCGATCAATGGTCCGATGCGAGCGGTAAGTTGGGGCCGCGGGTCTGCCGGGTCGGAAACATCGAGCGGCGTGGCTTGGCGGCGGGCGGCGCCGTATCGATCGACCGATCATCCACGGCGCTTGCCGACTGACGGGCATTGCCGCCTCCTGCCGTGGCCGCGGCGGACTGCCCCGACGAGGGCGCTGCGCCGGCGCGACCGGGGTCCGCTGCTGCGGCCACGGCTGGGGCATTGATCGTCGCCAACGGCGGCTGCGCGGCGTCCGGCAGCGGCACGACGACGGGCACCGCGGCGAGCAGCGGATCGACCGGCGGTGCCTTGGGAATGGCATCATAGCCATAGGTCGCGCGCCCGGGCGGGCGATAGAACACATGGTGGCCGATAATGCCGATTTTGGCGAGCTGCGCCGCCCAGGCCGGGAACACCGCCAGAGTATGGTAATGCGTCGCCTGCCCGGCCTCGGCCGAGGTCACGCCGTTGAGCACCGAGGTCGCGACCGCGGTGGCGACCGCCCAGGCCGCGGCACCCGGCACCCGGCGGGTCGAACCATCGCAGGCGAAGCTGAATTGGCACCCTGTTGGCCGCTCGGCGCCTTGATAGACCACCTCGCAGACCGTCTTTGGGTAGCGCGGGTTGCGCAGCCGATTGAGCACCACCTGGGCGACCGCGCGCTGGCCTGCCATCGGCTCGCCGGCCGATTCATAATAGACCGCGGTGGCGAGGCATTTGGTCGCCTCGGCGAGATCGCCCCCCAGCCATTGCGCGACGAAGGCGGGTGCGACCGGGTTCGGCCCGGTGCTGACCGGCAGCGCGAGATTGCGCGCCATCGCATCCTGGGCGTCGAGGTTGAGGACCTCGTTGGGCAAGAATTGCTCAATCGGCAGATCGGCCGCGGGATCGTCGCCACCCGCCGCATCCTCGCGCAGGGTGATGCGCGGCTGCGGCTGGATCGTGCCCATCACGCCGGGGCCATCACGCAGGATCAGCGTCAGCGCCACAGCGGCGCCGGCAAGCACCAGTGCGGCGATCGCGATCCATAGCATCGATTTTTGCGCCTGCGACAAACTCACTCGCCCTGCCTCCAGCGGCGTTCATAGCCAATCGCGGCCACCCTGTCCCGGCGCGATCGTGTCCAGTCGCGGGATTATGCAGCGCACACCAAGCTTGATCCCGGCGTGAAAACGCGGCTTACCCTCCGTGACAGGACGCCTCGCTTGGCCGCCCAAGTTGGGCTATGTTCCTGCAAGTTAAATTGTTGAGATCGGTCAAGCATGACGATGGTACTGCCGTGATTGCCATTGGCGTCTTCTGGTTCCTATTCGCCATCGCCGCGATCATGCCGCTGCGCTGGAGCGTTGTCATGCTGTTCGCGGCATTGCCGTTCGGCTCGATGACGGTGGTGCCAGGATCGATCACCATCCTGCCTTATGTCGCCTTGTCGCCGCTGGTGGTCGTCAAGGTGCTGATGACCACGCATAATCCTACCGCCTTGTGGGACGGCATGTTCAACTGGCGGCGCCTAGGCCTGCTCACCGCCTTCATGGTGGTGGCGATGTTCGTGACCTATTCAGCACCGTTCTTGTTCCCCGGCGCACGGGTGATGGGACTCACCACGTTGCGGCCGATGCCGCTTGGTTTTGGGGGGGGCAACATCACCCAGCCTTTGTACCTGACCATGTCTTACCTGCTGTGCATCGCCTTATACGTGTTGATGCTCACGCCGAGCGGCCCTGCTACCCTCGCCATTGCCCTGCTCGCGGGAGCATCGATGTCTGTCCTGTCGGGTCTGCTCGACATGGCTACCGCAGGCACGTCGGCGCTGGCGCCACTGCGGACCGCTACTTATGCGATCCTCGAGACCGCGGAGGTCGCCAACACCCGCCGCGTGATCGGGTTTAACACCGAAGCCTCGACATTCGGCGCGCTCACCCTGTCCTTTGCTGCCATCCTCATCTTCATGTCTCCCGCCGCCTGGCTGGACGGCAAGGCAAAATTGTACGAGCGGGCGCTGATCCTGATCGTGCTGGCGATGTCGGTGCTGTCGACCAGTTCTTCGGCTTACCTTGGCCTGGTGTTGCTGGTGTTGCTCTACCTATTCCGCTTGGCTCTGCTGGTGGTGACCCCGCGCAACGGCCTCGACCGGCGTCAATCGACCTTGTCGATCTTGGCGTTGATGATGACGCTGCTCCTCGCCACTACCTATCTGGTCGTCCGCCCGGCCGTGCTGAACGGCGCCATCGAAATCGTCGACAACACGCTGGTGAAGAAGAGCGGCAGCGATTCAGCCGACGAGCGCGCCTCGTGGAATCGAGTGAGCATGGAAGGGTTCAGCGCCAGCGGCGGCTATGGCGTCGGCGTCGGCTCCACCCGCACCTCGAGCTGGATCGTTGCCGTGATCAGCAGCACCGGCGTGCTTGGCGCGCTGTTGTTCCTGGCCTTTCTGGCGCGCGGATTTTTCGCCTATCTCCCTCACAGTGATGCACGGATGCGCTATGCTGCGGTCGGCACGCGCTATGCGTTTTTGATCATCTTGGTGCCGGCGTCGGTGGCGGGAACGCTGGTCGACTTCGGCGTATTCAACGCCCTTCTGTTTGCGATCATGGCTGCGGCACCCAAGGTGCTGAGCCTTCCTCGCCCTGCTATAGCCGCCCCGGCTGCCCGTGGTCGCACACGGCGCCGCGCCCCGTTGCGCACTGCCGCAACGTCGACTCTATGATGGACAATCACAGATGGCATCGATGCTAACCCCTACCACGCGTGCGGTGATGGCACTGGCACTGGTCGCCGGCTGGTTTGCCCTAGGGGGTCAATCGCCGCAAAAGGTGCCGACGACGCGGCTCGACCTCCGCGGCTACAAGCTCACCTTCGACGAGCCGTTCAATCAACTCGATGTCTCGCCATGGGGGCCGGGCACCCGCTGGATTGCCCATACTCCTTGGGCGGGCGATTTCGGCGACGCCCGCTTCACCGATCCTGGGCCGCAATCACCCTTTTCGATCGACAATGGCATTCTCACGATCACCATGAAGCGGGTCGACGGCAAATGGACGGGCGGTCTGCTCGCCTCGATCGATCGCGAGGGCCATGGATTTGCTCAGACCACCGGTTACTGGGAAATGCGCGCCAAGCTGCCAAGCGGCAATGGCGTATGGCCGGCGTTCTGGCTGAGCACGATCGGCAAGCCCGGCCAGGCCTCGCCTGAGATCGATGCCATGGAATTCTACGGCCACGAGCCGCGCGGTTATATGGCAACCGCCCATGTCTGGCAGAATGGTGGCCATCTGTTCGCCAAGGCCGAGCATGTCGATGTGGTGCCGGGCAGCCTCAGCACCGGTTACCATCTCTATGGCGTGAGGGTGGAGAAGGACGGCGTCTTCATCTATTTCGATCGCCACCTCGTTACCCAATTTGCGCCGCGGGCCGAATACCTCCAACCCAAGGCGGTGTTGCTCAATCTTACCGCCGGCGGGGGATGGCCGATCAATGGTATGCCCGACCCGTCGGTAATGCAGGTCGATTACGTCCGCGCCTATCAGCGTGTACCTTGAGCGGTAGAATGAGCTTGGACGGCGACCAATTCCCCCGGTATAATCTTCTTTTCCCCCAGTTACCGTATTCGACGATCGTCTCGAGCCTCCGGCGCGCTGGATCATTGTTCGTGCGAACTGCTGCCTAACGGATGTACGGCATGTCGAGCGCCCCCCCTACAGGCCCCTTCGATCTGGAGGAGAATGCTGCCGCGGTGATGGAGACCGCGCCTGCGGCCCAGCGCACCGCGCTGGCGTCTGCCTCGCTGATCGCGGCGCGCCTAGCTGGACGCGGCATCGATTTCGTGTCTCTGCTGGTGCTCGCACGATTACTGACGCCGGCCGATTTTGGCGTCGTTGCCGTAGCGATGAGCCTGATCCTGATCGTCGAGGCGGTGTTCGAGCTCCCCGTCGGCCAGGTGCTGTTGGTGGAGAAAACGGTCAATCGCGGCCTGCTCGATACCGCTTTCACGCTCAGCATCGCCCGCGGGGCAGTGCTGGCGGCACTGGTCGGCGCGGCGGCTTGGCCGTTCGCGATCTTTTATCAAGACATGCGGCTGCTGCCACTAATCTGCACGCTTGCCTTGGCGCCCGCAGTGCGCGGCATCCAGAACCCCGGCATGATCCTGTACGATCGAGCACTCAACTTTAAACGTCAGATTTCGATCGACGTCGTTAGCAAGCTCGCCTCCTGTGTCATCTCCAGCCTGCTCGCCTATCTCACCGGCAGCTATTGGGCGCTGGCGGTGGGTACCGTGCTCACCCCGCTATTGCTGCTGCTGATGTCGTTCACGCTGGTGCCTTATCGACCGCGGCTGACGCTGGTGGAGTGGCGGTTGTTCAGCAGTTTCCTTGGCTGGTTAAGCGCCGGTCAGGTGTTCGCTGCGCTGACTTGGCAGGTCGATCGACTAGTGCTCGGCTGGGCGATGAACAAGCCGGCGGTGGGCCGCTTCACCATCGCCGATAATCTCTCTGCACTACCTAACCAGATCCTGTTGACCCCGATCATCGGACCGCTGTCGGTCTCGCTGAGCAGCGTCCGTGACGATGAGAAGCGGCTCCAGGGTGCCTATCTCAAGCTGATGGGAATGGTCGCGCTGGTCGGCTTCCCATCACTGACCGGTCTTGCCTTGCTTGCCGAACCGTTTGTTCGCGTCGCACTTGGCCCGGCTTGGGGCAATGCAGGCGAAATTCTGCGCTGGCTGGCGCTGGCGAGCATTCCGGCGCTGCTGTGGACGCCGTTCAACACGCTGGCGCTGGCGACCAAGCGCTCCTGGTTGATCTTCAGCCGCCAGTTGCTAGATTTCGTCGTGAAGGTGCCGACTGCGATTGGTCTGATCCTTGCCTTTGGCCTGATCGGCGCCTGCATGGCGCGCGGCATTGCCACCACCGTTATCGGCGTCGCCAGCCTCCTCGCCGCGCGTAAGATCATCGCGGTGCGCATTCGCGATCAGTTGCAGGCAATCGTCCGCCCCGCGTTCGGGTCGGGAATGATGGTCGCGCTGCTCTATTGGCCCGTCAGCCATTGGTTCATGGGAGCAGCCCTGCCGGCTTTGGTCCTATTCATGATCTGCGCGGCCGGTATGGGCGCACTCATCTATGCTATTAGCGTCGGTGCGATGTGGAAGGTGGCGGGCTCCCCTGCTGGCGGCGAGGCGCTCATCTACGACTTCTTGATGAAGCTGGCACGCAAGCGCCGGTGACGATGTGGCGCGAGAAGATTGTTTCGTCGATAAGGCGCAAGGTTTAAGTAGAATATGGCGTTAGATGTTGTTTGGAAGGGCTATCCTTGACACCTGATACACCCTTGAGAAATCCGGCGCCGGCAGTATCGCCTGCGATCCGCATCGCTTATGTGGTGCTGGCCCATTCGGACCCACGCTTCTTTGGCCGGTTGATGCACCGCCTTGACCATCCCGAGGCAGCTGTGTTCGTGCATCTAGACGAAAAGATGCCGCTGGCGCCGTTCGAACAGCAAGTCGCTGACCTGTCGCATGTGCACTTCGTGACTAATCGAATCCGGGCACGCTGGGCAGGGTTCAGTCTGGTCGAAGCAACCATCCGAACCTTCGAAGCGGCACTGGCTGGAACGGATGACAACTGCACCCACTTCGTGCTGATATCGGGGGCGGACTATCCGATCGCGTCCAACCAAGAAATCCTGGATTTCTTCAGCCGTCACCGTGATCGACAATTCATCCGTCGTTTTTCGTTAATGGAATCGGGTGACGCTCACCAGACCTGGCGCATTCGCGGGCGATTCTTTCGTGAGGCGGCAGACCGCTTTACCTGGAAACGCAAACCGTTGTTCGTTGTCGAACGGCTGTGGCGCTTGTTTCCCCGGCGACTGCCCAAGAACGTGCGTTTTGCGGTCGGCTCGCAGTGGGTGGCCCTCACCCGGGAATGTGCAGCCTATTGTGTCGAGACGATGCGAACCAATCGTCAGCTGGTCAATTTCTTCCGGCCCAGCTTTGCGCCCGACGAAATCTTTCTCCACACGCTTGTCCAGAACTCACGCTTCGTCGAGCAAGCCGATCCGATCGAACCCTATGTCGATATCACCGACATCGGTGGGCCCTTCGCCTATGGCAACGTCCATGCGCTGACCCCCAAGGTGCCGATCACCACAGCGGCCGAGGCGGAGGCGATACTCGCTTCACGAGGGGAAAAACTATTCACCCGCAAACTGTCATCCGATCAGTCCGAGGCCGCGCTCGCCGTCTTCGATCAGGCGGCCTTGGAACGCTGAGCGCGTCCATGTCGTGAGGTGTGGTCTTTACGCCTGACGTCGACGCAACGGCACCACCTTCGCCTCGTCGGAATGGTTCACCACCGCGGCGGTCAGGTCGCGCAGATAATAGAAGCGGCGGACGCTCGACAGCGGCAGCGCGCGCGGCGGCTGCTCGCCGAGCAGCGGACTCACCGCCGCGATATCGACTTGCACTAGGACCGCGGCCTGTAGGCGACCGGTCATGCCGCCCATCGCGACCAGGATCTGCGCAGCCGACATCAGCAGGCCCTGCTCCACCGTGCCATTCGCCAGCGGCACCAGTTCGCCCGATTGGTGCCACTCCCGCCAGCGCTCGCCGGCAAGGAGCAGATAACCGAAGGCGGGCGACGGCTGATCGCGCACCGGTCCTAGATACCGGCCCAGCCGCGGCCCTACGCGCTGCCGCACCCGATCGACGCACCAGGATTCGATTCCCTCGGGCGCGCCTGCCAGCCGCCAACTGGCAAACAGCGTCGCAAGATAAAGCAGCCCGCCCATTGCCGCCGCCAACGCCACCACCAGTGCTAGCGTGATCCCCGTCCGGTCCTCTGCCAGTGGCCGCACCAGGTAAATCCCGCCACTCAATGCCGCACCGGCGAGCGCCACCCGCCATGCCGCGCTAAACTGGCGGATCACGGAAGCGCCAGTGATCGAGCGGACGCACCAAGCAGCAGAAATCGCCGATAGCAGCGAGGCAAGGATGCGGCCGACAATGACGCCGCTCACCCCGGCGGTCATCGCACCGGCGAGCAGCAAGGCGCTGCGCACCACCAGGTCGACGAGCGTCTGCCAGGTGTACAGCCGCGGGCGCCCTGCCGCCATCGCCAGCGACCAGAAGGGCGCGGAGAGCAACGGCGGGATCAGCGACAGCGGCAGGATCTGCAGGATCGGAATCGCCAGCAGCCACTTGCCACCCAGCATCAGCCGGACGACCGGATCGGCGAGCAGGCACAGACCGAGCATCACCGGGCTGCCGACCGCGAGCAGCGCGACGCTGGCGCGCTCATAGGCGTGGCGCAGCCGTTCCGGGCTGTCGCCGACATGGGCGAACGCCGACATCAGCGGCCGCATGATCGGTTTGATCAGCGCGAGCTCGGGAATGTAGGACAAATCGTTGGCGAGCGTGAAGGTGCCGAGCTGCTGCCGGGTAGCGAACCGCCCAAGGATCAGTCGATCCGCCTGCCAGCTCAAGGCCGAGAGCATCTGCGTCACCGTCGACCAGCCGGCGAAACCGGCGAAGATCGGCCAGTCGCGCAGGTTCAGCCGCGGCATGTAGGGCGCGACCAGATAGGAGGTGATCATCATCACCAGCGGGGTCACCACCGTACCCAGCACCAGCGCCCAATAGCTGTGGGTCTGCCACGCAAGGAGGATCGAAAAGGCCAGCGACACGACCTTGCCCGAGAGATCGATAATGAAGTCGCGGCGAAAATCGATCTGCCGCGCATAGACGGCGAGCTTGGGGCTCATCAGCCCGCGCAGCACCGGCGCCCAACCGAGCGCCAGGACGAGGCCGACCAGCCGGCGATCACCGTAGATGAACGAGAAGGGATAAGCAGCAAGCGCCAGCAAGGCGGCCAATATCAGTCCACGCAGCACCGCCAGAGTGAAAGCTGTATCGAGCTGCGACTGGGTGATCGCCGGCTGGCGGACCAGTGCCTGGTTGATCGGCAGCTCGAGCACCGCCTCGACGATGAAGATCAGCGTCATCGCGATCGCGACCAGCCCGAAATCAGCCGGTGTCAGCAAGCGCGCGAGAACGAGCAAGGCAATGAAATCGATTGATTTGGTCAGCAGGCGAACGGAAACGAGCCATATCGCCGCGGCTGCGGTGCGTTTCCCGATCTGGCCGTCCGTGCCGCTGTTCACCTGTTAAGGTTACATGACGATCCCCTGCTTGCCTAGCGAATGGTACCAATCCGATAGTGACCGATTTGATTGATCGCGCTTATCCTATTGGCATTGGCGGCTTTTCGCGTGAGGGGGGACTTGATCCGACGAAAGCGGGGCAGCCCTGCTCACTTATCTTCTCGACCAGACGCCTTGAGTATATGATAGGGCGCTATCGATTGCAGGGTGCCATAATGAACGTCGCAGGCCCCGTGTCACCAGCATGCGTATCCTCCTTGGCTGGACGGTGGTAATGTTCTGGAACGATCTTGAACGATTTGGCGATCGCCCCGCGCTGATTGATCACGCCGGAACCACGATCGATTATGCCACGCTCGCTGCCCTCGCCGATGGCGTCGGCTTCCGCGACCATCTCCGCGGCCTGGTGCTGATGGCGATGAGCAACGATACGCCCTCGCTCATCGCCTATCTGGGTGCGTTGCGCGCTGGCCATGCCGTGATCCTGACTAACGCCGGCAAGGCCGATACGCTGACGGGACTGGCGGATCGCTACCGGCCCGATCTGCTGTGGCCCACCGACGGGGGTATCGCCCGGCAAGCCAACGCTTCGATTCGGCCGCTCCACGACGAGCTCGCGATCATGCTCTCGACTTCGGGCTCGACGGGCAGCGCCAAGCTGGTCAAGTTGTCGATAGGCGCGGTCGAGGCTAATGCGCGCAGCATCGCCGACTATCTCGGCATCGTCGCCGACGATCGGGCGATCACCTCGCTGCCGCCCGCTTATTCCTATGGTCTGTCAGTGATCAACTCGCACCTGGCGAGCGGCGCGGCGATTATCCTCACCGATCTGTCTGTCAGCGAGGCGGCCTTTGCCCAGCTGATGGCGCGCGAGCGGGCCACCAGCATGGCGGGCGTGCCCTATACCTATGAGCTGATCGAAGCCTCGGGCCTGCTTGAGGCCCTGCCCGCCTCGATGCGGACCCTGACCCAGGCTGGCGGACGGCTGGCGCCCGAGCGGATCAAGCGGGTGAGGCTCGCGGCGGAGCGCCAGGGCGTGCGCTTCTTCGTCATGTACGGACAGACCGAGGCCACGGCGCGGATGGCCTATGTGCCGCCCGAGCAACTGGCGCGCTTCCCCGATTGCATCGGCCAGCCGATCCCCGGCGGGCGCTTCGAATTGTGCGACCCCGACAGCGGCGCGCCGACCGAGCAGGCCGGCGAGCTCGTCTATCACGGCGCCAACATCATGATGGGCTATGCGGAGAGCCGCGACGACCTGCGCCACGGGCCGCAGCTCGCCCGGTTGGTCACCGGCGACCTTGCCGAGCTCGCCGCGCCGGGCATCTACCGCATCACCGGACGAAAGAGCCGCTTCCTCAAGATCTTCGGCCTGCGCCTGGCACTCGACGAGATCGAACATGAGGCGCTGCGCCGCGGCTGGACTGCGGCTGCGACCGGTGACGATACCCGGGTGGTCGTTGCGGTCGCGGGCGACGGTGATCATGACGCGCTAGCGTCGGGCCTCGCCGAGCGGTTCGGGCTGCCTGCAAGCCGCCTCATTATCGTTCGCTTTGCCGCAATCCCGCGGCTCGCCAACGGCAAGGTCGATTTTCCTGCGATCGCCGCGGCAGCGCCGGCACCGGCCGCGGCAGTCGACCCCGGCCAGGATCCGCTCGAGGCCTATGCGACGCTGCTCGCACGCCTCGCGCGCAAGCCGCAAGTCGACGAGCAGACCAGCTTCGCCGCGGTTGGCGGGGATTCGCTCAATTACATCGAAGCCTCGATCCTGCTCGAGCAGACCTTCGGCGACATTCCGCCCGGCTGGGAGGGCATGAGCCTGCACCAGCTCGGCGAACTCGCCGGCAGCATCGATGATCTCACCCGGCCGGTGGTCAAGCCCAGCCTCGACACCCGCTACATCCAGATCCTGCGCTCGATCGCGATTCTGCTGGTGGTGATGGCGCATACCGCGACCGTGTTCGTGGTCTCGGCCACCGCGGCCGCGGACAACGACCCGATCAGCTATTTCCCGCTCCGCCATGTCAACGCGGTGTTCATCGTCGTCGCCGGCTTCCTGTTCCAATATCTGCTCAACGGCTTCGAGTATCGCTCATACCTGCGGGTCAAGGCGCAGACCGTGATCCTGCCCTATCTGATCATCTCGATCCCGGCGATCATCCTCTATCTGATCGGCTTCAAGGATCCCGCATCGCTCGATGCGCCGGCCTGGGTGCATGGCCGCGTCGGCCTGACACTCTACATGCTACTGACCGGCACGCACCTCGGGCCCTTGTGGTTCATTCCGATGATCGTGCTGATCTATCTGCTGGCGCCGCTGTTCAAGGCGATCGATCAGCGGCCGGTGCTCTATTGGGCCGCGCCGCTGCTGCTCGTGCTATCCTATTTTGTCGGGCGCTCGGCGGACGACAGCAATCCCGTGCAGGCGCTGATCTTCTACCTACCGGCCTATCTGATCGGCATGGCCGCCTGCCGCTATCGCAACCGGCTGATGCCGGTACTGTCACGCTGGTGGCCGGTGCTGCTGCTCGCGATCTTCATCCCCGATGCGCTAACGCTCAAGAGCAGCCCCTATGAGGCCGTCACCCTGCTCTCCAAGGTGGTGTTCTGCTTCGGGTTGCTCGGCGGCGTGGCGCGCATCGCCAAGCGCGTACCGCGCTGGTTCGACCATATCGGTGAGATGAGCTTCGGCATCTATTTCGTCCACGGCTATGTCGTCGGCGTGCTGCTGATCCTGGTCAAGAAATTCCACCTCGCGCCGCACGGCTTTGGCGAATTCGCCGCGGCGTCGCTCGCGGTGGCGGCAGTCTCGGTGCTCGCGGTGATGGTGGTCAAGCTGGTGTTCGGCGGGCGCAGCCGCTGGGTGATCGGCGCCTGATCAGGCCCGACGGCGGTCATTCTGCCGTCGGACCCCCGCCCTCAGGACTTGAAGTAGCGCCGCCAGCGGTTGCGCTTCTTGCGACGATGGCGCCCGAGCAGGACCAGGCCAAGCGCAAACAGCACGACCAGCAACAGGCCGACGGCAATGATGGACAGGTGCTCGTGGCGCATGCAAATTCCCGGGTAATTCGCGTTTATCATAGATGGTGCAGCGCAACAGCGTCCATCCCATAGCGAGCAGCCTAATGCCGTAATAAGGGCCGATGGTCTCAGGCTTAGCCGTTCGGCCCGTCGCAACGTCCAACCAGCGCGCCGCCCACGATTAACGACTATTGTTTGGTTAATGGTCGCGATAAGCGCGGAAGCATGTTCGCCCGCAAAAGCCAGCGGCCCGTGCGGCCGTCCCTCCCCCAAGGGCATCGGGTCTATGCGATCGGCGACGTCCATGGCGAGGTCGCGCTGCTGCAGCATCTGCTCGATCAGGTAGCGGCCGACAGCCGCCAGCGCGGTCCGGCGCGGACCACCCTCGTGTTCCTCGGCGATTTCATCGATCGCGGCGTCGGCGCGGCGCGGTTGCTGCGGATGTTTGCCGACCTACGCGACCCCAATGTGATCGTGCTCAAGGGCAATCATGAAGCCGCGTTGGTCGAGGTTTATCGCGGCGATCAGGAGGCCCTGTCCTTCTGGCTCAAATTCGGCGGCCAGGCGACGATGGCAGGGCTCGGCATCGAGGAGAGCCTGCTCGCTACGGCGTCAACCGCATCGATCTTTCCCAAGCTCCAGACCTCGCTGCACTGCGACATCGTCGACTGGCTCGCCGAGCTGCCGCACTCCTGGACGCTCGGCGATTATTTCTTCGTTCATGCCGGGATCAAGCCGGGGGTGCGGCTGAGCCGGCAGGATCAGGATGATCTGCTCTGGATCCGAAAGCCGTTCCTCACCAGCAAACGCCGCCACGAAAAGGTGATCATCCACGGCCACACCGTCGAGCCCGGGCTGCCGTGCCTCGGCGGCAACCGCATCGGCATCGACACCGGCGCGCACGAACATGGCTGCCTCACCGCGCTGGGGCTGGAGGATGACGCGCAATGGCTCATCCAGTCGTCGGACGGGCGCGCCACTCGCTGGTCGGAGACGCTGGGCTAGGCCGCCTGCAACGCCCCTTCCGCGCCCCTGCTCAACAATCTCTCGCCCGCAGCGTTTTTGCTCTTTTGTTCGCGAATCGGCTGATTCACAGTGATGATTCATCATGCCGATCCGCGCCGAACATCTCTTCCTTTATCCCATCGACTGGGCGCAGCTGTCCCGAGTTGTCCGCTTTAGTCGCGCGGCCGGTCGCTGCGAGCATTGCGCGCGCCCGCATGGCGAGCGGGTGTTCCGTCTAGGGGACGGTCGCTGGTGGGATCGCCGACGGCTGCGCTGGCGCGACGGCCGCGGCCGCGCGGCGCGGCGCCCGGTGGGCGATGTCCTCACCGCGGGTGGCTGGACGCGCGTGGTGCTCGCCTGCGCGCACCTCAACCACGACCCAACCAATAATCGGCCCCACAACCTGGCTGCCTTATGCCAGCGTTGCCACATGATCCACGACGCGCCGGAACACCGGCGCCGGCGATGGCTGAACGCGCATTACCGGCGTGCGCTGGGGGATCTGTTCGAGGGGCCTTATCCCTGGCGTGGGGCGGATGGGATCATTCCTCTGTAGGGGCCTCCGCAACTGGCTGGCAGCCGATGCCGTCAGATCGGCAGTCGCTGGAACCGGTGCGGCTGCATGACAAGCAGCGCTGGCGCGGCGCCATAAACCGATGTCGTGGGATGATCAGCCCTGCCAATTTACCTCCTGGAAATAGGAGGGCACTCGTCATCGAGTACCCTCCCACCAAACGCGTGAGAATTTGCCTTCGAACGATGCGACGTTGCGCTTGCCATTGACCAGCACCAGCGTCCGGCTGGTACCGAGACCACGCAAATCGAGCAGGTTCAGGCCGGTGGTGCCGATGAAGCGGGTCGAATTCGCCTGGCTGAACGTCGAGCGCAAGGACGGCAGTTCGTTGAGCGCGTCACCGATCGACAGGTCGCCGCGCGACAACAGCTGATCGGACGAGAGCGAGGTCACGGGCGCTGCCTCCCGAAAGTAAGTTGGTGGAGCTAGCGGGGACAGCTTTGTCGTCCATACTGCGTCCTGATCTACCCTCGCTCGAGGCCGGCCCCTCTCTGGACTACGCGATCAGCCAGGTGCCATCCGGCTCTTTGTGAACGACGTTCTTCCACAAATAGCTTTCGCCGCTGTCCTCAGCGGTGAACACGATGTCGAAGGAAAACTCGTTGGTCGCAACCCGCTTCCAGTTCTGGATGCGAGTCGGGGTTAGGCATCCGACCATATCGTGATGCTGGATACGCTTGCCTGGCGACATCGAACCCGACCAGCCATTGAACATAGTGGTGCCGCGTGACCCGACGAATTTCTGGATCAACCCGCGCGTGGCGGTATCGTCCTGCACGCACATCAGCGTGACGATGTAGGGACGAAGCGTGGGCATAGCGGCCGTCACATCTGCCTTCAGCGCTACCGGCGCCGAACCAAGCGCCTTATCGACCGCCTGGGCCTGTGCGGGGGTTGGTTGTGCCAGCGCCGGGCTGGTTGCAGCGTCTGCCGGAGCCGTAAGCCCGGGCGAGGCCGCAAGGCCAGCGGCCATCAACGCGGTGAGAAGTCGGCCCTGTGTCTTCATCATCAAACCTACTCTGCTCGCTCGCATACGGTTTTGCCCGTCAACGACTTGGTCCATCACGATCCTGCTGCCGATCGCGTTCACGATCCATCTCGATCTGCATTCGCTGGAGAATCTCCCCGGGCGTTTGCTGCCGAACCAGCCCTAGTTCGGGTGCACAGCGCTCAAGCTCCTCACGCAAGGCTGGGTCATGATGTAGCCCGTCGATCATCTCTCCTCTGACGACCGCAACCATAGGGTCGCCTAATCGGCGCTCGTTCTCCACCGTCCACCAGCGTTCCATGAACCGTTCCGCACGAAGCTGGGGATCCATGTCGACCTGCGCCTCCACAGCCATCGCCTCAAGAGAACCGCGGAGGTTGCCAGCCGCAGCATCATGCACAAGACCTGGATCGCGTGTGATCGCGGTCACGAAGTGACGCAGGCCATGGTACCGTATCTTGTCCAACGCTTCACCGGCTTGGGTGAGCTCGGTCCGCTGATGCGGCAGCACCGCCAGCCCCTTCTCCTTCGTGCCGGCGGTATCAACCACGGCACGGGCATAGCGCTGGAGCGCGCCAGGCAGGTCGAGCCGGTTCGTGCTTTTGGGTAGATCGTCGAGACGTGATGTCCGTTTTGCCTCAACCGGATCTTGTGATTTGAGAGACGCGATCCTCTCTTCGCCTGGAGCGCGAAGGAGATCGCTTGGAATGCTGGAATGCTCATCCGGCGCACGCTTGTCGAGAGGAGTGATCGGCGCCTTCGCTTGTTCAGCAGCAGCCTTGGCGGCTGCTTCCAATGCCCACCGACGCTTGGGCACTGATCCAAGACGGTCAGGCTCAGGAGGCAAGGCAGATTGTCGATTAGAGTCTGGATCACGTTCGCGCCGCTTCCGAGCCCGTTCTTTCATCCCGCGAACGACTTCGTCGGCGCGGGCCAGGTCGAGATCCGCCCGGAGCGCCTTGTCGGCTTTAACTTTCTCTCGCATTGCGCTCGAGCGCTCAACCGCCGCTGCGAGGCGGTCAGGGCCGTTATCTGCGGCTACCTGGCGTGCACCAACTTCCGGCGCTGAAGGAGGAACTGTTCGATCAAATGCCGCCTCGCGGACGACCTTGGCCGAATTTGGCTCGGGCGCAAGCATCGTCGTGACGAACTTTTGCAAGCCCTGCGCGACCACCTGATCGACGAACGAAGATGAACCTGACAGCTCCGCGATCGAGCGCTGATAGGTAGCGTACACCGCCTCCTGGCGCGCGCTGAGAAACGCCTGAACAGGGTCGGCAATACTCTGCTCGCGAAGTCGCTGGACGCGCTGGGCTCGGCTCACGTCGAGCCGAGGCACCTGTCCTTTGTCGCGCATCTTCTGTACCGCGATGTGCTCATGGGTGGGGTCAATACCGCGGGCCTTGGTCGGCGTTGCGTTGGCTTCGATGCCGCGTGCCCGGAGCTTCTCGGCGAAGCGTTGACGGTAGCGGAACAGGTCATCGCGGTTGGGATGGAAGCGCCGGCCGTCGAGATCGCGGCGTGCGATAGTGATATGAACATGGGGGTGATCGCGATCGACGTGGAGCGAAGCGACCCACTGGCGGTTCGCGAACTCGTCGCGTGCGAAGTCCAACGCCGCGCTCTTGAGGCGCTCCGGGTCGGTCCCTGATGGCATCGACATGATCATGGAAATGGAGGTAGCGCCCTTCCGTCGCGCGTCTCCGTCCATCTCCGCTTCATGCCACTCCTTGGCGAGCAATTGCATCTCACGACCGTCTCGAACGACTTCCCCCTCACTGGTTTCGAGTCCCAGCTCGTTCTCCGCGCCGTGACCCAGACGGGAGATGTAGCTGAAGTTGGCTAGGACGTGTCCGTCCCCATGCTGGCGTCCAGTGATGCGGACCATGACCTCGCAAACGCGACGTGATGTCCGATCGACCGCCCCGACTGCACGGCCGCTCATTCGGTCGCGAGAACCTCCCCCGAACGCGTGCTTGGCTTGGGCGCTCGGCCGAGATGCCGCAGAAGACGAGGCCGGCTTTGGCAACATCGATGCGACGGCCATGCCGAGCATCGTGCCGCCAACCTTAGGCCCTTTGGCGCTTCCCCCTCCGGAGCCATGCCGATGCTTTTTGGGCGGCGCGAAGACGCCTGCCATCGAGTCCATCGTACCAGAGGAAAAGCGAAAACTCACTCGAGCGGAGACGACGCTGCGCCGGTCCAGTAGCTGATCTCACCGCCGATCGAGGAAGCCAACGAGCGGCGAGCTTCAGTCAAAAGCGTTTTCAAATCGCCGCATGTCTCCATGAAGGGAACGGCGATCCGCGCGATGTCTAGTGAGCTTTCCGGCATGTTCGCCGCATTCATCGCGTGGACGGCCTGGTTGATGTTCACCCCAATTTTCTGGATCTGCTTTCGCACCTTCGTGATCTCGGCCTGAGTGGACGGAGCCAGTCGGAGGAGCGCAGCCTTGTCCCAGAGTTGCCAGCGGATCGTCCGTTTGACCCACTCGCTCCGCGTCAGCCGCATCGGGGCGGCTACGGTGTCGATGCCTTCAATCTCGCTCCGGTTAAGCCGAACGGTCAGGCGGATGTAGTCGTCGGGGTGACCCCTCCCCTGTACCGGCAAGGTCGGCATATCCTTGGTCTCCGGCGCAAGCACGCTGCGAGTGAGAGCGTTCGCGATCCAGCTACTGCGGGTCTGGCCGTTCGCTGCGGCTACGCGATCGATCTCCTCGATCAGCTCGTCCTTCAGTCGAACCGTGACCTTCATCTTAGAAGCCCCGCGCAGCGGAAACAGAAATCAAGAATGTCCGACATTGGTGATTTCTGTCATATCCTGCCATCCCTAAATACTTGCCTTATACACTTTCGAGAAACTCGTCGCAATCAACACGATCTCATGGACGCGGAGGGCCGGCGTAATTGTGGTAAGCCTGCGTCCCTTCCGCGGGGCGGGGCGCTTGCGCTTATGCAGATACGTACAAAACGACCCGCCTTACTCGAGCAACAGCGCGTGCGATCGATCATGCGTCTGTAGCTTTTCGTCGTTTTCCTGCCATAAGATTTCGGCGACCGATCGCATCTGCGGCAAAGCTCCAAAGCCTTCTTCAGGCTACGGCTGAAGAAGGCTTTGGCGGAAGGATAGAACCTTGAACAACACCGCATCCCCCTCACCTGCCGGGATCTCGCTCAGCGAAGTCGAACGCGTTCGTCGACAGCATGAGGTGGATTTTGCACGCGGGTCTGTCCGCTATGAAGGAGGCATTCTGCCTAGCGAGATTGAGCGCCTTAACGCCCGTTACGTCGCCGGTGAAATCGGCAGCGACGAGCTGACCGCAGCCATCCTGGTGTCCGATACTGCGCGGCCACGAACACCCTGATCGTCACCGCATGGGTGTTGGCTGCAGCGCGGACGCGGCCCATTCGGAAGCAAAAATCGCGATGGATCACCTTCACCGATCATGGATCGCAACCAGAATCGCGCCGTTGAAGTCGACCTCGTATGTATCCGCTGAAGGGCAACTCCGCCTTGCCTGTGATCGTGTCCGTAATTCCATCGCAGTTATGATTGCCCGCAACTCAGCCAGCCGCGCGGGGCTGACAACAACACCTAACTGCCGTGTTGATCGTTGACCAAGTTGGCCGGCGAGGAGCCGGATACGATCGGCACGATGCTCATAACGGATCACCCTGCCACGATGATTGTGGCTCCGACGCACCGTGCGTGCGTACCGCAATGCGACACCGGAACGGCGGCAGTTCCGACTGCGGCGAGATGTCATCAGCTGCAACCCGCAATTCGTAACAGCGCCAGCAGGATCGCTTCAGTGCCGACGAAAAGAGCATGAGGTTGCGGGTCCGCAGCCGTCGGCTAAGACCTGTTGCGGCATCGGCATGACCGCGTCCGCAGGCGTCCATCACATTGCGCTTTCGCTTTTGCACCGGCGTTCATGCCTTCCCGCCTAGCGCCGCCAATGCTCCTTTCACCTTGTCTCGAGATACGGTACCGAGGCTTGTTGCTGATCGTTGTTCACGACGTTCGTACAGGGAGATCATCCTTGGAGGTAAATGGAGCAGGGCCATGCGACCGTAGAGCGCCGCCTCTTCCGAACAAAAGCCAGCATTGCCCGAATGCCTGCGCGCGTTAAAGGAGCCGACTTCCCGCAGTAACAAGGACGGCGAACATGGCCGGTGACAAACGCGTTGTGGTGGTCGGGCTCGGCTATGTCGGGCTGCCGCTCGCGGTGGTGTTAGCCAAGTCGGTCGAGACCTGGGGCCTCGATGTCGATACCGGCCGCATTGCCGAGCTGGAGCGCCATCATGACCGCACCGGCGAGATCGAGCCGGACCGCCTCGCGGCCTCGTCGCTGCGCCTGACCACCGATCCTGCCGCCTGCCCGGACGCCGACTTCTACATCGTCACGGTACCGACCCCTGTGGACGACGACAACCGGCCCGATCTGTCGATCGTGATGGCCGCGACGCGCACGGTGGCGGGCATGCTGAAGGCCGGCCGGCGCTCGATCATCGTCTATGAGAGCACCGTCTATCCTGGCGTCACCGAGGACTTGTGCGGCCCCGAACTGGAGCGGATCAGCGGCCTGGTCTGCGGCATCGACTTCTTCCTCGGCTATTCGCCCGAGCGGATCAATCCGGGTGATCGCGAGCATACCGTCGATCGGATCACCAAGGTGGTTTCGGGCCAGACTCCCGAGGTGCTCGAGGCAATTGCCGACCTCTATGATCAGGTGACGTCAGGCGGCGTGTTCCGCGCCGCCTCGATCAAGGCGGCCGAGGCCGCCAAGGTCATCGAGAACGCCCAGCGCGATATCAACATCGCCTTCGTCAACGAGATCACCCAGATCTTCGCCAAGATGGACCTGTCGGTGTGGGACGTGCTCGCCGCAGCCGGCACCAAATGGAACTTCCTGCGCTTCGAGCCTGGCCTGGTGGGCGGCCACTGCATCGGCGTCGATCCTTATTATCTCGCCCATCGCGCGACCGAGCTCGGCTGCGATCCCAGGATCATCCTGTCGGGGCGCGACATGAACGACGGCATGGCGCAATGGGTAGCCCGATCGATCCACGACTGGCACGGCGCCGGCGCCGGCGCCGGCGCCGGGCGGGTGCTCGTCCTCGGCCTTGCGTTCAAGCAGGATGTCCCCGATCTGCGCAATTCAAAGGTGGCCGACTTGGTCGCCGCGTTCACCACGCTTGGACATCAGGTCGATGTTCACGATCCGCTAGTCTCGGTCGACGAAGCTCGCCACGAATATGCGCTCGAGCTGGTGCCGGATCCGAGCGTGCACCGCTACGACCTGATCGTGTTGGCTGTTCCCCACCGCCAGCTGGTGCAGGATTTCGCCCGCTTCGCCGGGCTGCTGGTCGCCGAGGGCGGCGTAGCGGACCTCAAGAACGCTCTGGCGTCGGCGGGCGAGGTGCCGGCTGACATCAGGCTATGGACGATGTAGCCAAGGCGCTTACAGTAAGGGCATTAGCGATCGTCCCGCTCGCGTGCGTTTGAGGTTTGCGTGATCCTGAATTTCTTCAAACGTGTTTCGGCCAATATTACCGCCGATCGAGCCTTTAGTGGTCCAGCCGGTAAGCGGCTCTATGCGGTCGGCGATATTCACGGTCGCCTGGATTTGCTGAACGATCTTCTTACCCTGATCGAGGCCGACCTTGACGATCGTCCGATAGACACTGCCGCCATCGTCTTTCTCGGCGATCTGATCGATCGTGGCCCGGACTCCGCAGGCGTTATCGAGCGGCTGCACGGGCTTGCGGACCGCCGGTACAAGGCCTTGTTCCTCCTCGGCAATCATGAGGAGTTCTTGTTGCGGGTGCTCGATGGCGAGCTGGGCACGGTCTATGACTGGCTGGGGTTCGGCGGCGACGCCTGCGTCGAGAGCTATGGCATACCGGCGAGTTCGCTCAAGGCGATGGACGAGCAGCGCATCGTCGAGGTGCTCAACAAAGCGATCCCCGTCGAGCATGTCGCCTTTCTGAAAAGCTTTGGCGACACCTTCCGCTTCGGCGACTACCTCTTGGTTCATGCCGGCATTCGGCCCGGCGTGCCGATCGAGGAGCAGCAGCCTCATGATTTGCGCTGGATCCGCCAGCCCTTCCTGTCAGACGCGCATGACCATGGAATGATGGTGGTGCATGGCCACACCATCTCCGACGGGGTCGATCGGCGGGCAAACCGGATGGGGATCGATACTGGCGCCTATCGCACTGGCGTGCTGACTGCAGGTGTGTTCGAAGGAGCCGAGATTCGCTTCCTGGCGACCGGCGGCTAGTTGCACGCCTTGCGATGAATCAGGGTTGATTGTAGGTGAGACCTCCGCATCGCCAGATGCAATTTGGTTGCAGGACGATAGCATGACGTGGAGCAAATCAGCAGGCCGTGCGCTGGCCATTGGCCTGATGGTGTTGCTTTCGGCATGCGCAGGAGGCCGGGGCGGCAGCATCCCTTATGATGTGAACAACTTTGGCGCGCCTGACGCGCCCAAGGTAACAGCGGTCGCTGACGCCTATAAATTGGCGCCGCTCGATACGTTGACCATCAACGTGTATCAGGTTCAGGAACTCAGCCGCGACTATTTCGTCGACCAGAGCGGCCGGATCACCATGCCGCTAATTGGACGCTTAGACGCCGTCGGTCTCAGCACGGGCGAATTGGCCACGACAATCGAACAGCGGCTGGCCGCCAAGTATATGCGTAACCCGAACGTCACCGTGACGCTAAAAGAATCCGCGAGCCGCGTCGTGACGGTAGACGGATCCGTTCGAAATCCTGGCATCTATCCGGCTGTCGGTGCTCTAACGCTGGTACAGGTCGTGGCGCTCGCGCGCGGCACCGACGAATTTGCCAACCCCCGCCGCGTGGCGATCTTCCGGACGATCGGCGGTAAGCGCATGGCGGCAGCTTTCGACCTGACCAGCATCCGTCGTGGTGAGATGCAGGATCCGCCGATCTACCCTGGCGACACCGTGGTGGTCGATGGATCGAACGTAAAGAAGGCGCAGCGCGACATCCTGCAAGCCTTGCCGCTCGCCTCTATCTTCCTGGCAATCTGACGTTGCGGCCATCTAACCGATTTGGGACTTCGATTTATGGCTAGCATCGGGGCTGACGGCCCTTCAACTCTGACCGTCAATCCGGATCGTGGGCGTGAGCTCGCCCCAATCCCGCTGGCTGGCGGCTATGGCAACTACGGCAACACGGCCAATCGACGCGAACTGTCGCTGTCGCTGCTGTGGCGCGTCGCGATAGAATGGCGCTGGCTAATCTTGGCAGCAATCGGAACCGGCCTTGCCGCAGCCGTGCTGGTCACCTTGCTGACTCCTCTCAAATACCGCTCAACAGCCTCTATCGAGCTCAACCCGCCAAACGTTGAAGTTCTTAACGACAAGACGGGCGGCGGCGGACAGGCTGCTGCGATGGGCGATGCCAACTTTATCGGTACGCAGCTCGGCCTTCTTGGAAGCCGCGCGCTCGCCGAACGCGTGGCGCAGGATCTAAATCTTGCCAGCGACACTTTCGTTGTAGGGCAGGGAACAGATCGGGCGGCCAACACTCAGACCGCAGCGGGTTTTGTACAAGGGGGGACCAAAGTTCGCCTGCAGCCGCAGAGCCGCCTTATCAGTGTCAGCTTCAGTGCCCGTGACCCGCAACTTGCAGCGCGGGTCGTGAACGGCATCGCCGATGCTTATATCTCGACCAACCTCGAGCGGCGCTATCAGTCGTCCTCCTACGCGCGCGATTTTCTGCAAAAGCAGATCGCCAATACCCGCCGCGATCTCGAACGAACCGAGCGCCAGCTGACCGCCTATGCGCAGCAGCAGCATCTAATCAGTACCGGCAACGGTGCCGATGCCGGCGATACCAACTCGCTTACCGGCAGCACACTTATTGCGCTCAACAGTTCTTTAGCGGCAACCCAGGCCCGCCGCATCGCGGCCGAACAGCGTTACCGGGAGGCAGTGCTGGGCGGCGCCTCTACAGAGGCGAGTGCCAATGCCGCGCCGCTACGCGCGCAAATTGCTGCACTGGATGCGGAGTATCAGCAGAAGCTGCAGACGTTCCGACCAGAATACCCGGAAATGGCCGCGCTCAAGGCACGTATCGATGCCCTGCGCGCCTCGGTGGTCAAGGAGACACGGACAGCCAACGCGGATCGTGCCGGATCGCTCCGCCAAGAGTTTCAAGCCGCACGCGCCGAGGAAGATCGCCTGCGCAGCCAGGTCGCCGGCCTCAGTCAGACTGTGCTCGATCAGCGCGGGCGCAGGATCCAGTATACTATCCTCCAGCGCGACGTGGACACCAACCGCGCCCTGTATGACGCGCTGCTGCAACGCTACAAGGAAGTGGGTGTCGCCGGTGGTATCGGCACTGCCGTGGCATCGGTCGTGGACCGTGGCGAGGCGCCCGGGGGCGCCTATTCGCCCAATCTCTACCTCAACCTTGCGATCGGGGCCGCGCTCGGCCTCCTGACGGGCATGCTTGCAGCGCTGGCGCTTGAGTTCATCAACGACACCATCAAGACGCCAGACGACGTCCGCGACAAGCTGCAGTTGCCCTTCCTCGGCGGCATTCCCACTGCCAAGTCGGCCAAGCCGACTGAAGAGCTGAAGGACATGCTGTCGCCGGTCAGCGAGGCCTATCTGTCGACTGCAACGGCGCTGCAGTTCGTCACCGAAGGCGGCGCTCCCAAGACGCTGCTGGTCACCAGCACGCGGCCCGCCGAAGGCAAGTCTACCTCGGCCTGGGCGCTCGCGCAAAACTTCACCCGCCTCGGCAAGTCGGTGCTGATGATCGATGCCGACATGCGCCGCCCCGCCTTCGTCACCGGGCGCGACGATGTCGGCCTGTCGCACATCCTCACCAACGCCAGTTCGCTCAGCGAGCATGTCCTCAAGACCGATGTCGAGGGCCTGTGGATGATGCCGTCGGGCACCATTCCGCCGAGCCCACCCGAGCTGATCGCCTCGGCCCGTTTCGCGGCGCTGCTCGCCGACGCCGCGGCGACGTTCGACCTGGTCGTGATCGACGGTCCGCCGATCCTAGGCCTTGCCGACGCGCCGCTGCTGTCGACGATGGTGCAGGCGACGCTGATGGTCGTCGAATCCGGGCGCACCCGCACCCGGGCGGCCGTCGAGGCGCAGAACCGCTTGCGGACCGCTGGAGCGCACCTGGTCGGCGCCATCCTCACCCGCTACCAGGCGCAGGCTTCCTACGGTTATGGCTATGGCTACGGCTATGGGCAGAACAAGGACCAGTATCGCTACGTCGCCGACAATAACGACAAGAAGCGCCGCATCATGTTGACCGTGCAAGATGAGGACTGACGGGTTGCGGAGCGCGCGCGGGCTGGTGTCGGCGGCGCTCCTCGCGATCGCAGGCGTGTTGCTCGCTCTGCTATGCGTGCGGGTGGCCATGGTCGAGGCGTTGCCGGCTAGCTCACCCCAGCTCGCGCAATGGGCGCCGCGCGATCCCGACGTCGTGCTCGAGAAAGCGGCAACGGCGCTCGTCAAGCGCCACGGCATTCTCGAACAAGCGACCCTCGACAGCGTCCGCCGCGCGGCCGCGGCCGCGCCGCTGGATGCACGCGCCTATCTGGTGCTCGGCCATCAGCAATTGCTCGACGATCAGCCCGGTCGTGCCCTAGCGACACTCGAAGTCGGCCAGCGGCTCGATCCCCGTCAGCGCGTGATCCATCTGCTGCTGCTCGATCGCTACCTCAAGGCCGGCCGCTATGCGGAGGTGGGAACCCAGCTATCGATCCTAGCCCGACTGGTCGGCAAGGCCGGCGGCCCGATCGCCACGGCGATGGCGCAGATGAGCGTGGCGCCGGAGACGCGCGACGTCATCCGCCGCACACTCAGCACCGATCCCGCGCTTGAAAACAATGTGCTGGTCGCCCTCGCCCGATCGGACACGCCCCCCGCGGCCATCTTCGCGCTCGCTAGCCCTGCTGCAAAGAGCAACGCCGGCGTCAAGGACGGCTGGGGCCCGGTCCTTGTCACCCGCCTCGTTGCGCAGGCTCGATATTCCGAGGCCCGCGCCGTATGGCAGCATGTCTATGGCCTCGGTGACGCCCAGGTCGCCGGATCGCTATTCGACGCAAGCTTTCAGAATTTGCCCGGCTCTTCTCCCTTCAACTGGACATTGATCGCCGGTAGCCTGGGCGCGGCGGATGCCCGCAACGGCGCGCTCAACATCGATTACTACGGGCGCGACAGCGGAGATCTTGCTACCCAGCTCCTCGTGCTGCGCCCCGGCGCCTATCGCTTCGGCTTCACGGTCGAGGGCGGTAAGGCCGCGACCGGCCCGACGCTTGCCTGGTCGCTGCATTGCGCGACCGGCAGCAAGGCCGAGCTGATGAACGCCGGCGTCGCCGCCACGGGCGCACGCCATCGCGCGGTCACCAGCTTCACCGTACCGCCCGGCTGCCCGGCCCAAGTGCTGACCCTGACCGCCAATGCCGGCGAGTTTCCCGTCCCGATCAACCTCACGATCCGCGATCTTGCGGTGCAACCCCAGACGGAAAGCCGGCCATGACCCGCCATGCGGTCGCCCCCGCCTATCTGCTGGCCTGCCTGCTGCTTGGCGGTGCCAGTGCTGCAGGATTTATCGCCAATCTGCTGCTCCAGCTGACAGCGCTGCCGCTGATCGGCTGGGCGCTATGGCAGCTGCTACAGGCGAGGCCCGCACCACAGACCCGCATCCCGCTGGTCCTGCTGGCGCTGCTGGTCCTGCTGGCGCTGCTCCAGCTGGTGCCGTTGCCACCAGCGGTATGGACGCTGCTGCCAGGGCGCGGCCCGGTGGTAACGGGCTATGGATTGCTCGGCGTGCCTCTCCCCTGGCTGCCGCTCACGCTGGCGCCCGAGGCCACGCTGGCTAGCCTGTTGTGGCTGCTGCCGGCCTTCGCGATCTTTCTGGTGATCGTGGCGCTCGGCGCGTTTCGCGCGCGCTGGATCGCCGGTGTCATGCTCGGCGTCACGCTGGCCTCGGTCGCGATCGGCGCGCTCCAAGTCATCGGCGGCGAGGGGAGCGGGGCCTATTTCTACCGGAGGACCAACATCGGCGTAGCGGTCGGCTTCTTCGCCAACGGCAACCACAATGCCACGCTGCTGCTGGTGTGCATCCCGTTCCTCGCCGCACTGCAGGCGACGCTGCTGAAGCGCAAATCATCGCCGCGCAGCGCCTCGGCGATCCGGCTGCTAGCCGGCGCGGCCTTTGCCGTCATCCTCGTCGGCCTGCTGATCAACGCCTCACTGGCAGGCATCGGCCTCAGCGTGCCGGTGGCGATGATCAGCTGGCTCACCTTCGGCCGGCAGCGCCCGGCGTTGCGCCGGCTGCTCATCATCGCCACGGCGCTCGCATCGGTCGCAGCGCTGGTCACCATCATTGTCGGTCCGTTCGGCAACAATCTGTTCGGCCAGCAGCAGAATGTGGAGCTGTCGCGGCAGACATCCTTCGCACTGACGCTGCATGCGGCGGGCGACTATTTTCCGGTGGGTTCCGGGATCGGCAGCTTCCAGCCGATCTACCATACCCAGGAGACGCTTGCGAGCGTGGGGACGACCTTCATCAACCACGCGCACAGTGACTGGATCGAGCTATTGCTCGAGACCGGCCTGGTCGGCCCCGCACTGGCGATCGTGTTTCTCGCCTGGTGTGTTCGGCGCGTGTTCATGATTTGGACGGCCGATGACCGTGAACCGTTCGCGCAGGCAGCGGCGATCGCAGCCACCACCATGCTGCTGCACAGCCTGGTGGATTATCCGCTGCGTACCGCAGCGCTATCGGCCGTGTTTGCCGTTTGCGTCGCCCTGATCGGGGGCGTACGTCCCTATGTTCGCCGCAGTCGACAAGCTCCCACGGCACGCCACCTCAGCCTGTGATGTCGGTTAGGACGTGGGTACACGCCGACGGAAGCGATAAAATGGCGCAGAGTGCCAGCGGGCGGCCAGCACCACGATCAATGGCGGCGTCATGGTAAGCGCAATGTCAACGAGCGTGGCCTGGGGTGTCCATGGCCAGTCCGACACATAATAGCGCGTGAAGTCCGACACCTCGTTCAGCAGCTCAAGCCCGAGGACGAGCAGCCATGGTCGCCACGACCCGAGCGGCAGGCGCATCAACCATCCAAAACCGATCGTCAGCAGCATGCCGAGCAGCAGGTGGAGATCGTGATGGGTGAGCCCCAGGCTGCCTGACAGCCAATTCTTGAACGCCTCCCAGGCGAGCACGATGTCAAACATCATGCGCCCTTCGCCGTAATCCATTGCCAAGTCCATCGGTGACCAGCCGCGCTCACCGGCTCATCAAACATTCAATGAGGCCAGCTCGTTCACGTAGCGATCGATAACAAGCTGCTCGCTATATTCGCCTTCGGCTTTTGCCCGGCTGGCCCGAGCCATGGCCAATTTATCCTTGCCAGCCAGCAGGTGATATCGCTCCATCGCCTCCACTAGTGAACCGGTGCTTCTGGGAGCGCACAGGAAGCCATTGACGCTATGGTCGACGACGTCGCGGCAGCCCGGCGTGTCTGTGGTGATGATGGCTTTGCCCATGGAAGCGGCCTCCAGCAACGACCGCGGCGTTCCTTCGGGGTAATAACTTGGCAACACGGCGCAATCCGCTTCGGCCAGTATCGGGCGGACATCGCTGACCGCTTCCAGCAGCTCGACGGCGCCCTCGTCATGCCAGCGATCGAGCGTCGCTTCCTCGATACCGCCCGACGAATGATCGCGAATGCCGAGGACTCGGAACGCGACGGCGCTGCCATGGCGCTGGCGCATTGCCGCAGCAGCCTCGACATATTCGGCCACGCCCTTGGCATGAAGCAGCCTGGTCACCAGCAGGAACACGGTTCGCCCGTCGGGCGTGCGCTGCCGCGGCGCAAAACGGAGAAGGTCGACGCCCGATCCCGGCAGCAGCGCGGTACGATCGGCCTGCACCAGCCCTTCCTCTATAAAATGAGCGCGATCATCACGGTTCTGGAAGAAGACGCGTTGCCTGTTCCCGCCAAGTCCGGCCGCATACAGCTTGCGCACCAGCATATTGAGAGCGCCCCGCCGCATGAAGGCGGTGCCAAGCCCGGCGATGTTGGCGATGCGCGGAATGCCAAGCAGGCGGCATGCCATGCCCCCATAGACATTGGGCTTGATCGTGAAGCCCAGATAGGCGCTCGGCCGCAGCCGGCGCAGGATCGCGACATAGTCCACCAGCAGCCGCGCATCGGCGGCCGGCGACATGCCCCGCCCGTTGATGCGGATGGGAACGAAGTCGACGCCAAATGCGGCCAGCTCGCTCTCGCGGCCGTCGGGTGGCGCGACCGCGACCACGCGATAACCCGCGGCGACCAGGCCGCGCAGCAGCGACTGCCGGAAATTGACTAGATTCCAGGCCGCATTGACGGAAATGACGATCGTCGACTGGGTCATGGCCGCGCCGCGCCTGCCGTCAACCACGGCTCTTGGGCGCGGCGCCGCCCTGACGCAGCCACGCCTGGAACATCAGCACCGGCCACAAAGCCTGCGTGTCCTCTGCCCTGCCGGCAAGATGGTTCTGCCAGCGCCGCTGGATCGGGGCTGCATCGAGATAGCCCTCCTGCCGCATCCGGGAAGGATCGAGCAGATCCTCCGCCCAATCGCGCAACGGGCCGCGCAGCCATTCGCCGACCGGCACGGCAAAGCCCGCCTTGGGCCGTTCGAACATCGCCCGCGGCGCGTGGCGATAGAGGATCGTGCGCAGGATGCGCTTGGTGGTGGCCCCGGCGATCTTCTGGTCCATCGGCACGCGCGCCGCGGCCGCGGCGACATGATGGTCGAGGAACGGCACGCGCGTCTCCAGGCTTACCGCCATCGACGCGCGATCCACTTTGGCGAGGATGTCGTCGGGCATGTAGCTCACCGCATCGGCATACATCATCCGCGCCGCGTCCGGCGCCGCGCCGATTGCCATGTCCAGGCTCGGGCGTTCGCGTGCGTCGATGCCGAGCACCGGGGTGGCGGCGAGATGCCATTCGTCGAGCAGCGACGCGAACACGTCATCAAGCCCGCGCGCGTTCGCGGCGGTGCGCAGCGCCTTGCGCACCTTGGAGCCGAAGAACGGCGGGCGCCGCTTGCGCGCGGCGATCGAGCCGAGCGTCGTCCACAGGTCGTCGGAGAGCCGCGCCCCCGTGCCGGCCAGCAGCTGCCGCACCGGCTGCGGCAACGGCGCGAGCGCGCGCCACAGCCGCGGCGCGTGCAAATAGCGGTTGTACCCGCCGAACAGCTCGTCGCCGCCATCACCCGATAGCGCGACGGTGACCTGCTCGCGGGCGAAGGCGCTGACGAGGTGGGTGGGGATGGCCGAGGAATCCGCGAACGGCTCGCCATACATCGCCGGCAGCTTGGGGATCACCGCCAGCCCATCGGCGACGCCGACATAGCGTTCGTGATGCTCGGTGCCGAA
The DNA here is from genome assembly GCF_059416225.1 of Sphingomonas sp. GW821-FHT09E03. Lineage (NCBI taxonomy): Bacteria > Pseudomonadati > Pseudomonadota > Alphaproteobacteria > Sphingomonadales > Sphingomonadaceae > Sphingomonas > Sphingomonas sp. GW821-FHT09E03. The sequence goes on along the minus strand of NZ_JBWKOS010000011.1, from coordinate 14,421 downwards.
ATGACGGGCGACCTCGCGCGCATAGACCGCCTCGTCGAAGCCGGCCTCCTCGAAGCCGATTGAAAAGGTGCGGATCGTACCGCGCGACGCCGCCTGGTAGAGCGCGACCACCGTCGAGGAATCGAAGCCGCCCGACAGGAAGGCGCCGACTGGCACGTCGGCGATCGCCTGCTTCGCCACGGCCGCGGTCAGCGCAGCTTCCACCGCCTCGACCGCCTCGCCCTCGCTCGCATAAGGCGTCGCCAGCCCCTCGCGCACCACGTCGCGGTACGACCAGTAGCGCTCCAACCTGGCGCCATCGTGCTGGCCGTCCGCGAACGGCTCGGTGCGCGGCGCGGCGACCGCATCGGGCGTCACCGTCAGCACCGCGCCTGGCGGCAGCTTAAAAATGCCCTGGTAGATCGAGCGCGGGCACGGGATGTAGGTGCGCGACAGCAGCAACGACAGCGCGCGGCGGTCGACAGGATTGTCGAAACTGGGCAGCGTCCGGATCGCGCCGAGCTCGGAGGCGAAGGCGAACATCCCGCCCGCCCAGCCGTAATAGAGCGGCTTTTCGCCGAAGCGGTCGCGGACGAGGTGGAGGGCACGGTCGCGGCGGTCCCACAGCGCGAAGGCGAACATGCCGGTAGCGCGCTCGAGCGTGGCGGTCAGGCCCCAGGCGGCAATACCTTCGACCAGCGTCTCGGTGTCCGAATGACCACGCCAGTCGGTAACCCCGCCCCGCGCTGCCAACTCGGCGCGCAGGTCCATGTGATTGTAGATTTCACCGTTGAAGCACAGCACCCAGCGCCCGTCGCGCGAGGCCATCGGCTGGTGACCCAAAGGCGAGAGCTCCAGGATCGATAGGCGGCGGTGCCCTAGGGCGACACCGGCCTCGGTATCGGTCCACACCCCCTGATCATCCGGCCCGCGATGGGCGATCACATCCGTCATCCGCCCGACGGCCGCCACATCGGCCGCCCCGCGGCTCACAAGCCCGGCAATTCCACACACGCGCAACGCTCTCCTGCAGCAGCCCCCGTCGCTCTAGCCGAAACCGGTTTGCCGGAAACCATCAATCGTGCGTGGTGCGGGCATGCCCCGTCACGCTTTGGTTTGCCCATGGTGGCGGTAATGGGATATCGCGAAGCCGATGCCATGGTCCCCCACACGCCGCGGGTTCGGCGCCAGCCTCGCCTCGATACTGCTATGGCCGCGCGCGGCCGCGGCCGCTGCTCCGCCCCGCACGTTCAACGTGCGCGATTTCGGTGCGGCGCCGGGCGCCAGCGCAGCGACGAACACGCGCGCCTTCCAGAAGGCCAGCGCCGCCCTGTCGAAAGCCGGGGGCGGCACGCTGCTGATCCCGCCAGGCCGCTATCGCGTCGGGGTTCAGCAGCTCGCCTCGCGGCGGGGGCAAGGGTTTGCCGCACAAAGCCAGACGATCATCTTGATCGAGCAATGCACGCGACCGGTCGTGATCGCTGGCAACGGCGCCACGCTGGTCGCGGCCGAAGGTTTGTGGTTCGGGTCATTTGATCCCGTCAGCGGCGCAGCCCATGACGTACCCCAGCCCTTTTACGATGCCGACTTTCGCGCCGATGCCTATCGCATGATCAACGTCCGGGAATGCCGGGCTGCAGTGACGATCCGCGGCATCGAGTTGGACGGCAACGCCGACCATTATGTCCTGGGCGGCGGCTGGGGCGATACGGGGCGCCAAGTGGAAGCCATCGGCATCATGCTGATCGCCAACACCGGCGGGGTGGTGGTGGAGAACGTCCGATCACACGATCACGGCTTGGACGGGGTGATGGTGGCACATGCCGGCCTCACCGCCGCCAGCCCGCGCTATCCGATCACCCTGCGCAACGTGACCTGCGACCGCAACGGGCGCCAGGGACTGTCCTGGGTCGGCGGCACGCAATTGACCGCGATCGGTTGCCGCTTCACGCGCACCGGCCGTGGCCGTTTCCATTCCGCCCCAGCTGCGGGCGTCGACATCGAGGCGGAGGGATCGGTCTGCCGCCACGGCTGGTTTGTAAACTGCACCTTTTCCGACAACACGGGCGTCGGGTTTCTTGCCTCGGCGGGCGATGTCGCTGACATCCACGTTGAACGCTGCCGGATGATCGGCACGACCAGCTGGTCCTCGTGGAGCTACAAGCCGCGCATCCGGTTCGACGATTGCCTGTTCGTCGGCTCGATCGTGAACGCCTTCCCCAGTACCGATCCGGCGCAGGCCACGCAATTCCATCATTGCCGCTTTACCGACGACCCGAAACTGTCGCCTACGGGCAAGGCCTATCACCAGTTCCTCGCCGATCTGGGCGGGGGCAGCACCAACGTTCTGTTCGACGATTGCGATTTCGTCGCAAACAGCCCCGACAGGGCGCTGCCGTGGACGCCCAGCGATACGCATTACAACAACTGTCGCTTCCGTCAGACGGGGAAGAAAGTAGCCTATACCCGCGGGGTGTTCACCGGCACCTGCACGTTTCAAACAGGTGGTGATGTCGATTTCTACGGCTCAAAGGTTCGTGGGCTGTTGAGCGTCAACGGAAAGGTGATGCACCAATAAGACGAGATATCCCGTCACACGCATATTCGCCGCCAACCCCGCCCTAGCCGCCGTTGCACGGGAAATGACGGCAATATCCATGCGGCCCACGGCAAGCCATTTGCGTGCGCGCAGGACGGCTGGTAGGCCCCGCGTGCCGCGCGCGGAACCTTGGGATCGGGATAATGCCCGCCCCCCGTTGCACGGCAGGATAAATATATGCACGGCTCCGTCGACAATCAAAAGCTTGTTTTACTCCCACCGATGGGCGACGACCGCGGTAGCCTTTGCGTGATCGAGGCGGAACGCGACACGGATTTTCCCATCGCTCGCGTTTATTATATCTTCGGCACGCAAGCCGGCGTCGCGCGAGGATTTCACGCTCACCTTGCATTGCGGCAACTGGCGATCTGCGTCAGCGGCAGCTGTACCATAGTGCTCGATGACGGTCAAAAACGCCGCAGCGTGGTGCTTGATCGCCCCGACAAGGGCGTCACCATCGGCCCCATGATCTGGCGTGAAATGCACGATTTTTCCGATGACGCCGTGCTGATGGTGCTTGCCGACCGGCATTACGACGAAGCGGATTACATCCGCGACTACGACACTTTCCTCGCCATGGTTCACGCTTCATGACCACCACTGTACCCTTTCTTGCCCTTGCGCCGATCTATGAAGAGCTGCGCGACGAAATTGACGCTGCCGCCCTGCGCGTCCTTCAATCGGGCTGGTTCGTCGGGGGCCCGGAAAACGAGCGCTTCGAGGCCGCATTCGCCGCCTTTACCGATACCGCTCATGCCGTCGGTGTAGGCAATGGTCTCGATGCCCTTCACCTGACCTTGCGCGCCATGGATGTCGGCCCCGGCGACGAGGTGATCGTAGCCAGTAATTCATTCATCGCCACCATGCTGGCCGTGTCGATGACCGGCGCCACTCCGGTCATGGTTGAACCCGACCCCAGGACCTATAACCTCGATCCCACCAAGGTCGAAGCGGCCATCACCCACCGTACCAAGGTGGTGCTGCCAACCCATCTTTATGGCCAACCGGCCGATTTGGACACCTTGCTGGCGATCACGCGCCGGCACGGGCTGCGACTGGTCGAGGATGCCGCGCAGGCGCATGGTGCGCGCTATCGCGGCGTCCGCGTGGGTGGCCACAGTGATGCCGCCTGCTGGAGTTTTTACCCTTCCAAAAACCTGGGCGCGGCCGGTGATGGCGGCGCGGTCACGACCAACGATGAGGCGCTGGCGGTACGCATCCGCACGCTCGGCAACTACGGCTCGGCCGAGCGGTACGTGAACGTCGAAAAAGGCGTCAATTCCCGGCTGGATCCAATCCATGCCGCCATCATGGACGTCAAGCTGCCGCATCTTGACGTCTGGAACAGCCGCCGGACGCACATCGCGACCCGCTATTTGAACGAGCTGCGCGACTGCGGCCTCGTTCTGCCGTACGTGCCCGACTGGGCGGAGCCGGTATGGCACCTGTTCACCGTGCATACGCCGCGACGCGATGACCTGCGAGCGTCGCTGGCGGCGGACGGGATTGCAACGCAGATCCATTACCCGATCCCGCCGCATCGCCAGCAGGCCTATGCCGAGCTTGGGCTGGGCGAAGGTAGCTTTCCTATCGCCGAGCGCCTGACGTCGGAGACGCTGAGCCTGCCCATCGGTCCGCACCTATCGACTGAGGATGTCGACCGGGTGACCGCCGCGGTCCGGCGCTGGGCCGGGTCATGACCGGCCACATCGACCCCCTTGCCGTCGTCCATCCCGATGCCGTGATCGGGTCGGGCACGCGAGTTTGGCAGTTCGCAGTGGTGCTGTCGGGCGCGCGGATCGGCGCAGACTGCAACCTCAACGCGCACACCATGGTCGAGGGCGAAGCGGTGCTCGGCGACCGGGTGACGCTGAAATGCGGCGTGTATGTCTGGAACGGGATCGTTCTGGAGGACGACGTGTTCTGCGGCCCCAACGCCACCTTTACCAACGATCGCCACCCCCGGTCGCGCCAGATGCCGTCAACCTGGGCCAAGACCGTGGTAGAGCGTGGCGCCAGCATCGGTGCCGGCGCGGTCCTGCTGCCGGGCGTTCGGATTGGCCGCAGCGCCATGATCGGCGCGGGTGCAGTGGTGACCAAGGACGTGCCGGCAGGCGAAACCTGGGTGGGCAACCCCGCGCGACCATTATCCAGTTCATGATCGTTCGGCCGTCGACCGTGACCAGTCATCGCCAGATCGTACGTGCCACCTCCATCATCGGTGGTGCATCCGCAGTGAACATCGTTATCGGCCTAGTGCGCAACAAAGCTGCCGCCCTGCTCCTGGGCCCGGCAGGCCTGGGGGTGATCGGGTTGCTGCTGAGCTTGGTCACCACGATCGCCAGCGTGTTCGGCTTGGGCGCCGCAGGATCGGCGGTCCGGCAAATTGCGGATTGTCCGGAGCGGCTGGCGCCTATCCGCAAGTCGCTCCAATGGCTGACGGTGTTGCTTGCTGGCGCTGGCGCCCTCTTCACCTATTTTTTCAGAACGCCTTTGGCCGATCATGTACTTGGCGATGTTCATCTAGCCGACCAAGTAGGCTGGCTTGCACCGGCCGTTGCGCTGACCATCTGGTCGTCCATTCAAATCTCGTTGCTGAACGGCGTCCGACGTCTGCGCGATCTGGCGATGACTCAAGTCGGAGGGGCGTTCTTTGGCACGACTATCGGAATTGCCGTTCTCGCCGCTTGGGGAGCGGGCGGGATCGTTCCTTACGTCATCGCGGCGCCTCTGAGCATCGCTTTGGTCGGCCTCATATTCACGGTCCGCCTGCCCAAGCCCACGGGATCGACCTCGCACTGGTACCGTGAGATCGCCCCGATCCTGCGCCTGGGCATCCCCATGATGTTGAGCGGCATTTCGTTAACAGCGGGTGCGCTCATGATCCGCTCGATCATCGGCACCCGGATAGGTCCCGTCGCGCTGGGCGAATTCACGGCGGCATGGACGTTGTCGATCACTTATGTAGGCTTCATCCTGCAAGCGATGGGCACGGATTACCTGCCCCGGTTGACCGCCGTCATCAAAGACAAGGTCGCTGCTTGCGAAAGCGTCAATGACCAGGCGGAGATCGCGCTGCTGCTGGCGTTGCCCGTCATGATCTTCACCCAGTCGGCGTTACCCTGGATCATCAAGCTCCTCTACTCTGATGCGTTCAGCGGCACCGCCCTTGTTCTTCGATGGCTTATACTCGCCGATGTGGTGAAGATCGCAAGCTGGCCTTTGGGCTACGTCATCGTCGCCGAAGCTCGCGCCAAGACGTTTCTTGCGGTAGAGACATTTCATCTGTTGATGACCCTGGCGCTTGTAAGCATTTTGATAGACAAGAGCGGCTTGCAGGCGGTTGGGATCAGTTATCTCATTAGCTATTCGCTATATATCATTCTGGTTGGATACATGGCTTACAAGCGAATCGGCTTTATACCCCGCCTCCGATACATTATGCTGTTCCTTGCGGGCTTCATCGCTACCTCAGCAATTGCGATATTAGACCATGTTGAAGGAAATGTAGCATTACTTCTGGGAGCAGTTTTCGCTATTACAGCCACAACCTATTCCGGAATAACGCTTGCAAAGATGTGGATGGGCAAACATACCGCCGCAGACGGTGCGACATAACTATTAACTAACTTCATTATTAATTGGACATCGACAGAAAAGATTTCATCTATGACGATTTCAGCAAGTCTTGTGATCCTCAGCTATAACCAGGAGGAGTACATCAGATCCGCGCTTGAATCGGCTCTGGCGCAGGATTATTCGCCACTCGAAGTCATTGTCGCTGACGATAATTCTACCGATGACACCAGATCGATCATCAATGACATCGCGTGCACTTACACCGGCCCGCATCACTTCAAGACCGTCCTTAATGACGTCAACCAGGGGACCTTGGCCAACTTTCAAAGTGGCATAGCGGTTGCGACGGGCGACGTCATTCTGTGTGGGGGGGGTGACGACCTGTTGAAGCCTGACAGGGTATCCGTCATGGTAAAGGCGTGGCGTGACACCAAGGCCGATGCCCTGCATTCTGCTTATGATATCATCGACGAAAATGGAGCGGTGGTTGACCGATGTCAAACGCCCAATGCCGCGCTTCATCCCGTCTTTGATTACATCAAGGACAAGTCGGAAAGCAGATTCGTCAACGGCGCCACGGCGGCCTATACCGGCGATTTGTTGAGATCGGTTCCTGTCTCGCGCGGAAAAGTGTTCCACGAGGATGCGCTGCTGACGTTGATTGTTCACGCGCTTGGACGTGAGGTTCATTTGGTTCCAACCGTCACCCTGGACTATCGAGTCCATAATTCATCGTTCAGCAACAATCGATTTTCCCCCACGATGGCCGCCGAGTTCAGTGAAATGGAGCGGCGCTTGGCACGGTTTGCGGGAAGTTCGTATGCCTATCTTAATTATTTCACGACCCAATGGCTGCCTCATGCGCCTAACAGGGCGGACATCCTTGGTAGGATCGACATTGACGCCATCGAAAGGGCCAAACGATCGCTTTCGCGCGTCGAACGATACGCCGATGCGGATTTACGCGCACGCGTCGGACTTCTGTTGACCTCAAGAAGCTGGCGGGAAGCCAAAGCGGCTCTGGTGCGCATTCCCGGATTGGCCGTCTTTGGCCATTCCAAGGCATTGTCGTCAAAACTAACTAAAGTCCTGGGCCGTCACTGACGGCAATTCGTCATTTCACCAAGCGCTTGATCCTGCCGGTCCATTGCTCGACGTCATAGGGGGACATTAGCGCATACAACATCCGGAGACTATTCGATCGGACGCTTCGACCACCAACTTCCAAGGCAAAGGCAAAAAGGCTGTCGGCCGCATCCCTCAACCCACTGCGTGCCGCATCCCTGCCTCTGATCCACGCCAGCCTGCCCAATGCCTGCCAGTCGGTGGTTGACAGTGCGGGTGTGACATCGCGTAGCTGTGTCGCGACCCGTTCAAAGAAAAGGATTTCCCTTGCATAGCGCTGCGCGTCGATGCCACGACTGAGCCTTGTGCCATCATGTTCGCGGACTAGCGCCACGATCGGGTTTATTCTGACGAATTGATAACCGTGCTTTTTTAGGCGAACGGCAAGTTCCTGATCCTCGCCGACGCTCATCGCCTCGTCAAATCCGCCGATATCCAACAGTGCCTTACGGGGAAACAACGGCAACCATGGGGACATGGTCCCGGAGAGAAGCACCGGCCAAGCCAGCGCCGTCCCCGATGGCGTGGCAGGAAAACCGTAATCCGGGCCTTGCGCCGGCAGGTCATCGGGCCCGATCAGTGCGGCATTGCCGAAGACGATGTCACGCGGACCTACACTTGCAGTTGCAGCGAGCAAGTTCGTGACGGCATTGGCCGGAAGAAGATCGTCCGAGTCTAGGAATTTAATGTAACGACCGCAGGATTGGTTAATACCTTCATTGCGCGCGGCACTGACACCTCCATTTGGTTGGCGTACTGCTCGCACGGCGCTACCAAAGGCGCATATGCTGCTCCATGATCCGTCCGATGATCCATCGTCGACAACCACGACCTCGAAAGCAACGCCCTGTTGCGCCAGGGCACTCGCTATTGCCTTGCTGACGAAGAACTCACGATTATAGCAGGAAATGACAATCGATACATCTGGGAGGGTCATTCCGCCCTTCCCGTCAACAGCTGGACATGAGCGTCGAGGGCCGACCCGCTGGACAGCATGGCCGCGCGACGCCGGAGATGAACGGGATCAACCACCATGCCACATGCGGCCACCAGCGCCTGTGCAAGAGCTGTTTCATCGCCGCAGGGCACCAATGCTCCATAGGCCCCGCCGTCCAGGACCTCGCGCGGGCCGTTGGGACAATCCGTGCTAACAATCGGCAATCTGGCGTGCATGGCCTCCACCAGTACGTTGCCGAACCCCTCGCAATCCGACGACAGCACGAAAAGATCCGCCGCAGCGTAAAAGGCCCAGGGGTCGGTTTCGAACCCAGCAAACACCACCGCATCCACCAGCCCCATGTCTGCCACCTGCCGTTCCAGCGTTTCACGCAACGGTCCGTCACCTAGGATCAGCAGCGACGCCGGCATCCGCTGGCGCACCCGTGCCAGCGTGCGCAGCAGCAGCGGATAGTTCTTTTCCACCTTGAGCGCGCCCACCGCCAGCATACGCTTCGTGTTTGCCGGCCAGCGCGCGGCCGCGGCAGCGGGATCGGGCAGGGTGGCAGGCAACAACAACGGATTGTGGATCACCGCTATGCGCCCCCGCGGCAAACCGACGAATGTGGACAGGTCGTCGGCTACCCCGGCCGATACGGCGATCAGCCCATCCGCTCGCAGGTATGCGCGCCGCGTGAGCGCCCGGACCCACGACTTGCCCAAACCGTGCGGCATCGTCGACAAGGTAGTATGCTCGCTGCCGACTATCCGCGTATCGACCCGCGCGATCGCACGCGCGGCGATCGCCAGCAACGGCAGCGGCCACATCATGGCGTGCATCGCATAGGGCCGTCGTCCACGCAGGTAACGGGCAAGCGGCAGCACGATCTGACGCAGCTTGTTCACGCCAAGATCGACGATATTCACCTCGGCAGGCACCAGCGGCAGTAGCGCGCCCTGAGCCCGAGCCAGGACCAGATCGACCGGATGGCCCTTGTCGATGAACCCCTGCAGCAGCGCCAAGGCCACCCGTTCGGCTCCGCCCCCTCCAAGATCGGGCAGGAACAAGGCTAGACGCTCCGTTGCAGCAGGCGTGCCCGTCATAAACATTACCCGACCGTGGTATTCAGCACGGTCAGATATCGCGCGCTGGTTGCTTGTCGCGAATAATGGGCCACGGCTTCCTTCCGCCCAGCCTCACCAACCCTCCGGCGCAGTTCGGAATCGCGACAGAGGCGTTCCAAAACCTCTAGCCACTCGGCTTCGGTATCGACCAGAAAGCCGTTCACACCGTCCGTTACCTGTTGAATCGCGGTGCCGATGTTGCTGGACACGCTCGGCAGGCCGAACGCCATGTACTGGATCACCTTGAGGCCGGCCTTGCCCAGCACCCAATCGTCATTGGGCAGTGGATAGACGCCGATGTCGAGCCGCTGCATCTGCGCGACCTCCTCCGCGCGCGACCAGGTCAGTACCTCTAGGTCTACGCCGGGCAGCGCATAGGAAAAATTGCCGACCACGATCAGCTTGAAATCAACGCGCCGCGCCAGCTTTTGAAACACTGGTCGGAGCAGGTCGAGATAAGGTGCCGAGCTGAACGTGCCAGTCCAGCCGATCACCGGCCTGGTCTCGTCCGACTGATTTGCGCGCGGAAGGAAGCTGTCGGTATCCACCGAAGGGTAGATCAGCGTCACGCCGCCCTTGGCGTTCAGCGTCCGGTAGCGATCGACCATGAAGGGCGAGGCGGTGATGACATGGTCAGCCTGCTCCAGCAGGAAGCGTGGCTTGCCGCGCCCCTTCAGACGTTGGCGCAAACCACTAGGCGCGCCGTCCTCCGCCAGTAGATTGTCCTCGATGTCATAGACGATGCGCCGTGCCCAACGGCGCGTTAGCCGCTCCATCCAAGTGGTGCCGAACGGCGTCACCCACATCGAGATATAAACGAGGTCGTAGTTGCGCAGCCGGATCAGGTCACGCAGCCGGCGAAGATGCCCTTGTACCGTACCGATTGCCTTGGCCAGCCGGTGTCCAGGCACATAGGCACGGTCCCACAACGCCGTGTCCATGAACGAGGAGACGGTGACCTCAAACCCGGCGGCGCGCCAGTCGTCAAGATACTGCTCGTATTTGAGCCGCTGCCCCGCGGCCACGCCCTGCGGATAGGGACAGAGGACCAGGATTCTCGGCATTAGGCGGCCTTTTCCGTCAGCGAGCGATAGATTGCACGATAGCCGTTCACGCCATCCGCCAGCGAGAAATGGCGATGCGCCGAGGCGACGCAGCGTGCGGACAGATCCGGATCCTCCAGCCGTTCCAGCAGCGCCAGCGCCGCGGCCTCGATCGCGTCCGCGCTGGTGTCGGCCATCGCCACGCCGACGCGGTCATCGGCGATGATCTGCACCATGTCGCCGCAGCCGGCATTGCCGACCACCGGCACGCCGCACCCGAGATATTCGGCGAGCTTGGTGGGGGCGCTGGCAATCTTGGAGAAAAACGGGTGGATCAGCGCCAGCCCGGCATCCATGCGGCGCATCTGATCCGGCATTCCTGCCCGATTGGTGCCGGCGATGTCCACATAGGCCATATCAATGCCCGCCCTGGCAACGGCCGCCCGGGCCGCATCCTGCTGATTCTGGTTGACGATCAGGAGTCGTGCATCGGGCCGATGGTGCTGCACCGCCCGAAAGAAAGCCAGCATTTCGTCGAACATGTACCACGTGCCGATCTGTCCGGCGTAGCCGATCGTCAGCGGACCTGAGCATTCGCGCGGTGCCCGCGAGAACAGCGCCAGGTCGGCACAGGTGGGAATAACACTGATCGGTGCTTGGGTGCGCCCCAGCCGGGGGTCGTCGCGCAGAAAAGGTACGGAGGCGCGGGTAAGCGTCACGATATGATCGGCGTCGCGCAGCATCGCCTTTTCGATAATCTTGAGCACGCGATAGACGATGCCACCCGAGCGGATCATGCCGCCATCGACCCGTTCGTCGGCCCAGAAGCCGCGGATATCGACCAGGAACCTGCCGCGACCGATCAGCCGTGCGGGATACAGCATCGCCGCACACAGCACGCTGCGCGCATGAAGCACGCGCGCACGGTAACGCAACGCCAGCCACACCACCAGTAGCATTGCTGTGCCCATGTCCCACAGGGTCGACACGATCTTGGGATGCTTGTGATAGTGTCGGGAGTGCCAAATGATCCCGGCCGCATCGAGGCGCGCCTTCATGCGATCAACCCGTTCCCGTTGCGCGACATCCGCCGGCTTCTCGAAGCTGATGAGATGGATGGCGTATTCATCCGCAAGCATCTCGAGATAGGCGACGACCTGACTTTCCCCGAGCGGCTCGAGAATGCCGTCGTAGCTCATGTAGACGACCGCCGGCATGGCGGGTCGATCGGCCTCCTTCATCCGCGCGACTGTCATGCGAAACCGATTTTATAAGGCACCCAGTAGCTGGCATGGGTTGCGAACACCAACCAGACCAGCTGGATTGCGGCCGAATAGGCACACACCGCGATGAACAACTGGGCGTTGGTCTGCCTCGTGCGGCTCATGGCATAGGGCAGCCGCGGCAGGATCGCGAGTTGAAGCGGGATCAGAAATAGTGCCAAGCGGTCGATGGCCGTGGTGAAGTTAGTGGCCACCACCAAGGGGAACGTCGCCAGCGCGACACATGCAAACACGCTCCACATGTCGCGTTGATAGCTGTTGAAGCCGAGCCGATTGCGCAACAGCAAAGCTAGCACGGCAGGTACGAGGTTCATTGCCACGCGAACCACCGCACCGCCCGATTCATAATCCTGCGTGATATATGTGTTCACCAGCTCATCGGATTGCCGGCTCAGCAGAATGAACGCCAAGACCAAGAACGCGATCCCACCCAGAATGGTTTGCAGCAGATTCCGCCGGGCAAGCGGCGCAAGCGCGAGTGGCAGTACCAGCAGCGCGGTGCGGTGAAACAGGGCTGCGGCCAGCACAAAGGCGATCAGCTTGAATGGCGATCGGCCATCGATATCCGCCAGACCGGCGAGAACAATCCCGATAGCGACCCCCTGGCGGGTATAGCCCATGCCGACGACGATCACGAGATAAGGCACCGCAACCAGGAAGGTGAGCGCCGGATTTTCCTGCCGTAGACAGAACCGCAGGATGCCCAGCGTCATGACGACGCCACAGGCTAGGTTCGCCAGCCATACGCCGGCATCAAGGCGACCGGCTATAAATACGAACGTCGCATATCCTACGTCAAAGGTTTGCAACGCCTGCGAATAGTCCAGCAGCTGGACCATGTTGTAATTGTTAAGATAGGTGAACCAGTCTGCACCTATCTCGTAGCGCATTCCGACCATCAGCGCGGTCGCGAGCGCCAGGATATAGACCCCCGTAGTCGCGCGCCACTGAGGTCGCAGGGCCGTATTGGCGATCGCGACCCTGCGATTGTATCCCAACGCGGCCGCCATCCACATGATGAAAATAAGCCAGTACGGAAGCAGGACGAATTCCCAACCAGAGGATGCCGCACCGCTTAGGCAAGGAACGACGCCGGTGCAACGCATGCGAGGCATGGCCTCTGCGGCAAAGCGAAGGCGCTTGCCGCAGAGGGCCATCCTTTTCTACAGGGGCGTCACTCCTGTGAGGCAGCACCCCCGCAGACGATCCCATCCGGAGCAACTCCATGCGCGTTCTCGTCACCGGCGTCGCCGGGTTCATCGGTTCCACCGTCGTGCTTCGCCTGCTGGCGCGCGGCGACCATGTGGTCGGCATCGACAGCATCAACGATTATTACGACCCGCAATTGAAGCGCGATCGGCTGGCGCGCATCGCCGAGGCCGGCGGCGAGCGCTTCGCCTTCGAGCAGGTCGATTTCGCGGACCACCAGGCGCTCGACGGGGCGCTGGCGGGCAAGGAGTTCCAGCGCATCGTCCATCTCGGCGCGCAGGCGGGCGTGCGCTATTCGATTGAGAATCCGCGCGCCTATCTCCAGGCGAACCTCGCTGGCCACCTCAACCTGCTCGAGGTCGCGCGGCACCGCCGGGTCGAGCATCTCGTCTACGCCTCGTCGTCATCCGTCTATGGCGGCAACACCAATCTACCCTTCCGGGTCGAGGACCGGGTCGATCAGCCGCTATCGCTCTACGCCGCCACCAAGAAGGCGGACGAGCTGATGAGCGAGACCTATGCCCATCTCTATCGGCTGCCGCAGACCGGCCTGCGCTTCTTCACCGTCTACGGCCCTTGGGGCCGCCCCGACATGGCGATGTGGCTGTTCACTAAGGCGATCTACGAAGGTCGCCCGATCGACGTGTTCGGCGAAGGCCGGATGCGGCGCGACTTCACCTATATCGACGACATCGTTGCGGGGATCGTCGCCTGTCTCGACAATCCGCCGCCCGACGACGGCGATATCAAGGCGGGGGGCAGCATCAGCCCGCACCGGCTCTACAACATCGGCAACAGCCGCTCAGAAGATCTGGGCGAGATGATCTCGCTGATCGAGCAGGCATGCGGCCGGCCAGCCGAGCGCCGCCTGCTGCCGATGCAGCCCGGTGACGTCCGCGACACCTTTGCCGACATCAGCGCGATCCAGCGCGATCTTGGCTATACACCACGCACCACGATCGCGGAGGGCGTGCCGCGATTCGTGCAATGGTACCGCGACTACCATCGGCTTTGACAGCAAACAGGGTGCGACAACTGTGGCATAAGTGCCACATATCGGAAGTTTATTGCGCGATTCATGTAGAAGTTGCCCTTTTTAGGGCCTTGGCGCCTACAACGGGAACCTTAAAAGGCCGCTTGGGTTAGCGGTTCTGCAACACCCAGTCGGTAGCGCCGGCGGTCGCCGAACGATTATGGTAGACTTTTTGACGCAAAACGTCTTAAGGCAGACCAAGTGTTCGAGACCGGACGGCTCTGCAAGGAGGAACACACGTGAAGTTCAAGGGTATCACTATGGCAATGACGGCGCTGTCGCTCGTCGCTGCCCCGACCGTGGCAGCGGCTGCGCCGATCGCCACGCCGCTCACCGCGCCGGCTACCGAGTCGGTCAAGGGTGACAACGCTCTTGCTGGCGGTGGCATTCTCATCGCGGTTCTCGCAGCGGCTGCCGTCGCCGCGGGCATCGTTGTTGTTGCCGACAGCGACGACGATGCGGATAGCTCCGTCAGCCCGTAAGCTGATCGTCAAAGTTTCGGGAAAAGGG